>JAJDEW010000075.1 GCA_029259595.1 Planctomycetota bacterium | reverse complement strand
ACCGCAGAGGCCCCCGTCCACCGCACGGCGGCACATCCAGAAGAGTCCAGGGTGGAATCCGACCGCGGCGGACAGCACCACGGGCAACGGACTCGCTCGTCAGGGGACTCGATCGTCAGCCGACTCGATCGCCAGGGGACTCGATCGCCAGCCGACTCGATCGCTTCGCTCGCCATCGCTGCGCGCGGTGAGTGTGATCTGTGGCGGTGGAGCGGCACGGCCGCGAGGGGCGCAACCGGAAGGCCGAGCCGTCCGCTAGCCGCAGGCCGACACCTCCTCAGGACGCGGCGCGCACTCCGTCGCGCGCCTGTGCCTGATTTCGCGGCTCACGCCGCGAAACGGCACAAACACGAAGCCTTCGGCTCCGAGGCTACGGCCCACCTCCGGTGGGCCTCCGCAGCCTTCGTTCTCGACCATCGTCACCGCCGTCTGTCACGGCCCCAAGTCCCCGCTCATGGTCGAAGATCACCGCCAAGATCGGCGCCTTGGCCCCAGGCGCTGATCGAAGATCGGTGCAGCGCAGGAGCGCCGTTCGTTCACCGCGCACGCCGATGGGGAGCGAAGACGAGCGAGTCCTTTGCCCGTGGTGCTGTCCGCCGCGGTCGGATTCCACCCTGGACTCTTCTGGATGTGCCGCCGTGCGGTGGACGGGGGCCTCTGCGGTTCAGAAAGCGTCCGGGACGCCCTGTCGGGGGCGGGGGCTAGCCCCTAGAATCGACGGATTCGAATGGGAGCGTGCTCCTGTTCGGCCCTCACCCGCCGTCCCCTGCCTGGCCGCCATGACCTCGTCCACCCTGCGCTCGATCGCCACCTCCGGTTCCGTCCTCCTGCTGGGAGCCTTGGCCGCGGGGCCGCTCGCGGCTGCGCCCCAAGGTGGCGGCCTCTCGACCGCGCCGATCGTGAACGGTGCCGGTGTGCGCACGTCCGTGGTGCCGCGGCCCTCCGAGGTCTACGCGGGGGCCGAGGGCTGGCTCTGGTCGCGCACGCTGCAGAGCCCGGGGTCGAGCTTCATGAAAGCGCACCTCGTCAACGTGAACCTGCGACGGGGCGATGTCCTGACGCTGCGCTCCCGAACGGGGCATGTCGTCGAGGAGATCACGGGACGCGGGCCGAAGGACATGGGCACGTTCTGGAGTCTGTCCGCCTTCGGGGACGAGCTTGCGCTCGAGCTCTCCTTCTCGGAGCCCTACGGCTACGTTCCCTTTCGAATCGACGAGGTGATCCTCGGGGATCCGAGCATTCTCGAGGACCAGCCCTCTTCGTGGTCGAGCATCTGTTCGCCGGAGGACTTCGACGACGTTCTCTGCTTTCAGTCCGATCCGGGGAAATGGAGCAACGTGTTGGCGTCCGTCGGCGTGATGTCGGTCGGCGGCAACCCGTCGTTCTCGCTGTTTTGCTCGGGTTCGAACGTCTCGCCGATGAACTACCTCCTGACGAACGACCACTGCCTCTCGACGCAGAGCCAGTGCAACAACACGGAGTTCGTCTTCAAGTTTTATCGCCAGGGCTGCAACAACAGTGCGCCCACGACCCCGGACTGGCAGAGCTTCCGTTGCGACACGATCGTCGCCGGCTCGCCGTTCATCTCGTGCGATCAGGGTCTCGGTGACCTGGACTTCAGCTTGAGCACCGTCATCGGCGATCCGGCCGCGACCTTCGGGCACGTCGATCCCGATCCCGTTCCGATCACGGACGGTGAGGCGATCTACATCATCCAGCACCCGGCCGGCCGCCCGCACGAGATCGCGCACGGCACCGGGGTCAACGTGGATGCGGACGGCACCGTGCTGCGCTACTACGACACGCTCGACACGGAGGGTGGGAGCTCGGGTTCTCCGATCTACCGCGAGTCGGACGACAAGCTGATCGGACTGCACCACTGCGGCGGCTGCACGACGCCGGGCACGGGCAACCGCGGAATGCTGATGTCGGACATCTATCCCCTGATTCAGGACTTCCTCTGTTCGCCGGTCCCGGACCTCGTCGGTCAGGAAGCCGGAGTGCTCGAGCCCGGGCTCGGCAACGGCGACACCGTCGTCGATCCGGGAGAGGTGTGGAACCTGCGACCCGTGCTGACGAATGCGGCCTGCACGGCCGTCGCCGTCGACGTGCGTGCGCGCGTACGCCTGAACCCCGCTTCGGTGGGTGGCGTCACGTTCCTCGAAGACCGGGTGAGCTTCGGAAGCATCGCGGGCGGCGTGACCGCTGCTGCGATCGAGGGTGTGCGTTTCCAGGTCGAGCGCGGAACGCCGTGCGACGGTCAGCTGATCTTCGATCTGTACGACATCCAAGCGGCCGGCGGGGGAGCGCACTCCGACGCCCTCGCGTTCTCGACGATCGTGATCGGGGACGCTCCGATCACGACGCTCTTGGCGGAGGGCTTCGCCACCGGCGGTCCGGACTGGAGCATCGTCGACAACGGCGAAGGGCCCGGACCGGCCTCGACCTGGACGACCGCGAACCCCGGGAATCGCACGCTCGCGCTCAACGCGCCCTTCTACATCGTCGATTCGGGAATGCACCGCAGCGACTTCGGTGGCGGCTACCTCATGGACGAGGAGCTCGTCAGTCCCGTCATCGACCTCGGAGGCTACACCACGGTCGAGCTGCAGTTCGCCCACGACTTCAACTGGGGCACCTTCAGCCTGGACGAGCAGGGCGACGTCGATGTGCGCTCATCCGCGACCGGTGGCGCCTGGGTGACGGTCGCGAACTTCTCGGGAGCCGACTTCTCCGGCGTGGTCTCGCTGGACATCACGGCGCAGGCCGCGAATCGCTCGGACGTCCAGGTCCGCTTCCATTACTACAACGCGCAGCTGGACTGGTGGTGGGCCGTCGACGACGTCTTCGTTCTCGGCGATCGACGCTCCTGCAACCCGGTCGGAATCAAGCTCGGCAACCAAGGCAGTGGCGGCGCCAATCCGTTCTGAACCACGGTCTTTTCGCACCCCAAGGACAACCATGAGTCTCGAACGCTTTCCTGTTCTCGTCGCCGGGGTTCTGGCGCTCTCTTCGCTGGTCGCCGGCCAGGCGGATACCAAGCCGGGAGACGAGACCCCTCCCTCCCGGTCCGTCGTCGGAGTCGGTCAGGCGATCCGGGTCGTGCCGCGAGCGACCGAGGTGTACGCCACGGGTGACGGCTACACCTGGTCCCGCAGCATCTCGTCGCCGGGAGCGAGCTTCTTGAAGCCGCGTTTCACCGGTGTCGACTTGCGGCCGGGGGACACGCTCACGGTGCGTTCGAAGACCGGCAAGGTCGTCGACCTCATCAGCCTGCGTGGTCCGAAGGACGCCGGCAACTTCTGGGGCCTGTCCGCCTTCGGAGACGAGCTCTTCCTGGAGTTCAGCTTTCAGGAGCCCTACAGCCGCGTACCCTTCCGCATCGAAGAGGTCGTCGTGGGGGACGCGCGTATGCTCGAGCCGATGCAGGCGAGCTACGAGAGCATCTGCTCGCCCGCCGACTTCGAGGACGTCGTCTGCTACCAGGGCGACGCGGGCAAGTGGTCGAACGTGCAGGCTTCGGTCGGCGTCATGAGCGTGGGCGGCAACCCGACCACGGCCCTGTTCTGCTCGGGTTCGAACGTCTCGCCGCTGAACTACGTCCTGACGAACGATCACTGCCTTTCGTCGCAAAGCCAGTGCAACAGCACCGAATTCGTCTTCAAGTACTGGCGCCAGGGCTGCAACAACGGTGCGCCCACGACACCGGATTGGGAAGGTTTCCGCTGCGACACGGTCGTCGCCGGTTCGCCCTTCATCTCCTGTGACCAGGGTCTCGGCGACCTCGACTTCAGCCTGAGCTCGGTGATCGGCGATCCCGCCGCGACCTTCGGGCACGTCGATCCGGACCCGTTCCCGATCACCGACGGCGAGGACATCTACATCATCCAGCACCCGGCCGGTCGGCCGCACGAGATCGCGCACGGTGGCGGCGCCAACGTCGATGCCGACGGGACGGTGCTGCGCTACTACGACACCCTCGACACGGAGGGCGGCAGCTCGGGCTCCCCGATCTACCGCGACTCGGACGACAAGCTCATCGGCCTGCACCACTGCGGTGGCTGCACGACGCCGGGCACGGGCAACCGCGGGATGCTGATGGCGGACATCTATCCGCTCATCCAGAACTTCCTGTGCAGCCCGGTCGTGGACGTCGTTGCCGCGCAGTCCACGGCTCTCAGCGAGGTTCAAGGGAACGGGGATGCTGTCTTCGACCAGGGCGAGACGTGGTCGTTCCGGGCCTCCGTCCGCAACAACTCCTGCACGCAGGATGCGATCGGCGTGACGGCGCGCATCGAGCTGGCGAGCGGGTCGACCGCCAACGCCACGCTCACCGGCGCCAACCTGGCCTTCGGCAACGTCGCCGCGGGCGCGAGCGCTCAATCCGCGGACGTGCAATTCAAGATCTCCCAGGCCTCGGATTGCGGCTCGGTCTTCGAGTTCGACCTCGTCGACGTGACCGCCGCGAACGCCGGCCCGTTCAACGACGGCCTCGGCATCGTGTCGGGCCAGCTGGGGTTCGCGCCGTTCGCCCCCGTCTTCGCCGACGACTTCGCCGGCGGGGGAGCCGGTTGGGCCGTCGTCGACGGCGGGGCCGGCACCGGGTCGGCTTCGACCTGGACGACCGCGAACCCGGGAGCCCGCTCCCTGGCGCTCGCCGCCCCCTTCTTCATCGTCGACTCCGACGAGCAGGGTTCCGGCTTCCAGATGGACGAAGAATTGATCAGCCCGGTGGTCGACGTCAGCACCTTCTCGGATGAGGTCGTCCTGCAGTTCGCGCACGACTTCAACTGGTACAGCGGAGGCTTGGACGAGCAAGGCGACGTGGAAGTGCGCTCGTCGGCGACCGGCGGGCTCTGGGTCACCGTGGCGAACTTCTCGGGAGGCGACGCCGGTGGAACCGTGTCCCTCGACATCACGGCCCAGGCCGCCGGTCAAACCGACGTCCAGGTCCGCTTCCACTACTACAACGCCAACTTCGAGTGGTGGTGGGCCGTCGACGACATCGAGCTTCGCGGCAGCAACGGCTTCAACTGCCGCCCGTTCGGAACCATCCGCACCCGCCCGCTGGGCGGCGGGGACATTCAACAGTTCTGAGCCTGGGGCGGAAGGAGGAAGGCCCGCCTTCGGCAGGCCTTCCTCCTTCCGTAGCCGGACTCGGCGGCCGGCAAGCGATTGGTTGGACGCCTCGTTCGCTTCGCTCACCAGCGGCTCGCGCTGAGGGCGGGGGGGGCGCGAGGGACGCAACCCGGGGGCTGGGCTCTCCGTAGAGTTGTGGGCCGACACCTCCTTGGGCTGGACGCCTCGCTCGCTTCGCTCGCGCTCGCGCTGTGGGCGGAGTTCGCCAGGACGAGACGGTCACTCCCGCGCGGGACGCAACCCGGGGGCCTGGCTCTCCGGAGAGTTGCGGGCCGACACCTCCTCAGGACGCGGCGCGCACTCCGTCGCGCGCCTGTGCCTGATTTCGCGGCTGTATCGCGAAACGGCGCAACTGATGACGCGGCGCGCACGCGCCTGTGCCTGGTTTCGCGGCTGCGCCGCGAAACGGCACGTCACGGAGCCTGCGGCTCCGAGGCTACGGTGCGCCTGCGGCGCACCTACGCTGCCATGGCCATCGACCTGTGTCGGTGAGCCCCACGGCTTGTCCCGGAGCAAGTGCCTGTCGAGATTCGTTTCGATGAGAAAGTCGCCGTATCCGAAGAGCAACGACCACTGGCAGCGACCACTGGCAACGACCACGGCTGCGAAGGCTCGCCGTAGGCGGGCCGAAGCCTCGGAGCCGCAGGCTCCGTGCTTGTGCCGTTTCGCGGCGCAGCCGCGAAATCAGGCACAGGCGCGCGACGGAGTGCGCGCCGCGTCCTGAGGAGGTG
>JAJDEW010000074.1 GCA_029259595.1 Planctomycetota bacterium | reverse complement strand
GCACCGCTCGAGGCCGGAGACGAGACCCACGGCGGGATCGACGGCAAGGGCCGACGGCAGGGGTCAACGGCTGCGGGGGATGACAGAGGTCGAGGGCAGGGGTCAACGGCGATGGCCGCGAAGGTCCGCCGTAGGCGGACCGCAGCCTCGGAGCCGAAGGCTCCGTGACGTGCCGTTTCGCGGCGCAGCCGCGAAATCAGGCACAGGCGCGCGACGTAGTGCGCGCCGCGTCCTGAGGAGGTGTCGGCCCGCGGCCAACGGACAGCCCGGCCCCCGGGTTGCGTCCCTCGCGGCAGGGATCGTCTCGTCCTGGCGGAATCCCGTATCACCGCGCACAGCGATTGCGAGCGAGTCCGTTGCCGTCGCCTTCGTCCTTGCCAGCCCCGGAACCGGTCTCGGGACTCCCTGGGACGCCTCGCTCGCTTCGCTCGCAATCGCTGTGCGCGGTGACACGGGCCTCGCCGGGGCGAGACGATCCCTGCCGCGAGGGGCGCAACCCGGGGGCCGGGCTTTCCGATGGCCGCGGGCCGACACCTCCTTTTGGACGCGGCGCCCACTGCGTCGCGCGCCTGTGCCTGATTGCGCGGCTGCGCCGCGAAACGGCACCAGCACGGAGCCTTCGGCTCCGAGGCTGCGGTCCGCCTACGGCGGACCTTCGCGGCCATCGCCGTTGACCCCTGCCCTCGACCTCTGTCATCGCCCGCAGCCGTCGGCCACTGGCGTCGATCTCTCGTCGGCCCCTGCCGCTGACCCCTGCCGCTGACCCTGCCGTCGATCCCGCCGTGGGTCTCGTCTCCGGCCTCGAGCGGGGCGTGCGAGCTTTGGCTCGCGGCGGGGGGTCAGTCGAACAGGAGACCTTGGACGAAGCGCACGGCTCGGCCCAGGGGGCGGCGCTTGGGTTTCAGGTCGCGGCCGGTTCGGGCGGAGACGATCAGGGCGTTGAGGTTGGCGTGTTGCCAGGCCATCGCGCGGGCATGATCGCGTTGCGCCTGTTCGAGGCGGCGGAAGACGGGGCCGTGGACGCGCTCGCGGCGTTTGCGTTCGGGCGGGTCCACGGCGGCGTGGAGCAGTTCGTGGAACACGACGAAGCGTACGAAGAAGCGTGGGACGACGGGCTGGTCGAGCACCGGGTGGATGCGGACCAGGCCTTCTTCGGCTTCGTAGGTGCCGAGCAAGAGCGAGCGGTAGGCCTTGCGGCGTCGGCGTGCTCCCCAGGTCAATTGGGGCCGCCGCTCGGTGGGCAGGAGCTCTTCGTCGAGGTCGCAGCGGTACACGTCTGCGGCGAGCTCGAGGAGGTCGTAGGCGCGTCCGCTCGTGTCGAGCGTGGTCTTGCGGCGAGGCGGATGCAGGTGGCGCGAATCTTCGATCCAGGCGTCGAGCAGGGCGCAGGCACGCTTCGCACGCCGGCCGGAGCGCAGCCAGGTCGCCGTCGCCGTGCGCACGTCGGCGGGGGCGTGGCCGAAGATCGAGCTCATGCGTACGACGAGACAGCCGCGTTGTTCCTGGGCCCACAGGACCTGGCGACGGGCGCGTCCGAACTGAACGGTGACGTCGCGCTCGAGTTCTTCGGTGAGGAAGTCCTGCCAAGCGCGGGCGGGAAAGGGACTCTGCGCGTCCATGCGGCGCTCGAAGATAGACGCGCGCGTGCGTCAGTCGAGCACGAGTTCGAAGTTCGTGTCCTCACCGGCGGTGAGCACGACCGTTTCGGGGTCGAAGGACGTGCGTCGGTTGCGACCTGACATCCAGCGGCCCTGGATGTTCCAGCGCCCGGGCGGAAGGGGCGGTGAGGCGAAGGAGCCGTCGGGGCCCGAAACGGCCTGGACGGCGTTCTCGACGAGCTCGTGGCCCGTGAAACTCACGACGGCGGAAGCCAGGCCCTTGCCGGAGTTGTCGATGACCTTGCCGACGACGCGCCCGCCGGCCAAGAGCCGCACGGTGACCTCGGAGGTCGAATTCGTCGTCACGGTGAACGGGCCGCCGATCTCGGCGACGTGGCCGGGTGCCTGGACGATGGTCCAGACGCTGCCGCTCTCGAGGTGGTCGATGAGCGCCTTGCCGTCGGGATTCGAGCGTTCCTGCGCGAGCGGGCGGCTCATGGGACCGAGCGCGTCGGTCCAGCGCAGCACATCGGGCGGCGCCGTGGCGAAGACGCCGATCATGGCGCCCTCGATGGGAGCGTCCTCTCCGCGCACGAGCACCTCGAGCGCCCCTCCACGAAGGAGCAGGATCGAGCCGGCCGACTGGTCGCCGGTCGTGCCGACCTGGAAGGTCTTGGAGTAGCTGGGTGCGTAGCCCGGCGCCTGCAAGCGCACGATGTAGGGGCCGGGTCGGATCCCGCAGACGCGGAAGGTTCCGTCCCCATTCACCGGGTGCTCGGTGCCGCCGCCGAGGCGCGCGAGGTTGCCGCGTACTCCCGAGGGAAGCACTTGCACGGTCGTCTCGGCGGGGATGTCCTCCTCGTCGGTCCGGATCGTGCCGGTGACACACGGCCAGGTCGACAGAATGATCTCGACCTCCTCTCCGTCGGCCTGCACGTTCGTCTCGATGCGCGGGCGATGGGACTCGGAGATCACGCTGGCGTTCCAAGGGGCGTCGCTCAAGCCATCGAACTCGACGCGACCGGTCTCGTCCGTGCGACGATCGACCTCCTCGCCGAGTCGGCCCGTCGGATTGAGTCGAACGAGCACGTCCGGAACGTCCGTGCCCGCTTCGTCGACGAGGTGCAGGAGCACCTTGCGCTCAGGTCCGAGGACGAGCTGCAGTTCCTTGCCGTCGCGTTGGTCGTGGCGGATCGAAGCGGAGCCTTGTCCCTTGGCGATGGCCGTGATCAAGAGCGGGCCGGGCGGAGCGTCGGCATACCGGAAGCGACCCTGGGCATCGGTGCGCGCCGTCGCGATGTGCCGGTTGGCGTCGAGCCCGCGCGCGCGCGATTGGACTCGGATCTCGCAGTCCGGCACGGGGCTCGCGCGCCGGTCCAGGACCTGGCCCGCGAGCGTCGTTCCGGGCGAGAGACGGATGTTGCCGAGGTGGCGCGAGTCCCCGTCGCGCAGATTCGTGAGGACGAGCTCGTACGGGGCATAGCCGCGCGCGCGGAACTGGAGCGAGACCGTGCTCGAAGCCCGGGCGAGCCGCAGGTCGAAGCGACCCTGCGCGTCGGTTTGAGCGGACCCGACGCGCTGTTCGGCGACGATCCCATCGACCTGAACGCCTTGGATCGGGCCCTGTTCGGACTGCACGGCGCCACGGAGTTGACCCGGACGGACGCGCGCGTTCGAGCCCGAGCGGGGTGTGTCGTCGAGGCTGGTCCGCTGGCGGTCGTCCGAGGTGGACAGGCCTTGCTCCGAGGCCCGTGCCGGTCGAGCCGTGTCGTCGCCCGTCGCGGGCTCCCTCAGGGGAACCTCCGAGGCGCGCCCGCCCGGCAGGACGGCCCGCGGACCTCCGGGTGCGACCGTCTCCGAGCGCCGCTCTCCGGAGCTCGGGGAGAACAGCCAGAACCCGAGGACGCCCGCGAAGAGCAGGCAGGCGAGGACCGTGATCGTCTTCAAGAGTGAACCGTTGCGCGCAGGCGCAGCGGCGTCCTATTTGCCGAGGTAGAGATCCTGCGTGTAGTCCTGTCCGTCATACACCTGCAGGTCGACCTCGGAGTTGCGCATGTCCACGATCGCGGCGAACGGACCCCCTTGGCCCGTTCCCTGGGGACGCGCGGCGGAGAGCTTGTACTGGCCCGGTGCGACGTTGCGGATCGTGTAGCGTCCGTGCGAGTCCGTGCGGGCCTGCTTGTTGTCGTTGAAGGCGGCATTGTCCGAGGCGCGGAGGAAGATGTCGTGACCGCGCGCGACGGAGCCGTCCGAGAGGTACAGCGTCCCCATGACGTTCGCGCCCTTCGTGAGCTCGATCGGGGGATAGGTCGTCGTCTGGTCGGCGGTGATGTGGACGTCGTTGAACACTTCCTCGGTGAAGTTCGGGTGCTTGACGACGAGCTGGTAGTCGCCCTCGGTCATCAGGTCGAACCGGAATTGCCCCTTGTCGTTGGTGCGAATCGCCTTCTTCGTCATGGCCGAAGGCATCATGCCGCCGAGCAAGTTCGTGAACTCGCTGTCGATCCAGTTGTTGTCGTTCGTCGATATCTCGACACCGCTCAGCGGCTTGCCTGTGTAGCTGTCGAGGATGGTGCCCTCGAGCGTGCCGCCCTGCGACAGCCGGATCACGATGTCCGGGGTGATCTCGCCCTGGGCCACGACGAAGGGCTCGCTGAACGTGCTGGCGTAGCCGTTCCCGTCGGCCTGGACCCGGAACGTGCCCTTGGTGACGCCGCCGAGCTCGAACATGCCGTTGCGCACGCCGCGGAAGCGCTGGCTGGCCTGGACCGAGCCGAAGGCGGGGTGCGTCGGATGGTCCATGCGGATCCGGATCGAGAAGTCGGTCACGGGACGCCCGGTCTTCGAGTCGAGCACCTGGCCGCGGACGCCGCCCTGACGCATGCAGACGACCTCGACGTTCGTTTCGCCCGCTTCGACGCGGGTGTTCGGCTCGCTGTCCCAGCCCGCCATGGTCGTCTTGAGCGTGTACAGCCCCTCGGCGATGTCGCCGATGGCGAATTCGCCGCCCGGACCGGACTCGGTGCGTCCTTTCGAGGAGACCTTGCCCTGGTGGCTGATGGCTTCCACGGTGGCGCCCTCGAGACCTTGCCCGTCGGCGTCGACCACGCGGCCGGCGATCAGCATGCCGCGCTCCATCTCGATGTTCTCTTCGAGCTCCTGCGCGGCCGTGACCTTCGGATCGAAGAAGTTGATCGAGTTGCGCAGCTGGGTCGCGTAGCCCTCGGCCTTGACGAGCAGCACGCGGTTCTGCGGAACGACGTTCGTGAAGCGATACTCGCCGAATTCGTTCGACTCGGCTTCCATGCGGCTCGCGCTGCGCTTGCGATCGACGATGGCCGCGATGGGGTCGTCGAGCGTGATCTGTGCGCCGACGATCGGCATGCCGGTCCCTTCGTCGGTGACGACACCGTGGATCAAGAAGCCCGCCTCGACCTTGACGATCTCCTCGATGGTCATGTCCTCGCCGACCTGAACCGGCCCGACACGCATCTTCCTGAACTCGTCGTGCCGGACGACGATCGACCAGCTGGTTCCCGGATCGAGATTCTGGAAGGCGCAGGCACCTTCCTCGTCGCTCACGAGCTCGAAGCGCGCCCGCGGAGCTCCGAGATCGCTGAGCTGGCGGGTCATCTCGCCGAGCTGGGTGCTGTCCCTGTGGAGCACGAGCGACACCTCCGCGTCGGCGACCGGCAGGTCGTCGGGATCGAGGACCTTGACGATCAGCTGGTTCGTGAAGGCCTCCGAACGGACCGCATCGCGGTCCGGGCCGGTCTCGATCGGCACCGTCCGCGGATCCCGGATGGGCGTCGCGGGCTGGACGATCGGATCCGCGAGGTCGGCGCTCGGCGGCGCGCCCTCGGGCGTGCTGGCGTGAGCCGGACGGGTGACGTTGGTGAGGCCTCGGCCGTCGTCCCCGGTGATGGAGAGGATGGCGAAGAGCAGGGCGCCGACGGCACCCAGGACGAGCAGGAGAACGGCGATCGGACGCATAAGCGTTGGGGGTGGAGGAGCGTGGTGAAACGTTCGAAGAATCCTACCCGGGTCGCGGGGCTCGGGACGACTCACGGACAACCGTGGGAGTTCCGGAGGACACTGCCGGGGGACGCAAGCGGGGGCGCGATGGTTCCCTGTCGTGGGCGGGCGGGGTCACCGACCCGCGTCCGACGATCGAGGACTTGAGCTCTTTCCTGCAATCACGGCCTTTTTCGGATCTGGAAGCGCTTTCAGGGGGTCAGACCACCCAGATCTCGCACGGCCCGCACCGTGAGCGCCAGGGCCGCCTCCACCTCTTCGGGGCGCGTCTCGCGCGACAGGGAAAAGCGCAGGCTGGCCGCGGCCTGGGCCGCGTCGAGCCCCAGGGCCATCAAGACCGGGGAAGGAGCGCGCTGGCGGGAGCTGCAGGCCGCTCCGGTGGAGACCGCCAGGCCCTCGGCCGCGAGGTAGGCTTGCAGGGCCTGGCCGGATTGGCCCGGAAAGAGAATCGTCGCGGTGTTCGGCAAGCGTGGGGCCTTCTGGCCGAGGACCGAGAGCCCGGGGAGCGCCGCCTGGAGGCCCGCTTCCAAGGCGTCCCGCAGGTCCGCGAGCGCCGCCAGCGCGCCGGGTGCGGCCACGTGCTCGCGGGCCAGGCGCGCCGCGCGGCCCAGACCCACGATCCCGGGCACGTTCAGGGTGCCGCCGCGCCGGCCGTCCTCCTGGGAGCCGCCGCGGACGAGCGCCGACGAACCCGCTCCCTGGGCCTCGCGGGCGATGTAGAGGGCTCCGACACCCTTCGGTCCGTGGAACTTGTGGGCGCTGAGGGCCGCGAAGTCGGCCCCGAGGGCGTTGACGTCGAGCTCGGCCTTGCCGGGGAGCTGCACGGCGTCGATCAGGACGCGACCGCCGCGGGCGTGCACGGCCTCGGCGGCGCGGGCCAAGAGCTCGTCAGGGGTCTTCACCCCGGTCTCGTTGTTGGCGGCCTGGAGCGCGAGAAGGGCCAGGCGGCCTCCGGCCTCTTCGATGGCGGCGAACAGGGCCTCTTCCTCGAGACGCCCGTCGCGGTCGACGGGGATCGAGCGGACCTCGCCGCCTCCGGCCGCGCTCGCCGCCGCGAGCGGAGCCAGGACGGCCGCGTGCTCGACCGTCGAGGTCAGCGCGATCCAGCCGTCGGCTCGGGTACGGTCTGCGAGCGCGGCGGCGATCCCCGCGTTCAGGGCCTCGGTGCCACCGGACGTGAAGACGATCTCGGACGCCGAGCGGGCGCCGAAGAGCCGCTTCGTCTCGGCCCGAGCGTCCTCGACGGCCTCCGCCGCTGCCTCACCGAAGCGGTGCAGGCTCGCGGGATTGCCGTACGTCTCGCGGAAGAACGGCAGGAGCGCCGCGAGCACACGCTCGTCGACCGCGGTCGTCGCGTTGTTGTCGAAGTAGAGGCCTGGGTCGCTCACGCCGATCGCTCCTCAGCCCGTTCGGGCCATGGAAGAGTATCCTAGGAGCCCGTCGAAAAAGTCATTCGGCGCCAGGACGACGTCCTCCCCTGTCGTTCGACGCCGGGTTCCCGGCAGATCGGGCTTTCGCAGGGCCGCGTCGGCTCGCCGTCGCTGACGCTCGACGACCCGGCCGCCGGAGCACGTCCGACGCAGAGCGCCCTCTTCGTGCTGGGAATCGAGTGCTTCGCACCGGAGGATACCGCCGCTCACGACCACTCTGCCCCGCTTGCATCCGATGACCGACGACCGCCAACGCCCCTTGCCCATCCGTGACGTCGCCGAACGCGCGGGCTTCTCCGAGCAGCAGATCGCGCCCTACGGCCGCTACAAGGCCAAGGTCGATCACCGGCTTCAGGACGGGAAGATGCAACGCGAGGGCCGGACCGTGCTCGTCACCGCGATCACGCCGACCCCGGCCGGGGAGGGCAAGACCGTGACGACGATCGGGCTCTCGATGGCGCTGAACCGGATCGGCAAGCGGGCCATCGCCACGATCCGCCAGCCCTCGATGGGACCGGTCTTCGGGGTGAAGGGCGGTGGTGCGGGCGGCGGCAAGAGCCAGGCCGTGCCGATGGACGAGCTCAACCTGCATCTGACGGGTGACTTCCACGCGGTCGCGGCCGCGAACAACCTCCTGGCCGCGGCTCTGGACACGTCGATCCTGCTCGACAATCCGCTCGAGGTCGATCCCGAGCGCGTGACCTGGCGGCGGGTGGTGGACATGAACGACCGGGCGCTGCGCGCGATCCGCGTCGGGCTCGGCGGTCCAAAGAACGGCGTCCCGCGCGATTCCGCCTTCGACATCACGCCGGCCTCGGAGGTGATGAGCGTGCTCGGGCTCGCGCGCGATCGCACCGATCTGCGCGAGCGCCTCGGCAAGATCGTCGTCGGCGAGAACGTGCGCGGCGAGGTCGTGTGCGCCGAAGACCTCGAGGTGGCCGGCGCGATGGCGGCGGTCATGAAGGACGCCATCGACCCGACCTTGATGCAGACCAGCGAGGGGACACCGCTGCTGGTCCACACGGGTCCCTTCGCGAACATCTCCTACGGCAACTCGTCGGTGATCTCCGATCGCGTGGCCGCGACCGTGGCCGACTACGTCGTGACGGAAGCCGGCTTCGGCGCCGACATGGGCGCGGAGAAGTTCTTCAACATCAAGTGCCGCTTCAGCGGCTTGCGTCCGGACGCGGCGGTGCTGGTCGCGACCGTGCGCGCGCTGAAGAACCACTCCGGTCGGTTCGAGGTCAAGGCGGGCCGGCCGCTTCCTCCCGAGATGTTGAGCGAGGATCTCGATGCGCTGGCCGCGGGCGCGTCGAATCTCGAGGCGCAGATCGCCAACGTCCTGCGCCATGGCGTACCCGTCGTCGTTGCCGTGAACCGGTTCCCGACCGATACGGACCGCGAGATCGCGCTCGTCAAGGAGAAGGCCTTGGCGGCCGGTGCGACCGCGTGCGTCGAGAGCCGGCTCTTCGAAGAAGGGTCGGCAGGCGGCGAGGAGCTCGCGCGAGCCGTGGTGAGCGCGGTCGAGGGAGGTGCGGTGGACTTCCGCTTCCTGTACGACCTGGACCAGCCGATCGAGGACAAGATCACCGCGCTCGCGACCGAGATCTACGGCGCGGGCTCGGTGCGTTTCGAACCGGCGGCACGGGACGCCATGCGACGCTTCGAGGACAACGGCTACGGGGAACTCCCGATCTGTGTCGCGAAGACGCAGTACAGCCTCTCGCACGACGCCGCGGCGAAGGGGCGGCCGACGGGCTTCGAATTCCCGATCCGAGAGGTGCGGCTGCTGGCTGGCGCCGGCTTCTTGGTCCCGCTCGCCGGCGACATCATGACGATGCCCGGCCTCGGTCGAAAGCCCGCCTACAAGGGCATCGAGCTGCAGCCGGACGGAACGATCACGGGCCTCTTCTGAGAGCCCGGACACGGCCGTTCGACCCTCGCTTCCGCGCGCGCGCATTCTTACCCTGTTGCGCCCGCCACCCCTTCGAGGAGTCCTAGCGTGCGAGCCATTCGATTCGACTACACCAACGTGATGTCCGAGGTCGTGGGGGCTACCCACGGTCTGAGTGAAGCCGAGCTGAAGGCGATGGAGTCCCCCTCGCTCGCCGCCCTGCGCGCCGTGCAGGCCCGGCGAGGGCGCGACTTGCGTTGGATGGACCTCCCGCACCAGGCCGACGTGTGCCGCGAGATCCAGGGCTTCGCAACGGATGTCCGCGGTCGCTTCGAGAACGTGTGCGTGCTCGGGATCGGCGGTTCGGCGCTCGGTAACACGGCCTTGCAGACCGCGCTGAACAGTCCGTACCACAACCTCGCGCCGCCCGCCGGGATCCCGCGCTTGTTCGTACTCGACAACGTCGATCCCGACCTCGTCGGGGAGTTTCTGGCGACGATCGATCCGGCCAAGACGATCTTCAACGCGATCTCGAAGTCCGGCGGCACGGCCGAGACGATGTCACAGTTCCTGCTCTTCCGCCAAGCCCTGATCGAGCGCCTGGGCGAGGACGGACACAAGGACCACCTGGTCGTCACGACCGATGCCGAGAAGGGCGTTCTGCGCGAGGTCGTCGGCCGCGAAGGCTACCGCTCGTTCATCGTTCCGGACGGGGTGGGCGGACGCTTCAGCGTGCTCTCGGCGGTCGGCCTCGTGTCGTCGGCGCTGGTCGGCATCGACATCGCCGGGCTCCTCAAGGGCGCGGCGGACATGGATGAACGCTGTCGGACCGAGACCTTCCTGGAGAACCCGGCGCTGGTCCACGCGGCCGTGCAGTACCTCTTGCACGAGAAGAAGCACAAGCCGATGTCGATCACCTTCTCCTACAGCCACCGCCTGCGGGACATGGCCGATTGGTACGCGCAGCTCTTGGCCGAATCGCTGGGCAAGCGCAAGAGCCGCAAGGGTGAAGACGTCTTCCGTGGCCCCACGCCGATCCGCGCGGTGGGAGTCACCGATCAACACAGTCAGGTGCAGCTCTACACCGAGGGACCGCACGACAAGTGGTTCACGTTGCTGGCCGTCGACGAACCCGATCATTCGGTGACCCTTCCCGCGGCCTTTCCGGATCGGGAGGGGATCGCCTACCTCGGAGGGCGGACGCTGAAGGAGCTCTTCCAGGCCGAGCGCGACGGGACCCGGATCGCCTTGACCGAGGCGCACCGACCGAACGCGACCATCAGCGTCCCGAAGGTGGACCCTCACGCGGTCGGTCAGCTCATCTACCTGCTCGAGCTGTCCGTGGCCATCATGGGGGAGCACTACGACGTGGACGCCTTCGACCAGCCGGGCGTCGAGGCGGGCAAGATCGCCGCCTACGCCCTCATGGGGCGCACCGGCTACGAAGAGCGCCGGGCGGAGATCGAAGCGCGCGTCGGCGGAGCTCTGCGGCAGGTGTAGCTCGGGCGCCCCAGCTGCCGATAAGTCCGCTGCTGGCAGTGGTTCCCCCGCCTCGCCCCGAGCTCCGTCCGTGCGCTTGCACGCCCTCGGAACGCCCCGTGGCGCGCTGGAAAGGGAATTCGCTTCCCGGGAAATCGACGGAAACGACCCTCGATTGCTACCGTAACCCACGTTCCTGACCAGACGAAATGGGGGCCTTCGATCACATCCGACGCCTTCCCGGAAGGCTCTTTCGACGCGCAGCGGGAGGCGAGGCGATGGGCGATCCCGAATCGCCGCGCCCGCCTGCCGGGGGGGCCGACGTCTCCGGTCCGGTCGGTGACGAATTCACCGACGAGCTCGAGGACAAGAAGGGCGGGATCAAGAGCATCACGGGCTGGGTCGAGGAACGCGCCCACAGCGTCGTCTCGCGCATTTACGAGGCCCGTGCCGACGAGATCGAGCAGCGCGCTCGCCGCATCGTCAACACCGCCTACGAGGATTCCGCCGACGACCTGGAAGACCGCGCGGTCAATGCGATGCGCCGTGCGCTCGCGGCCGAGGCGGACCGTATCCGCGAGTCGATCGAACACGGCATCAGCGTCAAGAAGCGCGAGGTGCGGCTCTCCCTGGTCGTGTTGGTCGTGGCCTCCTTGATCTATCTCGCGCTCTACTACTTCACCGTGGTCGGTGGTGGCGGGGACGGAACTTGATCGACCCGTACACCTTCATCCGGGTCGTGACCCTCTCGCTCGCGATCACCTGGTCGGTGCTCGGCTACATACGGATGATCCGGTTCGCGGCGCGCTGGTACCGGCGCCTCGCGGTGCTGGGCTATCCGAGCTCGTGGTACCGTCGACAGGTGACGATCGCGGCCTTGCGAACGACGGTGCTCGACCCGCTGAACCTCGCCCTGATGCTCGTCTTGATCGGACTGTGGACCGTGCGCAGCAGCATGGTCGAGAGCCTCTGAACGCCGGGCAAGGCCCTGGGGCGCGAAGCTAGCGCAGGAAGCGGTGGCACTCGGCGCCGAGGCGCAGGAGCTGGTCCGCTTCTTCCTGGAGGATGTCCGCGTCGTCCATCACGAGACGCCAGCGGTAGTCGTAGACCTCCAGGTCGAATTCGAACGGGCTCAGCGGGACGCGGACGATACCCGCGGGCGTCCACATGCCGAGTTCGTTCCAGCCCGAGATGACGCGCCTGCGCTGGGGCTCGGGCTCGAAGAAGCTCCCACCCAGGGTCCATTTCGAGCGCATAGCGGGATCGGCACCGAGGATCTCGAGCAGTGTGGGCGCAAAGTCGAGATGCGAGGTCGAGCCGTCGCTCGTGCCAGGCTCGATGCCGGGACCACGAACCACGAAGGGGACGCGCACCTGCTCGGGCGTGAAGGCGCTCGTGTGCCCGAAGAAGCCGCACTCGAGAAACTCCTCGCCGTGGTCGCCGGTCACGAAGACCAGCGTGGACTCCAGGAAACCGCCCGCTTCGAGCCGCTCCAGGATCTCGCCAGCCACATCGTCCGCATGACGCACCGCGTTCTTGTAGCGGTTGCGAACGCGCTCGAGTTCACCGGGCTCCGGACCCTCGTTGCCGGTCATCGCGAGGTAGTTGACCTCCTCCGCGGACGGTGCGAAGGGCGTTTTCTGGGGCGGGTGGCTGTAGGTCTGGTGCGGTGAGTCGAGCAGGATGAACGAGAAGAACGGAGCTGCGTCGTCCTCGCGCTCGTCCAGCCAGGAGATCAGGGCGTCCTTCGCGAGTCCGTCGCGCACCCAGGGCTGCGTGGCTCCGAAGTCGTCATGGACGTCGTCTTCGATCCTCGACCAGGCGGTGTCGCGCAGCTCGGGATAGTTCATCGAAGCACTCGAGAAGACCCCGAACTCGTACCCGAGCTCGTCGAGCACGTCGATCAGGACGGGCGAACGCTGCTCTTGTAGAACGGGGAACCAGTACGAGCCGTGCAGCCCGTACAGGAGCGAGAACAGGCCGTAGCGCGTGGAGTTGCCGCCGCTGACGTGGTTCTCGAAGACCAGGCTGTCCTTGGCCCAGGCGTCGATCGCCGGAGTGGACTCGGGACCGATCATGTCCTCGCGCAAGCAGTCGATGACGATCACGACGACGTTGGGCCGCGGACCATCGGCGGGGATGAACGGATCCTCCAGCGGATAGTCGAGCTCGATGCCGTCGAGCACGATGTGCGGTGGGCGCGGCTTCTCGGAGTCGACGCCGAGCACCTTGCTGGCGAGGTCTTCCATCGGAACGCGCGCGTAGAGCGGGAACAGGCGCGCCAGGGCGGTGACCTGTCGATCCCGGGACAGGTCGGCCTGGGCGTAGATCGATTTCTCGATCAGGACGGCGGGAAGCAGGACCGAGCCGAACACCATCGCCGGCCGCAGGAGTCGCTTGGACGCGCTCGTGTGATGCTCGGAACGCGCGAGTGACCAGCGCCAGATGAAGAGCTCGATGCCTCCGACGCAGGCCAATCCCAAGGAGACCGCGGTCCACACCTGCCAACCCAGATGGATCGCGTCCTCGGACCCGCGCGTGTAGACGAGGTTCCAGACCTGGCCGTTGAAGTGGTAGCGGAAGATGTTGAAGATGCGCGTGTCCGCGTAGAGCAGCACCTGGAACACCGTCCACAGAACGGCCTGCGCGTAGGCCAGGACCCGGACCTGACGGAAGAGGTGGGCGGCCAGGACGAAGAGCAGACCCGGAACGAGCGTTAGGGTCAGGATGCTCGATACCAGGGCGGGCAGAGCGAACAACCAAAGCCGGGGGTGCTCGTCGTGGGGCACGTGGGCGAGGTAGTTCGACCCTACGATCATCGCGATACCGATGTTCGCGAGCCACAACTGGACGGCGGCATGGCGCCGCGCGCGCGGGCTGGGCGAGTTCGAAGGCTTCATGAAGGGGTCCGGCACGCTTCATCTTCGGCAAACAACGCCTTTAACGGAAGCTTTTTGAAGGGCCGGAGCCCCACCCTGCCTGCAGGGTGTCCTCAGGAGGGCCGGGCGCAGCGGTTCTCGAGCGTATTCGTGGTCCGGATCCCCAGGGCGGAGCGCGTGGCGAGCAACTTCGAGACCGCCTCCGGAGGCAGGGGTTCGATCCCGCCGCGGACCGTGTGGGCCAGCCACAGGATCTTGGCCGTGTGCTCGATCATGTCGAGCTTCTTGAAGGCGTCCATCAGGTTCGAGCCCAGGCAGACCGCCCCGTGGTTCTTCATGATCAGCGTGTCCGAGCAGCGGACCACGGCGCGGATCGACTCCGGCAACTCGTCGGTGCCGGGGGTGGCGTAGGGGGTCGTCGGCGTGCCCCCGATCGTGACGACGATCTCCGGGATCACCGGCATCTGCATGTCGATCTCGGCGATCGAAAGCGCCACCGCGTGGGGCGGATGCGCGTGGACCACGGCCCGCATGTCCGCCCGCTCGCGGTAGGCGACCAGGTGGATGCCGGTCTCGGACGAGGCTCGCGGGCCGTCGTCGACCGGATGCCCGTCGAGGTCGATGTGGGCGATGTGGTGGGGCTCGAGGAAGCCCTTCATGGCTCCCGCCGGCGTGATCAGGACCGTGTCGTCCGACAGACGCACGGACAGGTTCCCGTCGGCGCCGACGATGAAGCCCTTTTCGTAGCAGAGTGCGCCGACGCGGCAGAGGGCCTGGCGCAGGCGGGGAGCTTCGTCTCGCGGCGATTCCATGGCGGCATCCTACGCGAGCGGCAGGGGATCGGTCAGCCCCGCGGCAGCCGGGGCCGCTCGTCGCGGTGGTCGAAGACCAGCTCTCCGCCGAGCTCGATGAAGTCGACGAACCCCACGATCACGGTCTTGACCGGCCCGTCGGGGGCGGCGAGCAGCTGTCGGCCGGCGTTGCCCTCGTCCACGACCAACACGCGGTCGCCCGGCCCGGCGCGGGCGCGGTCGATCGCGATGCGGGTCGGGCCGCAGGGACGACCGTGGGGGTCGAGCGGACGGACGAGCAAGAGCCGCTCGCCGTCGAGCACGGGATGCTGCACGGGCGAGACGACCGTCCCTCGGACCTCGGCGAGGAACACGGGGCTAGACGACCCGGCCTCCGCCGGCCGTGGCCTCCTCGACGTAGCCGAGGATGGCGGCGTCGACGGGGACGAAGGGGCGGGGGCACGCGAGCGCTCCTTCGCGACCGTCGACGAAGTGCACGAGGTCGCCGGGACCCGTCGAGACGGTGGCGCAGGCCACGAGCGGTGCACCTTCCGGGGCGCCCGCTTCGTCCAGGGGTTGGATCCACTGCAAGGCGACGCCTTCGAGCCCTTCGACCCGCTGCGTCGCGACGAGGCGGCCGATGACGCGCGCGAGGTACATCAGGCCCACTTCTCGTAGACGTTGGTTCCGTCGACGTCCCAGGAGTCGACGATCGCCATGATGACCGCGTCGCAGGGCTTGTCGTTGGTCAGCCGGGTCTGGCGCGCGCTCGAGCCGGTGGCGAACAGGACGACGTCGTCGAGGCCGGCCTGCACCGCGTCGACGGCGACGACGTAGCGCTCGGTCGGCGCATTCGTGTGGTCGTGGACCTGGACGACGAGCAGCTTGAGGCTCTCGAGTCGCTCGTCCTTCTGGGTCGAAACGACGCTTCCGACGACTCTTCCGATCATCATGGCAACAGCTCCACGTCCTCCTGCTCGAGGATCCCCGTCAGGAAGCGCCGACGCAGCTCGTTGTGGACGTGCTCGCGCATCGTCTCCCAGGGCGGGCTCTTGCGGAAGCGCGAGACCCACAGCATGACGCTACCCGTCTCGATGCTGATGGGGCCCACGCGGCGGCCCTCGGCCGGGATCGGTCCGGCCAGCTCGAAGTCGCGAAAGACCGCGTCGCGCAGGGCTTGCGTCCCGTCGCGCGGACCGGTGCTCGTGATCCATCCGAGGAGTCCGCCCTCGTCTCGCGTAGGGGGATGTTCGGAGTGTCGCCGCGCGAGCTCTGCGAAGTCCTCGGTGTTGCCGACCGTCTTCGTCATCCGAACCAGTTCCTCCTCCGCTTCCCCGAAGGTGCGCGGATTGAGCTGGTTGCCATGCCGTGACGCCACCAGGAAGAGCATGTGCGTGTAGATCGCGCGGCCATAGACGCCTTCGAACAGCGCGCGCTCCTTTTCGTAGGCCGCACGGACGCCTTCGTCGCCCGCCGTCTGGTCGACCCACAAGCGTGAGAGCACGGCGATCGCAACCGACGGATCCTTGCGTGCGACGGCCAGGTTGCGTCCCTGGGCGCCGAGGAACTGCTCGAAGGTCACGCCCGGATTCTCGGCCTCGTGCTTCTCCCGACGTCGGTCGAGCTCGGCTTCGATACCCCGTTCGGTCGCCTCCCGCGACAGGTCGGGCATGCGGCGTTCGATGCCCTTCAAGAGCAGCAGGTGCCAGGCGGTCTCCAGCACGTCCGCCTCGGGCAGGTGTTGGCGCAGGAAGCGCGCGTACTCCGGCGCATCGACTTCGACCTCGCCGCAGCGCGCGACGATTCCGTTCGACCACGGCGGGGGGAAGGTCTCCTCGCCCCGGGTCTGCATCTGTTGCTCGAGCCAGATCTCCTGCTGGTCGCCCGAAACCGGGGCATCCTCGGGCAACTTCAGGCCGCGTCGAGCCAGCTCCTCGTGCAAGAGCGACACGCGCAAGAAGTCGCGAAACTCCTGGGCGGGCATGCCCTGATCGGCCAGCTGGCCGGCGATGCCGCGCCCGTCTCCCGAGGCCTTGACGTCGGCGTCGATGCGCTTCCAGCGTCGATCGATCTCGCGCTCGGACACGCGCAGGCCATCGAGCGCCGCCAGACGTTCGACCATGAGCACCTTCAGGTGCAGCTTGAGGATCTCGCGGCCGCGCTGGGACAGGCCGAAGCGGTCCAGCAGGACCGGCTCGAGCTCGGCTGTCGAGAGCGTCAGATCCTTGCCCCTGGCGACGATGGGGGACGGGTCGTCCTCACCTGTCGAAAGGGCGTGCAGGCAGAGGGGGAAGGCGAGGAGGAACGGGAGGAGGAGCCACTTCACCCGGTCGAGGATACGGGCCCGGCCCGGGGCGCGTCACGCGTCCCAACTCAATCGTCCACCGGCATGCCGGTGCGAGCGCCGTTCGGCGCCCGGGCGGCGGCCACGCAGGCTGCCGGAGTGCGCTAGGCGGCCTCGCTTTCGTCCTCGGGCTCGAAGACGGGCTTGCCCCGTCGGATGCCGATCCGGATCCAACCCGACGAACCCGCCAGCACGAAGTCCGCGAGCGGGCCTTCGATCTCGCGCCGGATGCAGTGCGAGATGCCGCGGGCCCCGGAACCCTCGTCGAAGCCCTGCTCGGCGATCCAGTCACGGACGCGGGGCGTGATTGTGAGGCGGGTTCCCGTCCGTCGCGTGCGAGCGGCGAGATCGGTCAGCTGCGCCTCGGCGATGCGGCGCACGTCCCCGATGTCGAGCGAGCGGAACACGATCGTCTCGTCGAGACGTCCGAGGAACTCGGGTCGAAAGGTCCGGCGCAAGGCGAGGCGCGCGAGCTCGCTCGAGGCCTCTCCGGTGAGCTCGCTGCGTCCGAAGCCGATCGCGTCGGCGGCCTCGGCGATGTCGCGCGAGCCCGTGTTCGAAGTGAGGATGACGAAACACTCGCGGAACGACGTGGTGCTGCCGCGCCCGTCGGTCAGGTGGCCGTCCTCGAGGACCTGCAAGAGCAGGTGGTGCAAGCGCGGATGGCCCTTCTCGATCTCGTCGAAGAGCACCACCGATTGCGGCCGCTTGCGCACCGCTTCGGTCAGGAAGCCGCCATCGTCGTGCCCCACGTAGCCCGGCGGCGACCCGATCAGCTTGCTGTACTCGTGACCCTCTGCGAACTCGCTGCAGTCGACGCGGACGAGGGCGTCGCTCTCTTGAAAGAGCTCGGCCGCGAGGGCCCGCGCCAGCTCGGTCTTGCCGGTGCCCGTGGCGCCGACGAAGAGCAGGGAAGCGTGCGGGCCACGCTCCTCGGCCAATCCGGCGGCGGCGCGACGAACGGAGCGAGCGACGGCCTCGACACCCGCATCCTGACCGAAGACGCGCTTCTTCAAGCGGGCCTCGAGTCCCCGCGCCCGGCGCCTCAAGTCGACCGGCTCTTGCGGGCCGAGCGCGTTCTTCGGCTCGTGCTCCCGGACGGGCTCCCGCAGGCTCACGCGGCGGATGTCGAGGCTCGGATTCACCGAGACGACCAGCTCGAAGAGCTCCTCGACCGCCTCGGCCGCGCGCGTCTCGCAGAGCCCCGCCACGAAGCCGTCATCGCTCAGCTGGCACTCCGTCACGCAGGCCTCGACCACCGCTCGCCGGTAGCCGGCGGAGTCGAGCTCGGGGCCGGCCGGGAGGCCCAGGGTCGCCGCACCGCACACACGGATGCGCACGAAGCGGTCCGCGGCCTCGTAGTACTTGTAGATGTGGCGGCTTTGGACGGGTTCCACGGGACTCTCGGTTCGGTCGGAAGCGCGTTCTCGCTCCAACGTCGTTTCGGCCCTGGAATTCCGCGATCTTGAAGTCGGACGGGATTCCAGGCTGGAATGTGTTTCCGAGCCGGGCTCCGGTCGGTTCCCCTCACCCGCCCATGAAAGACGTCGAGTTCCTGGCCGCCCTCGTCCATCGCGGACATCTCGCCCGCGAAGACGCGCAGCTCCTGCTGCCCGAGCTGAAGGACGGCGCGAGCCTGGACGGGCTCTTGCAGGAGCGTCTGGGTTGGAGCGAGGAAGACGTTCACAAGCTGCGGCGAACGCGCTGCGGCGAGACCCCGGAGATCCCCGGCTACGAAATCCTGGAGCGCGTCGGAACGGGGGGGACGGCCGATGTCTTCAAGGTGCGCGAGAAGAAGACGCGGCGGACCTTCGCGCTCAAGGTGCTCCAGACCAAGGCCACGCGGCACGCCCCGACGCGCAAGGCCTTCATCGGCGAGGCGCGCCTGCTCGAGAAGCTCGATCATCCCGGCCTCGTGCATTGCTTTGGCGTGGCGCGCAGCGGCAACACGTACTTCTCGCGGCTCGAGTTCATCGATGGCATGACCGTGCTCGAGCTGGTCGACGAAGGGCGCGTGTTCGAGGAGGACGAGGCCCTGCGCATCGCACTCGGCACGGCCGAGGTCCTGCGCTACCTCGGGCAGGCCGGAGTCGTCCACCGCGACGTGAAGCCCGGCAACATCATGCTCGACAAGGCAGGGCGCGTCGTGCTCATCGACTTGGGCTTCGCCTCGGGTTCGAACGACGCACCGGAACAAGTCGCGAGCGACAGCGCCGTCGGCACCGTGGCCTATCTCTCCCCCGAACAGGCGCGGGGAGGCGCCTCGGCCGACATCCGCTCGGACATCTACAGCCTGGGGCTCTCGCTCTTTCACATCGTCGTCGGCCGACTCCCCTTCGAGAGTTCCGACGATCGCGAGCTCCTGCGCATGCAGGTCATGGAGTCGCTCTCTTCTCCGGAGCTCAAGAGCCGCGGCATCTCCCACCACATGCACTACTTCATCGAGAAGATGGTCGCGAAGGACGCCGAGCACCGCTACCAGAGCTGGGACGAGCTGATCGCCGACATCTCGGAGCAGCTCGCCGGTCGGGAGGAACTCGACTTCACGCGCGACGCGCGTGCGGGCAAGGCCCGGCGCAAGCGGACCTGAGCGCCGGAGTCGAGAAGGCTCCTAGGAGACGGGCTTCTCCGCGGCTCGCGCGCCCTTCGCCCTGCGCGTCGTCCACCAGCTTCGCAAGGCCACGCGGATCTTGCGGCGGATGTCGATGAGGAACGACTCCATCTTGCGCGTTTCCTTGCCGATGAGCGCGTTCCACAGGGTCGAGACCAGGCGCCAGGGACGCGTGCCGTACGACACCAGGTAGAAGTTCGCGAGCGTCCAATACCGCCAGCGCGTCAGCTCCTTGGCGGTGAAGTTGTAGCTGTAGTTGTTGGCCTCGTCGACCTTGGCCTCGTTGGCGAAGATCGGCGTCAGGAGGAAGTCGTCGTTCAGCTCGATCTTGCCTTCGTCGCGCAGCTGCCAGTACAGCTCCGTGTTCGGAATCGGGAAGAAGAAGCCGAACGCCATGTCCGTGATGCCGAGCCACGCGAGCTTGCGCGCCAGTCGTACGGTCTGTCGTAGGTCCTCGGGCGTGTCCTCGGGGAAGCCGGCGATGAAGAACGCGGTCACGTTGAGCCGGTGCTTGACCGCCGCGCGGACGGCACGGACGAGCGACGACTCCTTGAGCCGCTTCTTCACGCGCTTGCGCGTCTCCTCGCTGCCGGATTCCGGGGCGTAGTTGAGCGAGACACCGTTGGTCTTCTTGAGCCACGATGCGACCTCGTCGTCGATGACCTCGACGCGCGTTCCCGACGGCAGCTGCCAGTTGATGTCGTTCACGAAGTCGCGGGACGCCAGCTCCTTGCAGAAGCGCACGATCCAGTCCTTCTTGACGATCGCCGTCAGGTCCTGGAACGGGAAGTTGTTGGCGCCGTAGACCTCGTGCCAGTGTTCGATCTCGTCGACGACGTCCTTGGCGTCGCGCGCATACCAGCGCGTCGTCCACATCTGGGGCGAGGAGCAGTACGTGCACTGATAGGGGCAACCGCGCGTCGCGAGGACGGGGACGGTCATGCCGTAGTGGATGCCGGTGATCAGGCGGCGCTCGTCGTAGGCCTTGACGTCGAACAGGTCCCAGGCGGGCCACGGGATGGCATCGATGTCGCGGCGCCGGCTGCGCTCGGTAGCGGTCTTCGCGGGCTTGCCCTCGGCATCGCGGTACCAGAGTCCGGCGAGCTCGGAGACGTCCTGCCCCTGCTCGAGCGCGGCCATCAATTCGACCGCGCCTTCCTCGCCTTCGCCCAGCACGATGTAGTCGATCGGAGATTCGAGCATCGAGTGCTCGGGCAACCCGGTGAAGTGCTCTCCGCCGCAGACGATCGGCTTGTCCGGCCAGGCGGCCTTCATCTTGATGATGAGCTCTCGGACGATGGGCCACGAGAAGGACCACATGTTCGTCACGCAGAAGGCGTCGGCCTCGGGGTCGAGCCGTTCGACCATCTGGTCCGGCGTGAGGCCGAGCTGCGAGATCTGGACCCTCAATCCGGGCGTCACCTGGTCGGGCGCGGCGCCGACGGCATCCAGGACCGACACATCGTGTCCGGCGACGCGCAGCGACGCTGCCACGTAGGCGAGCCCGAGCGGCAGGCTCGGGCGCAGCGCCGTCATCGCGTAGACGTTGAGATAAACGGGCGGGTGGAGGAGCTGGATTTTCATGATCCCGGGATCCCGCGGGCCGGGCCGCGGGTGAGGGGGGGGAGACCGGGAAGGGCCTCGCTGCATCCTACCCCCGTCCGGAGATCGCCGGGGGTCCGGGGCCGATTTGAGCACCGGTATCGAAGCCCGTTTCGGTTAGCTTTCTTCCATGGATCCCCGGTCCGAGCCGGACCCCGCGAGCTTCGCCTTCGGCCGCAGTGGCGAACGCTCGTTCCGTTTTCGCTGCCGCCGCAGCGGAAATTGCTGCCGGGTCCGCGGTTACGTCTGGCTGGCTCCCGGCGAGGACCAGCTCCTGGCGCAATCCCTGTCGCTCTCCCCGGAGGCCTTCCGCCGGCGCTTCGTCCGCACCGTACCCTGTCCCCGAACGGGCGTTCTGCGCGAGGCCCTGACGGAGCGACTCGACGGTCGCTGTGCGCTGCTCGAGGGGCACAACGAATGTGGTGTCTATTCCGCTCGCCCCGAGCACTGCCGCCGCTTCCCCTTCTGGAGCTCGATTTCGAACGACCCCGCCGCCTTCGAGCGCGCTCTCGAGCTCTGTCCCGGCCTCGAGGAGGAGAAGCGATGAAGGCCCTCCGCAGGTTCGCTGGAGTCCTCGCCATCGCCCTGGTCGGGCTCGCGGCCGGACTCGCCGTCGCGGCGCTGACCCGCAACGACCCCGCTCGGCCGCCCGAGGAGGCCGCCGGCCGCCCGACGCCCGCCCTGCCCGTTGCCGTCAAGCGCGAGCCCGCCCTGCCCGCCTCGGCCAGCCCGACCCCGGCCGGCATCGACAGCCTCGAGGGCGTCGAGATCCGCTGGGTCGAGAAGAACAACGAGGCGACCGAGCTGCTCGCCGGCGGTGAATTGGGGCTCGCCGTGGGCCTCTTCGAGCAGTGCTTCGAAGCTCAGCCCGAGCGCAACGTCTTCCGCAAGAACCTGGCCGAAGCCCTCGTCCGGCTCGCGCGCCGGGAGCACGACGAGCGCGAACTCGATGCGGCGATCGCGCACCTCGAGCGGGCGCTCGGCCTCGTGCCCGAGCGGGAGGACGCCGACGTGCTTCGGACCGTCCTCGAGCGCTGGAAGGACGAGCGTGAGCTCGAGGCCGACCACTGGACCGAGTCCTCGGACGTCTTCGTGCTCTCCTACGACACGAGTCGAACCGACATCCTCCAACATGCCCAGGATGTCCTGGCCTTCCTGGAAGGTGTGTACGAAGACCTGCGCCTGTGGTTCCGCGTGGACCCGGTGCGCGCGGGGGGCGAGCCGTTCCGCGTCGTCCTGTACGACCGCGAGGCCTTCGACCGCATCACCGGTCTCGGCGACTGGGCCGGCGGAGTCTTCGACGGCGACATCCGTGTCTCGGTCGAAAACCTCGCGACCGAGCGCGCGAACTGGCAACGCGTGCTGCGCCACGAGTTCGTCCACGCCTACATCCACGCGGTGGGGGGCACCGAGGTGCCGGGCTGGCTCAACGAGGGACTGGCCCAGTGGCTCGAGACCGATCCGGGTCTCGCGGCCGCCAACGCGCGACTCGCCGCGGCGGTCGGGGCCGGCCTGGAGCTGTACCCCTTGGAGACGCTGCAGGGCAGCCTCGCGGCCTGGGACGATGCCGACGAGATCGCCCTGGCCTACGCCCAGTCCCTCGCGATCGTGTCCTACGTGGCCCGCCAGTGGGGCGAAGGGGTCCTGCTCGCGCTGGTGCGCGCTCCAGCCCAGGGTCGCTCGGTGGCGGAGGTCTTCGAGGAGCGTACCGGTGTCCCCCTGAGCTTCGTGCTCGAAGATCTCCCGAACTACCTCTGAGTTCCGGGGTCCGAGACGAAGACAGGCGGTCGCGGCGAACGCGACCGCCTGCATGATGCGCGAGAGAGCGTTCGCGCTTCAGTCGCCGTGAAGCAGGCTATCCGAGGCGGTTGGCCGTCCTAAGCCTCGTTGCGGGAGCGTTGCTTCTCGACTTAAGGAGGAACATAACGGTTTGTCTGCCACCAGCAGGATTCCCGGCCAGGAGCGAATGTTCCCGACCAGCTCTCCCGCAGAAAGCAGGCCTTCTCTATAAGGGGTAGCCGCCCACCCGCTCCAGGGCTTTCACGCCACCCGGCCTGATTTGTTCCACCTTCCCGGTTTCGAGAGGTGTCCGGAATTCCGGTATGGGTAGGAGCTTGCAAGGATGTTGCAATGTGTGCCGAGGCGCCCTGAGGGTTGCAACGACGGCGGATTCGCCGTTTGGCCCCGCCCTTGCAACGCAAAACCAGGTCCGCGCGACGTCCCGGTTCGTCGTCCCAAGTCGTTGCCTGGGATCGACTTGGGTGACCGGAGGCCTGCGCCAGAGCCCTGAGTCGGAACGGACGCTTGTCGCAAGCCGTTGCATTCGAGAGCTTTACGACCGTTGACCGGGTCCGGGCCCCGTCGCCGGCGGGCGGTCGCAAGGTCCGCCGAGGAGAGTCCGCCGAGGAGCGCCCCATGACCGATTCCTTCGAGCCGAGCAGCGCGGGCGAGGCCCGCTTCGAACGGGCCGCCGAGGCGGTCGTCTCCGGAGACCTCGCGGAGTTGCGCGCCCTCGTCGCGCAGGACCCGGAGCTGGTCCGGGCCGCCTCGCCGCGTTCGCACGGCGCGAGCCTCCTGCACTACGTCGCCGCCAACGGCGTCGAGGACGAGCGCCAGCGTGTGCCCCCGAACGCGGTGGACATCGCGCGCTTTCTGAGTGCGGCGGGTGCGCCCCCCGACGCGACCTGCGGGTTCGGTGGCGGCGGGCCGAACACGACGCCCCTGATCTCGCTCGTGACGAGCACCTGGCCCGCCCGCGCCGGGCTGCACGCGGAGCTCGTTGACGCCTTCGTGGACGGTGGTGCGCGGGTGGAAGGGCTCGCGGACGACGGAGCTCCGCTCGACTTCGCGCTGGCCTTCGGCTACCTCCCGCCGGCTCGCGCGCTCGTCCGCCGCGGGGCGCGCGTGCGCCATCTGATCCAGGCCGCGGGCCTGGGCGAGCTCGAAGCGGTGCGCGCGGACTTCAGCGCGGGCGGGCTGCTCGCGCCCCGCGAGCACGGCTTGCCCGCGGTCTGGGCCAAGCGCCGCGCGAGCTATGTCGACACCGCCTTCTTCACGGCGGCGCGCCTTCGACAGCACGAGGTGGCGGACTTCTTGCTTTCCCAGGGCGCGCGCGCCGATGCCCCGGGAGATCAGGGGTTCACGGCCCTGCACTACGCGGCCTGGACCGGTGACCTGGACCAGATCGATTGGCTGCTCGCGCGGGGCGCCTCGCTCGAGGCCCTGAACGACTACGGCGGCACCGTGCTCGACGGCTTCTGTTGGGGCGTCGCGAACACGCGCATGGAAGGCGTCGAGCCCGTGGCGGTGGTCGAGCGTCTGCTCGCGGCCGGGGCCCGCATCGAGGCCGTCTCGCCGTTCCCGACCGGCATCGCAGAGCTCGATTCCGTGCTGCGCGCCCACGGCCGTTGAGGCGCGGGCTTCCGCGCCGGACGACGGTCAGGTGTAGATCGAGCCGACGACGGCCATCGCGGCCACCGCCGCCGTTTCGATGCGCAGGACGTGCGGGCCGAGCAGCACCGGCTGCGCGCCGGCCAGGAGGAAGAGCTCGGTCTCCTCGGGCGAGAAGCCGCCCTCGGGGCCGATGCACAGCGTGATCGGGCGTTCCGCCGTTCCCAGGCATTCGAGCCCGGTGCGGATCGAGCGCAGCCAGGTGTCGAAGCCCATGCCATGGCGCGGATCGAGCAGCGCGATGGCGGCTTCGCCGCGCTCCTCGAGCAGCTCGGCGACGGTGCGTCCCGGGCCGATCTCGGGGAGCCACGTGCGTTCGCTTTGCTTGCAGGCGTCCTGGAGAATGCGGACCAGGCGCTCGTCCCCGCGCGCGGGCAGCTTCTGAGCACCGCTCCAGCTGCAGTCGAGCGGCACGATCGCCGCGACTCCCAGCTGAACGAGGGTGCGCAGCATCGGGTCGGCGCGCGGTCGTTTGGGCCAGGCGACCGCCAGCTCGACCCAGGGCAGGGGGGCGCCCTCCTCGCCGGGGGCGGGCTCGCGCAGGGGCGGGCCGAGGCGATGCAGCTTGGCCGCGTGGCGACCGGTCTCTCCCAGCTCGAGGCGCCAGAGGCTGCCCTGGCCGTCCAGTCCCAGGAAGGGGTCCCCCGGCTTCAGCCGCAGAACTTTGGTCGCGTGCTCGAACTCGCCGGGGGCGAAGCGTGGCGGGCCGTCTTCGGAATCCGTGGCGAGGAAGAAGCGGGGCAGACGCTCGTCCCTGCGCTGCCCTTGGTCCTGTCCACGCGTCCGGTCTTCCCGCCTCATCGTCGCGCGCGAGGCTAGCATCCCGAAGCGGGCCTTTTCGCGCTTCTCCGACCGTTCTGGGCGGATCTCCCCCGAATCGGGCCGGGACCTCACCCCGCTTCCAAGCTACGATTCCCCGCCCCGCGCTCCCCGCCACCTTTGGTCCGTGAAGGAGGTCCGGAAGGAGCGTTACATGCTCACCTCCCTCGGATAGTCCCGAGCGGAGGCCGGGTCCCCCCCCGCTTCGCACCGACGGGCTTCCCCGACCTTCGCCCGTGGCTCGTCCGGTCGACCCCCCACCCTCACGCCTTCACCGAATGGACTCGCGGGACGCGCGCTACTGGCTTCGTATCGAATCGGGAGAGCGACTCGGGGAGCGGCTGCCGCTCTCCGACGGCACCGTGACCCTGGGGCGACGCCCCGGCAATGCCATCGTGCTCGACGACGCGTCGGTGTCCGGCAAGCACGCCGAGCTGCGCATCGCGAACGGCAAGGCCCTCTTGGTCGATCTCGGCAGTACGAACGGGACCCGGGTCGGAGGCCGGCAGGTCGAGGAGGAGGCGCTCGCCCACGGTGACGCCTTCAGCCTGGGCAACATCAAACTGGTCTTCGAGGATGCGCAGCTCGCGGACGAGCGCCCGCGCGCGACCGCCGCCGCTGATTCCGGGGAGGTCGGTCGCATCAGTGCCGAGGCCCTGGCGGGGACCGGCAAGCGCTCGACCGTGCTCTTGGCCTTTCTGTTGGCCGTGCTCGGTGGCGGGGGCTACCTCGCCTGGCACACCCTGCGGGGTGGCGAAGGTCAGGCCGTTGCGGCCAACGTCGTGGCCGTACCGGGCAACAAGCTCGCCGACGGCTCGTTCGAGAACGCGGACAAGCCCCTGGCCTGGGAGTCCGCCGATGCGGCCGCCCAGGTCTTCGAGCGGGACACCGGTTACGCCCGCAGCGGCGCCTTCGGAATGGGCTGCTTCTTGGCCGCGGGCGAGTGGGCCTTCGCGCGTTCGCCGGCCTTTGTCATCGCCTCCCGGCGGGGCTACGAGGTGCACGCCTCGCTCTGGGCCGAGGATGGGGCCGAGGCACGCCTGGGGCTCGAGCTCACGGACGGACAAGGCCGCTCCTTCTTGGCCTGGAGCCCGGCGCTGACGAAGACCGACGGCTTTCAGGAGCTCGTCCTGACCTGCAACGGCTTGCCCGGCCTCGAGTCCGGAGCGCTCGTCGTCGCGGCGCGTGCGACGGCCGAAGGCACCGTTTCGGTCGACGACGTGAGTGTCGTCCAGGGCGAGGCGCACGCGCCCGCCGCCACCTTCCAGGAGTTCGAGGCCCACCGCTTCGGTGCCGCCTCCTCCACGCTCGCGATCGTTCGCAGCGGCTCGGTGATCTTCCCCGGGATCGACATCGGGTCCTGGACGGAAGACGGCCTCGTAGGCTGGGCCGGGGCTGATTGGACCGTCGCGACGACCGAAAAGGGCTTCACGTTCCGGGTCGCGAAGGTTCCGCAAGACGCGGACCTGTGCTTCGCGGCCCGTCCCGGAGACGACTCGAACGAGGCCGGCTTCGTTTCGACCATCGGTCCCGACGGCTACGTGTCGCACGCGAACGAGTTCGAGGCACGCGCGGTCGAGAGCCTCTTGCTCGGCCAGGGGGTCAATCTCGTGCGCGTCGGTTTTGCCCAGCCGATTGCGGCATCGGGCGTGACGAGCGACGGCACGCTCTCCGTGCGCGCAGAACTCGCGGGACTGTCCGGCTTCGACATGCAGGTGGTCTTCAACGAAGAGCGCGTGCAGGCCAACGCCCTCGCGGATCGAGCGCGGGACGCCGAGCGCCAACGGCGCTTCGGGGAGGCCCTCTCCGCCTGGAACGAACTGCTCGATCGCGTGCCCTTCGAGGCGCGTTCGGTCCAGCAGGCCGAGGCCGGGCGCTCGCGGCTCATCCAAGCGGGTCTCGCCCGGGTCGAGGAGGTGCGCCAGGAGGTCGAGCGGGCGCGCTTCTTCCAGCTGTCCGACCTCTACCGCGAGTGCATCGAAGCGATCGAGGAATGCGCGCAGACCTACGCCGACAGCGAGGTGGAAGCCGAGGCGCTCGAGCTGCGCGAAGCCATCCGGTCCGAGTGGTCGGGCGAGGAACGCGCTGGCAAGAGCTCGCACGAGCGTGAGCTGCGTGCCGTCCTCGATGCGCTCGACGAGACGAAACAACCTCGGATTCGCAGCCGCGTCCAGGCAGCGCTCGAGGCGCAGTCCGAGCAAGAGTAAGGCACCAGAGAACCGTCCATGGCCAGAACCGCAACGGGAATCGACATCGGGACTTCGACCGCCAAGCTCTTGCGCGGGGAGGTCAAGGGCAACTCGTTCGTCGTTCACGAATTCGTCGTGGCGCCGAACGAAGGCGGCACCGTCACCAGCGGCTGGGAGGCCCTCGGAAACGCCTCCAAGCCGAAGGTCTGCCGCATCGGGCTGACCGGGCGCGAGATCAACATGCGCTACACGCGCGTGCCCCGCGTGCCCGATTGGCAGCTCCGCAAGCTGATGCACTTCGAGGCCCAGGAGATCGCCAGCCAGTCCGAAGCCGAGGTCGCCTCCGACTTCAACGTGCTGCCCGAGCTGCCCGAGATCGACGGCGAGGACGTGGTCGTGCTCTGCATGGCGCGCGAATCCTTGCTGGAGGAGCACTCGGAGGGCCTGGCGAGTCTGGGCGGCCAGCTGAACGCCTTCACGCCCAACGCGATCGCGCTCTACAACGCCTTCCTGCACTACGGCGTCGTGATGGAGGACACGGTCCTGCTCGCGAACATCGGGCGCGACAACGTCGACGTCATCCTGATGCGCGGAACGGACCTCTTGTTCGCGCGCAACCTGAACGGGGGGTCGCGGCTCTTCGATCAGGCCATCGTCGAGCGCTTCAACATCAGCGAAGCGCGCGCCGAGGAGTTCAAGATCGACGAGTGCTCGTTGCGCCCGCACGCGAGCTTCAAGGATCCGAATGCCGAGAAGGCCAGTCGCGCGATGATGGGGCCGGCGGGCCAGATTCTCAGCCTGCTGCAATCGACCGTCCTGTTCGCGAAGAACCAGATCAAGCTCTCCTCGCTGAAGCTCGATCGCGTGTTCCTGTGCGGCGGTGGAGCGGCCTTGGACGGCTTCCCCGAGTACCTCGCCAACGGGCTCGGCGTTCCGGTCGAACCGTTCGACCCGTTCATCGTGGTGGACGTCTCCAAGCTCTCGCCCGAGGCCGCGAGCCAGCTCGAAGATCACAAGCTCGAGGCCGTGTGCGCCCTCGGTCTCGCGACGTGCGCCTCCGATCCCGACGCTTACGGGATCGAGCTCCTGCCTTCCGCCGTCCGCAAGAAGCGGGACTTCCTGAGCGGGCCGGCCTTCCTGATCGCAGCGGCCGCTCTGGCTCTGCTGTACCTGGGGCTGAGCGCCTGGCATCAGAACAAGCAGCTGAACGGTCTCGAAGGCGAGGCCCACAGCGTCGGGCGCCGCTTGCGGACGGCCAAGCGCAACAACCAGGCGACCCTCGGACTGATCGACGAGAACCGCGGCATGGAGCTCTTCGCGAGCGAGCTCTTTGCGCTGGCGGGTTCCGGCGAGCAGACCGTGCGCACGATCGCCGCGATCGAGAAGACGATCCCCGAGGGCTTCTGGCTCGAGAGCATGACCAGCACCTGGGGCAGCGACGAGGAGCTCGGCGTCACGCGCGAAGTCGAGCTGCCGATCCTGCGCTTCAAGGGGCGTGCGCGCGAAGGAACGAGCGCGCCTTCGCTGCTCTTCGAGGAATTCGTCGGCGCCCTGCAGGAGCTCCTACCTACGGCGCGCATCAAGCACCGGATGGGAGCGACGCAGACGGACTTCACGCTGGACCTCACGCTCTTGGCACCCCCGCCCGAGGTGGCCGAGCTGGACGAGGACGACGAGGAAGGAGGTGAAGGCTGATGGACTTCAACGACTACTGGCAGGAGAACAAGCGTTTCGTGACGATGGTCGTGACGGGCTTTGTCGTCTTCTTCATCGGCATGTCCGTGCTCGGTTCGGTCTTCGGCGACCAGATCCAGGCGGCGAACCGCACGATCACGAGCAACGAAACCGAGCTGCGCGGCGGCCTCTTCACGGCCTCCGACAAGGCCACGGCCGAGGCGGAGAACAAGGACTTGCGCTCCGCCGTGACGACGCTCGAGAACGAAGTGCGCTTCGTGCCGCGCGAGGGCTTCACGATCGATCCCGCGCTCGGCTCCGCCGCCAATCAGTTCCAGCGCGCGCTGACGAACGTCCGGGAGGACCTCTTGCAGCGGGCGAATCGGGCCAACCTGAACGTGGATGCGAGCCTCGGGATGCCGCAGCTCTCGCCGACCCGTGACGCGGAGATCGAGCGGTACCTGGAGGCCTTGGACGTCGTGGACACGACCGTGCGCCTCGCGATCGCGGCCGGGGTGGAGCGCGTGGACCGTATCGTCGTCCGGCTCGACCCGGGGCTCTCGACCCGCGCTGGTCTCGGCAACATCGAGCGCACGCGCGTCGAGTTCGACGTCGTCGGAACGTCTCTCGCCGTCACGCGCCTCTTGACACTGACCCAACGGCCGCCCGAAGGGCGCGGCCTCCACCTGTACGAGCTCGAGATGCAGCAGGCCCGGAACAAGGACGACGAAGTGCGCCTGGACCTCGTCCTCGTGATTCCGCGGCTGAGTCGGGCGGAAGGCTAGCGCGATGCGATTGAAGCAAGAACAGACCGTCTTTCTCATCGCCGTGCTGCTGCTCGGTTGGATGACGTGGGATCTGCTCGGCGACTCCGGTGCGGGCGCGCGCTCGCGCAAACGGGCCCGCGAGGCCGCCTTCGAGCACTTCCAGGCGCCCGCAGTGGACGTCACGCTCCCCGACGGTGACGCTCCGCCGTTGCTCACGCGCGAGTTGTTCTCGCCGCCGCGGGACACGCGTCCGCTGCCGCCCCTGGACCTCGTCGAGCCGCCGCGTGCGCCGCTGGCCGGCCTCCTGCCGCCTACCGAGCCGGGCCCCGCACCGCAGAGCTACGCGCTCCTGCGCTTCGCGCTCGAGCCGGTCGATCTGCCCGAGCTCTTCGCGAATCTGGGCGAGCCCGACGATTTCCAGGACGACCTCTCCTTCCTCGACGAGACCGAGAAGAAGCGCACCGGATCGATGATCGCCGCGCTGCGCGAGGAGGTGGAGGACGATCCGTACCGAGACGAAACGCCGGCTGCGCGCATCGCACGGATCGAAGGCTACAAGAGCCGCTACGACTGGGTCGCGCGCAAGAACGGGGTCACGATCTTCGGCCGCATCGGCAACGAGGACCGCTTCGGCTTGGTCACGGACCCGTCCCGTTCCGAGGAAGAGCTGCTGTTCGTCCAGATCGATCCGGACACCGGGGTCGAAGTCTTCGGCAACGTGGGCGAAGGCATGATTCCCGAGCCGCGCTCGCGGGTCGACACCTTCGGCTTCGCGAACACGGTCGCGAACGAGATCGAGATCGAGTCGCGCCGCATCGGCCCGTCGATCTCGCGCAGCAGCTACGACGAGGCTCTGGCCCTGGCGGACTACTGCGTGCGCCACCGCCTGGACGCCGGCCGGGCGCTCGAGGTGGCCGAGGAGCTCTACCGCAAGTGCGTGGCCTTCGACGCCGAAGATCCCGAACCCCGCATCGGTCTCGCGCGCTGCCACGAAGCGGCCTTCGACTTCGAGCGCGCCTTCGAAGAGTACGAGGCGCTGCTCGAGGACTTCGACCACCGCGCGGTGATCCACGCCCGGCTCGGGCTCCTGGAGGAGCGCTTCCTGCTCTTCGAATCCGCCGAAGAACGCCTGCGCACCGGGGTGTCCAAGGAGCGCGGCTCGTGGGAGACGCGCTGGGCGCTCGGCTCGTTCCTGGAACGGCGCGGTCGCTACACCGAGGCGATCGAGCACTTGCAGCAGGCCAATCGCTCGGCGCCGTCCGATCCGAGCCAGCTGCACGTTCGCGTGGGCATCCGCAATGCACTCGCCAGCGCGCTCTTCGCCGCGGGAGAGGTCACCGAGGCCCACCGCGTGTTCGCGCAGGCCGCCTCGGCCGATGACCGCAACCAGATCGCGAAGGCCGGGCGTCTGGCGACGGCGCTGTTGGATGCGTCGATGGCGCGTGACGACGGCATGGCTCTGGGCGGCGATGCATCGGAGGAGGGGGTCGGTCTCGAGTTGCTCCTGGCGCGCGGCGTCGCGAGCCTTGCTGCCGGCAGCTTCGAGCGTGCGCGGGACCAGCTCCTGCTCGCGAGCGAGGCGGATCCGTTGCGCGCGAACCGACCGCTGGCCGCGCTATCGTTCTTGGCCGAGGTGACCGGGAACTCCGAGGAGGCCCTGCGGTTCGCCGACGAGGCCTTGGCGGTCGATCCGACCGACGCCTATGCCTGGTACCAGCGCGGACGCATCCTGAGCGAGCGCGACGACTACGAGGGCGCGCGCACGTCGCTTCTGACCGCGCTCGAGCAAGAGCTCGATTTCGAGGACGCGCTGGCGGCGCTCGGCGACATGGCCTTTCGGCTGGGACGCTTCGAGGATGCCGAGCGCTATCTCGAGCGCGCGATCGGACTCGCTCCCGAGCGGGCCGAAGTGCATGCCTTGCGGGGCATGAACTTCCTCCGTCTACGGCAGGTCTTCGACGCGCGCGCGAGCTTCGAGGCTTCGAAGGCGTTGGCCGGTGACGATCCCATCGCGCGCGCGGGCCTGGCCTGGTGCACGTACCTCGAAGGTGATTCGCAGGAGGCGATGATCCTGCTCGGCAACCTGGACGAGTCGCGTCGCAGCCTGCCCGAGGACGATCCCTATCGGGTCTGGGCCCGCGATCAGATCGATCGGCTGCGGGAGCACCTCGAGAAGGAGGCCTGGACGGATCCCCTGAACCGCAAGCGCCTGGCCAACAACTGGAGCACGAGCGAGGGCGACGGCGTCGAGGTCTCGATGCTCGAAGGTGCCGTGCGGATCGACGGCGCCTTCCAGCAGTCGCGTACCGTTTCCGTCTTCCGTGACTATCCCGCGAACGCCTTCGTCTCGTTCGAGGCCGACCTGTGGATCGCACCGGAGACCGTCTCGAACTGCGGTCTGCGGGTCTGGCGTGAGCGCCAGCGCCGAGGCGAGATGGAGCTGACCGACGAAGCCGCCGTCCTTCGCCACAAGGAAGGCAACGTACAGGTGCGCTTCCAGCGCTCCGGTCAGAAGCCGGCCTCGACGGACATGCAGCAGACCTTCGCCGTCGGCGAGTGGGTGCATCTGCGCATCGACCGCACGGGCGAATCGAGCGAGTCGACGGTCACGATCTCCCTCGACGGCATCCCGCTCGTCGAAGGGGTTTCGATGCCGAGCCTGGGCAAGGGCTCGTCCAACGCACTCCTCGTCGGCTTCTTCGTCGAAGGCGAAGCCGGACGCGTCGTCGACGCGCGCATGGACAACGTCGAAGTCGTCTACCGGAAGTGAACATGAAACACGGACGAACGAATCGAGCCGGCTTCACCCTGATCGAGATCTTGGCGGTCATCCTGATCGTCGGGATCCTGTCCACGATCCTGATCGTGAACATGACCGAGGCCTCGGACGCCAGCAAGAGCAGCATGACGCGCCAGGACCTGATCATGCTCGAGGGCGTGATCGAGTCCTACGAGGACGAATACGGCGACTATCCGAAGAGCTGGTTCGACCCCGACGAGGGCGTTCCGAACGACGGGACGAACATCGGCATCGAGGCCCTCGTTCAGGCGCTGTGGTCGAAGAACTGGGAGGCGGGCGGCCTCATCGAGCCGGACAAGCTCCAGAACACCGATGGCGACTCCTCGCCCCAAACGTTGGGCGACCTCGGGCGCGACCTGCTCGAATTCGTCGATCGCTGGGACAATCCGATCGCCTACATCCATCGCCAGGACTATGAGGTCAAGGACCGCATGTACCTGACGTGGGACCCCGCGACGGGCGAGGAGATCCTCAGCTCCCCGCGGGCCTACGAGAACCCGACGACCAAACGCTTTTACAAGCACACGAAGTTCCAACTGATCTCCGCCGGTTCCGATGGCCAATTCGGAACCGAGGACGACATCACGCCCTTCGATCGCTGAACCCATGACGCGCCGGTCCGTGAGCAAGAGCGGGGCCCGGGCGGGGGTGACCCTGCTCGAGCTCATCCTCGTGATGATGCTCCTCGGGATCATCGTCGGAGGCGGGTTGGGCATGTTCGCGGCCCTGGACCTGGGCCGCCGCCAGGCGGTCGGGCTCGTCAAGAACGTCCTGCGCACGGCCCAGAACTCCGCCATCGCCAGCCACGCGCCCGCGCGCGTGCGCTTCGACGTGGCGGGCGGCACGCTGGCGGGGGAGGCCTTGCAGGTCGTCGGGACCTGGCAGTTCGAAGAGCGCTCGCTGCGTGGCGCCTTTCGGCTCGACGGCACGGCCACGAACCACGAGTTCGTGCCCGGCTACCTCGGGGACGCCATCGCCTTCAGCGGACGCGTCGGCTCCTATGCGGAGATCGCGATCGAGCACGACTCCGCCTGGAACTTCGCCGAGGGCTTCGCCATCGAGTGCGTCGTGCGTCGCGACCCCGATGGCGCCGGCCGGCTCGTGCAGGTCGGTTCGATTGCGAGCATCCTGTTGAACGCGACCGGCGCCGTGCGGACGAAGTTCACGACGCGTGTCGAGCAGGACGGGCGGCCCCAGCGGGGCGGCGACGTGATCCTCGACTCGGCGCCCGGACTGGTCGTCGCCGATCGTTGGACGCCGATCCGGGTCGAGTACGACCGCCAGCGCTTCGCTCTCTTCGTGGATGGCTTCCTGGTCGAGGAGATCGAGGAGACGGCGCCGGTCTGGCAAGTCGACGGCCCCCTCCTGCTCTCGGACAACCGTCGCCCGTACGCGGGCGCGATCGACGACCTCTCGGTCAGCGTGATGGTCGCCGAAGAGCCCGTCGATCTGCCGGACACGGTCGCCTTCGTCTCGAACACCCCACCCTTCGTCGCCTTCGACGCGGGAGGACGCCTGGACCGCAGGCAGCACCCCGCTTCCTTCCAGCTCGAGCTGGCCTTCGAGGACGGCACGTCCTCGAAGATCACGCTGGGCACGTACGGAGTCGTGGAATGAAGACACGTCATGCGCCGTCCCGCTCGGGCCTCGCCATGGTGGCGGTGCTCCTGACCCTGCTGGCGCTGCTCGTCCTGTGCACGCCGTTCTTGATGACCGTGCGCAACGCCGACAAGTCGAGCGCGCACGTCGCGGATCGTGTGGCCGCCCGCATCGCGCTCGACTCGGCCCTGCGGCACGCGCGTGCCAGCCTGGGGGCTTCGCATCCGGCCATCGACGAGACGCCGTACTTCGACGACATCGACGAGTTCACCGTCGACAACGAATTCCCGGAAGGCTTCTACGACCCGAACGATCCGAACGGGGTCATGTGGGACCTCGAGGTGAGCGACATCTCGGGCTTCGTCGATCTGAACAGCGCGTCGCCGCACATGCTCGCCAACCTGATCGGCGGTGGGACGCGGCTGCTCGCGAAGATCGACGAGAAGGCCAGCTCGATCAGCGTGGCCTCGACGTCGGGCTTCGAGCCGGCCGGCTTCGTCTGGATCGGCGACGAGTTCGTCGGCTACACCGAGATCGAAGGCAACAGCCTGCAGGGCCTCGTGCGGGGGCTGGCCGCGTCGACCAACGACGAGGGCGAACCTTCGCCCTGTGGGCCACAGCTGGCCCACCCGCATGCGCTCGGCGTACCCGTGCTCGACGACCGCGTCTGGGCGATCGCGCGCTGGCGTGCGCTGCCCGGTGACGAGCTGCGGCTCTTCGACGCGATCGAGCAAGTCGCCGAGGCCGAGTCCTTCACGCCGGCGGAGAACCTGGGCTTCGGAGCGCTCGAGACGCTCGTGCGCACCGCGACGGTCTATGGCGGCGTCCGGGCGGGCGACGTCTGGCAGCGTCCGGTCCGATTGATCGGCAACGTGGCCGGTGGGCAGGATGCTTGCCGCCTCCTGGTCGACGACTTGCGTTGGTTCAACGCCGGCACGACCGTACGGATCACGGACGGCCAGACGACCGAGATCGGACTCGTACGCGACACGCGCTCGGGTGCCGTGATCCTCATGGAGCCGCTGAAAAACGAGTACGCGGCCTACACGGCCGTCGTTCAGCCGCTCTCCCGCCGGCCGGTCAACATCAACACGGCTCCGCCTGAAGTACTGCGAGCCCTGTTCCTGAACCTCCAGCTGCGCGGACGCACGCCGCGCATCACGCCGACCAAGGCGAACCAGCTGGCCGCGGTCGTGGTCGAGTCACGTCCGTTCGACAGCTTCGAGGACTTCGTTCGTCGCATCGTCTTGCCGAGCGCGGGGCTCGAGGCGTTGCCGAAGAACGCCCCGGTGGTCCCCGCGGCGCTCGCGAGTCAAGGCGGAGACCCGGCGCCGGGCTTCCTCGACCAGGAAGACGCTCAGGCGCTCTACAAGAACGCGCTGAACGCGAACGACAACGAGCTGGCCTACTCGACCATGCCCTTCGCGTTCACGTCGCGCGACGTCTACCAGCTGGACTTGCGGGCGGCGGTCAACGCGGCGTCGGGAGTCAAGCGTGTGGCGGCGCGCCGGGACCAGGTCGAGCTCTTGATTCCCCAGCGAGATTTGCTGCAGGTCTGGGCACGGCAGGAAGACTTCGACGAGACGATGCGACTCGAGCGGCGCGGCAAGGGCTGGGCGACCGGACCCGAGGTGACGACGCGCTTCGATCCGCTGTACGGCTCCGATCCGCCGACGCGCACGCGCGCGCACCTCGGTCCGCACGATTCGTACACATCGACCGATCCCGTGTCGGCCGCGGCGGAGTACACCTTCGCCGACCGTGAAACGATCGACGGTTGGGCCCAGCTCGCGCCGTCGCGCACGGACGAAGAAGGGGTGTACCGCCAGCGCGGGCGCATCCTGCACTTCGACGACGAGTCACGCGACCTCGAGGGGCGCTACCTGCCCGACGGGACGATCAGCTTCCCGACGAACACGCTCGACTGGAACGGATACCGCGGCCTGATGAAGCCGATCTCGTTCTCGATGTGGCTCAATCCGCGCTCGTTGGCGGAGGGTGAGCGCTTCTTCGACGTCGGCGGCGCCTTCCCCGACTCCGATCGCATCTCGCTGTCGATCGACCAGGGCGACCTGCTCTTGAGCGTCCTCGACGGCGCCGGCGACCACCCCGGCACGACCTTGGTCGAGCGCGGCGAGGTGCGGTATTCGCTGGCCGACGAGGCCGGCATGCCGCTCGACACCTGGATCCACGTCGAGGCCGACGTACGCGGCAACCGGCCGGACCAGATGACGCTGCTCGTCGATGGCGAACACAAGGTCGAGACGCGCGGACTGACCCGGCTGACGAGCGGGATCTCGTTCCAGGCCACGTCGATCCCGGTCGAGTCGACCGAGGGCTTTCCCGACCTCTGCGTGCTGCGGATCGGCCCCGAGCTGATCGAGGCGCGCAAGAACGGCGAGTCGAGCTTCGACGCACGCCATGTCAGCGCCGGCGCCGACGCGGGCTGGGGCGGACGCTTCGCGCGCGAGCTCATGGTCGGGCCCGACACCGCGCCGACCAATACGGGCGTGGGGGACCTGGAAAAGGGCGACTATCCTTCCGAGACCCCCGTGCAGCTCTACGGATTTGCCGCGCGACTCGAGACGAACATGTCTCCGGCTTCGGCCCGCCTCAACCAGGCCCTCGGACCCTTCCGGGTCGGGCATGTCACCGGGGCGGACACGGGGGGCGGCATCTCTTCCGGCCCGTCGCTGAGTCCGATCATCGCCAACGTCAACCTGATTCCCGTGCCCATCGCGATCGGCTTCGGGATCCGCGCCAGCGACGACCTGCGCGCCCTGCAGATCCGTCCCGCCGCCGATGAAAACACGGAGCTCGAAATCGAAGAGCTGATGGGGGCCTTCAACCGCGATGGGGGCTTTGCCGCCCTCGCGAGCACCGTCACCATCAACTTGAACGGCGGCGAGGTGGAGGAGGACGTCGACGGCGGTCGCCTGGCCGGTGTCGAGGCGCTGCACTACACCGGCTGGGAGATCGACCAGGGTGGCGAGACGGCGACGCTCTTCATCGATGCCCGCGCGGGTGCCGGCCTGCGGCGACTCGTGGGAGCGGACTCCCGCGTGACGGGAGCGGGCAGCTTCGTCATCGAGTGGGTTCAAAACGTCCGCACGGCCGGCAACCAGATCTACAACGACCTGCTCGTCAGCCAGACGATGGTGTTTCCGATCTCGATCCCGGGCGCGGCCGCCTTCGAGACGCTGTCGCAGGGCTCGTCCTTCGCCCAGATCACGCGCGCGAGCGGCAACGCCGAACAGACGGAGTGGGTGCGCTACGACGAGGTGGCGCGCAACCAGCTCGTCCGCAGCGATCCCTTCGCGTTGCTCGCGGCCGCCTTCGCGTCCCATGCCGGGCTCTCCGCCGTGACCGGTGACCCCTTCGATCCCAATCCGGGCGGTGGGGGCGGCGGAGGTGGCGGCGGTCCGGGCCCCGGCAACCCGGGCAACCCCGGTGGACCGACCGAGCCGCCCGGCCAGCCGCTGCAGGGCGAGGGCGACGAGCTGCGCCTCGTCGTCGGCCCGAGCTCGGCCGTCCCAGCGCTCGTCGATCCCGCCAGGGGCCGGACGGCACCGGCTTCGTCCCCGCAGGGTTCTTCGACGGGCTGGGCCTGGAGCTCGTACCTCGGAGTCGCGCCCGACGTCTACGCGCTCGATCCCGTTTCGAAGGCCACCTGGAGCCAGTTCCAGCACCGCGGCGTCCTGGGCACCTATCCCCAGGAGCACCCGGCCGGCGTGACCATCCTGCCGGTCTTCGCCGTCGTGAACGCCGGTCGCCACGCGGGTTTTCCCGGCCGCTACGACTCGATCATGATCCACACGGGCGACCCCGAGGATCCCGGCTTCCCCGCGCGCGTCCACCGCGGCTACCGGCCCTTGGACTACTCCGTGTACACGTGGGAGTCCGATCCGACCGGCGCGACCTGGGGCGCCGGTGAAGTGGACACGCAAGCCGACCTGTTCGGTCAAGGCGGCTTCAACGTGCGTGCCTACTACTTCGCGCTCGAGGAGGCTTCGCCCGTCCCGGTCGCGGCCGGCCTCCAGAGCGGTTTCGGCAACTCCGGCGGGGGAGCGAACGATCCGTCCTGGGAGACGCGCGAGCTCGCGCGCATCGTGCTCTTTCCCTCCGGCGAACGTCCGCGCGTCGTGAACACCGTCGCGATCGGTGGTGGCTTTCAGGGCAGCGGGTCCGGCGGCCAGGTCCCGTCGGCCACCGCCGACGAGGTCGTTCTCGGGTGGGGCGACTTCGCGGCGCGCTCCTCGAACATCGACGCCATCTCGGGAGGTGGTTTGGTCCTGCGCACCTCCATCCAGGCGGGCGGGGACATCCTCATGGCGGTCGTCCAGGGCCAGGATCCCGAGGCTGACGAAGAGGAGATTCCTCCGGACGTCGCCGCGGATGCGAACGACGGCAGCCTGGGCGCTCCCAACGGACGCATCGAGCCGGACGGCACGCTGTTGTTCACGCCGATGGGCATGCGTTCCTTTGCTGGCGGCCAGTTCCTGACCGAGCTGCCGGAGGACGCCGGACTCCTGCGCATCGGCGACGAGATCCTGTGCTACGACAGCCGCAGCCCGGGCAGCGGCACGCTGCACATCCCGCCCAACGGACGAGGCCTCTTGGGAACGGATCCCGGACCGCACGTCTTTGGCGAAGGGATCTTCTTCCTCGAGGGTCTGCGCGTCAGCATCCTCGCGAGCGACATCGGCCCCGAGGACGGGATCCTGCCGATCGCGGACACCGAGGGCTTCCCCCAGGCGGGGACGGTCTTGATCGGCGACGAGCTGGTGCACTACACCGCGATCAACGGTGGCGCCCTGTGGATGCCACGGCGCTCGACGTTGCCGGGGCGCATGGACGGTCGCGGCGCGGGCTTGTTCCGCGGCCGCTACGGGACCGTGCCGGCGGGGCACGGGACGGGGACGCCGGTGATCCTCTATCCCTACCGCTATCCGGATCGCTGGGAGATCGGCGCCGAGGCGCCGGAGCTCGCCTTCCTGGGCTTCTCGCTCGATCAGCCCAACGCCTTCTGGCACCGCTTCTTCTTCGAGACCGAGGGCGAAGCCCAGGACGGTCCGCGGATCGGGGTCCTGGCGCGCAGCGATCCCTCGTTGCCGTGGGACACGAGTCCGGAGGACGTGGAAGAGCTCGAGCTCTTCTACGACGGCCTCGGAGGCGGCGAGGGCAACGCGATCGGCGAGCAGGCGGATCGCATGGAGTGGCGCGTGTTCGTCGAGCACCGGCCGAACTCCTACGACGCGCTCACGGGACTCTCGCACGGCTGGAAGCGGACGCCGCGGCTGAAGCTGTTCGGCGTCGAGTTCATGGGACCCGGCATGACCCTGCGGAGGGCCGAGCGATGAAGCGAACCCTGCGACGCGCCGGCTTCACGTTGGTCGAGCTCCTCTTGGCGCTCGGGCTCTTGACGATCCTCGTCCTGGCCCTGATCCGGCTGCTGGACACCTCGCTCAACATCTGGGGTCGAACGGAGGCGAGCCGTGACCTGCTCGAGATGGGCTCGTCGGTGCTGGATCTCGTCGCCGACGATCTGGTGGCGATCGACGGCGGCCCGCGCGGGGATCTCCTCTGCGAGTGGACGCGCTTCGACACCGATCAGAACGGACTCACCGACATGCTGTGGCCGCGCCTCACGTTCGTGCGGCAGGCGACGCGCGCCGATCGCGCGCGAATCGATCCGGACGGGACGCGGGACGCGCGCTCGGTCGGGCTGCTCGAGGTCGGCTATGCCGTGCTGCCGCCGGGCGGCTCCGACCCCGCGAAGCGCTCGATGGGAGTGTTGTGGCGCGGCGAGCGGCTGCTGGGGGACGGCGGGACGCTCTCGTTCTTCGATCCCGGTTTCTACGGCAACACGAGCAAACCCGTCGCGGGCGCCTTCGAGGAGGTGACGGGCGGAGTCCTGTGGTTCGAGTTGCAGTTCGCTTCGCAGACCACCATCGTTCGCGATGGCTGGAAGGCGGGCGAAGCCCTGCAAGACAGCTCGCTGGCCTGGGATGCCTGGGGACGCCAACGCATTCGCAGCGGCGACATCGAGCGCAACCGCCTGGCGGCGGGGATGCCTGCCGCGGACGAGCTTCCGGTCCTGCCGCGGCGCGTGCGGATCGAGGTCGAGCTCGAGCGTCCGGCCGAGCTGCGCAAGCGCGCGCACCTCATCGCCGACATCGACGCCGAGGCGACCACCTTGCGGGTCGACGACGAGACGCGCCTGCCGGAAAGCGGTGCCTACGTGTTGCTCGACGAAGAGTGGGTCCAGATCGTATCGAAGAGCCGCGGACGCGTCGGCGTCCTGCGTGCCGTGCGCGACAGTCGCCCGACGACGCACGCTGCCGGCGTACTCCTGCACCACGGCTGGAAGCTCGTGCGCGAGGTCGCCGTGCCGCTCTATCGCGAGGATTGGAACCTGTGATGCGCAGGCCTCCCAGGACGCGCTCCGACGACCTCCGCGGCGACCGCCGCGGCTTCACCCTGGTCGAGGTCGTCCTCGCGATGATGATCCTCCTGATCGGGATGACGACCATCATCGGGCTGCTCTCGTTCGGGGCGGCCATGTCGAAGACCGCGACCCTGCGGACGCACGCTGCGAACTCGGTCGAGGCCGTGCTGCTCGACCTCGAAGAACACCTCTTTCCGCTCGTCCTGGTCGATGGCGTCGAGGTGGCGGGCGAACCGAGCGCAATCGTGGATCGCGCCGTCCCAGGCTACCCCGCGCTCACGTACACCGCCGTGGCGACGCCCGACCCCGACGAGCTGGGCGGTCCCGGCCCCCCGCTCGAGTATCGGGTCGACGTCGAGCTGTCCTGGTCGAGCCAGGGGGCACGCCAGAAGAAGAGCTTCACCACCATCCTCCTGCGTGAGGTGCCCTTCGGGGAACGCCTGCGCCAGCGCTTCGTCGAACAGCTCGAACCCGAGCCCGTCGAGCCCCAGAAGGAACCGTCCTCATGAATCTCCCGCAACTGTTCGTTCGACTCCTGACCCTGGCCGCGCTCGCGTTGCCGACCCTCGCCCAGGCGCCGGTCGAAGCCGTGCACGATCACGGGGACCAGACGATCATGCTGCGGCTCCGCAGCGGTCAGATCCTGTGGGGCTCGATCGTCGCGCACGACCCGGAGACGCTCGAATTCCATCGCCTCGAGAACGGCGGTCACGTGAGTTTGCCGTGGGGCTTGCTCGACCCCGACGAAGAGAACGAGCTGCGCCTGCGTTTCGGCTACGTGGACGCCGTCGTGGAAGAAGTGATGACCAAGGCCGATCGCTTCGTGCTGGACGACGGCACGGAGATCATCGGAGTCGTTCTGGGGCGCACCGACGACTTCATCAACGTGAAGCGAGCCAGCGGGATGCAGCCCGTTCCGAAGCGGCGGCTGGCCGGGTCGCCCACGATGGTGCAGGTGCCCGCGCTCGACATCTTCACGAAGGAAGAGCTGTACCAGAACCGGGTCTTCGAGCAGCAATCGAACCTGAACAGGAGCGGAACGTCCGGCGCGCGCGCACATTACGAGATGGCGCAGTACTGCGAACGGCTCTTCGACTTCGCCCACGCCCTGTACCACTACAAGATCGCGGACAAGCTCGACCCGACCTTCAACACGGACATGGTGCGGGGGGCGCTCGCGCGCACCGAGCTCAAGGCTGCCAACCAGGAGCAGGTCGATCACCTCGCGGAGATCGATCTGTGGCGCGCGCGCAAGCAGTACCAGAAGGCCCTGGCCCTGGTGCAGAGCTTCCCCTCGACGTATCCGGACAGTCCGCTGATGGAGGACTGGAACAAGATGCGCGAGCGGCTCGGGCGTGCCCAGGAGGCGGACCTGCGGGACCAGGTCGTCAAGCGCTGGCACTACTGGGCCAACGCGCTGGCGAAGCGCATCGCGCGCGAAGTCGACTCCTACGAGAGCGCCACGGCGCTGGCCGATGAAGGCCTGGGCGAGGAGCTGCTTCAAAACGTTCACGCCGACCTCGCGAAGATCGCGCCCGAGATCACGATCGACGAGGTGCGCAAGCTGTGGGACGAGCGCAAGGGCGGTCGCTTCCGCCAGGCCTCCTACGGCCTCGGAACGTGGCTCCTGGGCAAGGACCGCGCGCGGGCCGAGCTCGAGAAGGAGGATGACGCGGACGCGCCGGCCAAGGGCTCCGCCGCCGAAGCGCGCCAGAAGTACGAGGAGCGCCTGAAGCGCTACTTCGAAAACCAGACGATCGCCCGCAAGGCCGCCTCCGGTCAGACCAGCGAAGCCGACGATCCCGAGGTCTTCTGGAAGAACTGGAAGGTCGCGAATCGGGCCCAGTGGATCTTGGCCTACTACGTCGAGAACTCCGGCGACTTCTCCGTCGAGCGGGTGCGCTTCTCGAACTGCCGCGAGTGCGGCGGGACCGGCACGCGCGAGATCATCTTCACGGGCGGAGCGATCACGGGTTCGACTTCGGGATTGCAGATCGTGCCGTGCCCGACATGCCACACCGTCGCGGTCGTCCGTCGCGTGCGCTACCGCTGATGGAGCGAGCCAGCGTCGTCTTGCTGTGCATCGCTTCCGTGACGCTCACGGCCTGCGCTTCCGAGTCCGTGCGGACGCCGGCGCCGGTCCCGCCGCGTCCCGCGCCTTCCCTCGTCCGGCCGGGCGAAGAGCCTGTGTCCACCGCGCCCGTCCGCGAAACCGCGCCGCAGGAAGCGGTGAGCGAGTCGAGCGCGCTGCCCGACACCGTCCGTGGCACGGAGGACGCGCTCGTGGCGCCGAAGGTCCGGCCGCAGGGCGCCGAAGCGAGCCAACGGGACCCGGGCGAGGACCCGGGCGAGGACCCGGGACGGGCCGCGATCGGTGAGGTGGCCGGCATCCCGCTCTACGCCGAGGACGTCCTGGCGGAGTGGCACCAGGTCGCGCCGCGCGAGGTCTGGCTGCTCGTCGACAAGCTCGTGGCGACGCAGCTGGCCTTCGCCGAGGCCGACCGGGTCGGTCTGCGCCTGGCTCCCGAGCGCGTCGAGGCGCGGCTCGCGGCCAGCCGGGACCGCTTGCAGGCCGAAGCCGAGCGCGCCGCGCCGGGCGTCGAACTGGAGGAGTTCATCCGGCGCGAGCTCGGTCAGGATCCCGAGCACTACCTCGAGGGCCTGCGCGTGGGAACGATCCGCCAGATGGTCGCCGAGCGGGTGGTGCGGACCTGGACGCTGCAGAGCGAGCATGCCGTCCTGCACGTCATCGTGCTGCCGGACGAGGCGAGCGCGACGGCGACCCTGGACGAGCTGCGCGCGGGCGCGGACTTCGAGGCCCTGGCCCGCGAACGGAGCCTGGACGACTCGCGCGAGGTCGGCGGTCGCGTGCCCTTCCTCGTACGCCAGGAGCGCTCCCCGCTCGCCTCGCTGGCCTTTCGCACCCCGCCGGGAGCGCTGGGGGGACCGCTCGAGGTCTCGGGCCGTTTCGTCATCCTGCGCGTCGACGAGCTGCGCGAGCCCCTGCCGGGGCGTTGGGACGAGCTGCGCGCCCCCGTCGAAGCGAGCCTCGAGGCGACGCCCCTGACCGACTCCGAGTTCCTGCACTGGAAGGTCGCGATGGAGCGTCGTTACCCCGTCGACCTGCGTCCGCTGGTCCGGCTCTTGGACGGGGAGCGCTGAGCGCTCCACGGCCGCTTTTCCGGCCGGGGGTGCAATTGCCTGCGGCCGCTTGCATCTTGCGGGGCGGTCTTGGATGCTCGTCGGCCGCCATGGAAATCGCACCCCCGAACGAGCCGCTCGTGTCCGAAGATCGAAGTGCCGGGCCCGAGGGGCTTTCCGACGAGGCCGAAGCGACCCCCGCGGCCGAGGCTCGCGCATCGGACGCTCCCGAGAACGAAACCGGGCCCGAAGAGGACGCCGCAGGCGGCTCGAGCGCGCTCGGACCCGGTGAGGAGCTCTCCGACGAAGCGCTCGTGACGCAGTGCGCGACCCTGCTCTTCGCCTCGCCCGAGCCCCTCAGCCTGGCGCGGCTCGTGGACCTGCTCGAGCGACCGGAGCGTGGGCGGGTCCGGGACGCCCTCCAGGGGCTCCAGGAGCGCCTGGACGCCTCCGGGCTGCCCTACGAGGTCAAGGAGGTCGCCGGCGGCTACCGGCTTCACACGCGCTCCGTGCAGGCGCCGGTGGTGGCCCGCTTGATCAAGGAGAAGAAGCCCGAGCGGATCAGCTCGGCCGCGCTCGAGACGCTCGCGATCGTCGCCTACCGCCAGCCGGTGACGAAGGCCGAGATCGAGGCCATCCGTGGCGTACAGGCCGGTCCGGTCCTGCGCAGCCTGGTCGACCGGGGGCTCTGCAAGATCGCCGGACGGGCGGACCAACCGGGAGCGCCGCTGCAGTACGGGACGACCAAGGAGTTTCTGGAGCGCTTCGGGTTGGCGCGCGTGAAGGAACTCCCGCGGGACAACGAGCTGGCCGGGTCCTGAGCACCGGAGCCTCCCCGCGCGCGGCGCGCGGCGCGTGGTTTTCGGTGCCCTCCGGACGTGGATCGGCGGTTTGGCGGGAAGTCCGCTCTTGTGCCCACTCGTAGGCGGGCCGTACACTTTTTCGCCCATTTCGCGCCCAGACGGTGCCCTCTGGTCCCATTCCCATGTCGAGCAAGTCGCGCAAGAAGACGCCCCGTTCCGGATCCGCGAAACCCGCTGCCTCGGCAGCGGACGGGCCGGACTCCTCCTCCCAAGTCGAACCCGCTCCGCACGAGTTCGCCGAGGAGCTGATTCAGGTTCCGAAGGACAAGAACCGACTGCAGTTCATCCTGCTGATCGGACTCTTGATCTTCCTCCTGATCATCTTCGTCGTGCCGTCGCAGCTGACGCAGATGACGGGCGCGGGAGGCGGAGGCGATGACATCGTCGCCACCTGGCAGCATCCGACCAAGGGGAAGATGGAGGTCACCGCGAACCAGCTCATCACGGGCATGCGCGAGATCGACCTCGTCTTCTCGTTCGACATCTTCCTGCCGTACGCCTTCGGGATCGATCCGCAGAACCTGCGGCGCCTCGGGCAGGAAGACTACGTGCGCATCTTCGTCCTCGGCCAGCTGGCGGAGGACGCTGGCGTGCACATCTCGGACAAGGACCTCGCGACGATGCTGCGCGCCAAGATCGATCTGCCGCAGCAGTATGGTGGGTTCGGTGGAGCCGTGCAGAGCTATCAAGCCTGGGCCGCTTCCCAGGGCGGGGCGAGCGTCGTCGAGTCGTCGCTGCGGCGCGTGTTCCGCGCGCGGCGCTTCCTGGACCTGATGGGGCAGGTGTCCGGCGTCCCAGCGCCGACCGCGATCGAGGAAGCCTGGAACGCCGACCACGTCGAGCACGCCTTCGACTACGCCCAGATCGAGGTCGCCAGCCTCGACGAGGAGGCGCGTGCGCTCGCGCCCGCGAACGACGAGCTGTCGACCTGGTTCGAAGGCCGTCCGCAGTTCGAACGCCAGGCGTTGATGCGGCAGGAGCGACGCTCCGCCCGCTTCGCCGTGTTCGAGGGCCTGGACACGACCCCGGCCGAAGGGCTCCTCGCGGCCTATCCGTCCGGCGACGAGATCGAACCCGCCGAGCGTGCCCGCAACTACTACGACCGCGTCTTCTTCCTGCGCTTCAAGCGTCCGGCGAAAGAGCCGGCGGACGAAGGCGAAGAGGCCACCGACGAGAGCGAGCCGCCGCCGAGCGACTTTCTCGAGTACGAAGAGGTCCAGGACGTCTGCTTGGCAGAGGCGCCCGTGTACTACGCGATGGACGCCTGGCTGAAGGACCTGCGCGCTCGCCGCGACGCGGGCGAGACGGTCGAGCTCGAGGCGGAGGCCGCCCGGCTCGGGCTCGGCTTCCGCGCCGCCGACGAGGCCAAGAGCCTCGCGGACTACAGCGAAGACGAGGCCATCGGAGGCCGCAACGTCGGCATCATGGTCTTCCAGACCAACCCCGGCGAGCTGGCTCCGACGGTCCAGATCGGCGAGAAGGCCTTCACGGTCGTCGAGACGCTGTCCAAGCTCGATCCCGAGCTGCCGCCCTTCGACGAGATCCGCGACCAGGTGCTCGACAACTGGGTGCGCGAGAAGTCCCAGGCGCTGGCCGTCGAGCGGCTGCAGGCCATCTGGCAGGGCTTCCCGGTCGCGACCGCGTCCGAGGAAGAAGCGGAGGAGGACGTGACGGGCGAAAGCCGGGTCATCGACGAGGCCGCCTTCCGTGCGGCCGTCACCGCGGCGGGGCTCGAGGTCCTGCAGCGCGACTGGCTCGATCGCAGTGCCGGCGTCGATGCCGATCCGAAGCGCGACGACCCGGCCCACGTGTTCCTGCGCATCCAGACCTCGTACTTCGACCTGGGCGAGGGTGAGGTCGCGGAGCCGACGCTCAACCGCACGAAGACGCACGCCTTCCTGGTGCGTCATGTGGGAGAGCGCGAGGTCCCGATCGATCGGATGACCGAGTCCGACTACACGATGTACAAGAACCGCGCGTTGTCCGCTTCCAAGCAGGCCTTCGCGACGGGCTTCGACACCGCCTGGCTGGAGGCGAACTACGGACTCTGGGTCGAAGACCCGAGCGACGAAGACGAGCCAGCCAAGACCGAAGGCTGAGCTCGGAACAAGGCCCGGTCAGCCGGGCCAGCGATCCAAAGAAAACGGGCGCGACCTCGCTGAGCGGGGTCGCGCCCGAGACTTTGTTGCGGGCTGCACCGACGTGCTCCCGTCGGCAGGACGTTAGGCGTGCAGCCCTCTTGTTCGGTCACTCATATTGATCACCTCCTGTCCAGAGCCAGCCCCGCTCCACGGCGTGACGAGCCGGGGAGTCGAGACGTCGGGTGCGGCTGGCGTCCCGGCCGCAGGGAAGTCTCATCTTGGCACAGCCGGGCGAGCCGTCAATGGGAAGAAATTTCCGGCCGTCCGGCGATCGCGGCGATCGAATGCCCCAGGGGCCAATCGAAGCGGCGGCTGAACGGGAGCTCGGCTCGAAAGACTCCGTGCAGGAGGTCGTGGACGAAACCGGGGATGGGCCAGGACAGGTTCGTGTGGCTGGAATCGACCTTCCGCGGCAGCAGAGCTTCGAGCACCTTGATCGCGAGCACGGTCGGCAGGATCAACGGGAACAGGAAGACGTTCGAATGCGTATTGCGGCGGACGTCGAGCCCGGCCTGCTCGAACACGCGCCGGAGCATGCCGCGCGTGTACCGTCGCTGGTGCTGGGCGATGCGGTCGTTGTTGGCGTACAGGAACTGGTAGGCGGGCACGGTCACCAGGACGAGTCCGCCGGGCGCGAGGACGCGGGCGACCTCGCGCATGACGGCGGCATCGTCGGGGATGTGCTCGATCGCGTCGAAGAGGCAGACCAGGTCGAAGGCGCCGTCGCGGTAGGGCAGGGCATAGCCGCTCGAGACGACCCCGGCCGGGAAGCCGCGCTCGCCGCAGTGGCGCAGGCTCTCGAGGCTGATGTCCGAGGGGTAGACCCGTGCGCCATGGGCGGAGAGGCCCTGCAGGAAGCCCCCGTAGCCGCAGCCCAGGTCGAGGATTCGCTCGCAGCGCCGGCCTGCCAGGACGTGATCGAGCAGGCCGAAATAGACCGTCCGCCTGCCGCGGAACCACCAATGCGTCCGCTCCAGCTCGAGGAACTGTCGGTAGGCGTTCTCCTGCACGGCGTCAGTCTACGGAAGCGGCGCGCTCGTTCGGGGCGGCGACCACGATCATCTCGTCGAACAGATTGACGTAGACGGCCGCCTTGGACACGAGGCGCAGGGGCGACAAGAGCGTCGAGAGCACCGGGTGCAGGCGGCCCGCCCGCTCGGCCAGGAAGCCCATCGACACGTACTTGCCACCGAGTCGCGGCGTGTTCTCGAGGACGTGGAAGTCGGCCTTGGCGAGCACGGCGGCCAGCGTCTTCGGGTTGAAGTGGTAGATGTGCTCGGCGTGCTTGTAGTGTTGCCAACGCTTGCCCAGGAGCCGGGCCGCGCGGCTGTCGACGTTCTGGGTCTCGATCAGGAAGCGTCCTCCTGGGGCGAGCAGCTTGCCGACCTCACGTACGGCGGCGACCGGATCGGGAATGTGCTCGATCACGTCCCACATGGTGATCAGGTCGAAGCTCCCGGGAGCGAGGTCGACCTGGCCGAGGAGACCGGCCTTGACGTTCTGTGCTCCGAGCAACTCCTCCGCTTGCGGGCGGATCGCGTCGGACGGCTCGAGGCCCGTGACGTCCCAGCCTTCCTCCTGCATGACCCGCAGGAAGTAGCCTGCCGCGCAACCGACGTCCAGCACGCGACCGGCCTTCGGGAAGTGTCGTCGGACCACGCGCATCCGGCGCCGGTAGGTCCTGAGGTAGAGCGGGCGATCCTGGCGGTAGTCGGTGTAGCCGCGCACCTTGGCCGCGTCCGACGACCAGTAGCCTTCGTCGTAGACCTCTTCGATCAGCTTCGCGTCGGTCAGGCGCGGCGTGACGTAGGTCAACCCACAGGTCGCGCAGGTCACGACGCGGAAGGGACCGTCCTCGAACTTGAGCCGCTGCTCTGCACCGCCGCAGAAGCCGCAGTCCACGGGTTGCAGCGCGTTTTCGGGGATTCGTCCGGACAACCCCGGAATCGCGATCACCCGAAGTACTCCTTCCCGGCGGCGACCTCGTCCGCCTTCGCGTCGATGCCCTTCATGATCGACTTCGCGATGCGCCGTCCCATGGCGATCGAGTGATCCATGTTGTTGTAGCGGTACAACCCCTGCCGGCCGGTCGTGTGGAAGTTCGACACGTCCTTGGCCGCCTTCTTGAGCACGTTCAAGTGCTCTTTGTAGTCGAGGTCGTAGATCGGATAGGCGTACTTCATCCGATGGAGGTCGATCGGCCGCGAGATTCCCGGTTCGAGCAGGCCGACCGTGATGAGATCGCGTTCGGCGATCTTGGCGGCTTCCTCGTAGGAGGTGTTCCAGATCTCGTCACCCTCGCGGCAGGTGATCTCGCAGCAGATCACCGTCTTGTCGCCGGGAGCGGAGTGGTCGCTGAAGTTCTTGAACTCCGAGATCCGGTGGATGGTCAGGTGCTCTTCGGGGAGGTAGATCCAGTGGTCCGGCGAGATCGATGGCTTGTCGACCTCGAGGTACACGAAGAGCATGCAGCTGTAGTCGAGCTCGCCGATGGCCTTCTTGACCGGCGTGTCGATCGGCGGGTCGAAGGCTTCGAGCACGCGCGGCAACGGGATCGTGTTGACGATCACGTCACACTCGACTCCGTGTTCGACCCCGTCCTGCTTCCAGGTGACGCGGTGCGCCTTGCCGTCCTTGATCTCGATCTTCTCGAGCGGTGCGTTCGTGTGGATCGTCCCGCCCATCTCGCGGATCTTCGCGCCGTACTGGCGACCGATCTGCCCGATGCCACCCTCGGCCGGATACCAGAACTCGCTGACGAGGCTGCGGACCTCACCGCCCTTGGGCGGGAACAGCGTCTTCTTGATGGTGTCGAAGAGGTTGGCCTGGCTGATGCGCTGGCTGGCCCAGTCGGCGCTGATCTCGGAGCACGGCATCTTCCACGCCTTCTGCGTGTAGGTGCCGAAGAACATCTTGTAGAGCGTCTTTCCGAAGCGCTTCGTGGTCCAGTTCTCGAAGTTGTCGTCGGGAATCGGACGGAAGACCTGGTAGAGCCGGATCCAGATGTAGTCCCAGATCGCCCGCACGAGCAGGAGCTTGGGCATGTTCTGGACCACGTTCTGCGCCTTGAGCGGGTAGTGGAAGAACTTCTTCTGCATGTAGATCCGGGACAGGCGGTCGCGGATCACGACCTTCTTGTCCAGGACCTCGTACAGGTGCTCGATCAGTTGCTCGTCGCGGCTGTGGAAGCGGTGGGGCCCGTGATCGAGCCAGTACTCCCCCTTCTTCCAGCTGCGCGCCATGCCGCCGAGCCAGTCTTCCTTCTCCACGACCGTGACCCGATGCCCGCGCTTGGCGATCTCATAGGCGGTCGCCAATCCAGCGAGTCCGGCACCGAGGACGACGACGTGCATGGTGGGGGAGAAAAAGGCGCTTGGGTGGGGAGACTGGATCCGAGATTCAGTCCGCGTGATTCCGCATCGGCGCCAAGGGAGACGGAACTTGAATGGAGAGGCTGTCCGGTCGCCAGAGGAGGGCGGCGACCCGCAGCCCATGTCAGGGAGAGGGAAGGCGGAGCATACCCCGCCTGCGCTCCGCTGGGGAAGCTCTAATTACCCCGCCGTCTTAAATGCGACTTGGAAGATAGAGCCGCCACCGTCCCGCGGAAGATACTGAGCTTGGGCCCCGACCGACTCCGCGAAGAGCTGAACGAGATGCAACCCGAGCCCCGTGCCCTTGGTCGTGCGGGTCGCTTCGCTACCAACGCGATAGAAGGCCTCGAAAATCCGATCGCGCTCCCCCGCGGGAACTCCGGGACCCCGATCCGCCACTTCGATGTAGACGTGGCCCTCCCGGGAGCGCGTCCGAACGCAGATCGGCTCACCCCCGGCGGGGACCGGAGCGTACTTGCGGGCGTTCTCGACCAGGTTCGTGGCGATGCCGACGACCGCCTCGGGCGTGAGCCAGGCGGGGGGCAGGTCGCGCTCGAGCTCGAAGCGCACGTCCCGCGGACCGCCTTCCTCCACGCCGACGAGGTCGTGCTCGAGCTCCTGCAGGATCTCGCTCAGGTTGGCGCGAACGGGATCGGTCGTCCGCTCCTTGAGCCGGCTCTTTTCGAGCACGCGTTCGACCAGCGTCGACAGTCGTTTCGTCTCCCGCAGGATGCGAGCGTGGTACGTCTTCACCACCTCCGGGTCCGTGGTCCAGCCCTCGAGCAACATCTCCGCGTGCAGCTGGATGGTCGAGATGGGCGTGCGGAGTTCGTGCGTCACCGCGGCCACGAAGTTCTGCATGCGGTGCGCGTGGTCCAGCTCCTTGCTGACGCTGCGGTACATGAAGACCATCCCCGTCGAGAGGGTCAGGACCAGCATGAACGCGACGAGCAGGAAGCGCTGCGACTGCTTCTCGAAGCGTCGTCGGATCTCCTCGCGGTCGACGGCGACCTCGAGCTGGCGATACCAGCGCTCCTCGGGCTCCGCCGTGTCGAAGCCGAGCTCGCTGATCAGGTTGATCGTCGCGACGGAGCGCGTGGCGTCCTCGTAGGAGGGCCCGAGGGTCAAGAGCTCTTCCGCGCCGGCCAGCACGCGGCGCGCCTGGAGCTGCGGGAGCTCGTTGAAGAGCCACTCCGGCTGCAGGATGAAGCCCTGGATGATCGTGAAGACCTCGCCTTCGATCGAGGCCAGGCAGGGAACGTTGGCGGGCACGTCCTCGATGGGGAAGGAGATGCGGCGCGACGCGATCGCGCGCGGTCGTTTGCCGTCCTGAAGGTAGAAGTCGAGCTCGAAGTCGAAGACGTTGACGGGCACCTCGTGCCCCTCCATCTTCGAGGCGCAGGCCTTCAAGCAGGTCTGTTGCGCCTGTTCCTTGTAACCGAGGAACACCGCCACCGCCGCCAGCGGATAAGTCGTCGTCTTCTCGCCCTGCAAGCCGGTCAGGCGCGAGTACAAGCCTTCGCCCAGGTAGCGCTTGCGGAAGTCGGCGATCGCCGAGCTGAGGTAGTTCTCCTTGCGCGCCAGGTTCTCACCCTTGCCCGCGTCGCCCTGCAGGACGTGGATCTCGGTCTCGCCGTAGTCGAATTCGAACGAGAACCAGGCCTCGATCTCGCGCGGCCGCTCCTCGCTCACCAGCGGCGATTCGGTCAACGCCAGGTCGCTACCGATCGCGTCCTCGGGCGAGAAGATCTCACCGTAGTGCGTGAACGGCCGGCGCGCCTCGCTCTCGAGCAGCTTCTGGAAGCGCTCGACCATGCTGGCGACGATCCGGTCCTTCGCGCTCTGCGCGGCCTGCGGGATCGACTCCAGCTGGGCTTCGTAGTCGTTGACCAGCTCGCGCCAGTACAACGCCCCCAGGACCAGGGTCGGCATCACCAGGAGGGCTCCGAAGAGCCCCAGGGAGGTGCGGGTCGTCCTCAGTCTTCGCAAGGCATGCGCGCGGTCCGGGGCGGGTCCGTGCTCAGGTGTACCAACGATAACCCTTGCCCCGAACCGTCTGGATCAGGGAGGGCTTCGAGGGATCGGGCTCGACCTTGCGGCGCAAGCCGACGATGTGGATGTCGACCGTCCGCGTCTCGACGTTGGCGTTGCGGTAATGCCAGACGTCGAGGAGCAGGTCCTCGCGCGTCACCACCCGGTTGCGGTTGCGAACGAGGTACTCGAGGATGTCGCCTTCACGGGGGGTGAGCGGGATGGTCTCGCCGTCGCGGTGCACCTCGAGACGAGCGAGGTCGACGACGATGCCTTCGGGCAGATTCAGGGTCGGGGGCGGAGCGGTGTCCATCTCCCTACGACGGAACTGGGCGTTCACTCGCGCGACCAGTTCGCGCGGCGAAAAGGGCTTGGGGATGTAGTCGTCCGCGCCGAGCTCGAAGCCGCGGACGCGGTCCGCCTCCTCGGCCAGGGCGGTGAGCACCACGACGCGCACGTCGTGCTGAAGTCCGCGCAGCTCGCGCAGGACGTCCAAGCCGCTCTTGCCCGGGAGCATGAGGTCCAGGACGACGAGGTCGAAGCGACCGTCTTTCACGGTATCGAGGGCCGCGTCGCCGTCGTGCACGACATCGACCTCGTAACCCGAATGGATCAGCGCGTCACGGATTCCGAAAGCGAGCGGCTCTTCGTCCTCCACGACAAGAATGTGATGCGTCATGTTCCCTGATTGGGTTCGGTTGGTCGGTCGATCGTCGTTTCGCGTGGTCAGCATAACGGTCCTTCCCGTTGGTCTCGGTCTCGTGACGCGACGGTTACGGGCCGACCACCTCTTCGGTACTTTGATTGACCGAAACCGTACAAAATCCGAAGCCCCGGAGCATCGCTCCGGTCGTTCGGATCGCGAGCTCAGCCCACGAAGCGCTTCCGGATGATCGTCCGGAACATCCCGAGACCTGTTTGGGCAACCTGGAAAAGTCCCTTGGAGTGCTTCGATTCCCCGCCCAGGCGGGCCCCGTAGTGGACCGGGATCTCGATCACCCGCAGGCCCTGCCGGTAGGCCTCGCAGATCATTTCGGGCGAGAAGGACGGGCCCGCTTCGCGCGTTCCGGGGCCGATCTTGGCCCAGGTTTCCTTCCACAGTGCGCGGTACGTGCATCCGACGTCCGTCAAGCGCGGCTCGTGGGGCAGGTACCAGGAGAGTTCGAGCACCTTGGCCATCACGACGTTGCCCCAGCGCAGGAGCCGGTACATGTTGGCACCCTGCTCGACCATCTGGCGGGTCGTCCGCGTCCCGAGCGCCATGTGGCCGTCCTCGAGGTAGTGAAGCAATTTCCAGACGTCCGTGCCGCGGAAGGATCCATCCGCCTCCGTGATCGCGACGATGTCCGCGCCCGTGGCAAATGCGTGATCCAGCCCGGCCCGGATCGCACAGCCGTAACCGGGAGCGGTCTCCGCCACGACCTCGGCCCCGGCGTCGCGGGCCAGTGCGGCGGTCGCGTCCTTGCAGTTGTTCTCGATGACCAGCACGCGATCCACGCACTCGACGGCCCGAAACTCCTCGACGACGTCCCGAATCGTCTGCTCCTCGTTGTGCGCGGGGATGACGATCGTGAGCGAGTGATCCTTGAACATGTCGGGGAGTCAGGAAGCGAGCGCGGCGGGCGTGCGAGCTGGGCAAGTCGTGCAGCGTGCGAGCGGCTTGCAGTTGTCGTAGCCAGCGCGCACGCACAGGGCGTGGAATTCCTCGAAGACGGCCTGGGACCGGACGAGTCGCTCCATGAGCCATGTGCGCAGAGCATCGTACGGTGCGGTGGGATCGGCGAGCTCGTGCCGTCCGAGGATCCGTCGCGTGTAGGCGTCGACCACGGCCGTTCGACGCCCTGCCGCGTAGCACAGGATCGAATCCGCGGTCTCCGGCCCGACCCCGTGAACCCCGAGCAGATCCTGGCGCAGGGCTTCGAGCGGCGCCTTGCGCAGGTGCCGCAGGCCGCCCCGTTCGAGGTACCAGGCGGACACGGCACGCAGTCGGGTTGCCTTGGCGCGAAACGTGCCCGAGGAACGGATGCGGCGCTCGAGCGCCGCCTCCGAGTCCGCCAGGAGGCGCGCCGGCGTCAGCCGTCGCGCGCGCCGCAGCTCGCCGAGCGCCAGCTCGACGTTGCGCCAGGACGTGTTCTGGGTCAGCACGGCGCCGACGATCACCTCGAACGGGGTCTCGGCCGGCCACCAGCGCTGCGGTCCGAAGCCCCGGTAGAGCTCGCCCAGGAGTCGGTCGAGTGCGGGGTCGGTCGCGAAGCGCCGCAGGGCGGTGCGCTGCTCAGCGCCGACGTAGGGACCGTTCTCGTTCGCAAGCGACGTGCGTTCGAGCCCCGGGTCGCCGGGCAGGTCACGCCACGTCGCGCTCACCGGTAGCGCCCGCGCATCCGGTTCCAGCGTACGCGCAGCAGCTCGAGCAACGACGCCACGACCGCGCTGCCGACGCGCACCTTGGTCCCGTCTTCGTGCTTCCAGCGCACCGGCACCTGAGCCAGCTTGAAGCCGAGCTCTTGGGCGATGACGACCAGCTCGGCGTCGAAGGCCCACCCGTCGAGCAACGAGCGCCGAAAGATCTCCTGGGCCGCCTCGTGCTGGAAGGCCTTGAAGCCACACGTGAAGTCGTGCACGCCGGGCGCCAGGAGGAGTCGCGTCACGGTGGTGAAGCCCTTGCCCAGGACCTCGCGGATCCAGGGCTGGTGGCGGTCGATCTTCGACCCCGGCGCGCGCCGGTTGCCGATCACGACGTCATAGCCGGAGTCGAGCGCCCCCAGGATGGCCGGGAGCTCGTCGAGCGGCGTCGACAGGTCCGCGTCCATGAACACGATGCGCTTGCCCCGGGCCAGGAGCATCCCCTGGCGGACCGCGGCGCCCTTGCCGCGGTTCACGGGCAGCGCCGCGACCACGAGATGCTCCCGCTCGCTGGCCACGCGGCGCAGGATCTCGAGCGAAGCGTCGCGCGAACCGTCGTCGACGCAGACGATCTCGAAGCTCGTCCCGAGTCCCACGAGGTAGGCCTCGATCTCGGACAGGGAGGCCTCCAGGACGAGCGCCTCGTCGAAGACGGGCAAGACGACGCTCAGGGCGGGGGCGGCGCTCATGGGGCGGATGATAGCGGGGGCGGACGAAGAGCGATCGAAGCCCGCCTCGAAACCGTATCGTCGGCAGCGCCCGGGTGCGCACACGAGCACACTTGTCTCTCGTCAGCGCTGCGACCTTCGCACGGCCGGGGCGAAAAGCGTCGAATGCTCGTGAGCCTCCGAGCATGGCCCGGCAGAATCCCCCTCTCGTGGAACAACGTGCGGAAAGCCTTTCCCGGCGCGAGTTCCTGCTCGCCTGCGCCTGCGCCCTGCTTCTGGCGGCCTGGCCGGTGCGCAAGGTCCTCTTCGGGCATTCGCACGTCTACAGCGCGCTCGACACCGCTGCGGTGCAGCTGCCCTGGTCGGCGGCGATCGGGCTCGGCCCCGACGACCGGGCGCTCAACCAGGACCTCTCGGACCAGGCCAACTTCTTCTATTCGTTCCACCGTTGGGTGTCGCGCAGCTGGCGCGCGGGCGATCCGCCCTTCTGGAATCCGCTCATCTATGCCGGAGCACCCGGGGTCGCCAACGCGCAGACCGGAGCCTTCGATCCGCAGGTGCTCTCGATGGTCGCGCTCGAGGCGCTCGGAGGGCTCGACTGGTTTCACTGGGGCTATGGCTGTTGGGCCTGGCTGCGGTACGCCTTGGCCCTACTCGGGGCCTATGTGCTGGCGCGTCGGTTGGGGCTCGCGCCGGCGCCGGCGGCCCTGACGGGGGTGACCTTCGGCTTCTCGGGCTTTCTTGTCGTCTGGTTGAACCATCCGCTCGGGCACGTGCCTCCCTTCCTGCCGTGGATGCTCCTCGGGCTCGAGGCGCTCCGCGGGCCACGGCCCTGGCGCGCGGCGACGGGGGCGGCGGTCGCTCTCGCGCTCGCGATCCTGGGCGGCCACGCGGAGACGGCCTTCTACGTCGGACTCGCCGGCGGGCTGTGGGCGCTCGCGCTCCTGCGCACCGATCGCGTCGCGGGTCAGCGCGCGCTCCTGGCGCTGTTCGTGGGGACGCTCATCGCGTCGGCCTCGCTGCTTCCGCTCTACGAGTACTTGCAGCTTTCGGCGGCGCGCATCGTGCGCCAAGCGGAGGCCGATCGGGCGCGCGTCGACGCGCTGGCGCTCGGATTCCTGGCCCTCGTCTTCGGGCTGGGGGCCTGGGCCACGCGCTTCTTCCGGGCCGACGTCGCGCCACGGCGTCTCGGGGCCTGGCTCCCCGCGCTGCTCGGCCTGACGGCCGCGGTGGCGGCGGCGACCGTCTTCTTCGTGCGAGAAGGACTCGGCCTGCACGCCGCGCTCGCGCTCGTTCCGGATCGGCTCGGCAAGCCCGGCGACGGGCTCGGCGGCTATCGCGGCGAGTGGAACTACATCGAGGTCGCGAGCCCCTGGATCGCCTTCGTCGCGCTCGTTCTCGCGGTCGCCGCGCTCCTGTCCCCGCGCCGCGTCTTGCCCCGTCGCCGGCTCGTGATCGCGGTCGGGGTGTCGGCCTTTCTCTTGAGCATCCAGCTGCCGGGGTTGGTCGAACTCTATCGCTTCGTGCCGATGGTCGGACTCGGTGCGACGGTGAGGTGCGCAGCGGTCGGTTCGTTGTTTCTCGGGCTCCTGGCGGGGGAGGGGTTGCAAGCGGCGACGCGCACGGCGCGCCTCACGGCCTGCGCGCTGTTCATTCCGCTCCTGGTCGCGGCCTACGCCGAACCGGGCACCGAGGCGCTCGAGGCCGGTGTCGAGACCGGACCGGAGACCCACGAACTCTTGCGCTTTGCCCTCCTGCCCGAGCTCGAGATCGACGGCGTGGACTCGCGCTTCGAGGGTTGGATCGCGCCGGAGGTGAACTTCGACCTCGCGCTCGTGAAGCCGGTTCGCATCGATGCTGCCGGGCGTCCGCTTCCGCGCCCGCACGGCGATACGGTCTACGAGGTGAAGCTCGAGCTTGCGCGGACCCCGTCCGCCGCGGCCCGCACCGAAGCGACCGCCGCCGTCGCCGCTGCGCCGCCGAACGCCGTCTGGTTCCGGACGCCGTTCCTCCTGACCAGCCTGCTTCCGAACGGCCTCTACCGCTTCGAGCTCGAGCTCTCCGTCGACGGCCTGCCCGTCGTCACCCGCCAAGCGCGTGTGTCGCGCGTATCGCGCAGCATCACGCGCTCGCCCGGGACGCTGGCGTTCCTCGCACTCGGCTTGCTCTTCGTGGGCGTGGTGCCCGCGCGACGCAAGCTCGCCTGGGGCGCGGTCGTGCTGGCCGGTTGGCAAGGGCTCGCCTTCGAGGACGGGGTCAACCCGTCGGTGCCGCGTGCCTGGGTCTTTCCTCCCACGGAGACCGAGGCCGTTCTCGCGGCCGAGCTCGGCCCGCACCGCTATTTTTCCGACGCCGGCGTCCTGCAGGCGAACATGGGGCTCGTGCGTGGCCTGCGCCATCTCGACGGCTACGACGCGATGGACCCGGCGCTCTTCAACGAGTACCGCTTCAACGTCCTGCCCGGCGCGAACCCGCTCCTCGCGTGGAACCCGCGCGGCGTCGACCTCGCGAATCCGGCCTTCCGCCTGTACGGCGTCGCGCTGCTCGTCATGCGCTCGCCCTTCGAGCACGCTGGCTGGGAGCTCATCGCCAGCCCGGACGGACCGCGCCGCGCCGAGACGTGGATCTACCGCGCGACGGATCCCCTGCCGCGCGCCTTCTGCGTCCCGGAGGTCGTCACGCTCGACGAGCTCGGCGACCTCTTCCGCTCGGGACCCGCGAACTGGGATCCGCTGCGCGTGGCGAGCTCTGCGGGCACGTGGCGTCCCGAGCAGGCCTTCACGCAAGCCGACGTCAGCGTTCCGGAGTGGACGAACAACACCGTTCATCTGACCGCGAGCCTCGACGGCGACGGCCTTCTGGTCCTGACCGACCAGTACTTCCCCGGCTGGACGGTGACGGTCGACGGTGAGGAGCGTCCGCTCGAGCTCGCCGACCAGATCTTTCGCGGCGTGGCCCTGTCGGCCGGGACGCACGATGTCGTCTTCCGCTACGAGCCCCTGTCCCTGCGCCTCGGCTTCTGGCTGTCGCTCGCGGGCTTGTCGGGCCTCGGCGCCTGCACCGTTCTCGCGCTGCGCGAACGGAAGCGGACGTCGGCTTCGACGTGACGCCCGGCTCGTCAGGCCGCGTCGGCCCTGTCCGCGTGCCTCCAGCCGGCCTCGGCCGAGCTCAGGCGGCGCCATTGCGCTCGCTCGAGCAAGCTGAGCACGCTCGCGAGCAGGAGTGCCGGTGCGACCAGTTCGGCGCCCTCTTCGGCGAACTTGGTGACGTGCTGCAGCTCGAGGCCGCTCCAGGTCGCGTTGGAGCGGATCAGGTGCTTTTCGGGGATCTCGAGGAGCACGGCGAGGGCCCAGAGTCCGTGGGCCGCCACCAGACCGCGGCGCGCGGTCGGCTCCGTTCGTGTTGCGCGCCACAGCAGAGCGAAGACGAGCACTCCGACGAGCGCGTAGACGGGCAGGAACGACACGACCCAACCGTAAGTGACGCCGCCACCGCCCAGGAGACGTCCGAAGCGTTCGTGCAGCTGAGCCTCGTCGTCCAGCGACAGGAACAAGAACCAGACGCCGGCAGCGCGCAGGGCGAAGGAACGTTCGCGCACGCCGTGCACGAAGACGGCCACCCCCAGCGCGCTCATGGTCACGACGCTGGTCCAGGTGACCAGGCTGTCTTCACTCGAGACGCGGAAGATCTGCTTCAGCTCCGGCGCGGCGTACCGCAGGCGCCAGGAAAACTGCAGGAGGGCGTGTCCGAGCAAGAGCAAGGCATCCCAGGCGAGCAGGACGAACAGGACGCGTCGTACGCTCCAGGCGCCCGACGCGGCGCGGTCTGAGGATTCAGGCGCGACGATTTGCACGAACGCTCATCGGTCCCGGTTCGCCGGGCCCTTGATGTCCTTTCGAAGGGATCGTGGCCTCCCGGGTCGCTCGGGCGCCTGAACGGACGACTGGCGGACTCGGAGGGGCACCACACGAACGAAACGGCGTCGCCGAGAGACGTCGGCGGTTTCTCCGGTTGACGGCAGGGCGCGCCCCTTCGAGACTGAGTGCAACGGAGCAGGAACCCACGATGCAAGAAGCAGCGAATCAGCGTCTCGACAAAGCCCGTGCCTTTTGGGACGGCTCGGCCGATTGGGACATTCATCGAGCCATTCTGGACTCGGAAGGCGTCCGCGATGAGGCGACGCGCGACGAGGCCTTCGATGCGGCCGGGCGCTCGGACGCCCACTTTCTCGCGTCTTTCGTGAATCCATCGATGACGGTCGTCGACATCGGCTGCGGGATCGGCCGGGTCATGCGACCGCTGGCTCCGCATGTCCGCGAGATCATCGGCGTCGACATCTCGGAGAAGATGCTGAAGGAGGGAGCCGCGTACCTCGAAGGCGTGCCGAACGCCAGGCTCGTCCAGACGTATGGCGCCAACCTGCCGGGCATCGAGGACGGATCCGTCGACTTCGTCTACTCGATGCTGTGCTTGATTCACGTCGACAAGCGCAACGCCTACCGCTACATGCGGGAGATGAGCCGAGTCTTGAAGCCTGGCGGCATGGTTCTGATCCAGGTCGAGAACATCTCGAGCGACAAGGGCCTGGCCGAGTTCCAGCGCGTCGTGGGGATGGACGAGGAGTATCCACTCGAGTTCTATACGCCAGGCGAGATCCGGCGCTTGCTCGGGAGCGTCGGCCTGGACGTGACGTCTACCTCGGGTGCGGACCAGATCCTCAACGTCTCGGCCATCAAGGGCTCCGCCGCGGATTGGATTCAAGAAACGGTCGGAGGTATCGAAATCCTGGACGGGCGGGCCACGGGCTTCTTCGAGGGTGGCGAGTCGTCCATTCGTGACTCGGGCAGCCTTCGCTTCGCGCTGCGCTCTTCGCTCTCACGACCCTGCACCTTCGCGGGAGTGCTCTCGCTGGAAGCCTGCGACGAGCGAGCCAAGGGCAAGGAGCTGTACTTCACCGCGGACGCCGTCTACGTCGTCCAGCCGGGAGCCCGGCACGAGATCGAGGTCGCGTACGACGGCCCCGGACAGGTCTGCTTCAAGCTCGACGGACAGGTGGTTCCCGTCCAGAGGGTCCTGGGCGACAGCACGATCCAGCCGGGCCGAGCCAGGTTCGGCCTGTCCTTGATCCCGGGTGGTTTCGACCACTCGATCCTGCAGCACTTTCCCAGCCTGGCCGTGACTCAAGACGTGCGCATCACGGACTGACCCCGACCGCGCGAGCCGGCGTCGCGCGACCTCGCGCCGGGTGCGGATCAGCGTCTTGCCGCGAGCGCCGAGAGTTCGGAAAAGCAGGAGCGCACCCAGTCGAGGCCGCCGTTGTCGGCTTCGAGCACGCTCGCGCCGCCGCCCTCGCGCAAGGTCCGCGCGGCTTCGTCGGGCAGGCCGGCGCGCCACTCGGCGGCAGCCTTCTCGAGGCGGATCGCGGGGCTGCCGCTGGACTTGGCCACGAGGGTCGGTGCGAGGGCCTGGCGGTAGCTGCGGACCGCGGTCGCGAAGTCGCCCGCGGCCGCGTGGCGACGCGCCCAGCCCTGGTGGGCGAGCGAGCGCAAGGCGTCGGCGACGCGCTTGTCACCGGCCTCGCGGGCCGCGCCCGAGGCGGCGAAGAGCGCTTCCGGGCCTCCAGCGAGCTCCGGATCGGCGCGTGTGAAGGCGTCGAGGGCGGCGTCGCGTCGGCCCGCCAACGCCAGGCTCGCACCGAGCTCACGCAACCAGTTCGCCTGCAGGCAACCGTTGGCCTCCAGGCGTGCGATCCACGTTGCGGCCTCGCTCGGCCGCTCGCTCCAGGCGGCGAGTCGGGCCAGGTTGCGCAGGAGTCGCGGGTGGTCGGCGGAGAGTGAAAGCGACGTCTCCCAGTGTTCGCGCGCCAGCTCGTCCTGCCCGCGGCGGGCGGCCAGCGTCGCGAGCTGATCGTGGACGTCGGCCGCCCACGGGCGCAGATCCAGGAGTTCGAACCAAGGCTCGAGCTCGTTCGTGAGGCGCGCGGACTGCTTTCTGGCCGGCACCGAGGCGGGCGCGGCGACCAGAGCGCGCGCGAGGCTCTCCCGGGCCGTGCGCGCGAGGCTCTCCCGCCGGGCCTCGCTCGCGTTCGGCTCGCGGTCGAGGCGCGCGAGCGCGCCGACGTAAGTGGTCAGCGCGCGGCCGTGCGTGGTGAGCGGCCAGGCGAGCACCGCGACGACGACCAGGCCGAGCGCCGCGAGGCGCACGCCGAGCGCGGCGGGGATGGCGCGCAGCGCTCGCCCGCCCTGGAAGAGGACGCCCGCGAGCAGGCCGAAGACGAGTCCGTTCGTGGGGTGAACGAGCACGGCGGAATGGAGCGCGGCGTTCCAGAGCAGGCCGAGGACGGCGAGCGCGGCGGCGGCGACTTCGATCGTCCCGCCGGCGAGCCGGCGCCAGGCGCGGGCGCCGATCCAGGCCAGCAGCGCGAACCACAAGAGCCCGCCCGGGGCCCCTCCTTCGGCCAGTCCACCCAGCCAGTCGTTGTGCGCGTGCTCGACCTCGGTCTCGAAGTCGTTGCAGACGCCCTGCCGCGAGAGCTGGATCTCGCGTGGATCGCGAAAGGGCGGAAAGCTCGCCTGGAACTGCCCCGGGCCGATGCCTCCAGGACGAGCCGCGATCAGAGCGGGGATGCGCGACCAGATCCGCGCGCGGACCTCGAAGCCCCCGAAGGGCGACCGGCGAGTCGCGTCGGTCGTGCTCGCTACCCCTGTGGCCGCTTCAGGCTCCACACGGTCCAGGCCGTCGGTCGCGTTCGGCGCGGAACCGCCGCTGGAATGGACCAGGCCGGTCGCGAGTGTGAACAGGCCGAGGAGCAGGGCGCCGAAGACGAGCGCGCAGCGCCGTCGCGTCGCACCGCTCTCGAGCACGAGCGCACTGCCGAGCGCGAGGAGCGCGGCGACGGCTCCCGCCAGAACCGGGACCTGCAAGGCGTGCAGCGCGAACAGGATGAACGTCGTGAGGCCCAGAGCGCGCACGCCGCCGCTGCCACGCGCGAAAAAGAGTGCCCCGACCAGGGCTCCCGGAAGGGCCGCCTGCGACAGCGAGCCCGAGTCACCGAGTACGCCCGCGCCCGGCGACACCCCGGTCCATTGGTCGAGGAAGGCCTGCACGGTCCAGGCCAGGCTCGCGATCATGAGGCCGCACTCGAAGAGCCTGAGTTCCGTGCGTCCGAGGCGTGAGCCGGCGACGAAGGCAAAGACGAGGATCGTCGCCTGGAACAGCGCGCGGTGCGCTTCCAGGACGTCGGTCGTGACTCCGCTCGCCTGGAGGACGAGGAGCGCAGCGAGCCACGCGAAGGCCAACAGCGTCGCGAAGGGCAAAGCACCCCGGACACGCACCAAGAGGACCACGGCCGCCGGCACGCTCGCCAGCGCGGCCCAGGCCGTCCCCGCCAGGTGCGGAAAGGGATCGGCGGCCAAGAGCGCTCCCGGTCCCGGCCAGGCGAGCAGCGCGAGCGGAGCGAGGAAGAGGACTCCCAGGAGCCACCGACCGTCGGTGGGGACTCCTTCGGAGGGGAGCTGGACGTGGGTCTCCGCGGGCATGGGCGAGGGGACGACGATGACCGCGCGTTAGTCCGTCGCGAGCACCGCGTCGACGAAGGCTTCGGGGTCGAAAGGCTCCAAGAGCTCCAGCGACTCGCCGGTGCCGATGTAGCGCACGGGCAGTCCGAGCTCGTGCGTGATGGCGAAGACGGCGCCGCCCTTGGCCGTGCCGTCGAGCTTGGCCACGATGACACCGGTCACCTCGACGGCGGCGGTGAAGAGCTTGGCCTGCTGGATCGCGTTCTGGCCGTTCGTGCCGTCGATGACGAGCCAGACCTCGTGGGGCGCACCTTCCTTCTTCTTGCCGAGCACGCGATGGATCTTCTTCAGCTCGTCCATCAGGTTTTTTTGGGTGTGCAGGCGGCCGGCCGTGTCGAGCAGCACGATGTCGTAGCCCAGTACGTCGGCCGTCTCCAGTGCTTCGAAGGCGACCGCGGCGGGATCGGCGCCTTCGTCCTTGCGCACGATCTGGACGTCGCTGCGGTCGGCCCAGATCTCGAGCTGATCGGCCGCGGCCGCACGGAACGTGTCGCAAGCTCCGACGAGCACCTGCCGGCCCTGCGTGTGGAAGCGGTGCGCCAGCTTCGCGATCGAGGTCGTCTTGCCCGAGCCGTTGACACCGACGACGAGGATGACCGTCGGGGACGCGTCGAGGGTGATCTCACCGCACTCCTCCTTGGCGGGCAAGCGGTCGAGTAGCGTGGCTCGCAGCGAAGCACGCACGTCGTCCTCGCCCCGGACCTCGCCGCGCCGGTGGCGGCGGGAGAGGTCCTCGACGATCTCGGTCGCGAGCAACCCGAGGTCCGACGTGTACAGCAGCTCCTCGAGCTCCGCGAGCAGCGTGTCGTCCATCGCACGCCCGCCGGAAAAGAGGCCCGCGATGCCATCGGAGAGCGCGGAGCGCGTCCGGGTCAGGCGGTTCTTGAGTCGATCGAAAAGGCCCATGGATGCCGTTCTACCTGACAGGGGGCTAGCAGCCTGATGAAGAAGTCATCCGGCGCGCTGCATGCGTCCGGAAAGCCCGGCCGGCACACGAGAGCCTCGCCGAATCTACCGATTCGCCTGCGTTCTCACGCACCTGCCGGGCCTCCCGGTCACATGCATCGCATCCGAAGCACTTCTTCATCAGGCTGCTAGAAAGTCCGCAGCTTGTCTTGCGCGCCCTCGCACCCAAGGTGGCGTCTTCCGGTGTCGAGGGTGCTTTGCAACGTGACCTCGTGTCGACAGTCAGAGTTCGGCGCCGACCTCTTCCGAGGAGCCCGTGTCCACGGCGTCGGGACGGGTGAACGTCCCCGGCGCCGCACCGTTGCGGTCGATGTCCTTGATCTTGTCGAGCACGCCGTTGATGAAGCCGCCCGAGTTCTGGGTCGAATAGCGCTTGCCGAGCTCGATCGCCTCGTTGATCGAGACCTTCGGTGGCACGTCCTCGCAGTAAAGCAGCTCGAACGTCGCCATTCGCAGGACGTTGCGGTCGATGACCGCCATGCGCTCGATGTCCCAGTTCTGCGCGACCGAACGGATGATGTCGTCGATCTCGTCGCGGTGTTCGGCGGAGCCGTTCACGATCCGCAGGGCGAAGTCGCGAGTGCCCTTGTCGGATTCCTCGTCGCGGAGGAAGGCCCCGGCCTCGTCCAGGAAGTCGAAACCCCGCAGGTCGAGCTGATAGAGGAACTGGAGGGCCAGCTCCCGTGCGCGCGTACGTTTCTTCACGAGCTGATCTCGGCGGTTCCGAGCTCTCGACGGGCGTTTCTGAGGGCGGTCAGCGTTCCGATCGCGGCTCGCGCGACCTCGGCCCCCTTGTCGAGGCCTCCTTCGGCTTCCACGCGCGCGCGCGCTTCGGCATGAGCCAAGGTGGGGCAGGTGAGCAGGCCGAAGAGACAGGGCTTTTGCGATGCGAGGCCGAGCTGCATCAGGGCCTGGGCGACGGCCTGGGAGATGTAGCGGTCGTGCTCTGTCTCGCCCTTTAAGACGAGGCCGAAGCACAGGACGGCATCGAGGTCACGGCGATCGAGCAGGGTCTGCGCGACGAGCGGCAGTTCGAAGGCGCCGGGGACGAGCACCTCGAGCCAGTTCGTTTCCGCCAGGCCGGCCGCGAGCAGGGTGGCGCGGGCGGAAGCCGCCATCGTGCCGGTGAGCTCATGGTGATACGTCGAGACGACCGCCGCGAGGCGGACGCCCTCATCGAGACGGAGGGGCCGTCGGTCGTCGGAATCGCGTGCCATGCTTCGAAAGATCGCCCCGAGGAGTGCGTTGATCAAGCGCCTTGGATGCCGGCGCCCTGGCGCCGAAGGACGTGTTCAACGGGCTTGTAGGGGGCCGCACAGTCTACACACGTCCCCCGGGAGCGTGGATCCCTTTTCGGCGGGCACGAGGACCCGCTGCGAGATCCCCGGCCGGGCGTCCGTTCGATATCCTCCCGCGGCCGAGCAACCGGCCGCGCCATGACGACACCCGACCCTGCCTCCCGCCCCGCGTCCCGGACCTGGCACCCCGGTAGTCCGAGCGCGTGCCTGCACCTCCTGGTCCTGTTCGGCTTCGCCCTGGCGCAGCCCCTGTTCGACGTGCTCGGGCGGGAGCCCGGCTTCTTCCTGACGCGGGGTGCGCAGGCGGCGGACCTGTGGATCTTCACGCTCGGCCTCATCCTCGTGGTGCCGCTGCCCTTGCTCCTCGTGCCGCTCGTTCTGGCGCGCGTGAACGCGAGGAGCGCCCGCTGGGCCCACCTCGGCTTCGTCTGCTTCTTGATCGCCTTGCTGCTCTTCCCCTGGCTCGCGCGTTCGATCGGGCCCTGGCCGGGATTCTTCGGGGCGATCGCCGCCGGGGCTCTGGTGGCCCGCGCCTACGCCACCACCGAACCTCTGCGCCAGCTCTTGACCCTCTCGGGGCCGGCACCGCTCGTCTTCGCCGCGCTGTTCCTGGCGCGGCCGGGCATCGCGGACATCGCCTGGAAGCCGGAGGGTGCACCGGTCGAGACCTTCGGCACGGGCAGGGCGGATGCTCGCGCACGGACCAGCGTCGTCCTCGTCGTCTTCGATCAACTGCCGGTTTCGACCCTGATGCGGACCGTGGACGAGGTCGATTCCGAGCTCTTCCCGAACTTCGCACGGCTCGCCGCAACCAGCACCTGGTTCAAGAACGCGAGCGCCTGCTACAAGCGGACGTTGCTCGCGTTGCCATCGATCCTCACGGGGCGGCTCGTTCGCGATCACCGGCTCCTGCCGCGCGTCGAGGATCATCCGCAAAACCTCTTCACGCTGCTCGGCGGCTCGCACCGGATGGCGGTGCACGAACGCATCACCCAGCTCTGTCCACCGGAATTGCTCGACGTCGAGCGGCCGCAGCACGACCTCCTCACGCGCCTGAGCGCCCTCGTGGACGACACGCGCTACGTCGTCGGGCACGTCGTTCTGCCGAAGGAGTGGGCGAAGATCCTGCCGTCGGTGACCGAGAACTGGGGCGCGTTCGGCCTGGGCGGTGGAACGCCGCTCGAGGCCGGCGAGACGCTCCGCGCCGACAACTTCCGGCGCTTCGTCGACGTGTTCGATGACGACGAGCGTCCGACGCTCTCGTTCCTGCACTTGATGCTGCCGCACGTTCCGTGGGAGTACGTGCCATCCGGCCACAAGATCGATACGCGCTTCATCCGCGAGGTGGGCCTGAACGACTGGTCCAAACACGACCACCTGCTCGACCTGGGCTTCCAGCGCCACATCCTGCAACTGGGCTTCGTGGACGTCCTCCTGGGCGATCTGATCGACCGCATGCAGGAGCTCGGCACCTGGGACCGCTCGCTCGTGATCGTGACCTCCGACCACGGCTGCAGCCTCCGCGGCCTGTCGCGCGAGATCTCGACCGAGGAGCGCACGCGGGACCTCCTGCACGTGCCGCTCTTCGTGAAGCTGCCGGGCCAGGCCGCGGGCGTGGTGGACGCTTCGAACGTCGAGTCGATCGACATCCTGCCGACGATCGCCGATCTCCTGGAGATCGAGTTGCCCTGGGAAACGGACGGGCGCTCGGTCTTCGCCGCGGGGCCGCGGAAGGACACGAAGGAGATGCACAACAAGGGCGGCGGATCCGTGGTGGTGGACGGGAGCTTCCCGACCCTGTGGCCGGCCCTGGACTACAAGCGCGCCCTGTTCGGCGATGCACCGCACTGGACGGAGATCTGGCAGCTCGGTGGAGCCCACCCGTTCGTCGGAAAGCGCACCAACACGCTTCCCGTGGACAGCGCCGCACCCGACGGCCCACGCGTGCACCTGCGCGGAGCGGAGGCCCTGAAGGATTGGAATGGGGAAGGAGCGATCTATCCGGGGCTCGTGCTGGGCGAGGTCCGGGGAGCGCCTGTGCCCGAACGAGTGGCCCTCGCGGTCGGCGGAACGGTGCGAACGGTCACGCCGACCTACGGACCCGAAGGCGAACGCACGTCCTTCGCCGCCCTGCTGGCGCGCGAGGACCTGACCCCGGGAGCGCCGCTCGAGGTCTACGCGGTGAAACGGACCGCGCAAGGGGACCGGCTGGTGGCGTTGGCGGGGGAGTAGGGCGGGCCCGCGCTCCGGGGCCAACATCATCGTCTTCGGATCAGGACCAGGGACCTGTGATGACGCCGGTATTCGTTCGAGAGGTCGTGACGAAGGTCGATGACGAAGGCCGCGAAGGCCCGCCGCAGGCGGGCCGTAGCCTCGGAGCCGCAGGCTCCGTGCTGGTGCCGTGGCGCGGCGCTGGGGGGCGTTTGCCTCGGTGCCGCTGGCTCCGTGTCGTGGCGTTGCGGGGCGCCTGCGGGGATATCTGTCACTGGCGCACGACGATGTGTGGGCCGCGTCCTGAGTCGTTCGGCCCACGGCTGACCGTATGGGGGCCTTCGGGTTGCGACCCTCGCGGCCGGTCCCGTCCCGTGCTGGCGGAAGCGCGTTCATGGCGCTCAGCGATTGCGAGCGAAGCGAGCGAGGCGTCTCGGGGAGTTCCAAGGTCGATTCCACCGCCATGGACCGAACGACGGTCGACGAGGTGGCCGATGGACGTGCGCTCCGGCGTGGTCGACGGACTCGCTCGCTTCGCTCGCAATCGCTTTGCGCGATGAGACGGGGTCGCGCAAGGACGATTCGATCCTCCCCGCGAGGGACGCAACCCGAAGGCCTCCGGCTCGGGCAGCCGCGAGCCCCAACCACCTCAGGACGCGGCGCGCACTGCGTCGCGCGCCTGTGCCTGATTGCGCGGCTGCGCCGCGCAACGGCACAAGCACGGAGCCTGCGGCTCCGAGGCTGCGCTACGGCCCGCCTGCGGCGGGCCTGCGCTCCGCGGCCCCCGTCACCGACCTCGGATCCAGGACCAGCGACGAAGGA
>JAJDEW010000073.1 GCA_029259595.1 Planctomycetota bacterium | reverse complement strand
CATCCACCGCGTTCTCGGACTACGGAGATCTTCGATGAGGGTCTTGCTCATGACGGCCATGCTCGCCTCGGCACCTGTCCAGGAGGTCCCCGAGGCGATCGTCGGGGAGCTCGCCCCGCCCCATGGACTGCGCTCGTGGTTGGGAGCCAAGGGCGGGGCGCTCGCGGATTCGAAGGGCAAGGTCGTGATCCTCCACACCTTCGCCTGGAACTGCTCGTCCTGCTTGCGCAAGGGCATCCCGCTGTCGGTTGACCTGCTGGCGGCGAATGCCGAGCGCGGGCTCGAGGTGCTGTCGATCACGACTCCGGCCATGCCCGATGAGACGAAGCGCGTGATCCACGAAGCCGGGATGCAGCAACCGGTCGCCCTCGCGAACCCGGGCGGCATGACCTCTCCCTATGTCAGCCTGGAGAATCCGTTCACCTACATGTTCGTGATCGGTCGCAACGGCGAGCTGGTCTGGCGCGGGGATCCGTCGACGAAGGAAGAGGAGTTCCTGGAGGCCCTGCAAGGAGCCCTCTCCGATCCCGGTGGGCGCGTCCTGGATCGCGAACTGAACCCGGCGCTCGCAGCCGCGGCGGGCCTGTACGCCACGGGGGAAGCCGACGCGGCCCGGCAGGTGGCCGAGAAGCTGCAGCGCAAGTTCGCGCGCAAGAAGGGCGACGAAGCCCAGGCGCTCGCGGCCGACGCGGCCTGGCTCGTTGCGCGGGTCGAAGCCCGACGCGTCGAGCTCACGAACGCCTTGGATGCCGCTCTCGATGCGGAAGACGCGCTGGCCTCGCTCGAGCTCATGGACGCCCTCGAACGCGGCTTTCCCAAGGGCAAAGAACCCAAGGAAGCCTCGGCTCGCATCGACGCGCTGGCCAAGAGCGACGAGGCCTTCGACGCCGCCCTCGACCACGCGCGCGAGTGGCGCAAGCTGATCGGAGCGCGTCCGCCGCTCTATCCCCTGCGCGACGACCGGGACGAGCGCAAGTTCAAGAAGGCCCTCGACGCCTTCCTGCACGAGCACCCTACAGGCCCCTTCGCCGACGAAGCACGAGCGCTCCTGCTCTCGGGAGAGCAACGTGCCGCCGAAGCGAAGGCTTCACGCTAGGACGACGTCCTCATCTTCGGTGGTGCGCCCTGGCACCCGAATGACTTGTTCAGCGAGCTTCAGTGGGGTGGCGCAATCATTCGCTTCCCGTGTTTGGTGACTTTGCGTTCGTGGCAAGGCGAAGCGACGACGCGTCTTCGTGGAGACTCGCGTCACTCCACTAGCGCCGCCGCGATTCGATCGGGCCAGGCGTCGTCGAAGCCGAGCGCCATGTGTCCGTAGCCTTCGAGGCGTTCGATCCGCGCGTGGGGGACGCGCGCCGCGATCGCGCGTGCGGCCGGGAGCGAGCGGACGACGCGGTCGTGGTCGGCGGCAAAGAGCGTGAGCGGGACCTCGAGCTGCGAGAGCTCGGGCAAGAGATCGAGAGCGCGGATCATCGCGAGTCGGATCCGGTAGCCGGCGTCGAAGTGGGAGTCGATCGCGAGCAAGGCCTTGGCCACGTCCGGAGCGCGGCGCGGACGCAGGAGACCGAACTCGACAAAGCGGCGCCGTACGGCTCGGAAGGCAAAGTCGGGAACGAGCGACCCCAGGCGCGCGGCCAGCGCGATCTTCCAGTGCGGCTCGAAGCGCGCGAAGGAGTTCACGAGGCAGACGGCGTTGACACGTTGCGGCGCGTCGAGCGCGAGCCGCAGGGCCACGGCGCCTCCGAAGGACTCGGACAGGAGGACGACGCGCTCACGATCCAGCTCGTCGAGGCGCGCCAGGACGCTCTGCGCGAGACCGGCGTAGGGCTCCTGGGTGTACGGCGCGGCGACGTGGCGGTAACGCAGACGGATGAGTCGGAAGCGCTCGGCCAGGCGCGCTGCCGTCGCGAGCAGGAACTCGCCCGTACCGTCGATGCCCGGGAGGTAGACGACGGTCGTCTCCCCCGCACCCGCGTCCCCCGCGAGCTCCGCTTCGAGTCGTCCCCGCATCGCCCGATCCTAGCAGCCTGATGAAAGGTCATCCGGCGCGCTGCACGCGTCCGGAAAGCCCGGCCGGCACACGAAAGCCTCGCCGAATCGACCGCTTCGCCTGCGTTCTCGCGCACCCGCCGGGCCTCCCGGTCACATGCATCGCATCCGAAGCACTTTCCATCAGGCTGCGAGCGGCGGAGACCCTCGAACGCCCTTTTCGAGGGTTTCCGGCCCACTCCGGAGACCCGCTCGGCCGGCGGCCGAGATCCGCCTCAAGTTCTGCCGGAAAAGTGGCGGATAGAGGAGGTGGCCGATCCCCGTCGGCCGACCGTTCCTTGAAATCCGAGCCTGTGCGAGCCCGTCCCCGAGAGGCTCGAACCGCGATCTGAACGTGACTGTCCTCTCGTAGGGACGAGCCCGCCATCCGGGCTCGGAGCCCGCAGCGTCCCTACAGGGACAAAGGAGACAGGACATCATGAAGATCATCCGCTTGATCGTCGCGATCGCTGTCATCGCAACCATGGGCTTGACGACGCACGCCGAGCAGCACCAGTGCCACAACGCATCGGGCTGCACGGCCACGACCACATCCAACGGCAAGCCGAAGATCGTGGTCTTTCGACGGGGCGACATCGTGAACACGTCATCGGGGTGGATCGTGAACCCCAAGAACGGCTGGCGAAAGATCCAGACCTCGACGCAGCCCACGGAGCTGTGAGGAGTGCGCGATGAACGTGAATCGAGAAGCCGCTCCTCGCCCTGAGGAGCCTCCAAATCCCCTTTCTCTCCTGCGTCAGCTCGTTCGAGTCGAGGCCTTGTTCGTCGTCGTGCTCGTCCTGGTCGCCGTCGCGAGTTTCAGCGAACGGCGACCCGAACGAAGCGACGTGAACGGACCGGCGTCAGCCAAGCTCGACGAACCTCCACCACGAAGGCTCCCCATGGAGGGAGCGCCCGGGCTCCTCGTCGCACGCGATGAGCCGCCCACGCCCGAGACCTCCGCGCGCGTCGCGGTCGCTCCCGACGAAGAAGCGACCGAACGCGCCGGGGCACCCGCGCTGGCAGGGTCGGTCGACTCGCCACGCCGCTTGCAAGCGTCGCTGGCAACCGTCGTCGGACGCGTGCGCACGACGCTCGGTGCTCGACCAGCGAAGCGTGCCAGCGTCGAGCTGTCGGTTTGGCGCGCGGGAGCCCCGTTCGAGGCGCCGCCCGAGCTCCTCCTGGTCCGCACCGACACGGACGGTAACTTTCGGGCGCAGGTCGGAGCCGGCGAACTCCGCGCGATCGCCTGGACCGAAGCGTCGACGGGTGCGCCCACGCTTCTGACCCTCGCACCCGGCGAAACGGGCGAGCTCGAGCTCGTGCTCGCCCCTGCTGCCCCCGTCGGCGGACGCGTGCTCGACCCGGCCGGCCGACCGGTCGCCGGGGCCGCGATCTCCTTCTGGACCCATGCCGAACGCGATGTCGTGCACACGGCGACGGACGGCACGTTCCTGCACCCGCGCTTCCCCGCCGGGGAGCTGCTTCAACAGGTGCGCGTGACGGCCGACGGTTTCGGCGCGACCGTCCGCTACCTCGACGTGGACGAAGACGGCAGCTGGGAGCTCGCGCCGCGCGCCGCGGGCGAGGCCCCGCTGCGCGGAACGGACGCGCCCTGGCTCGAGCTGGTGCTCGTGCCCGAGCTGGCCGTAACCGGCCGGCTCGCGTCGTCCACGGGTGCGCCCCCCGTCGTCGCCGACGTGCGCGCAGAGGGCTACGTCCACGTGCTGCCCGACGTCGCTTCGCTCGACGCGGCGAGCGTGCGCGTCGCCCGCGACGGCTCGTTTCGGATCGAAGGCCTGCGCAGCGACGTGTCGCATGCGCTGTTCGTCGAGGCAACGGGCTTCGCGCGCCTCGCGCTCGAAGTCCCGGCCTTCCCGGACGTGGTCGAGTTCCACGTCGTCGAAGTCGGCACGCTGCAGCTGGAACCCGAGACGTCGGTCGTCGGCGTCGTCATCGACGGCGAAGGGCGGCCCGTCGTCGACATCGCCGTCGAACTGGAGCTGCGAGCCACCGACGAGGCGTCGGCCCACTCCAGCGACGGCCTTGACGCAGGGGTCCGCTTCGAGAGTCGCACGCTCGCAACCCGCACCGATGGCGCGGGCACCTTCGTGATCGACGGCTTGACCGCGGACGCCTGGACGCTGCGCGTGCGCCGCGACCGCGACGCTTTGCTGGAGCGCGAGCTCGAGCTCGTCCCCGGCGAAGCGCGGCGCGACCTGGTCCTGGCCCTGCCGGTCGAAGCGCTGGTTCTGATCGGCGAGGTGCACGACGCCACGGGCGCCGTCGCCGGGGCCGAGGTCGCGCTCAAACGCTTCGGCGACGTCACGTCGGTCGTCACCGACGAACTGGGACGCTTCCGCATCGCCGGCCTGGACGCCGAAGCGGCCTACGAGGTCGTGGCCCGCGGCCCGGCGCGCGACGGCGGCTCACCGGCCCGGGCGCATTCACTCGTCTGGGGCTGGGACCGCCCGACCCTGCGACTCTCGGATTGACCCGCGCGCGGCGTTTCCGTGCGACGTTTGCGTGCGTTGGTGCGCCCAACGCGCGCGAGCGTTTTCGGACCCTCCCGTCGCTCCATGCGCAGAAATCGAACCGCTCCTTCCCTGGGGAGCGCGGATTCGGCAAGGGGTCGCAGAGCCCTCCTGGGCGTGCTCGTGCGACGCCAGCGCCGCGACCCCGGCACCCTCGAACCCCTCCGCACGTGCCCCAGGCAAGCTGTGCCCGCGGCCTCCGCACGCCCGGAGGACCGTCGAAAAGCCCTGGAAAGCCCGTGACGACGGCTCCCAGCGCCGGTCTTCCCCCTGGGCGGGGGATCGCGCGGCCCAGGCCCCCGCGTGCCCGGATCTCGGCGCCGGGAGAGATTGCCTGCGTCGCTGCGCCGCGCTTGCCTCGCCCGGGCGGGAATGCCCCAATGGACGCTCGGGATTCCAGGACTCGGAGGATCCAGGGATCGGATCGCGCCACCCGTGCGCGGCAGGAACCGACGGCCATCCGCCATGCAAGCCGACGAAGGCAAGCAAAAGAGAGCCTTCGCTTCGAAGGAGGCTCGAGAGGAAGGTTCTCGCGGCGCAACCGACGAGGGCCCGCAACATCGTCGTCCGCGCCTGGGGCGGCGCTCCGGTCCGCGTTATCGAGTGCGTGAAGAGATCGGTCGGGGCGGCATGGGGCGCATCCTGCGTGTTTGGGATCGCGACCTGGAACGCGAGCTCGCGATGAAGATCGTCGATGCGCCGCGCGTCGAACTCGGTGCACGTGCGCGGGAGGCCTACGAGCGCAAGCTCGCACGCTTCTTCGACGAGGCGCGCACCACCAGCCAACTCGATCACCCGGGCATCGTGCCCGTCCACGAGGTGGCGCGCACGTCCAGCGGGACCGTGTACTTCACGATGGCGCTCGTTCGCGGGCAGACGCTCGAGCGGGTGATCGAGCTCGTGAACTCGGGCCGTCTCGGGTGGACGCTCACGCGCGTGCTCTCGGTCCTGCTCAAGGTCTGCGAGACGGTCGCGTTCGCGCACTCGCGCGGTGTGCTTCACCGCGACCTGAAGCCGGCCAACATCATGGTCGGTCCGTTCGGCGAGGCCTACGTCATGGACTGGGGCTTGGCGTGGTTGCGCGGCACGCAGAGCGAGGCCGTCGTCGTCGGAACGCCGGCGTACATGTCGCCCGAGCAAGCCCGGGGTGCGATCGAAGACCTGGACGATCGCAGCGACGTCTATTCGCTGGGCGCGATCCTGTACGAGATCCTCACCGGTCGCATGCCGCACGAGGCCACGCTCGAACGGGCGCGCGCAGCGGGTGAACTCGGAAGCGATGTTCTGGGCAGCCCGCCGACGCCGCTCGGTCAGTTGCAGCTGTCGGCCCCGCGGGAGCTGCTCGCCATCTGCGCGAAGGCCATGGCCACTGCACCCGACGAACGCTACGAGAACGTGATGGCGATGGCGGATGACCTGCGCGCCTTCCTCGAGGGCCATGTCGTCCGGGCCTACGCCACAGGAACCTTCGCGCGGCTCCGGAAGTGGACGCAACGCAACAGGAACCTCGCCGCTGCGATCGCCTTCTTCGCCGCCTTCACGCTGGTCGTGACCGTCGCCTTCCTGACCCAGCAACGCCACAGCATGCGCGTCCTGGCGGCCGAGGGACGGCGCAGCGCCCACGAGAACTATGCCTCGAACTTGCGCGCGATCGACCTCAGCCTGCGCGTTCACGAGACGGCGGACGCGCACCGGCGGCTCGGGCAGGTCGATCGCGCTCTGCGAGGTTGGGAATGGGAGCATCTCGCCTTCCGCGCGGACACGAGCGTCGCCCAGCTTCAAAACGGCGACGACGTCAGCGAGATCGGAGCCGTCGCGCTCTCCCCCGACGGTCGCATCGCGGCCACGGCAGCCGACGACGGCTCGGTCCTGCTCTGGCGCCTGCCCGACGGTGCGCTGGTGGAGACCTTCCGTGGAGCGCACGCTCGGATCACGTCGATCGACTTCGATCCCGCGGGGCGTCGCCTTGCGACGGGGGCGGAGGACGGCAGCATCGGCCTGCGCGACCTCGCGTCCGGTGAGCAGCTCACGCTCGACGCCAACGAGGGCGGAGTGCCCACGACCGACGTGGACTTTTCTCCGGACGGCCTCTACCTCGCGAGCGGCAACGCCGGCGGTGAGATCCTCCTGTGGGACCTCGCGACGCGTCAGGTCGGAACGACGTTCCGCGTTTCGGGGCACGGTTCGACCGAAGCAGGCACGGACCCGGTCGCGATCGACTTTTCCCCCGATGGCATCACGCTGGCGGCGGTCTATGCCTACGGCTTCGTGCGGACGTTCGACGTCGCCACCGGCGTGCGCACGAACGAGCTGGACCTGAAATCCAGCTCGCGCGCGCTCGCCTTTCATCCCGACGGAGCGCACATCACCGTCGGAACGTACGGCGGCAACCTGCACCTCATGTCCGCCACGCTCACGCCCCTGTTGCGCGTCCACGGTCACGAGGGCGGTGTGCGCGCCCTCGCGATCAGCGCCGACGGGAGCACGCTGGTCTCCGGCTCGTTCGACAACACGGTTCGCGTCTGGAATTCCAGCGACCTCACGCTGCGGAGCGAGCTCATGGGGCATCTGCGCGAGGTCGATGCGGTCGCGGTCGATGCGACGGGGCGCTTCGTCGTCTCCGGCTCCGAAGATCGCACCGGACGCATCTGGGACACGGCGCGCGGGAGCACGCTCGTCCGCCACGCCCACATGGACCGCGTGACCGCCATCGCCTGGGCGCCGGCCGGCGACCTGCTGGCCTCGGCCTCTCGCGACGCGACGGTGTCCGCCTTCGACCCGGCGCGCGGAGCGGAGCGCTGGCGCGTCGACGTGAAGAAGCTCGTCGACTGCCTGGCCTTCTCGCCGGATGGTACACGGCTCGCGATCGGCGCCGACGACGGGCAGATCCGGCTGCTCGACGCTGCGACGGGCGCGATCGTGCAGACCCTTTCGGGCCACACGTCCTATGTCACGGCGGTGCGCTTCGGTCCGGACGGGAGCTGGCTCGTGTCGCGCGCCTCTGACGAGAGCGCGCGCCTCTGGGACCTCGAGACCGGCCGCCAACGCATCGTGGTCCACGACCTCGACTTCAACGTGGCCTCGCTCGACGTGCACCCGTCGGGGCGCTCGTTCCTCGTCGGGAACGACGATGGCACCCTGCGCACCTTCTCGACGCGCGACGGTGAGCTCCTTCGCACCCTCCACAGTCAAGGCGCGGTCACGGCGCTCGCCTTCTCCCCCAACGGCGACCTCTTCGCCTCGGGCTCGACCGAGCGCACCTTGACCCTGTGGTCGGTCGAGAGCGGACGAGCCCTGGCCGAACTCGAGGGGCACGACGGAACGATTTTCCACGTCGCCTTCGCACCCGATGGCACGCGTCTGGCCTCCGGCGGCGACGACGGAACGGTCCGCGTCTGGGATACCGCCGTTGGCGACTTGCTCCTGACCTTGCGCGGACCGTCCAGCGAGGTCGCCAGCGTCGCCTTCCGCCCGGACGGTGAAGAACTCGCCGCGGGCACGTGGGACGGCAAGATCCATCGCTGGAGAACGCGTTCGGGGGCGCGCGTTCCCACGCTGAGTCAGGAGCGTTAGCCGCCGCGGTCCCCCTGAATCCGGTCGCGAGCGTTACGATCGAACGACATGGCCACGTGGGACGGATTCGACGAAGCGGGAGGGGGCGCCGGCGTCTTGGCTCCGCCGCGAGGCGGCACACGACGTCCCCGCTTCCTTCGCAAGGTTTCACGCCCCTCGCGCACGAGCGGCGGTGGCGGTCCCGAAGGCCCGCCGCGCGACCGCGGCGACGGAGGCGGCGATGGCTGGAAGGACGAGCCCCATCGCGACCGACAGCCCACACCACCGACTCCGCCCGATGTCGCGTCCTTCGCCCTTGGCCTGACCCTCGTCGGCATCTCGACCGTGTTCCTGGTCTTGATCGCGGTCTGGCTCTTGCTCTGGAGCGGTGGCGACGGCGGGCGCGTGCAGGTCTTCGGACCTCCGCGTTCGCTCTGGCTCAGCACGGGACTGTTGATCGCGAGCAGCCTCACGATGGTCCGCGCGACGCGCGCGCTCGCGTTGCGCGCCCCCGAACGCCAGCGGCTGATCCGGCGGGCCCTCGGTGCGAGCTTTCTCTTCGGCCTCGGCTTCCTCGCCGCCCAGATCGGGCTCTGGCTCCAGCTCTACTCGGCGGGGCTCTTGCCGTCGACGAACGACTACGGCGCGATCCTCTTCGCCTTGACCGGTCTGCATGCCCTGCACGTCATCGTGGGCGTGTTCGTCATCGCTTGGGTCTGGCTGGCCGCAGGCAAGCCGCACACCTTCCGCGACCACCGCCTCCGACTCGGCGCCACCTACTGGCACTTCATGGGCGGACTGTGGCTCGTTCTCTTCTCCGTCCTGACCTTCGTCCGGTAGCCGCGTGCCCCTCGCCCGCGAAGACAAGAAGGCCCTGCGCGTCCTGCTCGTCGTCGCGGCCGGCTTCCTGACCGGGCTCGTCCTGCTCTTCTATCTCATCGCGACCGACGTCTGAGCGTCCGAGCGGCAGCGACGCATCAGAAGGTCAGCGCCATGCCGACCATCACGGCGAAGCTGACGGCGTTGAGGTCGTCGTCGATGCTGCCGTCGGCATCGACGCCTTCGGCGTAGCCGAAGGTCATGAGGCGCAGGACGCCCTGGGCGTTCACGGCGAGGTGCTCGTTGATGAAGTACTGCGTGCCGCCACCGACGTCGAGCAAGAGGCCGAGGAGCTCACCGTCGCCGGTCTCGGTGCCGTTGGAGGAGCCGTCTTCGATCGTGGCCGTGACGAGGCCGCCGCCGACCAGGACAAAGGGCTGAAGGCGCTCTTGCGGCCGGAAGAAGATGCGCGTGTCGATCGTGAAGGAGCCCAACTCGACGTCGAAGCCGGACACGCCCAGCACGCTGCCGTCGTGCTCGGAGCCCGTGAAGACTCCGCCGACGGAGGTCCTGTCGCCGCGGTACCCGAACTCGAGGCTCGCACCTCCGCCCGCGTCCGTGTCGGGGATGACGATCACGTCGGAGCCGTCGGTCAGAGCCGAATCCCCGTCGAAGTCACCGGTCAGCGTGACACTGCCGAGGTTGGCGCCGACGTAGAAGCCGTTCTTCGGATCGAAGGGACCGCCCTCGGTCGCGCGGAGCCCGAGCGCCGTCGGGCGCGGGTTCGGGCTCGTCGCACAGGACGCGAAGACGAGGCTGAAGAGAACGGCGAGAAGCGAATGCGAGGCTCGGGACATGGACAGACCTCCGGGTCGGGATGGGCCCACAGACTACGACCTCCGGCCGGTCGCCGTCGACTCCTGCCACGCTCGCCCGGAAGGCTCGGTACCCGCGCGCTGCGCGTGGGGAGTCGCGCGAGTTCCCGTTAGACTGGGCGCCATGGAGCCCGTTCGCATCACCCGCAGCCTTTCGCGCACCGTGGGCCAACTGTCCTTCGGGGAGCCCGTCGCCACCGTCTACAACCCGCTCGACTACGCGCGGGTCCCCCACGAGCGCTTCCTCGAACGCTTCGCACGGCCCGGGATCGAAGCCCTCCTGGTCGGCATGAACCCCGGCCCGTGGGGCATGGCGCAGACCGGCGTTCCCTTCGGCGAGGTTTCGATCGTGCGCGACTGGCTCGGCATCGACGGCCACGTCGAGAAGCCCGATCCCGAACATCCCAAGCGCCCGATCGAGGGCTTCGACTGCCGCCGCAGCGAGGTCAGCGGCACGCGCCTGTGGGGCTGGGCACGCGAACGCTTCGGCACGCCGGAGCGCTTCTTCGCGCGCTTCTTCGTTTGGAACTTCTGCCCGCTGGTCTTCATGGAAGCGTCGGGCAAGAACCGCACGCCCGACAAGCTCCCGGCCGCGGAACGCGAGCCCCTCTTTGACGCCTGCGACTTGGCGCTGCGCCGCATCGTCGCGCAGCTCGAACCCGGGCGCGTGATCGGCATCGGCAAGTTCGCCGAAGGTCGCGCACGCCTCGCGCTCGGCTCCGACGCACCGCCGGTCGACACGATCCTGCACCCTTCGCCCGCCAGCCCGATCGCGAACCGCGGCTGGGCCCCGCAGGCGGAAGCTCAGCTGGAGCGCCTCGGCCTGCGTATCTGAAGGGCGCGACCCATCAGCGCGCGAGCTCGCTCAAGACGGCGGAGGCGTACCAGGGATGCAGCCGGAATCCGAGCGCACCGTCCTCGCTCGCGAAGGCGAGCATCTCCCTCGCCTCGCTGACGTCGGCGCAATCCAGGAGAAAGAGCGCCTGCCCCTCGCGCGCTCCGCCGAACGAACCGTGGAAGGGCACGAGCCCTTCCTCGACGAGTCCCTCGATCGCCTCGAGCGCGGCGGCGCCCGCGGGAGAGCTGACGAGCACCCACATGCGACCCTCCCACTCCGGCCCGTCCGGATCGGCCGCCAGGCGAGCCTCGCGTGCGGCCAGCTCGAGCGCGGGCACGCGCCGCAAGGGAGCCGCGGTCGTGAACGGCACGAGCTCGTAGGAGAAGACGCCGGCCCGGATCGACGGATCCGATTCCGCGAGCGCGCGCGCGCGCGCTTCGTCGGCCTCGTCGAACAGGAAGATCCCGCGGTGCCGCGGATCGACGCGAGGTTCGCCGAGCGGACCGGCGCACAAGAGCTGGCCCGCGGTCGCGAGTCGCCCCATGTTCTCGAAGTGCCCGGCCATGGCCGCCTCGAGCACGTCGGGGGCGAGGCTCTCGCCGCGCGGATCGCTCGAGAGGAACACGAAGGAGTAGTTCCCGGCCGGGGCTGCGGGAGCCGGTTCGTCCGTGCGAAGCGGCGTGGAGCGGCAAGCGACGAGGAAGACGAGGGCGAGGACGGTGCGCATCGGGACGAAGATCGCGTCGAAGGCCCGCCCCCACAACCCTCCAGACCCACTTCGAACGGATGGGCCTGGAAGAATGGGGCTCGAAACGCCCGGAGCGCGCTCCGACGACGACCTGCCTCAGGCGGAGTCGCGTCGATCGACGCCACCCAGCAGGTCCTCCGGCCCGAGCGGGCGCCGGAGCGAGGCCTGGAAGCGGCGGCGGTCCTCGTCGGAGAACAGCCGCACGTCCGCACCGCAGCGGGCACAATAGGCGTCCTGGGGGGAAAGCAGGTAAGAGACGTAGCGCTCGCACGCGTCGCAGTAGCGACGGTCATCCTCGAAGGTGTTCCACATGCTCGCGATCCTCGTGTTCGGGGTTCGAGCACCAGTCTCCCGTTGGATGCGAACGGCGAATGAAGGGATCCATAGTGCCTGATGAAGATGGAAGCCGGAGCTCGAAGCACGTAGTGAACCGACGGCGCCCGAAGCACCTGCTCGACGGACTCCTGGACTTGCGCCTGCGACGAACCCTGGTGCTCGTCTTGTCGTGTTGGTCAGGCGCGGCTTGCGTGAGCTCGGCCCACTCGAAGGCGTTGGAGGCGCGTCGCGCTCCCTACGTGCTCGTGCTCGGTACGGCCCAAGACGGCGGGCTGCCGCAGATCGGGTGTGCCGACGCTCTCTGCCGACGCGCGCGACGGGAGCCGAGTTTCGCGCGTTGTGTGACGTCCCTGCTCGTGGCCGACCCCCGCAGTGGTGCGCGTGTGCTGCTCGACGCGACGCCGGACGTCGCGCGCCAGATGGAAGCGGCCACCGGTCATCCTCCGATGCGCTATCAGCTGGCGACGCGCGATCAGCCGGGAGCGCGGCCAGCGCTGGTCGATGCCGTCTTCCTGACACACGCGCACATGGGGCACTACACGGGGCTCGCGTGGTTCGGGCGGGAGGTCTATGGCGCGCGCGACCTGCGCGTTCATGCGACCGAGCGTATGGCCGCCTTCCTGCGGGCGAACGATCCTTGGCGTCGCATGGTGGACGAAGGGACGCTCTCGCTCGCTGGGCTCGAAGCACCGGTCGAGATCGGCGCCGAGCTGCGCATCGAAGCGCTCCCGGTCCCCCACCGTGACGAGTTCAGCGACACCGTCGCCTTCCTCGTGCAGGGACCGTCGAGGCGCCTCCTGTACCTGCCCGACATCGACAAGTGGGAGCGTTGGGAGCTTTCGATCGAGGAGCTCCTGCGCACGGTCGACGTGGCGCTGCTCGACGGGACGTTCTTCGACGGCGACGAGCTGCCGGGCCGCGACATGGACTCGATCCCACACCCCTTCGTCAGCGCAACGCTCGAGCGCTTCGCGACGCTGCCCGCAGCCGAGCGCGCCAAGGTCGTCTTCACGCACCTGAACCACTCGAACCCACTCGTCGATCCGGACAGCGCGGCCAGCCGGGCCGTCCGCGCCGCAGGCATGGCGGTCGCGCGCGACGGCGCGATCTACGAGCTCTGACGCGCCGGCGCGCTCAGTTGGCGGCGGTCGTGAACGACCACGTGAGCTCGGTCTTCATGCCCTGCATCCGAAACACCACGTCGTAGCGCTGGCGGCGTTGGAGGGGGCGCTTCGGCACGAGGAAGGCGCAGCCTTTGTTGCCGGCCAGCTCCGGCGACGCCGGCTCGTGCGGCGTGGAGACGAAGGCCGGCACCGGCTTGCCATCGGGCCCGAGGAGCTCGAAGCGCATGAGTTCGGCCGCGTGCAGGCGCGCGGGCAGCCGGACGAACAGGGGGAAGCCGCACCCGAAGCCGCCGTTCGTGCCCGGCGCGGGGTTGGGGATCTCCTGCGCGGGGCTGAAGTAGAGCGGCACGTCGATGGCACCGTCGGGCGGGCGCACGTAGGGGGTCTCGACCGCCGCGGCGAAGCGACCGCGCCTGGCCGGCAGAAACACGGCGGCGCCGTCGCGTTGGCCCGCACCGAAGCTCTCCAGTCCCGGGTCCAGCATCGTCGCCGCGTGGAAGGCCATCGACCACCAGCACCACAGGTCGTTCGCGTAGTGCCCCATGAAACCCACGTTCCCGCGCAAGCCCGCGTCCCGCCCGGCCGCGGAGTAGCCCGGCTTGCCCGGCTCCTGACGGTGGACGAGCAGCCCCATGCGCGCATCGAGCCCGTTCAAGATCATGTAGTCGCAGTGCGCCCGAGCGTCCGCCGAGGCCTGCTCGTCGAGCACGAGCGGTGGCAAGGCCGAACGCAGCCGCAGGCGCGTCAGCCGTGCGGCGTCCTGCACCAGTTCGGGGTCGAGCTCGAGCGCTTCGCGCGTGAGCACCAGCTCCTGCAGGCGTCCGGCGAACGCGAGCGTGCACTGCCCGCGCGGGAGCAGCAGCACCTCGGGCAATGGCACGACGAAGGGGATGCCCTCCAGAGCGAAGCCGTCCTCGCCGGCGGTGAGCCGCTTGTCGCCATCGAGGTCGAAGAAGACCAGAACGTCATCCCCGACCGTGGCACGCAGCGCGCGGCGCGGCAGCTTCGGAGTCCAACCATAGCCGGCACGAAAAGCCCCGGGCGACGGCTCGAAGGCCGTGAGCGCGACCTCGAGCGGATCCTCCGCGGCGGGCGCACCCTGCACGACGAGCGCGAACAGCAGAACGTGAGAAGGCCCCATGAACCCATCTTAGCCCGCGGGAAAGGGGATCCTGCGCACCGCGCGCTTGCGGAACACCTGGCCGGCCCCTGAAAGCCACACCGCATCCACGAATGAGCCTGTGCTCGCGCCTATCGGCCGGCCCTCCTGACCGCCCGCGTCACATCCGGGGCACGCTGTCCTCGGCCGGCTCGGACGGGTCGGACGGGTCGCGCGCACCGCGGCTCCCGGCTCCCGCGCGCGAGCGTGCCTCCACCCGCCGGGCGAGGGTCGCCGCCGAAGGCGAGCTTGCGCAAGGCCCCGTTCACGCAGGGCCGCAAGGCTGTTGCAAGGCGCCCCGAACGACGAGCGGCCCGGCACGTCGTCGTGCCGGGCCGCTGGAGGAGACCGAGGGGCTCCGGCTCAGTGGCCGGGGGCCGAGACGCGCGGCGGGCCGCGGTAGATGGCGGCCGCCTTGGGTGCCATCTGGTCGATGTACGGCTCGGGGACCGGCAAGAGCAGTGGTTGCTTCATGTTGTCCCAGATGCCGAAGGGGCCCAGACCGCCGCCCCCCTGGTCGTCCTGGTTCGTCATGAAGCTGTACCAGTTGACGAGCTTGGCTCCCTCGCGCACCAGGGTCGGAACGAGGTCCTCGACATAGGCGTCGTACATGTCGGGATGGGTCTGGGCGGCATTGGCCGCCGCGGCCCAGGGCTGGAAGCCGGCCACGAAGGACTGTCCGCCCTCGTAGAGTTCGAAGTCGGGCTTCGAGCCATCCGTGTTCGTCCAGCTCTCGATCACCAGACGGTTGCGGGCGAGCCGCGAGGCGATCTCGCTGATCGAGGCGCGACCGGCCTGGACCACATCCTGGGCGTTGGGACAGTTGGGGCAGGCGCCGGTGGACGGATTCGCGCCCTGCATCCACTGCGAAACGACGTCGGGCCGCGGCCCGAAGTAGGCGGCCACGCCCATGGAGTCGATGTGCAGGTCGGGGCGCAGGTTGGAGAGGATGCCGGCCAGGAAGTTGTCCTGGCCCATCCAGCCGGCGACGTAGGTCCGAAGGCGGTGAGCATCGGGACCGTCGAACGCCGCGCGGGCGACGTCGAAGACCAGCTCGATCTCTTCGGCGATCACCTGGTGGACGCTGACCCCGCGCGCCAAGGCGCGTGCTCGCATCCAGTGGTACACGGGGAACCCGGCGTTCCAGATCTCGTTCGAGAGCTCGACCGTCACCGTGAGGTCGTCGCGCAGCCCCGCGAAGGGAAGACCGGAGTTCACGTTCGGGGCGGCCGGACGACCGTCGCGCACCCGCAGGAACATGTTGTAGAGGAACGCGATGTAGACCGGTCGGGGGATGTCGTCCGTGCGGTGCGGGACGTTCAGGTGCAGGTTCGCTCCGACGCGGTTGCAGAAGGCGACCTGGTATTCGATGCACACCCCGCGGCGTGTGCCCTGGCTCGGGCTGCTCGGGCGGATGCGCCCGTGGTAGTCGAACTCGAAGGCGACCGGGCTGTTCGAAACGCCGTAGTCGCCGACCCGCGACCAGTTCAGGGTGCGCCACGTGTGCGGCCCTTCCCCGTTGTTCATCGCCAGCACGCGGCCGACATAGGGCGGCCAGAAGAGCCGGTCGGTGACTTCGGTGCCCGGGAGCCAGATGTGCACGTTGCGCACCGGATCGAGCTCGCTGGAGGCGTCGAGCACCCACATCAGGACCCCGTTGCCCCCTTCGGTCGTCGGGTCGATCGAAACCTCCACTCGGTTGAGGCTGCGATTCTGCTCGCCGATGACGGGCGTTCCGACCAAACGGCAGCTGCCCGTGCCCTCCCAGGTCATGACGTACGGGTCGACGCGACCGTCCGGCATCGTGCCCGCCATGTTCACGAACAGGCGCGCGGCGGGCTTGGAGCCGCTCGCCAGGAAGGAGGGGTCCGGCCAGCCTTCGCCGAGCCGAGGCGGCACCTCGCCGAACGGAATCAGCGGCGGTGCCGTCAGGTCGTACTGTCCCAGACGCATTTGCCCGAACTCGGAGGCGCGGGCCATCGCGTCGGTGAACACGATCTCGCGCCCGGACCAGGCGTGCCGGCTGGGGTTCATCCCGTAATCGATCGCGTAGGGACGCGAGTCCTGGGCGTGGAGCGGCCCGGACAGAACTCCCGCGCTGGTAAGCAGCGCGAACAAGATCGAGCGAAGACGAACAGGGTGCGGAGTTGCAGACCGAAAAGGGATTGTCATGGAGCAGGGGCGCCGGAGGGCAGGTCGGTTGTACGGAACGACACTGTCAGGAGCTCGGAGCGGGGAAGAAAGCCCGCTCCGAGGACCATCTCACGGTGAAGATCGGGAGAAAATACAGGTCCTCGGAGCAGACTCGTCATCAGGAGAGTCACTGACCTTCCTAGCGCCACCCAGGGCTCTCCGTGATGAATCAAGATCCACGGTAGGAACACCCCCGTGCGAACGTGCCAGACTCCCAGTTCGCAAGGAGCAACCGCAGTTGTCGCCTTCCCTTGACTGTCCCCTACGCGTGGACAGTCATCTTTGCGCGACACTCGGTCATTCGAGAAGGCAGCATCGGACCCTTCGGGAATCTGAAAGTTTTTCGGGAGCCCCTTCGGGTTCTTCCCGCGCGCGGGTCTGCCGGGGACGCTACGCCCCACTCTTGAAGCCCGCACAGACGGCCACTTCGTGCGCGAGCCGCAGGATGTCGGGCTCGCTCGCGCCTTCGATCATGCGCTCCATGCGCAAGAGCGACGAACGCGCCGCCTTCTCGTCGCCGCGCGCCAGGTGCACGAGCGTCAGGAGCGCCCAGTCGCGCGGGTTCTGACCGTAGGACAGGGTGACCGCCTTCTCGAGCTCGCGCAGAGCGTCCTCGAACAGCCCGAAGCGCAGGAGTGCGGCGCCCAGGGTCGTGCGGAACTCGGGCCGATCCGGCACCTTCTCGACCGCCTCGAAAGCCGTCTCGAGCGCCAAGCCGTAGAGATCGCGCTCCCAGTCGGGAAAGCGCACGACGTCCCACGCCAGCCGATCGAGCTGCCCGGGAGCGGCCTTCAGGCTGCGTTGCGCGAGGTGCACCGTCAGGAAGGGGAGCGCGCGCTCGACCTCGTCGGTGCGGTCGTAGAACGTCACGAGCGCCGCCAGGGCCTGTCCCGTGAAGGCGTGACCCTCTCCGAAGCGCTGGCGCAGACCCTCCCACGTGCGCCGCAGGGCCTGTTCGGCCCGTTCCGGCTCACCGAGCTCGATCCGACAGCGCGCGAGCGCGGCCTGGGCCCGCAGGCTCGGCTGAACCAGGGCCAGACGCTCGCTGCCGAAGCCCGCGACGTTCTCGAAGCGCGTCGCGGCCTCGTCCCAGGCGCCGCGCGCCACGGCCATCCGTCCGAGCAGCAGGTAACCCTGCACGATCTCGACGGACAGCGCCTCGGGGAAGCGGCACAAGACGCGCATGGCGTCCTCGGTCAAGCGCTCGCGCAGCTCGTCCGGCACGTCCAGGCTCTCGATCGAGGCCCATTCGAGGAACTGACGCGCGAGGATCACCGAACGGTTCTCCTCGAGCTGGGCCGCCAGGCGCGTGGCGCTCTCGTAGGCGCGCCAGAACTCGCCCTGCTTGCGCGGTCCCAGGTGCACGCGTGAGCCCAGCTCCACGAGCGCGTGCAGGCTGTCGACGGCCGCGACCAGTTCGTCCGCACGCGGCGGAAAGGCCACACGCTGGGGTCCCCAGCCGGCGCCGAGACTCCCGGAAAAGGCGAAGGCGCCCGCCACGTCGTCGCGCAGCTGGCGCGCGCGGTGGATCTCGCCGGCGCGATCGTAGTGCTCGACCAGGCGTCGCAGCGAGCTCAGGCTGGCGCGGCTTTCGAGCCGGCGCTGGGTCTGGATCTCCTGGTGGGCCTGAACCAGAAGCTCCTCCGCGCGCTCCAGGTCCCCGAGCACCGAAAGGCACTCCCCCAGCTGGCTCTTGGCCTCGGACAACAGCCAGTGCCCGTTGGGGTAGGCCATCTGCAGCATCCCGATCGCGCGTTCGGCCTGGGGCCGGGCGAGCGCGTGCTGGAAGTTGCGGCTGCGGGCCTCGGCGTAGGCGCAGAGCGAGATCGCGACCTTGAGGTGGCCCTCGGGCAGCTCGCGCTGGCGGATCTTCACGACGTCGTGCGCGAAGACCACGGCCTGGTGGAACTTGTTCTTGGCGTGGCCGAGCGTGTCGGCCGCGACCTCGTAGACGTCGGCCACGTAGCCCCAGGCGTCGTCCCCCGGCGGAACACGCTCCAGGGCCCGGTTGGTGGACTCGAGCAGGCCGATCGTGGCGCCCGTGTCGGGACCCTCGAGGGCGTCGAGCAGGTCCGTCAGGCGCTGTCCGACGTCCGGCCAGGAGGCGCGCACGATCTCGGTGCCGAGCCGCGCCGCCCGTTCGCCGAGCTCGCGGCTCCCGATCGTGTCGGCGTCGCGGTAGACCTGGGCCAGCCGGTCCATGGCGCCGTAGAGCACGTCGCGCGGCGTTCCGTCGTCCTGATCGAAGAGCACCAGCGCGCGCTCGAGGTGCTGCTGGGCCATGTCGAGCTGGCCGGTCGAATGCAGCGCGCGGCCGATCGCGAGCCGCAGGAGCGCCTCACCGCGCGGGAAGCCGCGCAGCTCCTCCTCGCCCTCGAGCTTGCCGGCGGCGGCCTTGAGCATCGAGATGATGTCGAAATTGCGGGACACCTCCGGGTCGGCGAGCCCGATCGTATCGACGAAGAACTGGGTCACGCGCGTGGCGTTGTTGGAGTCCCGCACGGCTTCACGCCGCAGCTGGGACTCGTTCTCCTTGGCACGCAGGGCCTCGGCTTCCGAGCGGGTAGCGATCTCGCGCGCCACCTCCGCCTTGCGCTGCTCGAACAGCGCCTCGTCGGTCCGCTGGGAGGCCTTCAGCATGCCCCAGGTGGTCCCGATCACCCCGGCCACGAGCACGAGGAAGAAGAGCGCGCCCGAGACCACCGCCACGCGGTTTCTGTGGATGAACTTCGAGATGCGGTAGGAGACGTCCGGCGGCCCCGCCAGAACGGGCTCCCTCTGCAGGTAGCGGCGCACGTCCGCCGCGAACTCGGAGGCGGTCGCGTAGCGGCGCGAGCGATTCTTGCCCATCGCCTTGGCCGTGATCCAGTCCAGGTCGCCCGAGACCTTCTTGACCAGCCGACGGGTGTACGGCGTGGGCTCCTGGTCGCGCGCCAGACGCACGCTGGGCTTGGCGGGATCGACCTCGCGCAGCAGCGTGCGGACCTCGGAGATCGACATCCCGCGCAGGTCATCGGTCGTGAAGGGCAGGACGCCGGTCAGGAGCTCGTACAGGAGCACGCCCAGCGAATAGATGTCCGTGCGCGTGTCGACGTCGAGCCCTTCCGCCTGCTCGGGGCTCATGTAATGGAAGGTGCCGATGATCTCGCTCTCGCGCGTGTGGCGCGTGCGCTCCTCCAGATCGGGCGTCGTGGCGCAGGCGATGCCGAAGTCGATGACCTTGGGCGTCGGCAGCTCCTCGTGCACGGTCACGAGCACGTTGGAAGGCTTCAGGTCACGGTGCACGATGCCCTTCTGGTGGGCGTGCTGGACCGCGTCGCAGACCTTCGCGAAGAGCTCCAGACGCGCGCGGACGCCGATCTTGCTCTTTTTGCAGAACTCCGTGATGGCCTGGCCGGGCGCGTACTCCATGACGAAAAAGGGCCGGCCGCGGTCGGTGGCGCCCGCGTCGTAGATGCGCGCGATCCCCGGGTGTTCCATCAGCGCCAGGGCCTGGCGCTCGTTCTCGAAGCGCTGGATCACGCGCCGCGTGTCCATGCCGAGCTTCACGATCTTGAAGGCCACGCGGCGGCGCACGGGGCGCTCCTGCTCGGCCAGGTAGACGGTCCCCATGCCGCCCTCACCGATGATCTCGAGCAGGCGGTAGTTGCCGATCCGGGCGGGGTGACGGTCGGCCGACGACGACGGCGGGCCCGCGAGGGTCGAGTGCTCCTCGGCAGCGAGCTCGGCCTCGCCGAGCGGGTTGGGCGGCTCGTCGTCGAGCACGGGGCTGCGCAGGAAGTCCTTCGTCCCCTGCTCGTCCTCGGCCAAGAGCGCCTCGAGTTCGGCCCGCAGCTCGGCATCGTCGCCGCAGTGACGCCGGAAAAAGCCCTCGCGCTCCTCGGGCACGAGGTCGGCCGCGATCAGGAACAGCTCTTCGAGCTTGCGCTCGCGCTCATCGCCCAGGGCGTGCACGAAAGCGGCGGCTCAGACGGCGAGCGGTGTGCCCGCCATTTCGCGCTGGAGCCAGGAACGCGTAAAGCGCCATTCGCGCTCGACCCGGGTCAAGGGCAACTGCAGGACCTCGGCCACCTCGGGCATCGAAAGGCCCGTGAAGAAGCGCAGCATCACGACCTCGGCCTTGATGCGATCCTTCTTTTCGAGCCGCTTCAGCGCCCCGTCGAGCGCCAGGAGGTCGTCCACCGGCGGGTCGATCGTGACGGGCGACGCCTCTTCTTCGTCGACGCGCAGACGATCCCCGCCGCGCTTCAAGCTCTTCTTCTTGCGGTGCTGCTCGACCAGGATGTTGCGCATCGCTTTGGCCGCGGCTCCGAAGAAGTGTGCGCGGCAGTCCCACTGCGGGTCGGCCTCGCCGATGACGCGGATCCAGGCCTCGTGCACGAGCGCCGTGGCCTGCAAAGTTTGGCCCGGCTGCAGATGCGCGAGCCGTCGGCGCGCCAAGCGCCGCAACTCGTCGTACACGAGCGGCAGGAGGTCGCGCGCGGATTGCGCGTCTTTCGGCACGCTGCGCACGAGCTGCGTGATCAACGGATCGTTCGAAACGCGGGTGTCCATGGAAGCTGGATCGTGCTCGAGCGGCGGGGCCATGGGTCCTCCTGCGGAAGGGGAGAGCTCGGATTTCGGAAGGGGGGCGCAGGTCCGCGGGGGACGCGCGGTCGAACTCTCGGTGCGGCGTACGGTCGGACTCTTCAGTGGGACGAGGAGGGCGAAGGTTCCCATGAAACCGCGGGGAACCCCATGAAATCCTCGTAATCCCGGCCTTCGCGACGGATTGCGCGAGCCCGTCCTTTTTGCACACTCCTACGCTTTCCCGGCATGCAACGCGCGCGGTGCGCGCACGCTGAGCGGCCAATCGTGCGCGGCGCACCCGTGCAGCGCGTCGACACCTCGCGAAACGCTCGTCGTGGCACCGCGAAAGCCTTTCCGTTGCAGAAGAATGGCGCGACGGCGCGCGCACGCGGAACGAGCGCACCCTGCCGTTTCGAAGCGCTGCGGTACGCCGCGCTGACCTTGTCAGGAGTCCGAGTCGGAGCGCGCGGGTCGTCGCTGCAAACCACGTGCGACCGGGTCGCTCCGAGCGGGCGCGCTCCTGCGCGGCGGTTGACGGACGTCGGCCGAGGCTCGATCATTCGCTGCATGTCCCGAGCGGCCCTCCACGTCCGCGGGCCGCGGCGTTGGCTCGCGGGACTCACGCTGGTCTGTGCGCTCGCCGCGTGTCGGGCGTCCTGGTCCGTTCCGCGCGCGCACGATCGGGCCGCTGCGCCCGGTTCGCGCGCTGCGGGCGAGCGGACGACGACGACCTCGACGCGCTCCGGTCGCGTCGTGCTGCTCGCGATCGGGGGACTCGACGCCGAACGGCTCGAGGCCGCTTTGGACGGCGGTCACTGGCCGGGGCTCACCGCGCTCGCGGCCCGGGGGACGGCGAGCCGGCTCCTGGCGCGCGGCTCGAGCGAGGAGCCGGCCCTGGCAGCGCAGCTCTTTTCGGGCCGCGGTCCGGCCTCGAACGGAATCGCCTCGTTCCTGCGCCGCTCGCTCGCCTTCGGGACGCCGACGCCCGCCTTCGGCTCCTTCGACCCCCACACCTGGACACCCGCGGAGCTCGGGCGCGACGATCCGAACCTGCCGACGGCCGTGGCGGTCCTGCGGAGCCGCTTCGACGGCCCCTTCGTCTGGGAGCTCGCGGCGCGTGGGGGCGCCTCGACGACCGTCGTGCGCGGACCGCTGGCCGAGGGCCGGCCCGACGTCGAGGGACTGCGCCTCTTGCATGGTGCCGGCAACACCGACGCGACCGGTGCGCTGGGTGCGTGGTGGTTGTACTCCGAGGATCCGGCCGAGGGCGGGGCGGAGGACTCCGCTGCGAGCGGCGGTCGCGCGACGCCGACGGCCGGCACGATCCTCCCCCTGCGCCTGCACGGCGGGCTCGCGCGCACGGCCCTGCCCGGACCGACCAACGTCTGGCTCCTCGACCGACTCGCGCGGCGCATCGACGAGCTCGAGCGCAGTCTGGCCGATCCGGGACTGTCCGACGCGCGGTCCGTCTCGCTGGCGCGCGAGAAGCGCGAGCTCGGCGAAACGCTGGCGCGCGCGCGTGAACCCCTGCGGGCCCCGCTCTTTGTCGAGCGCAGCGGCGCGCGCGCGGTCGTGACGCTCGACGGAACGAGCCAGAGTCTCGCCGTCGGCGACTGGTCGCAGCCCTTCCAGGTCGACTTCGAGCTGATGCCCGAGCTCGCGCTCGCGACGCGCACGCGGATCAAGCTGCTCGCCCTCGAACCCTGGGTCCGGCTCCTGGTCCTGAGGCTCGACCTCGACCCCGCCGCCGAGCCGCCACCCTGGCGCTCGGTCTCGAGCCCGGCTTCGTTCGCGCTCGAGCTCGCGGCCAGCGCGGGTTCGTTCGCCACCTATGGTTGGGCCACGGCGACGATGCCGTACAAGGACGAAGTCGTCGAGCTCGCGACCCTGGTCGAGAGCGCGGAACAGGGCCTGCGTACGGATACGGAGCTCGTGCGCGCGGCGCTGGCCGGCGACGCGCGGCTCGTGATCGGATGCCTCGACGGTCTCGACCACCTGCGGCACATGCTGGGGCGCGTCGAGGATCCGGGGCATCCGCTGCACGACCCGCTGGAGGCGGAGCGCGTCGTTCGCTTCTTCGGAGAGCGGATCGCAGCGCGGGACGTGGTCGAGCGCATGGAGCGCGAGCTCGACCGCTTCGTCGGCGAGGTGGCGGCGTCCCTCGCTCCCGACGATTCCTTGCTGGTCGTGTCGACGCACGGCTTCGAGAGCTTTCGCCAGGGCGTCGACTTGAACGCCTGGCTGACGCACAACGGCTACCTCGCGCTGCGCGCACCGGTACCGTCGACGAAGGCGCTGGGCTTCGTCGACTGGCAGGCGACGCGCGCTTACTCGCTCGGCTTCGGCGCGCTCTGGCTGAACGAAGCGGGCCGCGAACCCGCGGGCCAGGTCGCGCCACGCGAGCGCGGCGCGCTGCTCGAGGAGCTGCGCGCGAAGCTCCTGGCCGCGACCGATCCTGCGACCGGCGCGCGCTTCGTCGAGACGGTCGACATGCCGCGCAACTGGTCCGGCGGCCCCTACGCGGACGAGTTGCCCGACCTCGTGGTCGGCTTCGCGGCGGGTTACCGCGCCGGTTGGGACGCCACGAGCGGCAGCATCGGGCTCGCGGCCGACGGCGGCCCGGGACCGGTCGTGCGCGTCAACGCGAGTCGCTGGTCCGGCTGCCACGAGTCGGTCGCGAGCGAGCTCGTCGAGGGCTTCGTCGTCTCGAACCGCGCCTTCGACTTCGGTGACCGACCCGAGCTGCGCCAGGTCGCGCCGACCTTGCTCACGCTCCTGGGGATCGCGGTGCCTGCGAGCCTCGAGCTCGCGCCCTGGCCGCTGCGTCGAGCGGGGCACCCTTGAACCGCACGGTCGGCGCGGTTGGCGCCTTCGTCGTCCTGTCGATCGCCCTGGTCGCTTGGCTCGCGGCGAGCTTCATGCCGCGGCCCGTATACGTGCGCTACCGTCTCGCCAACGTGCCGGCGGTGGCGGTGACCGCGAGCCATCCGCTCGACTTCGCCTTCGACCTGCCGGAGGTCACGCCGAGCCGGATCGAGCTCCCGGTGCGCGCGTGGTCCGACGGCCGTGAGCTGGCGCTGGAAGTCGCCGAGCGGGAGACGGGACGCGTGCTCGCCAGCGCCGTCGTCGAACGCCCGCAGCTCGTGCGGCTCGACCTTGCGACACCGTCGGACATGGCGCGCCGGCTGGTGTTACGCGTGCGAGCCCACGAGTACGATCCGACACGCGCACCCGCGCTGCACTTCGCCGCGCTTCAGCCGGACTACGACGGCGCCACCTACCGCGGCCTGGCGAACGTCGCTCTCGACGAGCCGGTCGCGAACGAAGCGGCCGGTCCGCTCTTGGCCTTCGACGTGGCACAGCCGGCGCGCGTGCTCCTGCCGCTGTGGCTGCTCGTGTTGCCGGGCTTTCTCCTCGTGCGACGCCGCGAGCGGGCGACCGGCGCCTATCTCTGCGGCCTCGCCTTGCTCGCGCTCGTGACGAGCGTGCTCTTCTACGACCAGAACTGCCGCACGAACAACGCCCAGCTCGACGCCGACGGCTACGCGAAGAGCGCGACGCAGCTCGCCCGGTGGCTGACCGAACCGGAGGCGCGGCCGGCGATCGAGTCCTGGTACCGCGGCTATCCGCACACGCACAACGCGGGCGTGCCGGCCTTGCTCGCGCCCTTCGTGGCCTTGGGCGTGCCGGTTCGGGCCGCCTACGTCGAGCTGGAGGCGCTCGCGGGCTTCTTCGGCCTGCTCTTGTTCTATCGCCTCCTGCGCCGACGTCTCGCGCTGTCGCATCGCGCGGCGCTGTGGGGCGTCACCTTGCTCGCCTGTCACCACGCCGCGCTACGCACCTTCGGACGGCCGATCACGGACGGCTTCGGGCTCTTCCTGGTGCTCGCCTCGCTCGAGCTCGTGCTCGTGCGGCTCGGACCGGCGCCCGCAGCGGGCCGCTCGCAAGAGGCGGAACCTCCGAGCCGCGCGAACGGACTCGGCCTCGCGCTCGTCATGTTCCTGCACCTCGTCGCGCGGCCCCAGGGGCCGGCGCTGGTGCTCTTCTTCGCTGGAGCACTCGTCGTTGTCGAGCGCTGGCGCGCAGGCGCCTGGAGACCGAGCGCCATCGTCCGCACGCTGCTCTTCGTCGTGCTGCTCCCCTGCCTCGCCTACGGGTCCCTCTTCCTCGCGTTCGGTTGGCAACAGAACGTGCGGCTCATGCTCGAGAAGGCCGCGAACTACCACACGGACTTCACGCTCCTGCACTTCGCGGCAGCCTTCGGCGGGCTCGTTCAGCTCCTGCCCCTCGCCTGGTGTTTCGCGCGCCTGAAGGGTCGGCCGCAGCCGGTGGGGATCGTCCTCGCCCTGGGCGTCTTCTACCTCGTCATGCTGCTCGCCGTGCGCGCCCCGCTGTGGCTGCGGCACTTCCTGCCGCTCTTGCCCGTCGCGATCACGCTCGCCGTCCTGGCCTGGGACAGTCGCGACGGCTGGCGCCGCAAGCTCGTCGCGGCGGTCTTGACCTTGGTCTGCGTCACGAACGTGGCCGGCACCGTGTGGCTGACCGAGCACTACCTCGAACCCGTGCACGCGTACCAGAACCGGCGGCTGCCGGAGTGGGTCTGGCTCGCGTTGTACGAGTAGGCTCGGCCGTCAGCGGCCCCCGGAACGGGGACGCTCCGAAGCACCGGCCGCCGGAGGAAGTTCGACCTCGAGCTCGGCCGCGATCAGGGCGGTGCGATCGCAATCCTGGGCGAAGCGACGCAGGAGCACTTCGCGGTCGCGGGCGACGCGGCCCTGGAAGCGGATCTCGCCGTCGACCTCGACCGTGATGTCCTGATCGAAATCGAACTCGTCGGGCGCGAGCAGGAGTCGAAAGGAACGAACTCCGCCGCTCGTCCGCGCACGCACGAGGTTGTCGAGACGCTCGAGTCGGACCCGACCGAAGGGAACCGGTTCGGGCGGCTTCGTGCGCGGCACGTTACGACCGTAGATGCGTGGCAGGATGTTCTCGGTATCGATTGGCGCAGCGGGATCGAGCCCAGTGATCTCGAGCCAGGCGCGCCGGTTGTAGCGGTCCGTGCGCTCGGTAGCCCAGTCCAGTCGATCGGGAAACGGATCGCGACGCGAGCGAAAGAGCAGCTCGACGAAGGTGCTCTCCTCGTCTTCGGTCAGCTTGAAGGAGTGACCGTCCTTCGCGTGCTCGCGGGCGTCGATCTCGGCGTCGGTCCGCGTACGAAAGAGCTCGAGGTACTCGCGCACGACGTCGATCGCGATGATCCGATCCTTAACGCCGTTGACGAGAAAGAAGCGCTGGCCATTCAGATTGGAGAGGTGCAGCTGACCGTCGGCGCGTAGCTCGCGGCTGGTCAAGCGCGCTGGGAACCCGACCCAACCCGCGTAGCCGAGCCACGGCGTCGGCTCGCGCATCGCGTAGAACCACAACGCGACCGCACCGTCCGACCCACCGACGAAGACCACGTGGTTCTCGTCGATGTTGTAGGTCCGCTTCACGTCGTCCAGGATCGCGCGGAAGTGATCGACCTGGCTGGCCTCCCACCACATCGAATCCCACCAGCCGGCCGGCAGCACGGTCAGGATCGACGCGTGGTATTCGTCGATCGCCGCGTACCCGGGCGACCAGCTCCCGTCCGCCTCCTTCCACTCCGGCTGCCCCATCCCGCCGTGCAGGTCGAAGCGGATCCCGTAGCTCCGCTTCGGGTCGTAGTCCACCGGAACCTGCAACATGACGTGATGCTCGCGTCCCGCGATCGTCCGCGTCTGGAAGTGCTTGCCCCTCGGCACGTCGGCCGCGTAGTCGCGTCCGGCTCGCAGGCGCGCGAGCAGCGTCTCGAAGTCGTGCTCGGTCGCGAGGACGTCGGCGACCAGGGCCTCGGCCGCGGATCGGCTCGAGGCCTCGAGAAAGCGCTCGAGCGGATCGTCCTCTCCGACCGCGAGCCCGAAAACGAAAGCGTGAACGAACGTGAGGCACGGGAGGACGAGCGCGACTTGCATGGGAACCAGGATGCCGCGGCCGGCTGCGCGGACTCACTCCCTTCCGGAATCCCCGGTCGCGCCGTGCGCGCGAGCCGCGTCGGCGCCCGCCGTGGTCACTGCTGCGGACGCGGCCCGAGCTCTTTCTCGAGCTCGGCCAGGCGCTTGCGCAACGCTTCGAGCCGCTCGGCATGGCCGGGGTCGTCCACGAGGTTCGTCATCTCGTGTGGATCCCGAGCGAGGTCGAAGAGCTCGGTCCACTCCGGGTGGCCGGGGTAGAGCACGAGCTTGTCGGTGCGCGTGCGCACGGCGATGCTGGACGGGATCGCGATCTTGGGGTGACGGTAGTACTCGTAGAGAAAGTCTTCGCGCAGCGGCCCGTCTTCGCCCTCGAGGATCGAACGCCACGACCGACCCCGCATCGTCGCGGGAATCGCGACGCCGGCGTAGTCGAGGATCGTCGGAGCGAGATCGACGTTGAGCACGAGCTCGTCGGAGCGCGCACCCTTCAAGCCGAGTCGCGGATAGCGCAAGAGCATGACCGTGCGCATCGACTCCTCGTACGCCGTGCCCTTGCTACCGAGGCCGTGTTCGCCGAGGTGGTGGCCGTTGTCCGACGCGTAGAAGACGAACGTGTCCTCCGCGAGCCCCGCCTCGTCGAGCGCAGCGAGGATCTTGCCCACGTTCTCGTCGACGCCTGTGATCAAGCGGAAGTAGTCCCGCAAGCTCTCGAGCATGAACGTGCCGCTCTCGTACTCGTAGACGTACCGCTCGCGCCCGTCGGCCCAGTTCGGCGGCGGCTCGAAGTCCTCGAAGGGCACCTCGGCCTTGCGCGCGAGCTCGAGCCACTCGAGCCGCAGCGGATAGGGCGGCAGCGAAGCGAGGTTGACCGGCGCGGGCAGCTCGTCCTCGGTGTAGAGATTGTCGAAGCGCTTGGCCGGCGTCAACGGACCGTGCGGCCCCTTGAAGCTGACGAAGGCCAGGAACGGCTCCTCGCGCTCCTTCTGAACGAAGTCGGCCGCGAAGTCCGCGATCAAGTCGTCGGCGTGACCGCGCTTGGGCACGCGCTCGCCGTCGACCTGAAAGACCGGATCGAAGTAGCGCCCCTGCCCCGGGAAGCTGGCCGAGTGCCGAAACCCGGGAATCTGCTCGCGCCGGTAGTCACCGAGGTGCCACTTGCCGAAGAAGCCCGTGTCGTAACCCGCCGCGGTGAGCAAGCTCGCGAAGGTGACCGCGTCGTCCTCGAGCTTCGTCTTGTTCTCCACGATCCCGTGCGCGCGCGCGTACTGCCCCGTCAGGAACGTCGCGCGCGACGGCGAGCACAGGGAGGTCGTGACGAAGGCGTTGCGAAACCACACGCCCTCGGCCGCCAATCGATCCATGTTCGGCGTCTGCAGCCACGGATGACCCGCGACGCCGAGCGAACCGAAGGATTGGTCGTCGCTCAGGATCACGACGATGTTGGGGCGCTGGCGCGCAGCCTCCGCGCCCGCGTTCGGATCCACATCCCCGTCCTGCCTGGCCGCGCGCGGGACGGACGCGACGAGCAGCGCGAGCCCCAGCGCGAACGACGGGAGCCGGAGCCAGCGCCCCCGCCGACGGCACGGGCAGGCGACTGAGCTCGCGCGAGGGGACGGGAAGCGGAGCGAGGGACGGGAAGGGAGGCGCGGATTCATCATGAGGGGGCCGGCCCACCTCTACGGAGGAAGGCGGGCCGACGCGAGGCCGACGGCGGACTTCGAACGAGCCCCGGCCCGGCCGGCAAGCAGGGTCGCGGAGCCTAACCCACGGGGCCGCGACGGCCAGCCCCTGGTCCCGGGCCAAGGGAGTGATCCGCTTCCGTGGGGCCTAGCAGCCTGATGAAAAAGTCATTCGGCGCGCTGCATGCGTCCGGAAAGCCCGGCTGGCACACGAGAGCCTCGCCGAATCTACCGATTCGCCTGCGTTCTCGCGCACCTGCCGGGCCTCCCGGTCACATGCATCGCATCCGAAGCACTTTTTCATCAGGCTGCTAGGGGCCGTGGACCGGCGCCACACCAGGACTTGCGTCGACCGCGGGCCCAAGGACCGGCGAACGGGCCCCCCACCCCTGCCGGCGGGCGACTTGCGGACGACCCGCCACCACTCATTCGCCACAGTCCCGAACCCAAACCGCCGGGGGCGGGCATGATCGGTCGTTCCGTGCCTCCTCCCCCCGAACTCGACGTCGCCCTCCTGCAGGCCGACCTGGCCTTCGCGCGCCGCCTGGCGCGCTCGCTCGTCGCGGACGCCTCCGCCGCCGAGGACGTCCTGCAGGACGCCTGGAGCGCCATGCTCGAGCGGCCGCCGCGGCACCACGCGAACCTGCGGGCCTATCTCGCCACCCTGGTGCGGCGCCTGTCCCTGCGCCGGCGCCGGTCGGCGGCCCGCCTGCGGCGGCGCGAGGAGGACGCCGCGCGCAGCGACGCGCTGCCCTCCGATGCCGAGCTGACCGAACGCATGGAGGTCCACCGCATCGCCGTCGATGCGGTCCTGGCCCTGGACGAACCGTACCGCTCGACGATCCTCCTGCGGTATCTCGAGGAGATACCGGTGCTGGAGATCGCGCGGCGAATGAGCGTGCCCGAGGAGACCGTGAGGACGCGCCTCAAGCGCGGACTCGTACGCCTGCGCGACAGCATCCAACGCCGACACCCGCACAGTCGCGAGGAGTGGATGGGCGCCTTGCTCGCCTGGCTGCCCGGACCGAAGGAAGCCGATGCGGCACCCGCCGCCTCCCCCGCTTTCGGCCTGGCCCTCACGCTCGCCGCGATCGCGGTTCCGGTGCTGGCGCTCGTCGCCTACTTCGTGCGTGGAACCGAGCGCGGGTCGGTGGTGGCCGAGGCGAACGCGACGGACCTGGCGGCCGACGGCGCGGACGAAGTCGGACCCGGTTCGTCGGTCGGGGAGCGCGAGCAGCTTTCCGGCCTCGCGCCTTCGACACCGACGACCGCCCTGTTTTCAGAGGAACCGAGCGCGGCCGGCCTGCACGGGATCGTCCGCGCGCCCGACGGCCGGCCGTTGCCCGACGCGCGGGTGACCGTTGCGCTGGTCTGGTGGGATACCGACACGGACGTCGCCGCGACCCACACGGACGCGGACGGGACCTTCGCCCTGGAGTTGCCCGAGCTCACGGCCCTCGGTCCTTACGGAAGCCGGCTGTGCTCGGTCCTGGTCCACGTCTCGGCTCGAGGCTTCCAAACGGCCTTCCAGAGCGTGACCGTCACCTCCGAGCACGAACGCGTCGAGCTCGACTTCGTCCTCGAACGGGGTCGCCGGGTCCTCGGCCGCGTCGTGCAGGCCGACGGCCGACCGGCACCGAACGCTCTGGTGCGCGCCGTGACCCGCACGGCACCGAGCACGGAAACGAGCCGTCAGCGCACGGCCACGACCGACGTCGGCGGCCGCTACGAACTCGCGCTCGCGCCGGGTGAGAGCTTGCTCGCGCTCGAGACCTGGATCTCGGGCACGGGCTCGGGCTACGCGGCCGTTCCCGAGCAACCGACCGGCGACGACGGCGAGGACTTCGCGGCGCCCGAGTTGCGTCTCACGGCCGGCGGCGTGATCCGCGGTCGCTTGAGCTACCCCGACGGCCGTCCGGTCCAACGCTTCCCGATCTTCGCCGTGCAGGTCGGCTGGGACGCGGAGCGCGACGGCTGGACCCTGGCCGCGGCCAAGAAGCGCAGCGAGGGACGCGAAGCCGGGCTGTGGAAGAGCAGCAGCTCCACCGATTCCGACGGACGCTTTCAGATCGCGGGGCTCCAGCTCGATCGCTACGCGCTATCGGTCAACGGCAAGCCGGTCGAGTGGAACGTCCAGACCGACGAACCCCTCGCGGAGACCTGGCCGACGGGTTCGAGCGGCCTCGAATTCGTGAACGAAGCCCACCGCGTTCTGGTCGCGGTGACCGATTCCGACGGCAACGAGCTGCGCGGCGCGACGGTCACGTGCTCGCTGCGCGGCGCAGCGCCGAGCGCGAAGCCCCGCCAGACGGTCGCGATCGGCTCGCCGGCCCGTGCGGCCTTCCGGGTCGAGCCCGGCGAAGAGCTCGTCTTCGCCGCCGCCGTCCCCGGCGCCCCGCTCGCGGAACGGGCCTTCACGGTCCCCGACTCGCCCTTCGAGTCCCGCTTGCGCCTCACGCTGCGACCCCGACCGCACACGCCGGGCGAACTCGCCCTCGCGCTGCCCGGCCTCTCCCCCGACGAGATCGACGACGTCGCGGTCACGCTCCTCTCGCCGTTGACGCGACGTCCGGTGCAGGACTGGGTCGACGTCCGCCCGGTCGCCGGCGTCGTGCGCGCCGTTCCGCCCGGGACCTACGCGCTGCGCTTCGCGCCGCCCGCGGGTTCCGCCTGCTGGGCTCCGACGACGACGGACGAGGTCACGGTGCGCGCCGGCGAACGGACGCTGGTCGCGGAGTCCTGGGTGCGGGGCGGTCGCCTGCAACTCGCGTTCGAGCTCGAACGCGGCAGCGCCTGGCCCGACGACGCTCCGCCCGGCACGCCCAACGGCGGCGGAATCTGCGAACCGGAACGCGAACGCGACTTCGTCCTGACGCTCGACCGGCTCGCGCCCGGGGCCCACGCCCCGCGCGCGGACGCCCCACCCGCGCACGTGATCCAGGGCACCGAGCTCGAAGCCTGGGTTCAAACCGGCTGCCTCGTCGCCGCCGGCCGCTACCTCGCGCGCACGACCTCGCCGCGCTACGCCCCGACCGCCGTCGAGCTCGAGGTCGAAGCCTGCGGCACGTTGCGCGCGACCCTGGGCCTGCGCCGGCTCGCGGCGGCGCCGGACGCGCGCTGACGGCGGACGAGCCTGACGGCGCTCGGGCACGGCTCGACCCGATCGCAAGCGCGTGCGGCTCTCCAGGAACGCGGGCTGCGCCCCTTGCTCGCCGGCGCGAAGCGCTTCCGCCGGCACGCGACGTGCACCGTTCCCCGTCGAAATGCCGGACTTCGTACCGGAAATCGCGGAGGCCCGGGGAAGAGGACTGTGGAAGCGGGTTCTGACGCGGCCAACTTTCTGGACCCCACGGGGGGGCGGCTACGCGGTCCGGCGTTCCCTGCCTAGGGGCCGGAGGAGGACGCAGCTGGCCGCTACTAAACACGCCGCCAGCACGTAAGTCCGGCGGTCGCTGTCGCGTGACCCCGCGGGCTCCAATTCGGACGAGCTTATCAGAGGGAAGTCGACCCGGCTGATGTCGGTGTACCCCCCGGAGAGCTCCGCGGCCAGCGCGCGGAGCGCGGACGCATCCTGTCCCGAGGACTCCTCGCCCAAGGCCGCACCGACGGAGACGGGACCGACCCCGAGGACTTGTGCAGTCTGAATCGAGTCGGGTAGGGCCAGTTGGTCTCCCCGCTCGAAGAGGCCGTCGCTCGCAACGTACAGCACCGTGGTTCCGCGCTGCCAAGACTGCGCGATACGCTCGACTTCACGTAGGCCGACATCGAGGTGCGTCCTGCCGTCGCCGAAGCCGTAGTGCAGGGGAACGCTCTCCAGCAGGTGGCCGACGACCTCTGGCTCGGACGAGTCCAGGATGACGAGGCGCGCTTCGCGGTGCACAACAACGAAAGAGAGGCCCTGCCCCTGAGCGACGGCTGCCATCGCGATCCGCCTCATCTCCACCCGGGCTCGCTCGAGACGCGACACCTCTGGCTCCATGCCACCGGCTGACGCGTCCATGCTGGGCGAGTGGTCGAGGAGTAGGATGCAGTGCGTGACACCAGTCGCGTCGGATCGCGCCTCGTCGGAGGAGGACACGTCTTTGGCATCCTGCGCGAGGATAAACAGCCCTCCACATACGATGGCGAGTCCCAACCCCGACACCGCTGCAAGAACAAGCCTTCGCCCGTTCGGGTTGCTCGACCCGTCTCTGCCGAGCCTCTTCCAAGACAAGACGTCACCGAGCAGGGACAGAAGAAACACCAGCAAGACTACGAGGAGTGAGTTCATCGACCGACTCCCTGCAAAGAGAAGCGCAAGAGGGGGACGAACACGATCGAACCGATGAGTACGGCGACGATCGCCCTCCACCTCGCATCGTCAGGGGCGACCTCCGAGCGCCGCGCTTCGCGTTCGGAACCGAGCAGGTCACCGATTCGATTGAACGTTAGATCGAGCTGCTCCGGTGTCGGAGCGTGAAACGCCTCTCCGTTCATAGACCGGGCTATCTCGAGGAAGTCCTGCGGGACGTCACTAGTCGCCATATGGACCATGTACAAGGAGATGTCCTGGTCCCTCAGCACGCGGGCGACATCCTGGCTAAGGGCCCCACGGAGGTCGGCCGCAAAGCCGTCCGACATCAGGACGATAACGCGCTTGCCCTTGGCCGCCCGCGCTAGGGCGGAGCGGCACCCGAGCAGCGCCTTCCGGATCTCTGTACCGCCGAAGCGGGCGGGTAACTTCTCGGGGCGCATGAATTGGGCCGCGCAGGTGATGGCCGACTGATGCGGCGTGACGGGCACCCATTGCAGGAAGCTGTTGCCGAAGAACGAGAGCCCAAAGGCGTCCCATCTCCTTTCATCCATGAACCGCTGGGCGCCGTCCAACGCGCCCTCGTAACGGTTCTGATCGAGTCCAAACCTCATTGTCATGCTCCCCGATACGTCGATGCAGAACTGGACGTTCGTCGGGGCCCGCTCCCCTTGCGTATGCGTCACCGTGCGCGGCCCTGCGGCGAGAATGACTACCGCGAGGAACAGCGCAGACGGCGCGACCCAGGCAAACAAAGACGCGCGCACGCATTCCCGCCCCCGATTCTTCCAAGTATCTCGCACGGCCAGGGCAACGGGAAGCATGCCCAAGAGCAGTACCCATGGATGCTCGAGGTAGCCCGCCTGTGCGAGCTCCTCCACGGGCGAAGGGATTCCCAGGCTCTCCACCGCGGGCCCTAGCCGTCTTCTCCTGCGAGGAGCGCCTCGGCCCTCGCGACGTCGGCCCGGTTGCCCTCCCACCACTGTGGAATGGTCCAGAGCTGGTATTCGGGGTTCAAGGACCGGCGAGTGAACGGCTGTTCTTCCTCAGCGGCTGCGGACGCCCGCTGCGCGTCCCATGTCTCAAAGAAGGCGCGCAGCTCCCTGATCCGAGCGCGCGCCGAATCGACGTCGCCTGCCTCGGCGTGGCTCACCGCGGCGCTGGACAGAACGTGCACCCAGCGGTAGAGCCCCCTACTTCGCGAAGTCTGTCCTTGTAGAGTGAATCCTCCCATGTTGATTGCCTGTTCGAATACGGGACCAGCCAGCTCGAAGCGCTTCAACCGATACAAGGCCATTCCTAGATACTGGATACCGGCAACGTCGTTGGGGAACAGCTCGTGATACGCCTCCGCGTAAGAGAGTTCTCTCTCGTACTCCTCAAGAGAGGATCCTTCGACCCAGGCGCCGTAGATATAGGCGTCCCACTTAAACTTGAACAGGTTGACGATTTCGACCGGTTCCTCACGCTGGTCGTTCAGGACGCGCGCACGTGCGAGAGTTCGAGTGGCTTCACCGCCCATCCCTTTGCGGAGCTGAACCCGCCCCAGCCCCCCGAGGACGTCGAGATCGTCCGGGAAGAGCTCGAAAGCGGATTGAGCGAGGGTATACGCCAACTGCAGGTCCTCCTCGGCTCTGGATGGCTTGTCGCGCGCAGTCCGGAGCGCCGTGTCGACGGCGGCCAAGAGCGATGCCGACGACGGGTTCCCCTTGTCTCGGGCCATCGAGATTGCGATGGCGCGCTCCTCGTCGGTCAGGGTTGGGTCGCCCCCGAGGATCTCCTCGACGCGCTGGAGCAGGATCTCCTCTTCGAAGAGGGCGTCCAATAGGGGCACGAGCCGCCTACGGTACTCGCTCCACTTCCAGACGGCGCGCGCGTTCTCGAGGCTCGAGTCCCAAACCAGCACGGTGCCGTCTCGGCAGCCAGCTACCAGGCGCGACCCCGCGGGGCTCCAAGCCATGACACCGACGCGCTCGTCGGAAGCGACGACGCGGACGAGGGGTTCCCCTCCGGAGACGTCCCACACCCGGATCACGCCCTCCTTGTCACCCGATGCGATGCGTTGTCCGTCGGCGGACCAAGTGGTGGAGCCGAGCCCTACCCCGTGGCCGATCAACTCCGGCCCCTCCGAGACGCCCGCAGGACCCCACGAACAGAGGAGCACGCGACCGTCGCGGTGCGTGACGAACTGCAGTGGCTGCTTTTCGGGACCCGGTGAGAGGTGGCCCACCTCCCCTACAAGCCCCTCGACCAAGACAGTCGGCTCTGACGAGCTCGGCTCCCACGAACGTATCGCCCCGTCCTGTCCACATGAGTACAATCCTACGTCGTCCTCCCGCCAGAGGAGATCCGTCACGCTGCCGGAGTGCGCGGCGGCCACTCCGATGGAAGCGCCGGACGACGGGTTCCAGAGCCGGACCATTCCGTCGCGTCCTCCGCTGGCAAGCCGCATACCGTCGGCGCTCCAGGCCACGCATCGGACTTCTCCTTCGTGGGCGTGCATCTCCACCACGACCTCCTTGCCCACCGGATCCCAGATCCGTACAAGTCCGTCGCTTCCACCCGACGCCAAGCGAGAGCCATCGGACGACCAGGCCAGCGACCAGCAGTACGTTCCCCCTTCGTCCAGCCGAGCACCGAACGCGCCGGGATGGGCATCCTGTAGCAGGATCCCGCCGTCCCATCCCGCGGTGGCGAGGCGACTCCCGTCCTTGCTCCAGGCGGCGGCACTCACCGGCCCCACGTGCCGAGCCAGTACATTCCCCGGCGGACAGTTCGTCGGCAACCAAATTCGGAGCGTCTCGTCGTCCCCGACGGAGACGACACGCTCGCCGTCTGGACTCCAGGCGACGGATCGTACGAGGGACTCGTGTCCCCGTAGGCGTCCGATCTCCGTCAGGCCCGCGGTGTCCCAGACTCGCAGCCAGCCGTCCTCTCCTGCGGAGATGAGACGCTCGCCACGTGGGCTCCACGCTACCGACGTCGCGGGCCCCTCGTGCTTCCCCAGTTCGACGGGCTCCGGGCTCTCCTCGCCCCAGAGTCGAACGACCCCGTCCGCTCCGCTGGACGCGAGTCGGTCTCCGACGGGCGACCAGGCAAGCGCGTCAACGCGTCCGACGTGCCCCACCACTTCGCGGCGAATACGTCCATCCGGTTGCCGGACCTGCAGGGTGCCGTTGCTGCCGCCCAGCGCTAAGTGCTGACCGTCCGCGCTCCAGGCGACGGACCAGACCCACTCCTCGGGGGCAGGAAACTCTCTACTCCCGATCTCCAGTTTCCTCTCCGCCGGGATTCCCTCGAACACGACCGGGACACCCGGCGAGTCGAGGCTCCAGAGGCGCACCGTTCCGTCCGCGCTCGCTGTCGCGACGACACCACAGTCGGGGCTCCAGGCCACCGACGTGATCATGTCCGTGTGCCCCTCCAGATCGGCCTCCGGCTCCCAGGTGTCGGAGTCGAACAAGTGCAGGTCTCCGTCGAGACCGCCCGCAGCAAGGCGCCGACCGTCGCCGCTCCAGGCCATCGCGTGGATCGAACGCGGCAGCTGCAGGCTACGAATGGGCGAGAATTCGGCAGCATCCCAGACGACGAGCCGGGCATCCTGTCCGCCCGTGGCCAGGCGGCTGCCGTCGGGGCTCCAGGCCACGCAGAAGACCCGACCGTTGTGCTGTACGTGGGCCTCCAACGACTGATCGGCACGCAGTGATGTCAACCCCCACTCGAACCTTCGGTCCTGCGGCTGGACCGAGGCGAGGATGCGGTGGGCGTCCGCCACCTGGTCGGCGTCGAGGCTCATCTCCGCCGCGCGAATGCGCAGCGCGTAGCTCTGGCGTTCGGCGAGCCGGCGCGCTACGAACTCCTCCTCGGCGGCTAGTCGAGCGTCCGCTGCCGCGTCGTCCGCGAGGGACTTCAAGAACAGGCTCGAGAACAGGCCCACGACCAGCAGGACGACGGCGGCGATCGACGCGAAGGCCAGCGAACGATTCCTCCCGACCCACTTGCGAAGCTCCACGACCGTCCCCGTGCGATACGCCTGCACCACACGGTTCTCCATGAAGGCCCGTAGGTCGGAAGCCAGCCCGCCCATGTCGGAGTAGCGCTCTGCCGGTTCGCGCGCCATCGCCTTCTCGCAGATCGCCACCAGCTCGCTGGGGGCGGTAGTCGCGATCTGCGCAATCGACTTCGGCGGGCCTTGCTGCACCAGGTTCCAGATCGCGTACGCGTTCATATTCGCGGAGGGTGGGAGGTAGGGCATGTGCCCCGCTAGCAGGTGGTAGAGGATCGCACCCACCGCGTACACGTCCGACGGCGGCCCCATCTCGGAGACCCACCCCTGCGCCTGCTCCGGCGACATGTAGGCCGGCGTGCCCACCACGTCCCCATCCATCGTGTACAGCGGAGAGTCCGGCGTGTTGCTGGCATGATTTCGCCTTTCTGTACGAACCTCAGACTTGCTACTCAGAAGGTCCGGCTTAATCCGGATGTCCTTGGCGTCCTCCTTCCCTAAGACTCTGGCCAGCCCCCAGTCCATCACGTAGACCTCGCCGAAGCGGCCCACCATGATGTTGGCCGGCTTCAGGTCGCGGTGGATCACCCCTTTGTCGTGGGTGTATGACATCGCCTCACAGACCTTCAGGAGGACTCCCAGAGTTCGGGTCATCGTCCAGCCGTCTTCGTCCCTGTGGACCTTTTCGATGACGTCCTTGAAGGTCTCACCCTTCACGAGCTTCATCGTGAAGTAAACCTGGCCTTCGGAGTCGAGACCGAGCTCGTGGACCGGAACAATCCCCGGATGGTCCAGCTGGCCTGTGACCTGAGCCTCCTCCAGGAACCGCCCTAGCGTCTTCGGATCAACGTTTGGCGTATCCCCCGTCGAGGCATTTCCGCTGCCGAGGATGACCTTCATGGCCAGATTGCGACGCAGATCCTCGTCCCAGACTCGGAGAACAGCTCCCTGCCCTCCACGGGCGACCTCCCCACGGATCTTGTATCGGCCGTAGCCGCCAGCGTGATCCGAAAGCCTTCTCAGGACCTCGCTGGAGAAGTCCTCCTGACTCACAGGCTTGTCTGCCTCAAGCTCGACGTTCGGATCGACTTCACTGCCGTGTACCTCGCGGATCGACTTGGAGACGGAGCCGCCGAGATTGGCCCGCAGGATCGGCCCCAGCATCTCGCAACTAGCCTTGAGCTCGCGCAACTTCTCGGCGTTGCCTGCGTGCTCCTTGCAAAAAGCGTCGAAGTCAATCGTCTCACCTGCCTCAACGCGGGCTATATAGCTCGCAAAGATCGATTCTGCGTTCTGCATGGCCGCATGATATCTGCTGGGTCCTCGTGAAGGAGCGGGCGGGCCCCGAGCCCCTCAACTCGGAGGCCGCCCTTCCCCTCTCTCTCGGTCAGTATCAACGACTACCCCTCAGTCGCGTGCCGGTACGGCGGCCCGAGAGGATGCAGCGCCCCTATCGTCGGCCGAGCGACCGGCGGACCTTTGCGTGCGCGGGAGGCGTCCCGAGCCTTGGGCGCAGCAGGTCCAGCTCGGCCTGGGCCCGGAAGCCCGGATCCAGAATGCGCCGCCGAACTCTCCCCGCGAGGTCTCGCCTCCAGCTCGCGTAGCTCGGCCGGCTAGGCCGTTGGTGAGGTGCCCTCCGATACCGCCGGCTTCGAGGCAAGCCCCCGACATCGGACCCAGGATCGTGGTTGGCTTTCTTCATGAGAAGGCCAGGACACGAGCCCCGGGGATGACTCGCGGAATCTCGGAGATTCTGGAGTGGGATCAGTCTCGCCGAAGCCTTCGGGCTGCTGCCAGGGTCGCCAGCCGTGCCAGGCCCCGCGAGAATGCGCTCCGGGCAGCCTTGAGGTTCTCTTCCCCGGACAGCTCCAGAACCTCCTCCCAGTTGCGCTCCTCGAGCTTCCGCAGGCGGATCAAGACTCGCTCCCTCTCGGGGAGCTGCTCGAGGAGGCCCTGAACCCAATCGCGTTCCTCGTCCGAGGCCGCCTTTCTCGCTGGAACGAGGACCGACCTCTCCGCGGGCTCGTGCCCAACTTCTTCGCTGTCCAGTGGATCGAGCCGGCGGTTGCGGGCGGGGTTGCGGTCGCCGACACGCATGTCCCTCGCCTGCCGCCTGAGCTTGTTCTCGGCGATCCGGGCCATCCAACGGAGCAGGGCTCCATCCCCATCCGGCTGGAAGCGGCCGACCCCCGCCACGGCCTCGACCAGGGCCGACTGTACGATGTCGAGGGAATCGGCCCTCTGACGCAGGTGGGCACCCATACGACGGCGGACGAGTTCCTTAATCGAGGGGAGGATGCGTCGGTACAGAGCGTCCCGTGCTTCCTGGTCGCCGGCCTGAGCACGGGCAAGCAGGACGACGGATGTGTGGGGGTCGGTCGGCATCGGGGCAGCAACGGCCCGTCCTTTATAGACGGGCTCCGCGTTCCCTGCCTCGCCTCGGATTTCGTACTACCGGAATCTTGGTACCGACCTGGACGGCTGCGCGAACAGCGAGTCGGCCCTGGCGACAGCGGGAAGGCCGATTCGCTCTCCGGGGCTGAGTTCGCTTTACCGTTGGCTTCGGGGAGCCACTCACGCCCTGGAACGAACCAGGGCGCTAAAGGGTTACCTGGAAGAGAGTTACGGGTTTCGCGGTGAGGGCCCGTTCGGGGCCGATCCGGACGGGATGCGAACCCCACGCGGGTTGGTTAACAGCACTCGGGTTGTGGCGGCCCCTCTTCCCTATCTCGGACGGAGAGCGAAGCGAGTGCAAGGTCGCCGCCCGGACCGCGATCACGGCCCCCGGTGGCTCTCTTGCTCTCCGCTGCTCTCCGGAGAGCGGTTGACGGCGGGAGCTTGGGCGTCCCGTCATGCTCGGCTCCAACTTCCTCTGGCATCGATGCCCCTGGGAACCGGCTTTCGTGGCACGAGTGTGTCCCGCCCCAGTGTATCACTGTCCCCATCAGTGGCTCTTGCACCCGCTGAAGGAGGAGATCATGCGTTCGAATCTGGCCTCGCTGCTTTGTTACGCCCTAGTTGCTGCACTCAGTTCAAGCTGCCGAACCTATCTAAGGACGTACGCAACGCCGAGACTTGACCGCCTGGATGGCGTTGACCTAGAGCAACTCGACCGGAACCAATGTGAGATCCTCCTCGGATCTCCTCAGGGCGTAGGCGTCCAGACTGACGACGATGGAACTAACGAGCTCAGCTATTACTTCGGGCTCAAGGGCTGGCTAAACCCCTTCGGCGACGGCCAATTGGACTCTGGCAAGGGCTACATCAGCTTTGACGCAGATGGCATGGTCGCAGACCTGCTCATTGTCCAATCAAGGTTCGATGGTCCACGAATCAGGACCCGCGATACGATCCGCGTTTCCGAAGCGGCCGCGGTAATCCAGATGGATCAGTCCACCACTGAAGATCTGGTGGAGGCCCTCGGTGAACCTGAGTACCAGGGCCGAAGGTACAACCGCTCGAGCAAAGTTGATCACCGCCTTCTGTTCTATGACGGGTCTCGAACTGGCAGCCGAGACACGATAGGCATCCAATGGCTCTTTGTTGGCTATTCCGAACACGACCAGGTCCTTCGCGACGTTCTTTGGGTGTCATCCAACTCCGACGATTTTGAAGAACTCCAGGAGCTTCAGTCCGCACGTCTCAGGGCCACAACCAAACCGGACTTCGACTATCCATTTTCAGTGAATAGAGTTGAATCCATGTCCACCTCCTTGCGGATCGACCCTGCGCAGATTGAGGCAGTCCTGCGAACCGACCCGGGGCAACTCAAAGACTTTGTAGACGTAATCGGCCCCCCTTTGGCGAGAGGAGCAAAGTCATTCGCGGAAGGGGAGCCCCTCCAAATTTCGCTTTGGATATCCGAGGAGGCTGAGGTCTTGGGTAACGAATACGGACCTCCGATGGAGGAACCTACCCCCAGGAACTCCCCGGGACTGAGAACTCCCCCGCCCCAGAAGTCGTATGTCGTAATGCGGCCTAAGCACACACTACTCCTCCTTGCTCATTCGGAAGAAGGAGACATCCACGAGGTCGTGTGGATCAAGCCAATCCTTCCTGCGGGCTGAAGCTAGCGGATGATCTTGCGGGCGCGAACCATCGGGAGCGACTCCGGCGATCGACGTGACGAAGTCGAAACCCAGCGTCGTCGGGGACGCGCTCCCGTCGAGCGGCACCATCCGGAGGGTGTGCTCGGCCTCAATGGGATGAAGCCTGCAAGGTGATGCTTGATCAGAGCAATCCTTGGGGATGGCGATGCGGTGTGCGGGCCCGGGGAGGTACGAGAAATTCCGGACTCGGATTCGGAAACCGCGCTCTGCCGGGGAAGAAACCGGTAGCGGCCCACGCGGGTCGTTCCCTCCCCTCCCCAACCGGTCCCCCCTATGTCCATTCCCTACGCTTGCCGTCTCGTCCCGTTCCTCGTCGTCGCCTCGCTACCCGCCGCCCAGACGCCCTGGGTCGCCAAGCCCGTCGGTGGCGGCGGCGCCTGTCCGGCCAAGACGGCGATCGAGTTCGTGGCCCCGATGCCTTCGGAGGAGGTGCCGCTCTTTCACCCCGTGAGCCCGACGCCGGATTCCTTCCACGTCATCCTCGAGATCGCGCTCGAGCAGAAGCCCGGTGCGCTGACGCCCGTGCGCGAAGGTGCGACGTTGCCCTCCCCCGGCGCAGCTGCGGTGCCGCCCACCGACGTCGACGGCGACGGCTTGATCGGGGACGTGCACCCCGCGTTGCCCGGTCTCAGCCTCGTGATGGACGACGACCTGTTCGTCGGAGGCTTCGTGCTGCCGGCCGGGACGGAGCTCGCGAGCTTGTTCGAGCTGATCGGCTCGGAGGTCGAGCTCGGCGGGGATCAAACGACGACGGTCAGCTGGATCCTCGATCCGACCTACATGATCGTCGACCTGAACGGGGACCTCGGAACGAACTTGACGGCGACGATCAACGGGGTCGTCGACACGGTTTTCCTGTCGCACGGCTTCGATCCGCTCTTCAATGGGGTGCACTCGGTGCAGACTCCCACGATCTCGATCTGGGTCGAGGATTGGCACAGCACGGTCGATTCGGATGTCGCGGCGGATCAGATGACGCCCTTTCTCGTCGGCGTCGAGGTGCGTATCCCCTGCTACTTCGACTTCGCGACCGTGCCGCCGACGCCCCACCCGCTCGATCCGATCTTCGGCCCCTGCCAGGGCGGAGCGATGGCGTGCACCGGCAACTGGCCGTTGCTGCCTGGACCGGGCTTCCATCCGATGTTCCCGTCGCTCGACGTGCGCTTCAGCGACGACTACTTCGACGTCACGACCGGGACCTTCGTGGCGGGCGGCGTCATCACCGGCGGGCAGTGCGGGGTGATCTGGGGCTCGACCGGTGCCAGCCTCGCCTATGCCTTCCGCCAGTCGAGCGTCCACGCCTGGTACGGGGTCAACGGCTTCCCCGACACGACGCCCCTCGGCGGTGGCGACGACCAGCTGATCTACCGCTTCACGATGCTCGCCGACGGTCAGATCTTCGACACGGACGTCCTGCCGGACGAGATGTTGATCACGGCGGCGATCGAGTCGACCACGAACTGTTTCTCGATCACGAACGTCCGGGTCAAGCACCGGCCCGACGTCACGACCCCCGATCCCGGCCCCTGACACCGGCCACCTCCATCGCACGGGACGTGGTCCCGGGGTAGGCTCTCGGGATGCCCCGCTGGGACGCGTTCCTCGACCGCTACCGACCCATGGCACGCGCCCTCGCTCGTTCGCTCGCCGGCTCGACCTCGGATCCCGACGATATCGTCCAGGAGGCCGCGCTCGTCCTCCTGGGCGCCGTCGAGAACGACGGTGCAGAGTTCGAGAGCACGGCACACGCCCGCAACTTCCTCCTGCGGACGGTCCGCAACCTGGCGCTGCGTGCGCGGCGCGACGGCGGGCGCACGCGTCCGCTCGAGGTCGAGCCGCCGGACGACGACGGACCGAGCGCGCAGGCGGTCGTACGGCGCCAACGTGAACTGGGGCGCCTGCTCGGCCAGCTCGAACCCGACGAACGCGCCTTTCTCGCCCGCCGCTTCCTGGCGCACGAGACCCTCGCGCACATCGCCACGGAAACCGGCACCGCGATCTCGACCTTGCACTCTCGCGAGCGGGCGCTCTTGACGCGCCTGCGCGAGCTCGCCCGGCGCGCCGGCATGGACGGAGACGACGCATGAAACAACCGCGACCCACCGCCCTCTCGCTGCTCGCGGGCGAGCTCGACGAAGCGGACGTCGAAGCGCTCCTCGCGGAGACCGAGCGCGCGTCCGAGGCCTCGGACGAGCTCGACCTCGTCTGTGACCTCGTGGCGGCCTTGGAGCGCGAGCCCGAGCTCTTGTCCGCAACAACCCCGCTGCGCTCCGAGCTCGTCGAGCTCGACGCCGACTCCACCCACATCGAGCTCGCGACCCCTCGCCCCCGTCCGCTCCCGCTCGTCGCCGCCCTCGCCTTGGCGGCCGCCAGCGTCCTCGCGCTCTGGCTGCTCGACCGCGAGCCCGCTTGGCCTGCGTCCCTCGCGCCGCCGCCGTGGCTCGCCACGGAGCTGCGTGGCCCCGACACCGATCCCGCCGGTGCGCTCGCGCGCGACTTCGCCGCCGCCATGGCGCCCTATCGGACACGCGCCTGGAGCGCGGCCGGCGCAGCGCTCGACACCTTCCTCGACGACCATCCCGAGCATGCGCCGGCGCGCTTCTATCGTGCGGTCTGCTTTGAGCATGAAGCCGAGTTCGACCGCGCGAGCCGCGCCTACCGCCGCGTCGCCGACGATGACTCCGATCTCCTGGGCGACCACGCGCTGTGGCGCCTCGCACACCTGCGGCTGGCCGAGCGCGACGCCGAAGCGGCGCGGGCTCTCTTGAACGAGCTCGTCGCCCGCGACGGCCCCTTCGCCCCGAACGCCGAAGCCCTGCTCGCAGAGCCCTTCTGGCCACGCTGAGCCGACGATGTTTCGCACCCTCGTCCCGCTGGTGGCCTTGGCCTTGGCCGCGCCGGTGCGCTGCGAACCCCGCGCTCCGGCCTGCGCGTCGACGAGCGCCACGGCCGGGCTGGCCGCCTGCAGCGCGACCCCGTCCGGTCTCCGCGCCGCGCGCGAACCGTCCCGCGCACCATCGTCGTCCTCGTCCGCCGGCACTTCACTCGGCAGCGCACCGTCCTCCGCGCTGCCGCTGACGCGCGCTCGCATCCGTTCCGCGACCCGCTCGGCCGGACAGACGAGTCAAGAAGAGCCCTCGCGCGACGAAGCGCAGGCGTTTCGAACGGCGCTCGACCAGCGCGATGCGCGCGCACTCGAGCATTGGGCCGCGACCTCTCCACGCGACGTCTTCCGACGCGCGCTGTCCGTCGCTCTGGAGCGCCTCGCGGGTGGCGGTGTCGAGGGCGAGCTCGCGTGGCTGGCGGACGCGCTCGGCGAACGCCGGCCGGCGCGCATGCTGAGAACCGTGTTGAGCTTGGACGACGACGAGCGCGCGGCGTGCCTGGATCTGCGGGGCGAACTCACGGCTCTCGCGACGTACGCGGAACCGTCCCTTCCGGACGCGGCGGAACTCGACGCGCTGCTCGGCGCCTGCGAAGAGCTGCAGGCCACCGCCCTCGTGCTGGAGCCCCTCGCGACGCTCGGCCACCGCCTGTACCTCGCCGGTCGCTACGACGAGGCCGATGCGATCGTCGCGCGCGTGGCCTCAGAGAGCGCACGGGTCGGCGATCCGTGGAAGGAGTCCTGGGCCGCGGAGTGGTTGGGGCAGTCGGACTGGCGCCGCGGCGAGCTCGCGGGGGCGACGCGCTGGCTGGAGCGGGCGGCCGCGGTCGAACGGGCCAACGGCAGCGGCGCCTGGGAGGTGAAGTTGCTCACGGACCTCGCGACGGTCGCGCTGACGCGTGGCGACCTGGACAAGAGCCTGCGGTGGACCGAGCAGGCGGAGGAGTGCGCGCGCCCGCTCGGCGACGCGGCGGCCCTGCGACGCGTGCTCGCGACGCGCGCGGGTCTCCACTTCGAGTTGGGCGAGCACCAGCGCGCGCTCGAGCTCTGCCACGAGGTCGCACCGCTCGGCGAGGATGCACCTGTGCAGGACGAGGCGACGGTGCGCGCCGACCTCCTGGCTGCGAGCATCCTGAGCGACGTCGGTCGCTTGGAGTCGGCTCTGACTCTGCTGCGGCGCGCGGATACCGCCTCACGGTCGCAGGCTCTCCAACAGCTCGCGCCGCGCCTCGTCGAGGAGGTGCAACTCGACCTCGGACTCCTGTTGGGCGATCTCGGCCGCACGGACGAGGGGCTCGCGCGCTTGGCCGAGGCGCGCGAGCTCTTCCGCGCGATCGAGGATCCGCGTGGGGTCGGCTGGTCGTGGAAGAACGAGGGTTGGGTCCGGTTGGCGCGCGGCGAGCATGCAGCGGCGACGCAGGCCCTAGCGCGCGCGCGCGATGTCGGGCGCGAGCTCGACGTCCCTTACCTCGAAGCGCTCGGAGCCCTGGGCGTGGCGGAGGTCGAGCTCGCCCGTGCGCGCGCGCTGTCCGACCCGCTCCTGGACACGGCGAGCGTCCGATCGAACCTGGACGTCGCGGCCGCGCGCGCGGCCGCCCTGCCCGTCCCGCAGCTGCTCTGGCGCATCGACACGGCGCGCGGCGCCCTGCTCGAGCACAGCGGCGAAGCAGAGCGGGCGTTGCTCGCCTACACGAGCGCCGTGGAGCGCATCGAGGCCTGGCGCCGTCGCATCGCCTCGCCCGGCTTGCTGGCGCACGCTCTGCGCGCGCGTTCGGACCCGTATCGCGCGGCAGCCTTCCTCGCGGCGCGGCTCGGTCGCACCGAGCAGGCCTTCGCGCAAACCGAGCTCCTGCGCGGCCGCGTGCTCGCGGAACAGCGCCGTCGACGCGGAGGTGACATCGGCCAGCACGAGGACCCGGCCCTGCGGGCGGCCTGCCGACGCATCGCCACGCTCGAGTTCCGGATGCGCGCCTCGGAGACTACCGATGACGCGCGCGCTTCCCTCGCGCGTGAGCTCACGGAGGCGGAGGCGCGGCTGGATGCCGCGCTCTTGGCCGCGGACGTCGAGCGCGGTCGCGCGGCGCAAGAACGTGCGCCGCGAACACCGTCGAAGGCGGCCGACACGTGTGAACGGCTGGCCGCGAGCGAACTCGATATCGTCGTCAGCTACCTCGTCGCCGAGACGGAAACGCTCGCGCTGGTGCTGCGCCCCGGTGGGACGCGTGCCGTGCTGCTGCCCGTCACACGGGACTTCATCGAGGAGCGCACCGCGCGCCTGCGGGCACCACTGCAGGCCTTGCGCGCGGGGACGCTCGACCTCGCGCACCTGGGCTTCGACGTGCGCGCGGCGCGCGCGCTGTACACGGCCCTCGTCACGCCGCTCGGGCTGGTGCCGCACGAAGCGCTCGGCCTCGTGCTCGACGAGCCCCTCGCCGATCTGCCCTTCGAGCTGCTCGTGCGCGCCGGCCGAGCGGGCCCCGTCGATCCCGCGCGACCCTTCGCGCACTGGAACGAGCTCGAGTTCCTCGCGGACGCACACGACGTCGTGATCCTGTCGCGAGCCGCGGCGCTGCCCGCGCCGCTCGAGCACGGCCGTCACGGTGCGATCCACGTGTTCCGAGCTCCGGAGGCGGTCGGCGTACCGCGTGCCGCCGAGGAAACGGCCGCGCTCCACACCACCTTCCCCACGGCGACGATCGTCTCCGATGCGCGCCCCGAAGACGTTCTACGCTGCGAACCCGGTGCGCGCGGCCTGCACTTCGTCGCCCACGGCCGGCTCGACCGCGACTTTCCCAGCCACAGCCACCTCGTGCTGGGTGCCCACGACGCGACCTCGGACACCGCACGGCTCGAAGCCTGGCAGATCGAGACTCGACGCTTCGACGCGGACTGGGCCGTGCTCTCCGCCTGTGACGGAGCGGCCGGTTCGTGGCGCACGGGCGAAGGCTTGTTCGGCTTGACGCGCGCCTTTCGCCTGGCCGGGTGCAAGCGCGTCATTGCCGGCCGCTGGGCCGTCGAGGACGCCTCGAGTGCGCGCTTCATGTCCAACTTGCACCGCGCACTCGCCAACGGCGCGAACCCGACCGCCGTACTACGAGCCGCCCGCGACGAACTCCGCACGCAAGAAGCAGAGGCCGGCCCCTTCGCGCACCCCTACTTCTGGGCGGCCTGGGTCGTGCACGGCTGAGGCGCGCGGTGCCCTTGTTCGGGGCGAGTCCCGAACGACCGTGCACGACGGGCTCGGGCGCAGTAGGGTGCCGGTCTTCGCATGGGCCTCTTTTCCCACTTCTTCCGCTTCCTGTGGGGTGTGGTGCTCGGCATCGCTGGAGCGAGCGCCGGGCGCGTGCTCGATCTCGCGGGCGAGTCCTACGCGCAGCTCGTCCCGATCGGCCTGGGCCTCTTGACCAGCGTCTTCGGCCTGCGGACCGGCAGCGCCGCCTTCCTCGTGGCGCTGCTCGTCGGCATGACGCGGCTGGGCGGCGTGCAAGAGGACGCGGTGCTCTTCGTCTTCAGCCTCGGCTTCGGCCACTTCGTCCTGGCCTGGCTGAAGCCGCCGAAGCGACCCGCGCCCGAACCGCCCGCGAAGAGCGAAGAAGTCGGAAGTGGCAAGCGTCGCAAGGCGCCCGAAACGAGCTGACCCGCATCCTCCCGGGCTCGAGCTCCTTCGGTGCAACTCGCTGACCGCGGAGCCCTGCGAACAGCGTCCCCGCTGGCGACCTTGGAAGGGTCATCGACGGCCCGCAGGTCGCAGCCGTGTCGCCAAACGGCAAGCGGCCGGTGAAGTCGGCCGGTTGGGCTCGAGGGGGATGCGGGTTAGCATGCCTCCATGGCACGTAACGTACTGGCGAAAAAGCTCGAGACCTGCTGCAAGGAGCCGCTGACCGGATTTCTGCGCAACGGGAAGTGCGACACGTGTTCGGAAGACGTCGGTATGCACACCGTGTGTGCGGAGATGACGGCGGAGTTCCTCGCCTTCAGCAGTTCGCGCGGAAACGACCTGTCGACGCCCATGCCGGACTTCGGCTTTTCCGGCCTGAAGCCGGGCGATCGCTGGTGCATCTGCCTGGGACGCTGGCTGGAGGCCGTCGAAGCGGGCGTCGCACCACCGATCTCGCTCCGCGCGACGCACGTCTCCGTCATCGAGCATGTGTCGATGGACGTGTTGACGGCGCACGCGCTGCCCGACGAGGCAGCGGAAGATCGCTGACGCCGGCCGCGCTCAACGCGACAAGCGTTCGGGGAATTCCTCGTCGACGATCTGCCGCGCGACCTGCTCTTTCAACCGGTCGCGAATGCGTTGCTTGAGCTTGTAGACGGCGTCCGGCGTCGTCCCGAACTCGGCCGCGACCTCGTGGACGGGGCGCCCCTGGAGCAGAAGCTCGAAGCAGCCCATGCTCTGCGGCTCGAAGTGCTTGCGAATCAGCTCCATCGCGACGCGGAAGTGGTGTTGCATCCACTCCTGGTCCCAGGTCTCGTCGATCTCGGCCTTGCCGTTGGGAACGCCCTCGAAGACGTCGGTTTCCGAGCCCACGCCATCGGTCTTGCGCTTGCTCTTCTGACGCGTGATGGCGTTGCGGACGGAGCGGCCGAGATAGTCGCGGAAGCGGCCCAGGTCGGGGCGGTAGCGGAAGTTGCGCAGGCTTTTCGCGAGGCTGACGAGCACGATCTGGGTCACGTCCTCCGAGTCCGAGAGCTGGAGCCCGCGCCGGCGGCAATAGCGCAGGATCAAGCCGCGATAGCGCTCGTCGAACTCACGCCAAGCGGCCTGGTTCTCGGGATCGCGGACTCGCGAGAGCAGCGAGGCGCGCGTCGTCGTGGAGGGGCCCGACTGGGACACGACCCCGAGTATAGACGCGCACCGAGATCCGCGCTCTGCCCTCTCAGTCGGGCACTCGCACCGTGACGTCACCCCCAACCGGCACCTCGAACTCGAGCACGGGCTCCCAGCCACGCGGATCCATCGACCTGCGATCCGGGCGCACGAGCTTGGCGCGTCCCGCCGGGACCACGGGGATGCGGCAGGCCCCCTCGTCGTCGCCTTCGATCGCCAGCAGGTAGAAGGCATCCTGCGGCCCTTCCCACAGGTAGACGGCGGCGGGCATGTCGCCCTCGGCCACAGCGGGAACCCCCTCGACGACGAGCGAGCCGGTTTCGAGCGCGAACTCCCAGGTGGACAGGCCTTCGACCAAGTCGAGCTCGGCCACCAGCATGTGCTCGCCCAGCTGCTCGAACATGCCGTTCAGGACCAGCCACGTGGGCCCGCCACGCTCGCTTCCGAGGCGGAAGCTGCCGTCGGGAGCGACCGTCGTCTTCGGCGCCTCGGAGAAGATCGGTTGGTCCCCCGGGATGAGCTTGGCCGACCAGGCCCGTGCGTCCGCCCGATCGACCGTCAGGCGTCCCTCGAGCGTGCAGCGCGCCAGCGTGCCCAGCTCGAGGTCGTGGAAGGTCGTTTCCCCCTCGTAGACCTCGCAGGTCCAGTCGATCGTGTCGCCGGAGATGCCGTCGCCGGACGTCCGCGAGGTCGAGAGCGAGTTCGTCCAGATCTCCTCGTCGCGGATCACGACCTGCCACGGTCCCGGCGTCAAGCGGGCGAAGCGATAGCGGCCGTCGCTCGCGACCCGCGCCGTGCGCCCGAAGCCGTCGCCGCGCGAGATGCCGACGATCGTCCCGGCGACGTCTTCCCCTTGCGCCCCGCGCACACGACCTTCGAGCGCGCCGCCGCGCCACAGAACGATCTCCAGCTCGGGGAAGGCGACGTCGCCTTCGACCAGGAACGGACCCCACTCGGTCGGCGCGAAGCCACCGGCATCAACGCGCAGGACGTACTCGCCCATGCGCCGCACGGTGATGACGAAGGCGCCGTCCTCGTCGGTCATCGTCTCGTCCAGCTCGTCGGTCGTCGTCCGCACCAAGAAGCCGTTGACCTCGACTCGCACGTCGTCGTCCTCGACCTGGAACAAGCGCACCTCCGCTCCCGGCACGGGCTCGCTGCCGTCGAGCACGAAGCCGTGGATGCCGGGGACGGGCTCGAGCTCCAGGGCGAGCTCGACCGGGCGGCCGGCGCGGGGCACGATCCTCGACGTCGTCTCGATCGCGTGCCGGGGCGCCGTGGCGCGGACGATGAAGGGCTCGGAGGGCAGGGGAAAGCTCGCGCGCCCTGCGGGGCGGGCGGCGCGCGGGAAGCCGGAATAGACGAAAGCGCCATCCGGGGAGAGGACGTCGAGAGCGTAGGACTCGAGCGGCTCGCCGGCGGTGTTCGTGACGACGAGGCTGGCAAGCTCCGGCTCGCGCAGGACGAGCACCAGCTCGGGACCTCCGGTCGCCACGTCGGTGACCGTGGCGGAGGAGCGATCGCCGTCCGGAGCATGGGCCGTCACGGAAAGCCGCGTGTCGGCGACCCCGATGAAGGCGTAGGTACCGTCGTTCGCGGTCGTCTCCTCGCCGGTGCGCGTCGTTCCGGTCTCCTCGGAGCTGACCCGAAACTCGAGGCGGGCCCGGGGAACGGGTCGGCCCTCGGGATCGAGCACGATCAGGCGGATGCGGTTTTCGGGCCGAAGGTCGGACAAGACCAGCTCGACCCCGAGCGTCTCCTTGCCGGCGCGCACTTCCGCAGCGCGCGTGTAGCTCGCGAGGTAGCCCTCGCCGCGGGCCCAGAGGCGCGCGAAGCCGACCGGCATGCCCACCAACAGGAAGCGACCCTCGGCGTCGGTCGTCGTCTGGGGAATGCTGTGCGGACCGCCGTGGAAGCGTTCCTGCTCGAGGACGCGTCCCATGGTGTCGGCCGGACCGAAGGCCACGGTCGCGCCGGGGACTCCGAGGCCGCGTTCGTCGAGCACGCGGCCGGACACGGCCCCGCCAGCGCGCAGGACGATCGTCCCGAGATCGAGCTCGTCCCCGGGCGCGAGCTGCACGGCATCTCCGAAGCTCGCGAACGACTCCGCCAGGACCCGCACGTCGGCCCGCATCGCCTTGCCCTCGAAGACGGACAGGTCCAGGTCGAAGCTCGCGCGGCCGTCGGTCCTCGTACGCACGCCACGGGTACCGCGCGGAGCGGGGAGCTGGACCTCGACGTCGACCCCAGCGAGGGCGTTGCCGAGCTCGTCGGTCACGCGCAGGTCGAGACGCGCGGAATCCGGGCTGAGGGCGGCGGGCGGCGCCGGTTCGGCCACCGGCGTGGTCGCGCTCGACGTGGCGGTGCGTCGCGCGTTCGCCTGGGGCAGCGCGCGGGGATCGTCCGCGGCCGCGACCTCGCGCGGCGGGAGGTCGCGGAAGGCCAGCTCGAGCGGCGGCTCGGCCCGTTCCCAGGGAATGAGCTCGGGCGGCAGGAGGCCGCCGACGGAGAGGCCGACGGCCAGGAGGACGAGGGCGGCGAGGAGCACGGTGGTCTTGAGGATGGCGTTCATGGCGAGGGCGGCTGCGGTGGGAACGGCGACCGTCGCCGCCGCGGCGCCCGCACCGGACAGACCGGCGAGGGAGAGCGCGGACGGATCGAGTCGTGCCAAGGGCAAGAACGCGAGGCACCAGGAGCGGCGGTCCCCTTCGTAGCGGCGGTCGAGGCGCTCGCGCAGGAGCTCGAGCCCCCGCAGCTTGCGCCAGCGCACCGTGGCCGGGGCGATGCCCTCCTTGCGGGCCAACTCGCTCGGCTCGAGCCCCTCGTAGAAGCAGAGGATCAGGGTCGAGCGGTAGGGCTCCTCCAGTGCGGCCAGGGCCTCGAAGAGCGCCCGCTCGGCATCGAGCCGCTGGACGATCTCCTCCGGACCGGGCAACTCGGGAGGTGCCGGCCGTTCCTGCTCCCGGGCCGCCCGGCGGCCGCTCGCGCGGCGCCCCTGCCGGGCCACGTTGCGCAGCACCCGCCCGAGCCAGGGCCCGAGCGGGCGATCCGTGGTCGGCGGGTGGGCCAGGGCCGCGGCCCAGGTGTCCTGGACCAAGTCGTCGGCGCTGGCGGCATCGACCACCAACGAAACGGCCAGGCCGCGGACCCAGGAGGCGTGGCGCAGGAGCTCGGCTCCGGTCGCCCGGCCTGGGGCGAACCCACGCGGGGCGGGGACCGGAGCGGGAGACGGCGGGATTGGCTGGTCAGAGGCACTCATCGCGTTTTCCACCCCATGCCGCCGGGGGCCCGGGCGTTGGAGCGAAGCGGCAAGATTTGCGGTCACCGCGGGCCAAGCGGGGCGTCCAGATCCTGACACGGACGGCGGGCGGTCGCCGCGGGCACCGCTCTGGATCCAAGAATTGGACGGGGCGGCCTGGGGCGTTCAGTTTCCGGACGCGGTCGCTCGAGCCCCCCCCAGGAGGGCCGTAGGAAGGGGGATTTGCTGTTGGCACAGGCTTTGCTATGTCCTAGGCATCCCTGACTTTCTCTCTATGGGACATCAAAAGGCATCCTACTTTCTCCCCCAGGTCCCGCCGCGACCTCGACTACCTCTCAACTTCGCGCGCGGGTCTCGGATCGATTGCTCCAATGGGGACCGCCCTTCGTGGCGCCGGGCAGCCGGCCGAATCCTGTCTCTGGCGCAAGCCGGGGAGCGCTCGCATGGTCCCGCAACAGGCCGTGCGAACGTCGGAGGAAGAGATGCTGAGGTTCGGACCCCCCCTGGGGGGGTCCGGGCCGTCCCCTTCTTGATCTGGTGAGCCCGGCGGCCCCGGCCGCCCACGCCATCCGATCTCACCTGGCGACCGCGTTCGACCAGGCGCCCCGCGACGAGCGGCGGCCCGCCCGCCCCCTAGCAGCCTGATGTCGGGGTCAGCGCGCTCTCGCGAGCACCCTGTTTCGGGTCAGCTCGCTGTCGCGAGCTTCCGGCTCCGAGGCCGGAGCAAGCGTACGCCGAGGCCGAGGACCAGCACCGCGAGCGCGACGTTGGCCCAAACGGGCAACGGCACCGCCCCGCCGAGGTTCACGCTGCCCTGGCTCCCGGCGTAGTTCGTGGGCGAATTGACGGCGACCGTGCCGTTCTGAGCCAGGGAGCTGACCCCGTCCAGGGGCAGCTGGCCCGGCCCGAACGTGAGCGTCGCGGGCACGTAGATGTGCCAGCGGATCGTGTCGCCGGTGACGTCGAAGAAGCCGTCCGGGAGGATGAAGTCGGGCGTCGGCGCGCCGGGCAGGCTCGCGAAGTCGGCCGTCGCGAGGAGCAGGTTGCGAAAGGCCGTGTTGCCCGTGAGGTCGTTCGGGAAGGTGAAGGAGTTGCCGGTCGCGTCGCTGAAGATCGACTTGCCGGACAGCCCGAGCTCGAAGCCCGAACCGCAGCACTCCTCGAGCTCGATGAACTGGATCGAACCGGTCGCATTGCTGAAGACCTCGTTCACGACCCAGAGGTGCGAGCCGGGGCTCGCGACCGAGCCGGGATCGGCGCCGACGGTCGTGGACAGGAACAGGGCCAGGGGGGCGAGGGCGAGGCGGATGCGCATCAGGGTGCTCCAGCGAGAGGGAAGGGGACGACGGTCGCCGCAGGGTACGGCAAGGCCCCGGAACGCGACAGGCCCCGCCGGAGACGAAGCTCGTCGAGTCGAACGATCAGCCCTCGAGCGCGGCCAGGCGGCGTGCCAGGAAGCGTCGTTCGGGCGCGGTCCGCGCCAGCTCGAGCGCCCGCTCGTAGGCACGGGCGGCGGCCTCCTTGCGGCCCGTTCGGGCCAGCAGGTCCGCGCGCGTCGCGTGAAAGTACAGGTAGTCCGTCAGGCGCGCTTCCAACCCCGCGAGCTCCTGCAAGCCCTGCTCGGGACCGTCGCACATCGCCCGGGCGACGACGCGGTTCAGGTCGACCACGGGCGACGGCCAGCGGCGCGCGAGCTCGTCGTAGAGGCCCGCGACCTGGCGCCAGTCCGTCGCGTCCGGTCGGCGTGCCTGCGCGTGGCAGGCGGCGATCGCGGCCTGGATCTGGTACGGGCCGGGCCGACCGTGCGCGAGCGCGGCGTCCAGCTCGGCCAACCCCTCCTGGATCTCGGCCGCGTCCCAGCGACTGCGGTCCTGGTCGTCGAGCAACACCAGCTCACCGTCCGCGAAGCGCGCCGCGCGGCGCGAATCCTGCAGCAGCATCAGGGCCAAGAGCCCGCGCGGCTCCGGTTCGTCCGGCAGGAGTCGCGTCAGGAGCCGCCCTAGCCGCAGCGCTTCGCGACAGAGGTCCGCGCGCAGCATGCGGTCGCCGTCGGTCGCGGAATAGCCTTCGTTGAAGACCAGGTAGACCACCGCCAGGACCGCCGGCAAGCGCTCGGCCAAGAGCCCGGGGGGCGGCACGCGATACGGAATGCCGGCGTCCTTGATCTTGCGCTTGGCGCGCACGAGCCGCTGCGCCATCGTCTCTTCCCTCACGAGAAAGGCGCGCGCGATCTCGGTCGTGCGCAGACCACACAGCGCATTCAGCGTCAAGGCCACCTGCACGTCGTGGTGCAACGACGGATGGCAACACGTGAAGACCAGGCACAGGACGTCGTCGTCTGCCGGGAATCCGTCGGGCACCCCAACCATCGGTTCCTCCGCGGTACGGCGTTCTTCCTGGATGCGCAGATCGTCGAGCTGCTCGTCGCGGGTCCGTTCCCGACGCGAGTCATCGACGAGCTTGCGCCAGGCGGTCGTCGCGATCCACGCCGCCGGATTGGCCGGCAGCCCGTCCGCCGACCACGTGGCCAGCGCGGCGACCCAGGCCTCCCCGAGCGCTTCTTCCGCCCGTTCGAAGCCCCGCGCGCGCCGGATGAGACCGGCGAGCAGACGGCCGTACTCCGTGCGGAAGACGCGCTCGAGCGCCTCCCGCGCAGAGGCCGACCGCTCCTCGGGCTCCGGACGCAACCCCGCGTTCAGCCTTCCATCTCCCAGATCGGGCGCACTTCGATCGAGCCGTAGTCCACCGACGGGATCTTCTTCGCCCAGGCGATCGCCTCGTCCAGGTTCGCGACGTCGACCAGGTAGTAGCCGCCGATCTGCTCCTTCGTCTCCGCGAAGGGACCGTCGGTGATCGCTTCCTTGCCGTTGCGCACGCGCACCGTCGTCGCGGTCGTGCTCGGCTGTAAGCGGTTGCTGTCGACCAGGGCACCGGAGGCGATCAGCTCTTCGGTGAACTTGCCGTAGCCCTCCAGGATTTCGCCCATCCGGGCTTCGCTCATCTTGTCCTCGTCCGCCTCGCTCGCGTTGATCAGCAGCAGATACTTCATTCGTTCGGTCCTTGCGTTTCCGTTCTGGGAATCCGTGGGACAAGCCCTCCGGTGCCTTGGTCGTCGCGGCACCGGTCGACGGCTTGAACGGGCTCTTGGGTGTCGTGGGTGGTTCGGGGGCAGCCGTTTCGAGCTGCGCGGTCCGGCACGGCCGGCCTTGTTGCGGACGACGGACAAGGGGCTGGCGATTCGACGCCAATCGGGGAAAAAAGTCGAGCGAAACGCCCTCACCCTCCGCCCGCGCCGGGGCCCCGGGCCGCCTGCGCTTGACGGCGTGACGGGGCTTCGAGGAAGCTTGGGCCCGACCCCGGCCCCATGCGTCGCCCCAACCTTCCCTTCGCCAGCTTGCTCGCGACCGTGCTCGCCTTCGGGGCGCTCCTGGTTTCCAGCTGCTCGTCCGACCCGCCGCCCGCGCGCCGGATCGTGCTCGTCACGCTCGATACGCTGCGAGCCGACGTCTTCGAGGACGCCGCGCGCATGCCGGCCACCCACGCCTGGGCCGCGTCGGGGCGCGTCTTCGCGAACTTCTGGTCGGCCTCGTCCAGCACGCAGCCCACGCACGCGAGCCTCTTCACCGGACTCCCCCCCTGGCGGCACGGAGTCCCGCGCAACGGCACGCTCTTGCGCCCCGACTTCGAAACGTTGGCGGAACGCTTCGGCGCAGCCGGCTACGCGACCGGCGCCGTCGTCGCCTCGTTTCCCGTGCATCGCACGTTCGGCTTCGACCAGGGCTTCGACGTGTTCGATGACGCCTTCGTCGAGGGCGACGTCAAGAAGTGGAGCGGGCTCGAACTCGACGGCACCGCCTTCCACTCCCCCGCACGACACGTCACCGACAAGGCGCTCGAGATGCTCGGTGGCCTCGGCGGTGAAACGCAGTTCTTGTGGTTCCACTACTTCGACCCGCACGCGCCCTATGGTGAGGCGACCGACGATCCGCGCACGGCGACGCCCGGGCGCGCGCTGGTCGAGATCGCCAAGGGCGGGGACGCCGCCGCGCTCGTGGCGCGCGCGCGCGAGCGCTATGACGCCGACGTCGCGCTGCTCGACACCGAGCTCGGGCGCCTGTTCGAACGCCTGGAGCGCGACGCACGCACGACCGAGACACACGTGTTCGTCGTCTCGGATCACGGCGAGAGCTTCGGCGAGGACGGTTCGCTGGGCCACGGCAAGCGCCTCTTGCCCGAACAAATCCGCGTGCCCGGCTTCCTGGTGTCACCGCGCTCGCCCAAGGGGACGATCGACGCGCACGTCGGCTCGACCGACGTCTTCGCGACCCTGCTCGCCCTGGGCGGACTGCCGTCCGAGCCGTCGTCCTCCGGCCGCGACGTCTGCGGTGCCTTCGAAGCGGGCCCCGTCTTCGGGATGCGACGTACGTTCGTCACCCCCTACGACGAGCCGCGGACCGACGGCAGCGTTCGACGCGTCCCGGACACGAGCTTCTTCATCGCCTCCGGCGAACTCTGCATCACCGGCAACTCCGATGCGCTGCGGCTCTTCGACCGCACGCCCTTCGAGGACGAGGAGGCGGACACGCTGCGCGCCCTCTTCACGGGCTTCGAACGCGAGCTCGGCGCGCAGGACGTGTTCGAACCCGGGGACCCCGAGCTGTGGGACAAGCTGAGGGCCCTCGGGTACGCCCGGTGAAGCGCTCCAAGCGCGGCGGGATCCGGTGCCTGGCCCTCGCCCTCGCGACGTCGGCGTGTGGCGGAGCGAGTGAGCACCCCCACGTCGTCCTGATCACCGTCGACACGCTGCGCGCGGACCACCTGTCGATGAACGGCTATCCGCGCGCGACCTCGCCGGCCCTCGACGCCTTCGCGAGGAGTGCTACGCGCTTCACGCGCGCCACGGCGACCGTGCCGAAGACCTGTCCGTCGATGACGACGATCTTCACCGGGCTCGGCGCGCAGGAGCACGGCGTGCGCTTCAACTTCACGACGATCCCCGCCGCCGTACCCCTCGTCGCGGAGCGCTTCCGCGCGCTCGGCTACCGGACGGCGGCCTTCGTGTCGAATCCGGTCCTGCGCCCCGCGGCCGGCTTTGCGCGCGGCTTCGGGACCTACCGCTTCTTCGAACAAGGCGACGTCGTCCGCGACGTCACCGACGCGTTCCGGGAGTGGTCCGCGGCCGACTGGGACACGCCGACCTTCGTCTGGATCCATTATCTCGACCCGCACGGCCCCTACGAACCGCCCACGACGGTGCAGGCCCAGCTCGACACGTTCCTGGCGGACGACCTGGGTCGCGACCCGACGCGCGTCTCGCTCGACGCCGAACGCACGCCCGAAGAGAAGGCACGCAGGGGTTCGGGCAACAAGCTCTTGGGAGCGATCCCGCTGTACCAACAGCTCGGCGCCGAGGACAGAAGGAGCGTCTTCGTCGCGCGCTATGACGCCGAGATCCGGCTCGTCGATGCGGCCTTCGGCGAGGTCGTGGACGCGCTCCGCGCGCGGGGCGTCTTCGAGCCGAGCTTGGTCCTGTTCACGGCCGACCACGGCGAGAGCCTGGGCGAGCACGAGCTCTGGTTCGCGCACGGCTGGTTCCCCTATCAGGCCACGCTGCACGTCCCGTTCGTCGTCAAGGAACCGGGCCAGACCCGCGGTCGCACGATCGACGCGCTCGTCAGCCATCTCGACGTGCTTCCGACCTTGGAGCGCTTCGTCCCCGGGCTCGGCGCACCGCCGGGGCGCGGGCACGACGTCTTCCAGCTGCCGGTCGAGCGCGCGCCGATCCTGATCGAGAATTCCGACCGCTATCCGGTGAAGTTCCTCGGCCTGCGCACCGAGCGTTGGAAGTACCTCGTACGCCAGAACGACGGCGCCGAGGAGCTCTACGACCTCGACGCGGACCCCCATGAGACCGAGAACCTGGCAGCGCGCGAGACCGAGCGGATCAGCGTCCTGCGCACGGTGCTCGCGAACGCCCTCCGTCGCGCCCGCTCAGGAGCGAACGACACCGACACGATCGAGACCGACGACGCGGAGGCTCTGGACCGCATCCGCGCTTTGGGCTACTGACACGAGAGACCTTCGACATGCGCACAGAAACGATCCTCGCCCGCGCGGAATTCGACCCGCTCATCGCCAAGTACTGGATGCTCTCGACGCTGTTCGCGTTGGCCGTTTCCATCATCGGCCTCCCCCTCGTCCCGTTCTGGCTCTTCTTCGGCTGGGGCATCCACCAGCGTCAGTACGAACGCCTCGAGTGCGAGCTGACCGAGCGCTCGCTCAACATTCGCCGCGGCCTCTGGTTCCGGGTCGAGAAACACATCCCGCTCGACAAGATCCAGGACGTCGGCATGAAGGAAGGCCCGATCCTGCGCAAGCTCGGCCTGTCTTCGCTCGTGATCGAGACCGCCGGCCAGAGCGCCGCCCAGGGCGTCGGCGACGCGACCCTCGTCGGCGTGGTCGATGCGCCCGGCTTCCGGGACAAGATCATCGAGCAGCGCGAGCGCATCATCGACAACCTGCGTAGCGGCCAGGTCGCGACGGTCGTCCCCGCGACCGCGACTGCCGCCGACGCCCACGTGCACGACGTCCTGGTCCAGATCCGCGACGGTCTCCAGCGCATCGAGGTGCTGCTGGCGAAGAAGAAGGGCTGATCGGCTCGACGCTCCTGCTCACGCGGGGAACCGGCGACGAAATCGCCTTCGGGTGGGACGATGGCGCGAGCGGGTGGCACCCCGTGTCATGAAACACCCGAATTCGCTGACGGTCGAAAGCCTCCTCACCGATACCGATTGGGTCCGGGATCTCGCGCGGCGCTTGGTCGGAGACCTCACGCAGGCCGACGACCTGAGCCAGGACGCCTGGGTGGCCGTCCTTCGAGCCCGTCAGACCCCGCGCGATCCGAAGGCCTGGCTCGCCGGGATCGTGCGCAATCTGAACCGACGCGAGCTCCGCACGCAGAGCGCGCGCCGCACGCGCGAACGACGTCGTTCTGGCGCCGAAGAGACGGCGGCCACCGACGAACTCACGGCGCGCGCCGAGATCCAACGTCGCTTGATCGGCCATGTGCTCGAGCTGCCGGACGTCTACCGGGGCATCGTGCTCGCTCACTTCTTCGAGGGGCTGTCGATCGAGAATGCCTGTCTTCGCCACGGCCTGCCGGGCTCGACGGGGCGCACTCGCCTGCAGCGCGCCCTCGAGCGCTTGCGGGAGCGCCTGTTCGAGGACGAAGCGCAGGACCGCAGCGCGTTGCCTGCGCTCGTCGCCTTGGCCCGGCCCGTGCCGCGCACGACAGCGGTCTTCGCGGGCGGGCTCTCGGTCGGTGTCCTGGCCGCCGCCGTCGTCGTGACCGCGGGTGCGGTGGGACTGTTCGTCGGTTGGGCGCGCAGCACGGACGACCCGCCGCTGCCTTCGCCCGCGCTCGCTGCACACGCCGAACTCTCCCTGCCGCCCTCCCGTCCGCCGCGGCAGGACGTTCCGATGGCCGTGTTGTCCGACTCGACGAGCGGCCGTGCGAGCGGCGCACGGAAGGAGCAGGGAGGCGGCGCGAGCGCGGCGGCGTCAGCCGTGCTTTATGGCACGGTGAAGGACGTGCGGGGTGGAGCGCCGCGCGCCGCCACGGTCACCTTCGAGAACGCCGGCCGCGAACACACGGTGCGCGTCACACCCTCCGGCGCCTGGGCGACGGCCGGCCTCGCCCCCGGCGTCTGGGCGGTGCGCGTCGCGGCGGAGGATTCCGAACCCCTCCAGGACGAGTTGGAGGTTTCCGGTAGCGATCCCCTGCGGCGCGACTTCGTCCTGGGCGCGGCCTGGGGCCTCGACGTGCGCATCACGCTGCCCGACGGGACGCCGCTCGGGCTCGAGCTGGGCGGAGAAGAAAGCGACGTGCTCCTCGGCGATCGCACCGAGCGCCAGGTCGCGCGCTTTCCCGTGCCGATCGCGACGGCGACGCGACCGGAGAGTCGGCTGCCCGAGCTCGCGGGCAGGGCGGAAGACGGCTACGGCCTGAGCCTCGGTTGGGAACCGCGCGGAACGGCGCGCGGCCGCCTGTTGCTCGGTGGCCCCCCGCCCTGGTTCGTCAGCCTCGCACTCGGACGCGAGCTCGTCGCCACGCGCTGGGTCGAGTCCGACGGCGACGAGGTCGTCTTCGCGCTGGATCCCGATGCGATCACCTCCGGTCAAGTGACGAGCTCGCTGCGCTTGGTCGATGCGGACACGGGCCGACCGCTCGCGACCGGCTCCCTGCGCGTCGTCGACGCCTGGGGAACGGACCGCATCCAGCGCTCGGACGGGCGGCCCGCGTCCTTCGCTCCGGGGCCGGCGCACGTGCTCGCCGAGGCTTTGGGTTACGCGACGCGCGACCTCGTGCTCGAGCTCGGCCCGGAGGTTGTTCACACGATCGAGCTCACGAAGACCGCGCGCCTTGCAGGTTCGGTCGTGGGACCGGACGGTCGGCCGCTCGCGACGGCGTTCACGCTGGTCGCCGCGCGCGACGCGACGGTCCCGCTGCGCCACGCGCCCGGGACGTTGCATGCGACCGATGCGAACGGACACTTCGCCGTCGATGCACCACGGACCGGAGAGCTTTGGCTCCGCTTCACCGAGTTCGCCGTCAATCCCGTTCGCCTCGACGCCGGCGCAAGCTCGCCCCACGAGCTCGTGCTGGCGCGCGGCACGCGCACCGTCCTGGCCGGAGCCTCCGACGGTCGCCACGTACGCGTCACACTGCTCGATTCCGATGGCCCCTTCTTCGTCGAGGTCCTCACGGGCGGCGAGCGGCGCTCCATCCGGCTCTTGCCGGGCACCTACACGGTGCGCTGGAGCGAGGGGGAGCGCCTCCTGCGGGAGGAGAACGTCGCGATCGGGGGGACGGAGGCGTTCGTCGCGTTGGAAGCGACCGCGCGCGGAGGCTCGGCGCGCGCAGCTGCCGCGAATGCCGGAGTCGTGCGCGTCCTGCACGGTTCGCTCGAACGCCACCCGGATGCGCCGGGCACCGCTCTGGACACGCCCGTCTATGTGACCGCGGTCGACGCCGACGGCACGAAGCTCTGGACGCGGCTGGAGGACGGTGCGACGGAGTTCGCGCTGGCCGGCTTGACGCCGGGACCGTGGTGGGTTCGAGCCCATGGCAAGGGCCACCTCTCGTGGAGCCGGCGCCTCGAGGTCGAACCGCAGGATCGCTTCCTGCCGCTCGCGCCCACGCTCGGGGTCGGTCGCGTCGTCCGCATCACGGCGCTCACGCCGGACGGCCGCCCGCTGAGCGACTTCCGACCCGATGGCCTCTTCCGCGCCTTCCGTCCGCTCGCGTTCACGCATGAACCCGGCGAGCGCCTGGCTCCGCGGGAGTTCGCGCTGCCCGCCACGCTTTGGCCGGAGCGCGGCGGCTTCGGCAAGCTCGAGCCGGCCGACGTCGGGTGGCTCGAGCTGAGCGAGGCCGGCGACGTGTGGATCGCGCTCGTCGCGAACGACCACGTGTTGGCGAAGCAAGCCCTGGGTTCGCGCAACGAGCTGACGTTCACGCTGGATCCGGAGCTGCTCTCGGCGCGCATGGCGCGGCTGTCCTTCCGCCCGACGAACGCCGCGGGAACGACCTTGACGGAGGGCCGCGTGACCTTCCGCTATCCGTCCTGGAGGACATCGTTCGGCTTCGGCGACCTCGACCGGCGGCTCGCGCACCACCACCTGCCCGGCCGCGTGCTGCTCGAGCTCGAGGCCGACGGGTACGGGACGCTGAAGCGCGAGCTCGACCTCGCGCCGGGGCCCAACGATCTCGGCGACCTCGTGCTCGCGCCCGAGCGAACGCTCCGCGGCCGCGTTCTGCGCGCGGGCGAGCCGGTCCCGGAGGCCTACGTCGCCTGGACGCCGGTTTCGGATCCGGAGCATTCGACGAGCGCCGGTGTCGAGGACGGCTCCTTCGAGCTCGCCGGCCTGCCCGCCGACGGCATCTGGCTGCGCGCGCTCGAGCCTCGCTTCACCGAAACGGTCGGGCACGTGCTGCGACTCGCTCCGGACGACCTCGAGTCGAAGGAGATCGACGCGGTCTTCGAGCTCGTGCCGTCCGCCCTGCTGACCCTGCGCGCCGAGGGCCCGGGCGGGGCCTGCTCGTTCGAGGTGCGCACGACCGACGGCTGGCTCCTGCGCTCCGGGGCGCTGCTCCACGCCGCCCCGGTCGCCGTCGAGCTCGCTCCCGACGCGACCTACGAGCTGCGCGTGTTCGACGAAGCGGGTCGCGAGACCCTACGTGACGTGCTCGACCTACCGGTCGCTGGTCGACGGATCACGGTCGCGAGGTGAGACGAGCCGCGCTTCAGAAGTCCGCGTAGCCCAGCGCCCGCAGCTGCTGCCAGTCCTGCTCGGAGAGGTGCTCGCCCTCGCCTTCGACCGCGCCGTAGCGCAGCCAGGGCCCGGCGATGGCGCGCAGCTCCTCGATCAACTCGGGCTGCAACGGCGCGATGTTGATGGTCTCACCGGGGTCGCTCGCGAGGTCAAAGAGCTGCGGCGGACGCGAGAGCAGGTAGTGGTCGTCGCTGATGCCGAGGATCAGCTTCCATGATCCGCGCCGCACCGCGACCGCGTGGTTGCTGGCGTTCTGATAGACGTGGACGTCACGGTCGGCAAAGGCGGTCGTCCGCTCGCCGTGGAGCAGGGGAACGAGCGAGAGTCCGGGCGGCTCGTGCTCCATGCGAAAGCCCAAGAGCTCGGCCAGCGTCGGAACCACGTCCATCGTCGAGACGTCCTCGTCGCGTCGACCCCCGGACACGTCCGGGTCGTGAATCAGCAGGGGAATGCGCAGCTGCGGCTCGTACAGACCGCGGTGGGCGTAGAAGATCCCGTGCTCGTCGAGACTTTCACCGTGGTCGGCCGTCACGACGATCGTCGTGTTGCCCGCTCTCGGCGCGCGTTCGAGACGGCCGAGGAGACGACCGAGTTGCTGGTCGACGTAGTGGATCTCGCCGGCGTACAGCGCGCGCGGAAAGGCGGGATCACGCGTGTTCCCGAGCCACTTCGCGAGCCGCACGCCATGGCCGACGCCAAAGTACGGATGCGCGGCCAGCGGCGGACCGTCGCCCGCCGTCGGGTCGCCGGGATAGAACTCCTTCTGAATCTCGTACGGCGGGTCGTATTCGGTGTGCGGATCGTAGTAGTGCACCCACAGGAAGAACGGGCCCTCGCCGTGCGCGTCCAACCAGGCCACGGCGGCGTTCGTCACCTCGGTTGCCGAAAGCCGCGAGTCCACCTCCGGGAACGTGTCGAAGTCCGGCCAACCGATCAGGTGCCCCAGGTTGCGCGCCGACACGAAGGCCGCGGTGCGATAACCGAGGCGGTGCAGCGCGCTCGCCAACGTGTCGATCCCGGCCGGGATCTGCTTCATGTTGTCCAGCACGCCGTGACGGATCGCGGGTAGGCCCGAGTGAATCGTCAGGTGCGAGGGGTTCGTGACGTTCGTCTCGCTACGCGCGTTGGTGAAGACGACCGAGCGCTCGGCCAGGGCATCGAGATTCGGCGTGATGCGAGCGTCCGCGCCGAGGAAGGACATGAAATCCGACCGCGTCGTGTCCATGGTGACGAGCACCAAGTTCTTCTTGGGTCGCTCGGAGCCTCCTCCGCAAGCGTTGACGAGGAGGAAGCCCGCGACGACCAGGGTCGCGGTCCTGTTCAAGAATCGGGGTACGGGGGGTGAAGAGCGCGGGGAAAAGCGCTCGGGGCACAGGGGTGCCCCAGTCTAGCAAGGGGCCGGAAGTCCGTTGAAAAAGGGCCTCGTCTGCCAGGGCGGCGCCATCCGCTCGGGTGAGACGACGCAAGCGCAGGAGAAGCGGTGGATGCGGCGAGACTTGCGGGTGCCGCGCCGCGGTGGAGGACGTCGTCTTGGCGCCGAACGACGATCAAGCGGGCGCTTGGGGGGCCGGCCGAGGCCTCGACGCATGCGCCGGACCGCGGGAGAGCCCGAGGGTTGCCGCCTCCGCGGCCGGAGCACCGCTTCGCAGGACTGGTAGACTCCCGCCCCATGCCGCACGTTTCACGGCGATCGAAGCTGCGCGCCCTCGTCGCGACGGCCCTCTTCCTCGCGGCCTGGTCGGTCTGGCAGCTCGCGACGAACACGGAGGACGTCTGGCTCCCCGAGTGGGACAGCGCGCTCTACCTCTTGACGGGCGAGGCGCTGGTGGAGGGTCGTGGCTACGTCTATCTCGAGCGCCCGTTCTTCCTGCGTCCACCGGGCTTCGCTTTTCTTATATTACCCTTCGCGAAGGACGGCCTCGCCAACGCCTGGGCGCTGAACGTCTTCGTGCTGGGCCAAGCGACGGCGAGCCTGGCGGCGCTCGCGTTCGCGGTGCGGCGCGTACACGGCGGGCGGATCGCGTTCGCGACGACCGTGGTGTGCGCGCTCTCGCCGCTCTTCGTCCGCAACCTGAACCAGGTCCTGTC
>JAJDEW010000072.1 GCA_029259595.1 Planctomycetota bacterium | reverse complement strand
TGAAAAAGTCATCCGGCGCGCTGCATGCGTCCGGAAAGCCCGGCCGGCACACGAGAGCCTCGCCGAATCTACCGATTCGCCTGCGTTCTCGCGCACCTGCCGGGCCTCCCGGTCACATGCATCGCATCCGAAGCACTTTTTGCATCAGGCTGCTAGGAGCCCGTGCCGAATCCACGGATTCGCCTGCGTTTCCAGTTATCCCACCCCAGCGGATGCCGACGCCCTGGCATCCGAAGCACTTCTGCAACGGACTCCTAAGCGCCCGTTGAACAAGTCATTCGGCTCCAGGACACCGTCCTCCACTGGGGTGCGGCACCTGCAAGCCTCGCCGAATCCACGGATTCGCCTCGCCCCCGGTCCGTCGGCGTCGTGGCGGAATTCCCGGGCGGGGCGTGCGCCTCGAATCGAGCGAATCGCGCGAACGGACGGTCATGGCCGCGGGGCGGCGCGCCCACGCGCGTGATGTATCGCGTGAGTCAAGACCGTATCGAACAGGTCAAGGCCGCAGGCAAAGGGACCTGGCGGGATTCGGACCGCCGCCAGGAGCGAGTATGATCTCCGCTCCCTGCGCCCCGACCCCGCCCGAATCCTCCGCCTCGAACCGGGCCGCGCCTGCCCCACGGGCCGCGGTCCCTCCGCACGAGCGCATCCGTCGCTCGGCCATCGGCCCATGAAACGATCGTACTGGAGCTCTCTCTTCCTCGTCGCGCTCGCCGCCCAAGCGGCGAGCTCCGTGCACGCAACGACCCAGGCGAAGGCGGCGGTGACCACGCCGGCCGGGGAAGGCCTCACCGGCTGGCTGAACTGGCGCGGACCTGCGCAGAACGGAAGCTCGCCCGAGACCGATCTCTTCGACACGCTGACCTTGGATGGCGAGCACCACCTCTGGTCGTACCCGCTGGCGGGTCGCGGGACGCCGGTCATCGCGCACGGTCGCGTCTACACCCTGGCCTACGAGAGCGAGGGACCCGAGCACGAAGAGGTGTTGTTGTGCCTCGACGAGGACACGGGCGAGCTGCTCTGGGAGAAGCGTTGGTCGGACTACCTGACCGACGTCATCTACACGCGCTACGCGATCGGCAGCCCGACGGTCGATCCCGCGACGGGCAACGTGTTCGCGATGACGGGTGCGGGGCTCCTGCACGCCTTCACGCCCGACGGCGAGCTCTTGTGGGAAGTCCCGATGATGGAGACGCTCGGCCGCCTCAGCTTCCCGAACGGGCGCGTGGGGGCGCCGCTGATCGTCGGGGATCTCGTCATCATCCACTTCATCTTCGCCGCTTGGGGACGCGACTTCGGCCCGGCGCGCGATCGCTTCTTCGCCTTCGACAAGTCGACCGGGCAGGTCGTGTGGGGCTGCACGCCGGGCGGGCCGCCGAAGGACAGCTCGTTCTCGATGCCGGTCGTCGAGCGTCGTGGCGGGCGCACGCTGTTCTACGCCGGTCTCGGTGGCGGGCACCTGGTCTGCGTCGACGCCATGACCGGCGACCCGGTCTGGCGCTATCCGTTCTCGATCGGCGGCATCAACTCGAGCGCGCTGCTCTACGGCGACAACCTGATCGCGATCCACGGCAAGGAGAACCTCGACAGCTCGGTCATCGGCCGGATGGCCAGCCTGAAGCTGGGCCAGGCGCCCGACGACGGCGGCGTGCTCGCCGGAGTGGAGAACTGGCGCCAGGACCTGGTGGCCTTCACCAGCTCGCCGACCTTGGTCGGCAAGCGCGTCTACGCGACGACTCTGACCGGTGACTTGAACTGCGTCGACGCGGACACGGGCAAGGTGCTGTGGCACCAGAAGCTCGGCCCCGATCAGCTGCACGCCTCGCCGCTCGCGGCCGACGGCAAGCTGTACGTGCCGATGACCAACGGCTCGTTCTACGTGATCCGCCCGTCCGACACGGGCGCGGAGATCCTCGACCACGAACAGCTCGCCGGCAGCTGCCTCGGCGCGCCTGCCGTCGCCAACGGCCGCGTCTACGTGCACACGACCGACCGCCTCTATTGCTTCGGGGAGCGCCGTGACGGTGGTGCGCCGACTTGGGAGCCCTGGCCGAAGCTGAAGCCCGGGCCGCCCGTGCGGCTGCAGCTCGTGCCGGCCGACGTCACCTTCCGCCAGAGCGAGCGCGTGCCCTTCGAGGTGCGCCGACTGGATGCGAACGGCACGTTGGTCGACGTCGTCGATCCGGCCAAAGTCGCGTTCAAGGCGCCGCCCTTCATCGGGACCGACGGCGGGGTAATCACAGCGAAGAAGGCCGGAGTGGCGCCCTTGACGGCGACCTACGACGGGCTCACCGCCGACGCGCGCCTGCGCATGGTGCCCGACCTGCCGATCGCGGACGACTTCGAGGCGACGACCTTCGATCAGGACGACGGGGCCTGGGCCTACCCGCCCGGCCACTGGCTCGGTGGGCGCGAGAAGTGGATGATCGCCGAACACGACGGTAAGAAGGTCGCGGCGCGGAAGATGGAGAACCCGCTCTTCCAGCGCACCATGACCCTGATCGGGCATCCCGACGACTCGAACTACACCGTCTCGGTCGACATCAAGGCCGACGGCAACCGTCGCTCGATGGCCGATGGCGGCGTCGTCAACCAGCGCTACTTGATCCGGTTGCGCGGCAACTACCAGGAGCTCGAGGTCAGCTCGAACGAAGAGCATCTGAAGGTCGGCGTTCCGTACAAGTGGAAGGTCGGTACCTGGTACCGTCTCGTGACGCGCGTCGACCTGCAGGACGACGGGACCGCGACCGTGCGCGCCAAGGTTTGGCCGCGCGACGAGGCCGAGCCGGCCGACTGGACGATCGAGGTCGAGGACCCGCACGGACACACCCATGGCGCCGCCGGTATCTACGGCTTCACCCCCCAAAGTCGCTTCACGGTCCTTCTGGACAACTTCACGGTGACCCCCAATGACTGAGCTTCGTTTCCTTCCCTCGCTCTTGACCGCCGCCCTGGCCCTCGGGCTCGGCTCGACCGCGACGGCCCAGGATTGGCCGATGTGGGGCTTCGACGCGTCGCGCAACATGCACTCGCCGGACGTGATGGGCCTGCCGTCGAGCTTCTCGGCGGGCGAATTCGTGGGCGCGACCGACGAGATCGACCTCGAGTCGACGCAGAACGTCAAGTGGATCGCCAAGCTGGGCTCGCAGAGCTACGGCAACCCCACGATCTCGAACGGCCTGGTCTTCGTCGGCACGAACAACGATTCGCCGCGCGATCCGCGCTTCAAGGGCGATCGCAGCACGTTGTTCTGCTTCAAGGAGGAAACGGGCGAGTTCGTCTGGCAGCTCAGCGTGCCGAAGCTGGGCACGGGCAAGGTGTCCGACTGGGAGTACCTCGGGATCTGCTCGTCGCCCTCCGTCGAGGGGGATCGCGTCTACATCGTCACGAACCGCTGTGAGGTGATGTGCCTCGACGTGAACGGCATGGCCGACGGGAACGACGGTCCCTACACGGACGAAGGCCTCTACATGGCCTGGCCGGGAACGGAGCCGATGGAGGTCACGAAGACCGACGCCGACATCATCTGGGTCCTGAACATGATCGACGAGGCGGGCGTCTTCCCGCACAACATCACGACCAGCTCCGTGCTGATCGCCGGCGACAACCTGTGGGTCACGTCGTCGAACGGCGTCGACTACGGCCACGTCGAGACGCCGGCGCCCAACGCTCCGAGCCTGATCCTGCTCGACAAGAAGACGGGTCAGATGATCGGCGAGGAAGACACGGGCATGTCGACGCGCATCTTCCACTCGAACTGGTCCTCGCCGGCCTACCTGCGCACCGCCGACGTCGAGCTCGGCATCTTCGGTGGCCCGGACGGCTGGCTCTACGCCTTCGAGCCGACGCCGGTCGAGGGCGAGGACGGTTGGCCGCTCCTGAAAGAGGCCTGGCGCTTCGACGCGAACCCGCCCGAGTACCGCGTCAAGGACGGCAAGAAGATGACCTACACCGACCGCTACGGCCCCAGCGAGGTGCTGGCGACGCCGATCACGTGGAACGGTCACGTCTACGCGCCGATCGGGCAGGACCCCGAGCACGGTGAGGGCGTCGGCAACCTGGTCTGCGTCGATGCCAAGGGCAAGCAAGTCTGGCACTACCAGAAGATCAATCGTTCGCTCTCGACGCTGGCGATCGCGGACGGGCTGTTGTTCGCGGCCGACTTCTCGGGCTTCGTGTACTGCCTCGACGCGAAGACCGGCGAGGAGTACTGGATCCACGATACGAAGGGCCACATCTGGGCCTCGCCGCTGGTCGCCGACGGCAAGGTCTTCATCGGCAACGAAGACGGCTACATGACGATCCTGCCGGCGAAGAAGAAGCTCGAGGCGAAGGACGTCGTCGAGATCGACATGATCTCGCCGATCTACTCGTCGGCCGTCGCCGCCAACGGCGTGCTCTACGTCGCGACGCACACGCACCTCTACGCGATCGCCGACGAATCGGCCGGAAACTGATGACGACCGGCGCCAAGTTCGCCTGGGGATTCGTCGTCCTCATCGCGATCCTCCACTTCGACTTTTGGCTGTGGGATTCGACTTCGGTCGTCTTCGGCTTCCTCCCCACGGGCCTTGCCTACCAGGCCGGGATCTCGCTCGCCGCTTCGGTGGCCTGGGTGCTCGTCATCCGCTTCGACTGGCCCGACGGGGTCGAGGAGTGGGCGGCCCAGGACGAGGTCGCGGCCTCCGAGGAGGGGGCGTGATGCTCGCACTCCTCACGGGTCCGGCCGTCGCGGAAGCCGCGACACGCACCCCGCTCATCGTCGTCGGCGGCTACCTCCTGCTCCTGATCGGCCTCGGGGTCGTGTCGGGGCGCCTCTTCCGCGGGACCAGCAGCGACTACTTCGTCGCCGGGCGCTCGATCGGGCCGTTCCTGCTCTTGATGAGCGTGTTCGGGACGACCATGACGGCCTTCGCCCTGGTCGGCTCGACCGGGAAGGCCTGGGAGCTGGGCTCCGGCGTCTACGGGCTGATGGCCTCGTCGTCCGGCATCCTGCACTCGCTGGTCTTCTTCACGATCGGGATCAAGCTGTGGGCGATCGGCAAGCGCCACGGCTTCCACACCCAGATCGAGTTCTTTCGCGCTCGTTTCGACTCGAACGCGATCGGCTACCTCCTGTTCCCGATCCTGGTCCTGTTGGTCGTGCCGTACCTCCTGATCGGGATCCTGGGCGCGGGCGCGGTGATGCGCGGCATCTCGGTCGGCATGTTCCCCGAGGCGTTCGCGGGGACGACGCACCCCGTTTCGGGCGCGGCCATGTTCGTCGGCGCGATCCCGCCTTGGCTGACGGGCCTGGTCGTATGCGGCGTGGTCCTGTTCTACATCTTCACGGGCGGCCTGCGCTCGGCCGCCTGGGCCAACGCCTTCCAAACGATCGTGTTCATGGGCACGGGGCTCATCGCCTTCTTCCTGATCTCCGGGAAGCTCGGCGGCCTCAGCGAAGCCACGCGGGCCGTGATCGAAAACTCGCCCGAGCACATGGCTCGGCCGCGCATCGGAAAGCTCCAGTTCCTGTCGTACATGTTCGTCCCACTGTCGGTCGGCATGTTCCCGCACCTGTTCCAGCACTGGCTGACGGCGAAGAAGGCCGAGAACTTCAAGCTGACGGCGATCGCGCACCCGCTCTTCATCGCGATCGTCTGGGTGCCGTGCATCCTGATCGGGATCTGGGCCGCGGGCGCGGACATCACGCCGCCCGGCAACAACCCCAACGCGCTCCTGCCGAAGGTCGTCGACACGCTGCTGCACGACCCGTATCTGACCGGACTGCTCACCGCGGGCATCCTGGCGGCGATCATGTCGTCCCTGGACTCGCAGTTCGTCTGCCTGGGGACGATGTTCACGCACGACATCGTGTTCCAGCTGATGGGCAAGAAGCGCTTCAGCGACAAGCAGCAGGTGCTCCTGGGTCGCGGCTTCATCGTGGCGGTCGTGGCACTGACCTACCTCCTTTCGCTGTTCCCGCCGCCCAAGATCTTCGACCTGGCCGTCTGGTGCTTCAGCGGTTTCGCGAGCCTGTTCCCGATCGTCTTCGCGGCGGTCTACTGGCGGCGCGTGACGAAGGCCGGGGCGATCGCCTCGATCCTCGCGATGGTCGTGACCTGGTCGTGGTTGTTCTACCGCGGCCTGATCCTGCCGACCTTGGACAAGGTCGAGCTCGAAGGTGACTACCTGGTGCTGGGCATGATGCCGGTCACGATCATTTTCGCCGTGTCCGCCGTGGTCCTGGTCGCCGTCAGCCTGGTGACGTCGCCGCCGCCCGCGGCCCACGTGGATCGCTTCATGGTCACGAGAACCCCCCGATGAGTGCTGTTCAAGAGGAGCGCCTGACCGAGGCGCGCGACCGGCTCGACGCGCACGTACGCGAGATCGTCCGCCACCACTTCTCGACGGAGACCGGCACGCCCGTCTGGCTGGAGTACGCCGCCAGCGTCGACTGGGATCCGCTCGAGGCGATCCAGGGCTTCGACGACCTGGTCGCTCGCTTCGACAACTTCGACGGCGAGCGGCTGCGCCAGGACGCCCACGAGCTCTGGATCCCGCGCGCCTTCGCGGGCCGCCCGTTCACGATCTTCGAGACCGGCGGTTCGACGGGCATGCCAAAGCAGCGCATCGGCTGGGACGACTACAAGCACGACTACGAGGAGTTCTCGGACCGGTTGTCCGACGAGCACTTTCCGCGCGGCGGCTACTGGCTGATGATCGGGCCGACCGGGCCACGCCGTCTGCGGCTCGCGATCGAGCACCTGGCCAACCACCGCGGCTCGTCGTGCTACTTCGTCGACCTGGATCCGCGCTGGGTCAAGAAGTTGATCTCGAGCGGCCAGGGCGAGCAGGCCAAGGCCTACATGAAGCACGTCGTCGATCAGGCGCTCATCATCCTGAAGCACCGCAAGGTCGGCGCGCTGTTCACGACCCCGCGCATCCTGGAGGCCCTGGGCGACGAGATCTCGATCCCCGACGCCGGCATCAAGGGCGTCTTCTGCGGCGGGACCGAGATGTCGCCGCAGACCGTGCGCTTCCTGTGCGAGGAGATCCTCGAGAACCGTGTGGGCTTCGTTCCGACCTACGGCAACACCCTGATGGGGCTGGCCTGCCACAAGCCCGACTTCGCGGCCGACGACTATTCCGTGACCTACTACGCCCCCCAACCGCGCGCGGTCCTGCGCGTCACCGAACCCGACGACGCGCGCCGGCTCGTGCGGCACGGAACCTGGGGGCGAGTCGAGCTCACGACGCTGACGAAGGAGCTCTTCCTGCCGCGCTTCCTGGAACGCGACGCGGCCAAGCGCTGCGAGCCGTGTCCCGAGTACCCCTGGGACGGCGTGGCCGAGGTCAAACCCTACGGCGCCAACGAAGAGAAGATCGTCGAGGGCGTGTACTAGTGGCCGACGTCCCGCACTTTCCCGTCCTGCGCGCCGGCAAGGAGTACGAGAGTCTCGACACGGTCGAGCTCGTGAACCACCGCGACGGGACTCCGCTCGCGCGCGTGTCGCAGGCCAACGCCGGCATCATCCGCCGCGACCTCAAGAAGGCTGCCAAGAACGCGGCGGTCCTGCGCGAGGTGCCGGTGCGCGAGCTGATCGAGCGCTGCCAGACGGCCGCACGCATCTTCCTCGAGGACGAGCTGATCGTCGGCGGGGAGGCCACGCAGACGCCCGAACAGTACGTCGCCGCGCTCTCGGGTACGAGCGGTCTGCCCCACGCGCTCTGCCGCGCCAACATGCAGAAGAACGCGCTCGTCATGCGCGAGATGCCCACCATCTTGGCCGGTCTCATGCGCGGGATGGATCCGACCGTGCTCGACGACGGGCAGGGCGAGCACGGCGGCGTGCCCGTGTGGTACGCGCCCGCCGCGGACACGCTGGGCGCCGTGCTGCCGAGCAACTCGCCGGGCGTGCACTCGCTCTGGATCCCGTCCATCGCGCTGAAGGTGCCCGTCGTGCTCAAGCCCGGACGCGAGGAGCCCTGGACGCCGATGCGCATCGCGCGGGCCCTCATGGCGGCCGGCATTCCGGGCGAGGCCTTCAGCCTGTATCCGACGGACCACGAGGGCGCGGGCGTCGTGCTCTCCGAGTGCGATCGTGCGCTCTTGTTCGGCGACGCGCGCATCGCCGAGAAGTACGCCGGGGATCCCTCGATCGAGGTCCACGGCCCGGGCTACAGCAAGATCCTGCTCGGGGCCGACCAGGCCGCGCATTGGCGGGACCACCTCGACGTGCTGTACGACTCGGTCGCCGCCAACGGCGGGCGCAGCTGCATCAACGCCTCCGCCATCTACGTCACGGCCCACGCGCGTGAGATCGCCGAGTCCCTGGCCGAGCGCCTGGTCGCGCTCGCGCCGCGTGCGCCCGACGATCCCGCCGCCGGACTGGCGGCCTTCGCCAACCCCGCCTTCGCGGAGGCGATGGACGCCGCCATCGAGAACGGCCTCGCCAAGGGCGGGGCGGTCGACGTCACCGCCGCCCGGCGCGCGGGCCCGCGCCGCATCGAGCGAGACGGCGCCACCTACCTGGCCCCGACGCTCGTGCACTGCGAAACGCTCGAGCACCCGCTCGCGAATACGGAGTACATGTTTCCCTTCGCGAGCGTGGTCGAGGTGCCCCAGGAGCGGATGCTCGAGGCCATCGGCCCGTCGCTCGTCGTCACCGCCATCACGAAGGACGAGCGCTTCGTGGAGGCGCTCCTCGCTTCGTCCTCGATCCACCGCCTGAACCTCGGTCCCGTGCCGACGTCGAAGGTCGAATGGAACCAGCCCCACGAGGGCAACCTGTTCGAATTCCTCTGGGCGCGCCGGGCCTTGCAGCGCGCATCGGCCTGGTAGGGCGAGAGCGATGGAGCTCTTTGCTCGTTCCGAGAAGACGCGGGTCGTCGAGGAAATCGGCGGCGTCGCGCGGCTGGGCGAATTGGTCCGCGAGCTGGGCGGACGGCGCGTCCTGCTCGTCACGGACCCCGGCATCGTCGCGGCCGGACACGTCGAACGTGGGGAAGCGGCCCTGCGCGCGGCCGGTCTCGTGGTCGAACGCTTCGCGGACGTGCACGAGAACCCGACCACCGCCGACGTCGCCCGCGGCCTGGCGGTGGCCCGCGACTTCGGCCCGGACCTCTTGGTCGGCTTCGGCGGCGGCAGTCCGATCGACGTCGCCAAGGGCGTGAACTTCCGCGTCTCGTGCGGTGGTGAGATGTCCGACTACCGCGGCCGCGCGACGGCGACCGCGTCGCTCCTGCCGCTCGTGGCCGTGCCGACGACCGCCGGGACCGGAACGGAAGTGCAGTCCTTCGCCTTGATCGCCGACGCCGCAACGCATCAGAAGATGGCCTGCGGCGATCCATCGGCCGCTCCGAAGATCGCCCTGCTCGACGCCGAGCTCACGCTGACGCTGCCGCCCTTCGTCACCGCCTGCACGGGGCTCGACGCGATCGGTCATGCGGTCGAGAGCGCCGTCACGAAGCCGCGCACGACGGTCTCCGCCCACTACGCTCGCGCGGCCTTCGAGGTCCTGGCCGCAAACTTCCCGCGCGTCGTCGACGTCCCGACCGACCTCGCTGCGCGCGCCGGCATGTTGCGCGGAGCCGCCCTGGCCGGCCTCGCCATCGAGCACAGCATGTTGGGCGCCGCGCACTCGCTGGCGAACCCCTTGACCGTCCGTCACGCCTTGCCGCACGGTCAGGCTGTGGGGACGATGTTGCCCTACGTCGTGCGCTTCAACGCGACGCTCGAGCCGGCCACGCGACAGACCTATGCGGCCTTGGCCCGCTCGGGCGGCTTCGCGGACGCGCACGCGCCCGACGAACAGGCGACGGAAGCGTTGGCGACGGTCCTGATCCGCTTCCTGCGACTCGCCGGGCTGCCGGTCGATTTGAAGCCCTTGGGGCTCGATGAGCGCGCACTTCGCGCCCTGGCCGGTGAAGCCGCCGAGCAGTGGACCGCGCAGTTCAACCCGACCCCCGTCGACCCGAGCGCCTTCGAGCGTCTCTTGAACAGCGCGAGCTGAGCCGGCAGCTCTAAGTCCGATTGGATCCGGTTCTTCTTCCTGGACGGGGCCCGACTCTGACGGCCGCATCCGGGCGAGAGCAAAAATTGTGGCTCGGCCCCCCCCCAGGGAGAGTTGGCTGCCATGGAATCCGCGCCGCCGAGGCTCCCGGTGAGCGGGCGTGGCGCGAGCTCCCATTCCTTGCCACTCACTCCAAAGGCTACGCCATGCAGACTGCCCCTCGCTTCAGGCTGTTCGCGCCCGCTCTATTCGTCGTCCTTCTCGGAGCCGCTCCGACACGTGGGCAGGTCCCCGAACGAGGGCTCGGGGGCGACTCGCCCTCTGCGGGCCACTCGCTCGAGATCGTCCTGGAGGGCGTGATCCGCGGGGCCGATGGTGCCCCGGCGGCGGATGTCGTCGTCGTGTCGAGCGTCGGTGGCCGCGCCACCACGGACGAGCACGGCCGCTACGCGCTGACCGTGAGCGTCGCTCCCGGTGTGGAGGCCGTGCAACTCACGGCTTTCGATGGCCGCGGCGGCCGGGCGAGTGCGAGTGTTCCCGTCTTCCCGCAGGCCTTCGGTGCGACGCCCCGAACGACCCTGACGCTTGCCGCCGCCGTTCCCACGGCCCAGTGGCTCCCGGCCTTCGGTAGCGCTCCGATGAACGAGACGCTCGTCACCGAGTTCGCGGAATACGACGACGGCCATGGGCTGGCGCTCTTCGCGGCGGGCTCGTTCCAACGCGCCGGTGGGACTCAAGCGCAGCGGATCGCGAGGTGGAACGGCACGCACTGGCATGCGATCGGTGCGCTGGACGGCGACGTCCATGCTCTCGCGGTGTACGACGACGGGGATGGACCCGGGCTCTACGTCGGTGGAGAGTTCACGACCGCCGGAGGCGTCGCCGCTCCGTACCTCGCGCGCTGGGATGGCACGAGCTGGTCGGCGGTCGCCGAGGGGCTGCCCGCCCCCGTGCGAGCCTTGGCCGTGATCCAAGATGCCGCCGGTGAATCCCTCTTCGCATCCACATTCACGACGGGCGCTGGTCGGGTTCACCGCTACAACGGCCACTTCTGGGCCCAGCTCGGCGGAACGATGAACGACCGCGTCCTCGCGTTGGAAGGATTCGACGACGGCTCCGGGACCGCGGTCTACGCCGGTGGGGTGTTCTCGATGATCGACGGCACGGGGGCGAGGCTGGCGAGGGTGGCGAAGTGGGACGGCTTCGCCTGGCAAGCGGTGGGTGCCGGGGTTTCCGACATCATCCTGGAGCTGCGGGCCTTCGATGACGGCAGCGGCCCCGGCCTGTTCGCCGGGACGCACACCGCCCTCGTGAAGTGGAACACGGCGACATGGACTGCGGTGCCCGGAGCCGAGAGCATCCGAGTGCAGGCCCTGACCGTGTTCGACCCGGGCGGTGGTCCGGGCTTGTTCGTGGCAGGTGACTTCAATCCGGTGAGCGCCGTCCTGGATCCGAGCATCGCACGCTGGGACGGAACGAGCTTCACGGAGATCGGAGTGACCCCCGTCAACGAGAACCACGCCCTGATCGTCCACGACGACGGCAGTGGGGCGAAGCTCTTCGTCGGGCGACAACCAGCCTTTGGTTCCGACGAACCCTCGGTCGTCACCTGGGACGGGACGAGCTGGAGTCAGCTCGGCGACGGCCTGGACGACGCGGTCTACGACCTCGTCGAATTCGACGACGGGAGCGGCCCGGCGCTGTTCGTCGCCGGCGAGTACACCTCTGCGGGCAAGGTGGCGAGCTTCCTCGGCAAGTGGGACGGAACGAACTGGGAGGACGTCCCCGGCCTCACGCGTTCCGTGAAGGCCCTGAAGGTGCACGACGACGGCAGCGGTCCGGCGCTCTTCGTGGGCGGCCATTTCCTGTCCGCCAGTGGCATCACGGGGACCAGCCGCATCGCGAAGTGGGACGGTGCAGGCTGGGCGGCTCTCGGCAGCGGCATCAACCGGAGCGTCCTGGCCCTCGAGCTCTTCGACGCTGGAGGTGGGCCCGAACTCTACGCAGCGGGTGACTTCGAGCTCGCCGGCGGCCTCGCTGCGAACAACATCGCCCGCTGGGACGGGTCGAGCTGGCACCCGCTCGGGTCGGGCCTCAACAAGTTCGCCACCGCCTTGGCGGTCTTCGATGACGGCAGCGGTCCGGCCCTCTTCGCCACGGGCTTCTTCACCTTTGCGGGGGGCGTCCCCGCGAACTACATCGCGAAGTGGGATGGAACGAGCTGGTCGCCGCTCTCCATCGGGCTGGACGCCCCGACCCTCAATTGGCCGACCGCGCTGCGGGTCTTCGACGACGGCACAGGCGAGGCGCTCTACGTGGCGGGCTTTGACGGCCAGGCGGGCGGGGTGCCCTTGACGAGCCTCATCGCGAAGTGGGACGGCAGCGCTTGGTCGACGCTCGGCTCGGGCCTCGGGGGGAGCATGGTCAATGCACTGGCCGTGCACGACGACGGCAGTGGCGTGGCGCTCTACGTGGGAGGGAATTTCTTGACGGCGGGTGGACTGGCGGCCAACGGCATCGCGAGATGGGACGGCAGCAGCTGGTCGGCGCTCGGGGCGGGAATGGACTCCGGGCCCTTCGACGCGGGGGTCGCGGCCCTCGTCTCGTTCGACGACGGAGCCGGCCACGATCTCTTCGCCGGTGGCTTGTTCCATGCGACGTTCGATTCCGGGGATTCCTTCCTGGCGCGCTGGGGGATCGACGAGGTCCCGCCCGTGCTCCAGTGTCCGGCAGACCTCACGGTGCTCGACCGTCGGGCCAACGGCTTCGGCGAGATCGTGCAGTTCACCGTCGAAGCTACGGACAATGTCACGGAAGACCCGCAGGTCGTGTGCACGCCGCCCTCGGGCAGCGTCTTCCCGCGCGGCACGACGCTCGTGACCTGCACGGCCACCGACGGCTCGGGCAACGAGGTGAGCTGCCAGTTCTCGGTCACCGTGCGCGCCAACGCCGCGGCGGCCACGAAGCAGCAGCCCTGACCGGGACCCTGCGCCCCTGTGTCCGCCGCGCGCGGCACAGGGGCGCAGAGGCTGCGGGGGCTGGCCTGACTCGCGACCGAGACAGTCTCTCGCGAAAGGCGCTGGCCCAGTTCACGCCCGACAGCTGGCACTCGGACGTGAAGCGCAACTCGAAGGCCCTCTCGAACGCGGCATCGTGATCGTTGTCGATGTTCGCGTGATGCCCGAAGGTGGGGGGCGGATCCGGGGCTCACCGGCGAGCGGCTGGCAATTCGCCTCGACAAGCTCCTGTGGTCCAGCTGCCGCGAAGACTAGCGCGGCATCCATCCCAAGGGCGCGTGACCGTCCGGTCCCGCTCGACTCCCGCTGACGCCGTGCGGACATCGGCCCCCGCAGGCGTTGGCAGGTCGTCGAGAGTGCCGATGTTTGCTAGGTGTCGGCAAGGCGGCGAGGAAGCCAGTTGCCGAGCAAGTCCTCGTACCAGGATCCTCTCGGGGCGTATCTCTAAGCTTCGAGCGGTTCGTCGTCGAGGCTCGAAATGATCAAGAGCGTGCAACCGTTCTCGGTGGACTGGACCGGATGGACCGAGCCCCGTTCGGCGACTTGGTAGTCGCCGGCCTTCATGTGGCAGTCGCCGAAGGACAGGTCTCCGGTCAGGACGTAGCACTCTTCCCGTTCGGCGTGCCGATGGCTGGGGTAGGAGGTTCCGGGCGCCATGCGGACCAGGGCCGTGGCGCGCCGTTCCTTCTCGTCGGACGACAGGACCTGGAACAGGACGCCCTCGGCCGTGGTTCGCTGCCAGCCGTCCTCGCGAGCCGCTCGCAGGCTGACGCCCTCGAAGGAGGTGGGCGCGTGCGTTTGGGCGAGGTCGTCGATGACTCGGGCGAACAGGGTCCGGCCCTTGACCTGTGCGAGCAGGCGCTGTTTCAAGGCCGGGTTCGGCCGCGCGGATTGACCTCCTCGGAGGGTCTCGAGCGCCAAGCCCAGGTCGATGTCGGCCACGATCGCCCGCGCCTGCGCGACGGCGAGACCACAGACTCCGCAACCGGACAGGAGGTGGTCGCGGAAGAGGCTCTCGCGGTCTCCGGCGTTACAGCTCAGGACATGGCTCCAGGCCATGTCGCTCCATTCGCAGGGCGAGTCGGGAGAAGGCGTGGTCTCCATCGGGTCGTGATCTTTCTGGCTCACCGTTCGAGCTCCAGTAGGGAGTGAAGGCGCAGGAGACCACGCCGCACGTGGCTCTTGACGGTTCCGAGGGGGAGTCCGACCCTTCGCGCGGTGTCCGCGTGAGAGAGGCCGTCGAAGAAGGCGAGCTCGATGGCGCGCCGTTGTGCGTGGGGCAAGTCCTGGAGAGCACGGGCGAGGATCCCTTGGCGCTCCGAGGCTTCGAGAACACTCGCCGGTCCGGAATCCGCGGAAGCCCGAGAGGACTCGTCCAAAGAGCTCTCGCGATCGGAGCGAGCGCGCGACGAGCGCAGGCGATCTTGGGAGCGGGAGCGCGTGATCGTCATCAGCCAAGTCCGGACCTTGCCGCGCTCGGGATCGAACAGCTCGGCGCGTTTCCAAACGTACTGGAAGACGTCGAGGACGACCTCGTCCGCCGTCAAGGGATCGGACAAGAGCCGGCAGGCCAGGGCATAGACCAGGTCCGAGGTCGCGTCGAAGAGCTCGCCTAGCGACGCCTTGTTGCCCAGCGCGATCTGCCGGACGATCGCGGCGAGCAAGGCCTCCGCGCGCTCGTCGTGCGCGTCGGTGGCACCGAGCTGCGGACCGTTCATGGGGGTGCTTCGTTCGGGGGTCATGGTCGAAGCACTCCGGAGTGCAACGCAGCGCGAAAGCTCATCGGGTCGCACTCGACGTGGCCGCGCCATCCATCAACAGTGCCGCGCGACGTCCGAGGTCCGAGTCCGGGGCCATGGCGATGCAGTGCGCCAGCTCCGCGTCCGCTTCCGCGAGCCTGCCTGCGCGCCGATGGATCAAGCCCGCGCGGTAATGTAGCTCCAAGTCGCGATAACCGATAGCGAGGACCGCTTCCAGCTCGCGTTCCGCCGCCGCGTGCTCCCCGTTCGCGGACAGCGCCCAGGCGAGGTTCGAGCGGGTCGTGACCGTCGGCCGGCGCTCGGCCTCAAGGCGGGCGATCCGTAGGGCATCGGCTGCGCGGCCCTCGGCGTAGTCGAGCCAGTAGGTGACGAGCGCGTCGTTGGCGTTGTCGAGTCCTTCCTTTTCCGCCAGCGCGGCCTGCTCGAACGCGATGAACAGCGCTGGGGCACGGTCGTCGTCGGCAGCATCCAGAGCGGTCGCCACATCGAACAGGTTCTCGGGATGGCGCGCGACCGCGTAGCGGCGTTCGAAGGCCTCGGCCGCGGACCGGTGCTCGCCCTGATCGGCGCGGATGCGCCCCAGCTGGTCCAGGGCATAGTGGTAGTCGGGGAAGTCCTCCAGCGCCAAGTCCACGCATGCGAGCGCGGACTCCCGGCGGCCAGCCAGTCGATTCAGGTGGGCCATGTGAGCGAGGATCCAGGCGCGGTCCTCGGTCTCGTTCGTCGGCGTGCGAGTGATCGCTTCGTTCATCAGTTCCAGGGCTCCTTCGACGTCTCCGAAAAGCTCCCGCAGGTAGGCGGCCCGCGTCAAGCCGGCCGTGTTGCCAGGACGCATGTCGAGCATCCACTGGCAGGATTCTTCCGCCGCCGCGTAGTTGCCGAGCTCGACATACGCGTCGACGAGCACGCCCAGCGTCCACAGGTCGTCCGGATACTCACGGTGTGCCAGGAGCGCGGTGCTCAGGGCGTCCTCGAACCGATGGAGTCCGAGGTAGAGCCAGGCGCGAACGCGACGTGCGCCGAGGTTTCCGGGCGCGAGTAGCTCGGAGACTTTCAAGCTGTCCAGACCGCGCTCGTAGTCTTCGCCGTCCGCGGTCTCCCGCGCCCGGCGTGCGAACGCGAAGGCGAGCTCGTTGTAGACGCGCGTATCGGCGGGGCGCTCCGCGAGCGTGCGCAGGACCGCTTCGATCCGCTGCTGGGCCGGACTGGCTTGGACGGGATCGTCGGCGGGAAGGGCGAGGGCGGTGAGCAGGAGGAAGGTTTTCATGGTGGTCCAATTTGTCGAAAGGGCGGCCTCGCCGGGGTCTTCCCGGGAGGCCGCTAGAGTCGCTTCGGGTCAGTCGACCGGTCCGCCCCCGGGTTCACCGGGGTCGACATGGCGGCGGTTGCGTCCGTCCGGACAGGAGGCGAAGTAGGGGAACGACTGGCGGAGCATGGCGTCATTGACGTTGACTCCATCGCCGAGGCGACCGTTCACATCCGGCGAGAAGCCGGCGAAGGGTGCGGCCAGCACGCCGCCAACCGCGACGCGCAGGGTGATGTCGACTACGTCCTCGACCAAGCGCCTACCGTTGGGAAAGCCGGCCGGGTCGCCACCGAGCAGGCCGAGCCGGCTCATCGCGTCCGGAGGCGTGGCGGGAACGCCCGTGTTCAGCCGCAAGAGGTCCGCAATCGGACCGGCGCTCGTTCCCGCAGCGGCGATCGGCGGCGCATAGGTCACGAGCGGGAGCAGGTCCAAGCGCGGCGCGACGGGAACTGACAGGGCGCCGCCGTACAGGGCCTCGACGATGCCGACGATGGGGGGGTCCAAGAAGAAGTCCTGGAACTGGCCGTCGTTGCGAGGCTGATCCATGCTGAAGCGGTCCTTGGAGCCGATGCCGATCAGGAGCTCGTTGATGAGCGGGTTGCCCATGCGTTGGACCTGACGGAAGGCATGGCTGCCGATGGCCGGAAGGGGCGAGCGCCGAACGGTGACCCGCGGACGCGACGTCGAGCCGAAGACGCCGATCGTCGCGTAGGGCGAGTCCGCGGGCTCGAACTGACGCGTCGCGGTCAGCATCTCGATCGGGACCTCGATGGCGATCGCGTTGACCGCGTAGCCGGACACGGTGTCGCTGGCGAAATTTTCGTCCGCGCCGTCTTCCTGGGCCGTGAGGACGCCGGGGACCCCGCTGGAGAGCGTGCGGAAGTTCGCGGTGTCGAAGGCGGCTCCCAGGTCGATGAAGAAGGGATCGTCCACCGTTCCGGCGAAGACCCGGATGTCGTCCTCGAGTTCGGCGATGCCCGCTTCGAAGAGCGCGTCGTAGTCCATGGTGCGCGGACCGGCGTTGGCGGGGACGGCGAAGAGTTCACCCTGGTCGACCTTCATCAGGCGCTTGCTGCGATGTCGCTGTAGGTCGTGGCGCGTGACGGTGTAGGTCTGGCGCTGGTTCAAGCCCAGGTCGCTGAACTCGTCGATGCGCGGCGGCACGACGAGCGTGTTCGTGCCCGGTTGGGCCGCTCCGTTCGGGCCGAACCCGGCGACGGCCGTGTAGACGCCCGGCAACTGGAATTCGGACGTGAAGCGGAACTCGAAGGCCCAGTCGGGGGAGGCATCGTGATCGTTGTCGATGTTCAGCCGATACCGAATGGCGGGGTCGAAGGGGAACTGGGTCGGCCCGTTGCCCGGCTCGAGGAGCGGATCGACGCACAGGATGAGCGTGATCTTCTCCGGCTGCTCGCCAGCGATCTGGTCCTCGTCGTAGCTGACGAAGGCGAAGACGTCTGTGATGTCGGCGGCGCGGTCGATCGCCGTGATCGGAGCCTCACGGTGATTGGAGGCCACTGCAACGGCGAGGCCGACGGCCGTGAAGCCGGCGAGGGCGACGGAGAGTCTCTGGAAGGGGTGCATGATGGATGCTCGCGGTAGGGGGCTCTCGGATCCGAGCGCCCGAAGGTGTGCCGGCCCTACGGGTGTATCCCCGCCTTCGGATGCGTGTTTCTCCGAAAGGACCGGAGACGGACCGTCGTCGTGTTCGGCTTCTCCGTAAGGATCGGGAACAAATCGAGCGCCTCATGTAGGGAGGTGCGGCTCCAGGACTCACAATGGGCGGAATGCGAGTGCGCCTGTCCCTTCTTCGGAACCCCGGACCGACGAGGCTCGTGTGGAGATGTTTCGCCCCGCTCCTCGTGATCGGTTTCGTCTTCGTTCGGGCCGCGACGCTCGCCTTCGCTGCTCGTGCTGAGCCCCAGGTCGATTGGCCGATCTTCCGGGGAGACCCGGCCTTGAGCGGGGTCGCGGCGGGAACCTTGCCGGACGCGCTCGAGCTCCTGTGGACCTATGCCGCCGGGGGGGCGATCACCTCGTCGCCCGTCGTGGCGAACGGCGCGGTCGTCTTCGGTGCGGACGACATGAAGGTGCACTGCGTCGACGCGCGCACGGGGCAAGGACGGTGGACCTACACGACCGAAGACATCATCGAGGCACCGCCGCTCCTCGTCGACGGCGGCGTGTACATCGGCTCCTCCGACATGAACGTCTATGCGCTCGACGCCGCCACCGGCGCGCACCGCTGGACCTTCGAGACGAACGACAAGATCCTCGGTGGGGCGAACTACCAGCGTACGGACGACGGCCTGCTCATCGTGGTCGGGTCGTACGACTCGAACCTCTACGGGCTCGACGCGGCGACCGGCGCGAAGCTGTGGGCCTACGAAACGGACAACTACGTCAACGGCACGCCGGCGATCGGCGACGGACGTGCCGTCTTCGGAGGCTGCGATGCCGTGCTGCACGTCGTGTCGACCGCGACGGGCGAGGGGCTCGGGCGCGTCGAGCTGGGCCCCGAGTCGCATGTCGCGGGATCGGTCGCACTGGCCGAAGGTCGCGCCTACTTCGGACACTATGGCAACCAGTTCGTCTGCGTCGACCTGGAGAAGCGCGAGGTGGTGTGGAGCTACGACTCGCCACGGCATGCCTTCTTTTCGTCGCCGGCGATCGGTGCGGATCGCGTGATCTTCGGCGGGCGCGATCGCCAGCTGCACTGCGTGAAGAAGGACACCGGCGAGGAGCTGTGGAGCTTCGCGACGCGCCGCAAGGTGGACGGCTCTCCGATCCTGGTCGGCGACAAGGTCGTGTTCGGCTCGGGCGACGGTCGTGTGTTCGTGCTGGCGGCGAAGGACGGTAAGGAGCTCTGGAGCTACGACATCGGCAAGGCTGTCATCGCGTCGCCCGCGGTGGTGGACGGCCGGGTCTACATCGGGGCGAACGACGGTCTCCTGTACGCCTTCGGGAAGGCGTCGGAGACGGACAAGACGAGCGAGAACCCCCGATGAGCGAGAGCACGACGAACGAGAAGACGAAGGTCGGCAACTACTTCGTCTCGAACTACCCGCCCTACTCCTTCTGGTCGCAAGACGCCGTGCCCGCGGTCGACGCCGTGCTGGCCTGCGAACCGTTCGACGACCGTCCGCTGGGCGTCTACGTCCACATTCCCTTCTGCCGCAAGCGCTGCGACTTCTGCTACTTCAAGGTCTACACCGACAAGAATTCGAAGGACATCCGGCGCTACCTAGACGCGATCGCGCTCGAGCTGAAATCGCACGTCGGCCGGCCGTATCTCGCCGGCCGCAAGCCGCGCTTCGTCTACTTCGGTGGGGGCACGCCGTCCTACATCTCGGCCTCGCAGATGAACGGGCTGTTCGCGGCCCTGCGGGCGGGGCTGGACTGGAGCGACGTCGAAGAGGTGACCTTCGAGTGCGAGCCGGGGACCCTGTCGGAGCCGAAGATCCAGGAACTGCGCAAGCTCGGAGTCACGCGCTTGTCGCTGGGCGTCGAGAACTTCAATCCGGACATTCTCGAGCGCAACAACCGCGCTCACCGCGCCGCCGAGATCGTGCGCACGTACGCGTACGCTCGCAAGGTCGGCTTCGACCAGATCAACATCGACCTGATCGCAGGGATGATCGGGGAGACGGACGAGAACTGGCAGATGTGCATCGAGCGCACGCTCGAGCTCGCGCCCGAGAGCGTCACGATCTACCAGATGGAAGTGCCCTACAACACGACCATCTACAAGCGGATGAAGGACGAAGGGGACGAGGCCGCGCCCGTCGCCGACTGGGAGACGAAGCGTCGCTGGACCCAGCAGGCCTTCGCGCGCCTGAAGGAGGCCGGCTACGGACAATCCAGCGCCTACACGGCCTTTCGGGGCGACGGCACCAGCTTCGTTTACCGCGATGCGTTGTGGCACGGCGCGGACATGCTCGGGCTCGGCGTCTCGTCGTTCTCGCACCTGGGCGGCGTCCACTTCCAGAACGAGCACTCGTTCGAGCCTTACTGCACGCGCGTCGAGGCGGGCGAGCAGCCGATCGGACGCGCCTACCGGATGGACGAGGACGAGCTGATGATCCGCGAACTGGTCCTGCAGCTGAAGACCGGCCGCATCGACGTCGCCTACTTTCGCGACAAGTTCGACGTCGACCTCCTGGAGCGCTTCGAAGACGTCCTGCGCTCGCACGTGGCGGCGGGTTCCCTCGTCGTCGACAACGGCACGATCCGGACGACGGACGACGGCCTGCTGGTCGTCGACACGCTGCTCGAGCCCTTCTTCCAGGAACGTCATCAGAACGCGCGCTACGCCTGAGGTGCGAGCCTGAACCGTGCGCATCCTGCAGCTGACACCGGGTACGGGGAGCTTCCTCTGCGGCAGTTGCTTGCGCGACAACGCCTTGACCCTCGCCCTGCGCGCGCGCGGGCACGACGCCTTGATCGTGCCGCTGTACCTGCCCTTCGCGCTCGAGGACGACGATCCGAGCCCCGCCAAGGACGCGCCGGTGCGCATGGGAGGCATCAACGTTTGGCTGCACCAGCGCCTGCCGTTCCTGAAGCACCTGCCGCGCGTCCTGACCAAGCGACTCGACGCGCCGGGGCTCCTGCGCTTCGTCGCGCGTCACGCGAACATGACGGACGCCTCGGGGCACGGGCCGATGACGCTGTCGATGCTGCGGGGTGAAGCGGGCCGACAGCGCGAGGAACTCGAGCAGCTCGTCGGTTGGATGAAGACGATGGAGCGCCCGGACGTCGTGATCCTCTCGAACGCGATGCTGGTCGGGCTCGCACACGAGATCGAGCGCGAGCTCGGTTGTCCCGTGCTGACGACGCTCCAGGGCGAGGCGCCCTTTCTGGATGCCTTGCCCGAGCCGTGGCGCGCGTCCTGCTGGGACGAGCTCGGTCGTCGTGCGCGCAATCTGTCCGGCCACGTCGCGGTCAGCCACTACACGGCCGAACTGATGTCGACGCGGCTCGGGCTCGCTCCCGATCGCGTCCACGTCGTCTGGAACGGCATCGATCCGCGCGACTTCGAGCCCGACGACGCCGTTCGCGCTGCGGCGCCACCGACCGTCGGGTACCTCGCGCGCATGTGCCGCGACAAGGGCCTCGAAACCCTGTTCGAGGCCTTCGTCGAGGTCAAACGCCGCGTCCCGGAGGCGCGCTTGGACGCCGCGGGGGTCGTGCTGGGTGACGATCGCCGGCTTGTGTCCGAGCTCGAGCGCCGTGCGCGCCGCGCGGGCTTCGGCGCCGACGTCTCGTTCCGCGCCGACGTCTCGCGCGCCGAGAAGATCCGGCTCCTGCAGCGCGCCACGGTCTTCTCCGTGCCGGCCACCTACGGCGAATCCTTCGGGCTCTACCTGCTCGAGGCCCTGGCCTGCGGCACCCCGGTCGTCGAGCCGCGCCACGGCGGACTCCCGGAGGTCGTCGAAGCCAGCGGCGGAGGCCTCGTGTGCGAACCCGACGATCCGTCCTCGCTGGCCGAGGGCCTGGTCGAGCTCCTGCTTGACCGCGAGCGTGCGTGCACGCTTGGCCGCAAGGGGCGCGACGCCGTGCACGCGCGCTTCACGGCCGCCCGCATGGCGGAAGGCGTCGAAACGGTCTGCCGCACGCTGCTCGCGCGGACATGAGTGGGCCGGCGCTCAGCGCCGCTCCGGTGGTTCCAAGCGCGCGGCGAGCAGAAAGAGCGCTCGCCCGGCCAGCACCGAGAAGCGCGCCGTGTCCAGGGCTGCAGCAGGGTCGTTCCACGTCGCCGCGATGGCGTACCAGGCGCCCGTGCGAGCCTGCAAGAGCCAGGTCAGGTTCAGCACGCCCGGCTCCGAGCCACCCTTGTAGCCGACGAAGGGGAAGGCGCCCGCCGGCGATGTCGACCCGGGTTGGATCGCGAGCAAGGCGCGCGCGCGCGAGGCGGGAGGTGTCAGCGTGTGCCGTCGCAGCCAATCCATGGCGCGGCAGAGTCCGGCGGTGGAGGCGAACCACTCGATCGAGTCGATGAACAGCGGCTTCGCCAAGCTGGCCGGCTCGAAGTCGTCGAGGGACAAGGCCACAACCCGCGTTTGCAGGTACTCGCGTCGTTCGGAGGCCGTCTCCAACGCGAGATAGGCCCTCGCGGAGGAACCTCCCGACGTCCACTTCAGCTTGAACATCTCGTTCGTGGCGAGCAGAGGGGTCGACTGGCGGGCGTGGTCGTTGCCCATCTCGCCCATGCAGCGCTCGACACGCTCGCGCCCCAGGAAGTGCAGGAGGTGATCGGTGGCCGTGTTGTCGCTCTGGGAGATCATGAGTCCGGCGAGCGTTTCGAGCGAATGCACGGAGCCCGGCGGCCAGTCCTGCAGGATCCCGCTCGGCATGGATCGAAGGGCGGCGTCGAGTGGCAAGACGTCCGACCAGCCGTGCTCGCCGTCGGCGATGTCCGCGACCAGGGCGCCCAGCACGAAGAGCTTGAAGGCCGAGCCGATCGCCAGGGGTACGTCGGGCTCGAGCTGGAAGACGACCTGGCCCTCGTCGCCGAGCTTCATCACGGTCAGGGAGGCCTGGCCGGGAAGGGCTTCGAGGGCCTTTCCGAGGTCTTCGAACGAAGCGAGCGAGGGCCGTGGGACGCCGATGACCCAGGTCTCGATGGAGTGCGGAGGAGTCGGAGCGACACCGATCGTCAGCTCGGCTTCGACACCCTTCTCGAAGAGCACCAGGAAGCTGCCGGAGTAACGCGCATCGCGCGCGAGCGGGACGAGGCCGACGGCAGCCCCACAGCGTTCGTGGTAGTCGAGCAAGATCGCCCGCATGCGCGGCGGCGGAACCGCTTCGAGAAAGGCGGCTCCGAAGTGGTTCTCCGGCCAGACGGGAGCGTCGCTGAAGAGTGCGACGGTCTCCTCGGCACGCAGCTCGAGGGCCGGAGCTCCCTGACCGAAGCCGATCCCGGTGAGCAGCGTGAGGGCCAAGGCGGACGCAAGCCGGTGGGTGCTGGTCATCGCACGGTTATACGAACTCTTCGGGCGCGCGCGCCAACCAGCGACGCCACGTCCACCGGCCGAGCCGTCCGACGGTGGTCCTGCGACACGTAGCCCGCTCGGAGCATGTCGTAGCGGGCACCGGGTGAGTTTCCCCCAACGCTGCTAGAATCGGGCCTCTTTCCGCCCCGACCCTCTCCCTGAACCCCATGCGACGCCTGACCTCCTGTCTCCTGACCGCAATCTGGCTTACGAGCGTGGCGGGCGCACAGGGCGGTCTCTTCGCGGAGCTGCACCGGGCGCTGCCGCGGGATGCGGACAACACCTTCGCGTTGGTGGCCGCCGACGTGGACGGGGACGGGGACCTCGACGCCTTCACGGGCGCGCGACTCCTCGTGAATGCCGGTGACGGGGTCTTCGTCGATGGTTCCGAGCGCTTGCCCGCCGCTTCCGCGAGTGGCGTGAGCTCGGCTGCGCTGGCCGACGTCGACGGTGACGGCGACCTCGACGCCGTGCTCGCGACCTTCGGCTTCGGAGCGAACCCGCTCTACCTGAACGACGGCGCCGGGACCTTCACCGTGGCGCCTGCGGGTCAGTTCGCGAGCTCGGACGATGCGGCGAAGGTCGCCTTCGGCGATCCGGACGGGGATGGGGACGCCGACGTGTGGTTGGCCCCGCGCTTCGGTTCCGTGCGCTTCTTCCGCAACGACGGCACGGGCACCTTCCAAGACGACAGCGCGAGCTTGCCGGCGAGCGTGAACGGGGTCGTCGACATCGCGGTCGCGGAACTCACGGGCGACGCCCATGAGGACGTGCTGCTCGCTGCCTTCGGGCAGACGTACCTCTTCGCGAGCGACGGGCTGGGCGGCTTCGTCGACCTGACGGTCGGCCTGCCCGCCACCGGCAGCTCGCCGCAGGCGCTGGCACTGCTCGACCTAGAGGGGGACGGCGACCTCGACTTCGTCGTGGCTCTTGCCGGCGGACAGAACCTCTTGTTCGAGAACGACGGGGCGGGCGTCTTCTCGGACGTGAGCGCGCAGCTTCCGAGCGTGAACGACTTCACCCTGGCGATCGCGGCCGGCGACGTGGACGCAGACGGCGACGACGACATCGTGCTGAGCGACGACTTCGACGCGAGTTGGCTCGCGAGTGACGGGAGCGGGACCTTCGCCCTGCGAATCGCTCTGGAACCGACGGGAACGCTCCGCCCGTCGGCCTTCGCGCTGTTCGACGTCGATGCGGACGGCGACTCGGATCTCTACGTTGGCGATGCGCTCTTCAGCGGGCTCCAGGACCGGCTCTTCTTGAACGACGGCGGCGGAGGCCTCGTCGACGTCACCGTGCTGTCGTCGATCCCGACGAACGAGCAGCGCACCGAGACCGTTGCGGTCGGCGACGTGAACGGCGACGGGGAGCCCGATCTCTTCCTGGGCAATTCCGCCGGCGGTCCGTCGGGTGCGACGCAGGCGGATCGACTGCTGTTGGGCGACGGCCTGGGGCGCTTCGCGGATGCCTCGGACCGGCTGCCGGCGCTCGTGGTCAGCACGCACGACGTCGAGCTGGGTGACCTGGACGGCGATGGGGACCTCGACGCCTTCCTGGGCTTCCACGAGTTCTTCGGGCCCGGCCAGAACCGCGTCTACCTCAACGACGGGACCGGGACCTTCGGCGAGCTGGCTGGTGCGCTTCCCGTCGTGCTCGATCGGACCCGCGCGGTCGCGCTCGGGGATTGGGACGGTGACGGGGATCTCGATGGGGTCATCGGCAACGGCACGGACTTCGCCAATCGGCTCGTCCTGAACGATGGAGCAGGGTTCTTCACGGAGGACTCAGCTCGTCTGCCGGCGACCGACCTGCCGACCAACGACTTCGCGGTCGGGGACTGGAACGTGGACGGTGCCGTCGACCTGGTGCTCGCGAACGGTCTCTCGACGCTCAACGGGCTCTACACGAACGCCGGCGCGGGCGGCTTCGCCGACGATTCGGGCTTGCTGCCCGACCATGCCGACTCCACGTTCTCGGTGGCGCTCGGAGACGTGGAGGCCAACGGCCGACTCGACCTCGTGTTCGGCAACGACGGCCAGGATCGGCTCGTGTTCCAGGACGGAGCGGGGGTTTGGGTCGATGCGACGCCGCTGTTGCCGGCCGACACCCGGACGACCACCGCCATCCGACTCGGCGACGTGGATTCCGACGGAGACCTGGACCTCGTCTTCGGCAGCGTCTCGGTCAATTCCGGTCCCGCGCCGAACCGGCTCGCGCGCAACGACGGGGTGCAGGGCTTCGTGGATGCCTCGGACGAGCTGCCGGCGGTGTCCGATCGAACGCGCGATCTGGCCCTGTTCGATGGGGACGGGGACGGGGATCTGGACCTCTTCGTCGCGAACGGCAATCCCCAGTCGACGGCGGCCGACGGGCTCGCGAATGCCTGGTACGCCAACAACACGCGTCAGGCCGTTTGGCGCAGTTGGCCCCGGATCGGCCGGACGCTCGCCCTGCGCGTGTACGGAGCGGCGGGAGAGCCCTGGGTCCTGGCGCGCTCGACCGGGCTCGTGCGGATCGACGTCGGACCGCTCGGACGCCTGCGGCTGGCACCTTCGGGCCTGCGGATCCTGGCGAGCGGCGTCCTGCCGCCCGCCGGGCGAATCGAGCTGGGCCTCCCCGTCCCGACCGACGTGAACCTGGTCGGCGTCACGGTGGCGATCCAGGCCGCCCTGGGAGCGCCCGCGCGCTTCTCGAACGCCGATCCGCTCGAACTCTCGGGCCTCTGAGAGTTCGGTAGAGCGGCTTCGGTCGCAGGGCGACCGCATCCGCCTGGGTGGTGAGGCAGGCGCCCCGTGGCTTCAGCGGGGCTAGCCCGGGCACCGCAGAGGAGGGCGTCATCCTGGCGCCGAACGACTTTCCCAACGGTCTGGGTTTTCGATTTTCCAAAGCACAGATCCAGATATTGGATGCCGAGCCGGGCCAGGAGGTGAGGCGGCCGGATGGATGCTGCAAAGACGTTTGCTCGGAAAATATGGCCCTACTTGGACCTTGGTCGTGGATTTGGGGCCGGCTGCCGGCGCGCGCCCGCAGGACATGACCGGATGGTCACCTCTTGGATTTATAGGAATTGGCATTTTGCGCAAAGCGGAATAGGATTGCGATGTCCAAGGCGCGAACCGACCCGGTCCGGCCCCTTGTCGAGAGGAGATGCGGGCCTCCCACCCCGGGAGCGCCCGGAGAATCAGTCCCCATTGAGTGTGGAGAACACCGTGAATCGCAACTTCCGTTCCCTGGCCCTGCCCCTCGTCGGCGCGGCTCTCGCTTCTCTTACCGGTGTCCAGGCCCAGCTCGCCGGACACGGTCCGCTGCTGCCCGACAACGGGTTTCCCGAGTCGTACACCGACTCGAACGGCCTCGTCCTCGGCCTGTGCCTCGAGGACATCGACTTCTGTCTGCTCGAGGGCGATCTGCCGATCGTTTCGAACCCGGCTCTGTCGTTCCCGGACAACTACGGTGGGACCTTCCCGCCGGAAGCCTTCTGGTGGCTCGGCGAAGCCGCCATGCCGACCAACGGCGGCGGTCAAGCCCTGCTCGTGATGGCGATCGAGGCCTTCTTCGTCGACGAGATCATCGACGACGGCCGTCAGACGAGCTTCGCTCGCCTGCGGATCCGGATCGACAACCTGGTCGCCGGTCAGACCTACACGGTCACGACACCCTACGGCGTGTTCAACCTCGTGGCGCAGAGCGCGGGCGTCCGCGGTGTCAACTTCACGAACGACGTCGGCCGCATCGGGGGCGACTTCGTGACGGCGCTCAGCGGGGACATCGAGCCGACCTTCTTGACCTGGGACTCGGACCTGCCGCTGTTCGACTTGAACGGCAACGAGTACGTCGGCAACCCGACGATCGACCACACGGTCACGGGCAGCCCCTTCGGCACGAACTTCTTCCGCGTCGAGGGCCCGGACGTCGGTGGCCCCGGCGTCAACATGGTCGAGACCGACCTCTTCGCCATCATCGGTCGCAAGCAGGGGGACGTCGAGCCGCCGCTCTTGACCGTCGCCGACTTCTCGCCCGACGTCACCGCGGGTGACGCACCCCTCGCCGTCCAGTTCAGCGACCTCTCGACCGCCAACGTCACGTCCTGGTCCTGGAACTTCGGCGACGGCGGCACGTCCTCCCTGCAGAACCCGGCGCACGTCTACACGACGCCCGGCGTCTATTCCGTTTCCCTCCTGGTCACGTCGCCCGACGGCAACGACACCAACATCCAGGGCGCTCTCATCACGGTCAACGAGGTCATCGAGCCTCCGGCCGGGCTGACGCTGTCCTTGTCGCCCGGTACGGCCGGTGTGCCCAACTCGATGACGGTCGAGAACGCGACCCCGGCCGGCTTCGTCGCCGTCGTCCTGGCCCGCCAGCTGGGCGCGACGGTCCTGACGACCGGTCGTTGCCCCGGTGGCATCAACTTCGACGTCCGTGGCCCGCGCCTGCTCGGAACCGCCGGCACGAACCCGGTCGGCACGGCGGTGCTGATCAACACGCCCCCGGCGGCGATCATCGGTCTGACCTTCCACCTCCAGGCCGTCGACATGGCGACCTGCGAAGTGACCAACGTCGTGACCAACATCTTCTGAGACCGGTAACGACGTAAGGCCGTTTCACGGGCCGCCCGCGAGCTTCTCGCGGGCGGCCCTTTTTCGTAGG
>JAJDEW010000071.1 GCA_029259595.1 Planctomycetota bacterium | reverse complement strand
CCGCAGCTCGCGCGCCAAGAGGTCGAAGAAGCTCGCGTAGAGATTTTCGAGGTCGAACGCCAGCTCGACCGCCGTGTACAGCTCGAGGTTCGTGCGCAGGGAGTAGTGCAGGGTTTCGATCTCCCAGGCCCCGCCGAAGTCGCGCGCTCGCTCCAGCGCCTTGTCGAACGTGAGCGAACGCCCTCCGACCGAGACGAGCCAGCTCTTCTTGCGCTGCTTGTGCCCGAGCCCCGCGTGCGCCTCGGCGTTGTCGGGGTCCACGGCGAGGACCCGCCACCAGAAGAAGCGCGCGTCACGCTCCAACCCGGCCCCTGACGCCTCGCGCGCGAAGATTCCGTTCTCGCGCACGTTCCGGCCATCCAGGCGCGCCGCTTCCTCGAAGAGGTCGCGCTGCCGTTGGGCGATCGACGAGACCTTCACGACCTCGTCGCGGTCGAACTCGCGGTCCCGCGTCCCGCTGCGCAACACCACCGTCTCGTCGTCCTGGTAGACCACGCGCCCGTCGAAGACCTTGCCGCTCTCGAGTTCGACCGTGTCGGGTCCGTCCCCTCCGAACGCCAGAGCGAACGCGAGCGGTCCGAGGACGAGCAAGGCCTTCATGGGGGGCGTCGGAGCACGGCAGAACCGACGGTCGAGTATAGGCTTTCGCGCTCGACGTACTCCGGGCGCGCAACGGAGGCCCCGCCCGGCTACCGAACGGCGTGGATGCGACGCCTACCTCGAAAGCTCGATCGCGAGGAGTCCGGGGGGACCGTCGACCAGCGCGGGGACGAGGAGCGAACCCCGCAGGCCGCCGTTCGTTTCCGCGACGAGCTCGGTCGCTTCGAGCGGAGCGTGGATCGAGAGATCGAGCGGCCAACCGGCGTGCGCGTCGAGCGGTGGGAGCGGGAGCTCCCACCAGCCGTCGGCCAAGCGCGCTCGCAGCAGACCGCTCGGCACGGCCTCCTCACCCGGCGGAAAGACGAGGGTCAAGATGCCGGGGCGGCCGGAAGCCAGGGTGACCGACAGCGCCGTCGTCTCGCCCTCCCGAATCCAAACCTCGCGGTGCTCGGAAGCGTGCCCGCGCGCGTGCACCCAGAGGTCGTAGCGCCCCGGCGGCAAGTCGGCGGACGCGCGCCCGTCGGGCGTGAGGCGTACGCGATCGCCCATCTCGAACAGGCGGCCGTTCCAAGAGCGACGTCCGTCCGTCAACAGCACGCTCATCGTCACGACCGGCGCGCCAGTCGTCTTGGCGACGTCGAGCGTGAGACTTCCCGAGAGGGCGGGGCGCAGGAGACCGAGCTCGGCGTGCTCGCCGCGCGCGAGCGTGCGGAACTCGTCGATGCAGAGCTCGCTCGACGTGCCGATCGACGCGAGCTCGTGCTCACCGGGCGGCAGAGCCTCGAGATCGAAGTCGCCGGCCGGAATCACGAGCGGACGCGCGAGCTCGCGTGAAGAAAGGCGCAGAGCCACCGGCGTTTCGCCCGACAGGCGCGCATCGTCCTCGACCGCACGCGCCCGGACGACGAGTGCATTCGACGGCCCCAGTCCGCGCAGGACCGCCCGCGGCAGGGCCTCGAGACCGGGCTGGTCGTAGGCCCGCAGGTCGAAGCGCTCGATCCCCGGCGGGAGCGACAGCTCGAAGCGACCGTTCTCGTCGCTCTTCGCCATGCGCGTCGAACCGCCGGTCGAGTCGAAGGCGAGCTCGAGACAGGCGTTCGGCCAGGGCTCCCCGTCGGCGGACAGCGCGTGACCGGCCACGGAGCGCGGGCCGCGCTGCGACTCGCGCTCCAGCACGAAGTCCACCGTCTCGGGGAAACGAAAGTACTCGTTCGTCATCCCGCGCTGGACGCGATAGCCCTCGGCGTGAACCGTGACGCGGTTGCGACTGATCCGGAACTTCGTGAGCGAGTAGCGGCCGTCCGCATCCGTCGTCGTGCGCGCCGGCAGCGGCGTCAGGGAACGCAGGCCATCGGCGCTGGTGCGCAGCGCGCGCGCTTCGGCGAACTCGAGCACGATCTCGGCCCCCGCGAGCGGCAGGCCTTCGGTGTCGACCACGCGTCCGGACACGTAGTTGGAGACGCCGAACACGGTCAGGTCCAGCTGCACGGAGCCATCCTTCCCGCTTCCTCGCGCGGAGCCGACGTGGAACAGGCGCGTCGAGCCGAGCCGGCTGCGCTCGGCCCACAACCACGCGTCCGGGTCGACGTTCGCGAGCTCGAAGCGTCCTTCGGCATCGCTGCGGCCCGCGATGTGACCACGCACCGCTCGTCCGGGAGGGCTGACCCAGATCTCTGCCTCGTGAGCGGGGCTCTCGGCCAGGTCGAGCAAGCGTACGGTCCGCACCGTTCCGCGCACCGTGACCGTGCGCGGCACGCGCAGCGTGTGCTCCACGAGCTGGCCGGCCGCGAGCGCGAAGCGGGTCGCAGCTCCGCGCGCAGGCTGCAGGGACCAGAGGCCCGGCGCGAGATCGTCGAGCGCCCAGGTGCCGTTCGCAGCGGTCGTCGAGCTGCGGGCGGCGCCCGTGCCGTCGGCTTCGACCAGCCGGACGCCGAGCCCCGCGACCGGACGCTCGCCGCCGGCGCCGTCGTCGGTCACGACCCGCAACGCGAAGCGACCGAAGGACGCGGCAGCGGGCGAGGTCGACGACGACCTCCGCAGCGAAGACGGCGCGGGCTCGACCAGCCCCTTCGTCCCCGCGCTGGGCGCAGCCGCGAGCGCGCGCGCGACGGGCAGGCCCGGGCGCGCGTCGCGCGCGTCGCGGTTCAACCAGACCAAGGTGCCCGAAACGAGCGCGAACACCGCCACGACCGCGCTGGCCCGGACCGAAAAGCCGGCCGCGGACGTGACCGCCGCCCCTTCGAGAGCGCTCCGTTCACGCTCCGGCAGGAGCAGCACGAGCGAAGACAACCAGGACGCGCGTCGATCGTCGTAGCGGCGGTCGAGAGCTGCCCGCAGGCGCTCGAGTCCGCGCTTGATCTGGCACTGCACCGTGCCCTTGGGGCGGTGCAAGCGTTGCGCGATCTCGGCGATGGAGAGCTCGCGCAGGTAACGCAGCAGAATGACGCTGCGGTACGGTTCGTCGAGGTCGAGCAGGACGCGGGCGAGCGCACGCTGCAGCTCTGCTCGCTCGGGCGCGTGGTCGGCCGCCGGCAGGCTGCCGAGGCGCGCCACGCGCTCTTCCCGCATCCGTCGATGGCCGTTCTCGCGCTGCAGCTTCAAGGCGCGCCGGCGAGCGACACCCGAGAGCCAGCGACCCAGGTCGTACACGCGCTCGGCGGGTTGCCGCAGCGTCACGAGCCAGGCGTCCTGGACGACGTCGGCGGCCACGTCGTCATCGGCGACGAGGTGGCGGACCAGGCGACGAGTCCGTTCCGAACGCGCCGCGAAGTCCTCGGTCAGACGAGCCAGCTCACGGGCCTCCACGGTCTCGATCGTAGCCCCGCGCCGGGGATTCCGACAGGTCCGCAGCGCTTGCCCTGGAAGGACTTACGAGCGCCGCAACGATCGTTGCCGAGAGCCTGCAACCGTTGCGGCGCCGGTGGAATCCAGGGGTACGTCCAGGGCTCAACGAACGTCGATTTCGACGCTCGGCCCGCTTCCGCTCGCCCCGAAGCGGGCGTTGGTGGGCTCGTTGTCGGGCGTGCCCGGAACGCGCTCGTTGATGCGCAGACGCGTCTTGTCCGTGAGCGTGATGCCACCGAGCACCGGGCTGTCCATCGCCAGCCGGCGGTGTTCGGAGGAATCGAGCTGGGCCTCCCCTTGAACGTCGAGGCTCGCTCCACCCTGACCGACCGTCGTCCGGATCCCGAGCGCAAGCCCCTCGAAGATCGGCGCCACGAAGGGGTCACCGACCGAGGCGAACTGCGCGACCTCCACGTCGTAGTCGAACACGGCCGTGCTGGTCGTCCCGATCAGGATGGCGGTCTTCGTTCCCGGTCGTACGGGAGCGCCGAAGCGCACCGGCATCCGCGCGCGGCCGTCCCCCGCGTTCATCGTCGCGCGCAATCGCACGACGTCGGCCGACGGCTTCCACTGTTGGAGCAGCTTCGTGAGCTCTTCCGGCGCCTCGCGATCCCAGCTCGGGTCGGTCACGACGATGCTCCACGGCCCGAGCCGACGCCAGACCGAGAAGCGGTACTTCATCCAGTCGAAGAGGAAGATCGACGGCTCGGAGTCCATGCGCGCCCAGAGCGACGGATAGCCGGTCGTGTCCTCGTAATTCGAAGCCATCGCATGCGAGAAGGTCGGCGGTCGGAAGGTCTCGGTGTTGACGAGGATCACTTCCCGCGACGAATCCGCGATGCGCTGGGAATGAACCGAGGCGAGTGAGCCACCTCGGTGCCGCACGACCCACAGCTGGGTCGTCGCCGCTCCGCCGAGCTCGATCTGGGAGGCGAACACGATCGCCCCGCCCGTGGGCAGGAACGTGTTGAAGGCCATCGAACGGAAGTGCACCTCCGGCGCCTGGAACAGGGTCGGACCGGAGACATAGGTGACGCCGCTCTTCTCGTTCGCGAGGGCGCCCTTGAGCTCGTAGCGATCCTCGCGCATCGGCCCGTTCATGCGCGAGCTCTGGGCCAGGACGGCCAGGGCCACGCCGTCGCCGACCGGTGCCCCGCGCAGGAGCAGGCGCGAGCCGATCTCGGCGCGCTTGACGATCGGGTCGTGGATCATCGCACTCTGGGCGATCTCGACGTCGTAGTCGAAGACGAAGGGCACATACTTCATCGCGTCGAGCATCGACGTCCGTCCGGCGCCGAGCCGAACGACGTGCGACTCACGACGCGCACCCAGCGCCTCGGCGGCGCCGATCAAGGCCTCGGCCTCGCCGGCGTGCATGGAGAAGCGCTTGGGCCAACTGGCCTCGTCGACCTGGTCGAGCGTCAGGATGTCGACGGCGAGCTCGAGTCCGCCTCCCAGCGCCTTCTCGAGGACACCGAGCGTCGCCCGCACGCGGGCGTGCACCAGCTCGGGCGCGACGACGATCAGCTTGCGGTCGTCGACCTGCATCTGGCGCCCCTCGTAGCGCAGCTCGTCGCCGAGGACGTTCGCGAGCACGTCGGCGACCGCGTCGGCGCCCTGCTCGTCGAAGAACTCCTCCCGATTGACGTGTTGCATCCGGCCATAGGGGTCGCCGGGTTCGATCAGCAGCGTGTGCTGCCACTGGGCCGTCTGATCGAAGCGCACGGCGACGGCGTTCAAGTCGTAGACCACGACGATGTTCTCGTCCTGGGGAGCCTCCTCGGTGTCCGACAGCGCGAAGAGAGTGCAAGCGATCCAAGCGGTCAGAACGGTATTCATGGGAGCTGTCGCCTTCGCTTCGAAGCCGTCGGGGAGTGCGGGTGTTCCAGCGCGCGCACGACGCGATGGAGGTTGGCCGGGCGCGGGTTCGTCCGGCCATCGTCCAGCAGGGCGAGCACGTGCTCGACCTCGTGTTCTTCGTAGTCGCCGAGCGCCTGCCGCAGACCGCGCTCGCCACTCAGGGCGTGGATCGCGATGACGCAGGCGGCGTGCAGGCGCGCGTCGCCGACGCGGAGACGCGGCAGCTCTTCACCGAGGGCCTGGGCCGCGGTTGCGTCGCCCGACTGCCCCACCGCGAGGGCCGCCCATTGACGGGCGTCCGGAGGCAAGCGGTCGGACAACGCCAACTCGACCAGGGCCGGCGCGGCCTCGGGTCGTTCGGTCGCGAGCAGGAGCGAGAGCAGGCGCTCGACGTCGGGTGCTGCATCGCGCGCGAGCAGCTCACGCGCGTAGGCCACCGCCGCACCGGTGTCGTTTTGCAGTGCCGTAGCGGCGGTCGCGACGAGCAGCTCGTCGGCCAGGCGCGAGCGCACGTCGAGTCGCACCAGCGCCGCCCACGCTGCGGGTCCGCGCCATTCCGCCAGCGTCGCGAGCGCGAGCGCCGACGACCGATCGTCCGCGCAGGCCGCCTCGATGAAGGGCAGGGCCGCGGGTGGTTGCAGCGTACGAAGCGCGCGGAAGAGGACCCGCTCGTCGTGCTGGCGCGCTTCCTCGGTCACGATGCGACCGAGCTCCTGCCGCGCGCCGTCGACTCTCTCGAGCCAGGACAACCAGGAGTTTTCCGCGGAGGGGAGCTGCGCTTCCAGGCGTAGGAACGAGGCGACCGCGCCCGGGCCGCAGGACGCGAGCGCGCGCGCGAGGTCGGCGCTCTCGGAGCCCGCCGCGCGCTTGCGCACCGCACGCACCAGCTCGTCTTCGATCGCCGTCGCCGCGGCGGCTCCGCCGATCGACCGCAGACCCTCCAGGGCGAGTTCGGTCGACGTGCCGTCCGCGAGCACGGCCCGCAGGATGCCGACGCCCTCGCGCCCGAGCTCGCCCGCCGCCAGCAGCGCCGCACGCCGCCGCTCGCCGCCTTCCGGGTCCTGCAACGCGACGCGCCGCAGGGCGGCGACGGCCACGAGATCGGTGCGGCCGCCCGCGGCGGCGCGCGCTCCGACGTGCTGGATCGCGGCGCAGGCGAGCGCGAGGTCAGGATCGTCGAAGAGCGCTTCGCTGAGGCGCAACGGCGACCAGCCCGCGCGCAGGAGCTCACGCTCGAGGCTCTCGAGCTCCGTCAAGGGCCCACCGGCGGCGCGCGCCAGCCGAACGCGCCAGCGCTCCAACACGTCCGCATAGCGCTCCGCTTCGTTGGAGGCGGTCACGGACCGCTCGGGTTCGGTGGCGCTCTGGTCGACGGGTCCGGCGACGGGGCCGGGCGCAGCCGCGGCCTTCGGGCCGGTCACCGAGGTGGCCTCCGGCGAAGTGCGTTCCCCCACTCCAGCGACTTTCGTTGCAGGCCGCGGCGCGGGCCTCGTCGGCCGCGCGCCGGGCTCCGTCTGCGCTTCGAAGGTCGGAGCGGCTGATCGTGCGTCGGCGGCGAGCTGCGTGTCGCGCGCGGCGTCCGAGTCCTCGAGGCGCGGTCGGATGAGTCCCCGGTAGACGCTGCCCGCGGCCAGCGAGGCGATCAGCAGAGCGACGGCGACGCGCGCGAAGCGGCGCGGTGACGCGACGGGGTCCGGACCGGGCGCGGTCGCGGGCAGCACCGCGGCGCCGGCTTTGTCCGTCGCCTCCAGCCGTTCCCGCACGCGACGGACTGCCGCGTCGACGTCCGCGAAGGCCGCCGGCGTCGCGAAGTCCTCGAAGCCTTCCTCGATCGCGCGCAGCTCAGCGTGACGCGCCGCACAGCTCGCACATTCGGCGGTGTGCGCCTCGAGCAGGAAGGTCTCCTCGAGCGCCAGACGACCGTCGGCAGCCAACAGCATCCGGCGGCGAGCGCGGGCGCAGCCCTTCATTCGGACTCCTCCGAGGATCGGCGCGAGCGGGCCACGAGCGGACCGAGCCAGCGCTGGAGCTCGCGGCGCGCCTTCATGACCTGGGTGCGGGCCGTGGCGGCCTTCACGCCGGTGGCGCGCGAGACCGCTTCGTAATCGAGCCCGTCGAGCGTCCGCAACACGAGCGGGATCCGCAGGTGGACCGGCAAGCGCTGCACGGCCTCCGCCAGGAGGCGTGCGAACTCCCGCCGCCCGAGCTCGCGCACCGGACCGACCCCGGGCGCAGCGGCGCGCTCCGCCTCGATCGACTCGTTCGCCGGATGCCGTCCGCGCGCGCGGTAGCGGTCCCGCGCGAGGTGGACGAGGATCCGCCGCAGCCACCCACCGAAGGCCCCGTCTCCGCGATACCAGTGCAACGAACGGCAGGCCCGCACGAAGCACTCCTGGGCCAGGTCCTCGGCGTCTTCGGGGTTGCCGACCAGGTGGAACGAGGTGGCGTGGATCGCCGGGTAGTGGCGGCGCACCAGCGCGTCGTAGGCCTGGGCGTCTCCGGCCTGGGCGCGCTCGACGAGCGCGAGCTCTTCGGTGGACGCGCTCGAGGCGGGGGTCTCGGAAGCGCCGGGGCGCCTGTTGTGGGGAGGAAACTCCATGGCCGACGCCCGCTTCTAGCGGGTCAGGCAGCCAGGGAGACGCCTCCGTCCGGGCTTTGTCGACCGCAAAGGCCGATTTCCGCCGGGAGCCCGAGGCGAGCGGCCCCAGAGAGGCACGGACGAGGGCCCGGCGCGCGACGAAGGCCCTCAGGATCTCCGCGAGGGCGTACGAGCTTGCACGTTCGAAGCGCCACACACCCCGGCGCCCCCCCTGCGTCAGCGGATCGTCAGCAGGACCCTGAGCCCGCGTCAGGCGGCGACGCTGCGGGACCAGCCGGCGATCGTGGCGTTGACGCGGCCGACGAGCTCTTCGAGGTTCATCGGGAGGATGAGGAAGTCGCTCGCGCCGCAATCCTTGGACTTCTCCTGGAACACGCTCGAGTTGTAGATGCGCGAGCAGAGCACGACGGGGTAGGGCCGGGACATGTAGCGCGCGTTCAGCTCGCTGCAGATCTCGAAGCCGTTGCGACCGTCGATCAGGATGTCCATGAGGATGAGGGCCGGCGACTCTTCCTGGAGGAGGCCGAACAGCTCCTGTCCGCTCGCGATCAGGCGGACGCGATAGCCCGCCATCTCGAGGAAGTTCTTGCGGGCGGCCGGGCTCTCTTCTTGGTCGTGAACGAAGTAGATGGTCTTCATGGTCGTTTCAGCCTCGGTGCGTTGCGGAGAGGACTTCGCCGAGGGTCGTCCAACCGTTGGCGGCCTTCTCGATCCCGTCCTGGCGCAGCGTCTTCATGCCGACGTCGGCCAGGAAGGACTGGAGGGCCTCCAGGGTCGGACCTTCGCCGATGTGCTGGGTCAGTTCGGAGCCGAAGTGGCAGGTCTCGAAGATACCGATGCGTCCCTTGAAGCCGGTGTCGTTGCACTGGCCGCAGCCCCGACCCTCGTAGAAGGAGCGTGACTCGGCCGCGGGGATTCCCAGGCGGAGCATCAGCTCGGAATCGGGCTCGGCTTCTTGGCGGCAGTCGGAGCAGATCCGACGCAGCATCCGCTGGGCGATGACGCCGCGCAGCGAATCCGCCACGAGGAACGGATCGACGCCGCTCTGGATCAGCCGCGTGATCGTCTCGGCCACGCCGATCGAGTGCAGGGTGGACAGGACCAGATGCCCGGTCAGCGAAGCGGTGACGACCGCTTGGGCGACATCCGCGTCGGCGACCTCGCCGACCAGCAGGACGTCCGGATCGAAGCGCAGCGCCGAGCGGAGGCCGGTCTGGAAGTTCAGGCCACCGTCCTGGCCGACGTTGATCTGGGTCGCGTCGTCGATCTGGCACTCGACGGGATCCTCGATCGTCACGATCTTGCGTTCGCGCGTGTTGAGCTGCTGCAGCATCGAATACGAGGTCGTCGTCAGCCCGCTGCCCGCCGGGCCGGCGACCAGGAGCAGCCCGTTGTCCTCAGCGAGCATGCGTTCGACCTCGGACTGCTGGTCGGCCGAGAAGCCGATCGAGTCGAGCTCGCGCAGGCGCTCGCCGCCGTCGACGATGCGCAGGACCGCGCTCTCGCCGAGCAGGCTCGGGATCGTCAGGACGCGCATGTCGACGCCCTTGCCGCTGTAGCGCAGCTGGGCGCGGCCGTCCTGGGGCAGGTGGCTGACCTCCGGATCGAGGTGCGCGAGCAGCTTGACGCGCCGGACCAGATCCTTGCTCCAGGTCTTCTCGAGCGAGGTGCGGTCGAAGAGCCGACCGTCGATCCGGAAGCGGATCAGGACGTCGTCCCGACGCGGCTCGACGTGCACGTCGGACGCGCCCTGGAGGAAGGCCTCCTGCAGCATGCTGCGAAGCATGTTGACGACGCGCTCCTCGTCGTGTTCGGGCGACTTGGACGGCGTATTCGGAACGCCACGCTCGATCGGTTGGATCTTGGTCTGGCGTTCCCGTTCGGCGGCGTAGCTCGTGATGCCTTCCAGCTTGACCGCGCCCGACCCCGTGGTCATGGGGATGCGCTCTCCCCCGCCGGACTCTTCTCCCAGGCGGCGGATGATGCGGCTCGAGAAGACGTGCTCGATCGCCTCTTCGATCTTCGAAGGCTCCGCGTAGACGGGCAGGACACGCGTCTTCATCGTCCTCGACATCTCGTCGATCGCGTACACGTCGGACGGATCCTCCATCGCGACGGTCGTGTAGCCCGAGATGCGGTTGACCGCCACCGCGCGGAAGCGGCGCGAGCTCTTCTCGCCGAACTCGAGCGCGATCTGCGTGTTGATGATCTCCGGCCGCAGGTTGATGCAGTGCACCTTGCCCTGCTGGCGGAGCGCCTCCGCCAGCTCGGCTTCGTCGACGAAACCGAGCGCCGTCAAGGCCTGACCGAGCTTGACAGCCTGGTCATTCTTGTAGTCGAGGGCCTCTTGCAGCTGCTCCGCCGTGATGCGGCCGGAGTCGGTGAAGTACTGGCCGATGGGCGAATGAGGAACGCGCTGGGTGATGGAGTTCAAGGCGGGGATCGACCGGTTGCGGGAGCGGTGGGCGGTGGGAACGGGAAGCCGTTCTCCTATCGGCCACGCCCCGCTCGGGGTTGATCCGAAAGCGCGGGGTTCGCGCAGCCCGGATCGACGCGCCGGTCAGCCGCTGCTACGCCACCCCCACGGGGCCGGATCGAGAACCGGGCACGGCATGTTCCCTAGCGAGCGGCACACGCCTTGCGCTCGGGAACGGACCGGAGTTTCTTTCCGACGCCGCCCCTGATGATCCGCGCTCGTACGTCCGTCGCCCTGATTGGCATGCCCTGGCACATGCTGGGCTCGCCCTCGATCCAGCTCGGGACGCTCGAGGCGATCCTGCGGGCGGCGGACGTCCCCTGCCGCTCGCACTCCTTCTTCCTGGCCTTCGCCGAGTTCCTGACCCAGTCCGGGGACTTCGATCTGGACGACTACGGCGAGGTCAGCGGACGCTGGGAGAACCTGGGGCTGGGCGAGTGGCTCTTCGCGACACCCGCGATCCGCCGTGCGAGCGGCGCGCGCGACGAACGTTATCTGGCCCTGCTCGCCGCGGCCGGCGTCCCGCGCGGGCTCGTGCGCAAGCTGCGACGCCTGCGGGATCGCATCCCCGCCTTTCTCGAGCGTTGTGCCGACGAGCTCGCAGCCAGCGAGCCGGGCGTCGTCGGCTTCACGAACGTCTACTCACAGACCTGCCCGTCGATGGCGCTGGCGCGGGTTCTGAAAAAGCGCGACCCGGACCTGCGCATCGTCATGGGCGGAGCGAGCTGCGAAGGCCCCATGGGTCCTGCCCTGCTCAAGGCCAGCGCGGACCTCGACGTGATCGTGCGCGGCCCGGCGGACGGGCTCGTCGTCGAGCTGATGCGCGCGCTCCTGACGAGGGCTCCAGCTCCACGCTACGCGGGGCTCTGCCTGCGCGTGGACGATCGCATCGTCGAGATCGAGGACGGCGAAGCAACCGCGGTCGATCTGGACGCGCTCCCGGTCCCCGTCTTCGACGAGTACTTCGAGCGCCTCTGTGGCTCGTCGCTGGCCGACACGATCCTGCCGCAGATCCCCTTCGAGAGCTCGCGCGGCTGCTGGTGGGGCATGAAGTCGCACTGCACGTTCTGCGGCCTGAACGGCCAGTCGATGGCCTTCCGGAGCAAGTCGCCCGAGCGCGTCCTGCGCGAAGTCGACGCCCAGGCCACGCGCTACGGGCGCCTCGACTTCACGTCGGTCGACAACATCATGGACTGGAACTACTTCGGCGAGCTCCTGCCGCACCTGGCCGCGCGACCACACGACTTCGGCTTCTTCTTCGAGACGAAGTCCAACCTGAAGGAAGCGCAGGTCGTGCAACTGCGCGCGGCGGGCATCCGCACGATCCAACCGGGCATCGAGAGCCTCAGCACGCCCGTCCTGCGCGAGATGAAGAAGGGCGTCACGGCCTTCCAGAACGTCCGGCTCTTGAAGTGGTGCGCGGTGCACGGGATCCGGGTGATCTGGAACCTGTTGTACGGCTTCCCGCACGAGGACCCGGCCGAGTACGAGCGCATGGCCGAGCAGGTGCGCTCGCTCGTGCACTTGCCACCCCCGAGCCTCAGCCGGCTCGCGCTGTACCGCTTCAGCCCCTATCACAACGACCCCGCCGGCCACGGGCTCGTTCAGGAGGGACCGCTGCCCTACTACGAGCTGGTCTATGACCTCGAGGGCGACGACCTCCTCGACCTGGCGCAGTCGTTCCGATTCGCCTACGCCGACGGCCGCGACCCGGAGACCTACACCCGCGCCCTGCGCGAGCAGGTCGAGCGCTGGAACCGCGACTCCCGGCGCAATCGCGGCGCGCTGACCTTTCGTCAGGGACCCGGCTTCCTCGTGATCACCGACACGCGCACGACGACGACGCGGAGTGCGCTGCGCTACATGCTCGAGGGGGACGAGGCGCGCGTCTACGCGGCGTGTGCCGCAGGTGCGACGACGAAAGCGCTCGCACGCGAGCTGGCAGCCGGGGACAGCGGACTCGACCTGGAAGCCTTCCTCGCCGACCTGCGCGCCGCACGCCTCGTCTACGAAGAAGCCGGCCGCGTGCTGGCGCTCGCGCTGCCGAACGAGATCCACGACGGGGATCTCTAGCGCGCCTTCTACCGGCTCGCGGAGGCGCCAGGGATCCTCCGGAGGGCCCGTCGCGTGCTCGAGCGGCCCTAACCCCCCGTCCCTGTTCAGGGACTTGCCGCGTCACGCTCCCCTTCGATCATGGACCCCGTTCGCGCCCCGCCTGGCGACGTGCCCGCTGCAACTACCGACTCACCTCGGATGCCGTCCATGAAGAACGAACTTGCCCTTGCGCTCCTTGCTAGCCTCCTCTTGGCCGCGTCCAGTCAGGCACAAACCGACATCTGGGTCGTCCGCGAGAGCCTGCCCGTTCGCCGCGGCGCGTTGACCGTCGAAGCCCTCGACGGTCGCGTCCACGTCGTCGGAGGCGCGACGAATTGGGGTGGATCGGGGACGACCGGACGTCACGACGTCTTCGATCCGATGACGGGCATCTGGACGACGGCGGCGACCCTGCCGGACACCAATGGTTGGGGGCCGGCTTCGGCCGTCCTCGCGGGCGAGCTCTACGTGCTGGGCGGCTGGCCGAGCGCTGGATTCCACCGGCGCTATGACCCCACGACCGACAACTGGACTTCGATCGCATCGGCGGGCAGCTACTTCTACGGCCACACGGCGGCCGCCGTGAACGGGGTGCTCTACCTGATCGGGACCCCTTGGTTCTATCAGAGCTCGCAGTCCTACGACCCGGGCACGAACTCCTGGAGCCCCACGGCGACCTTCCCGGATCCAAGCGGGCAAGCCCTGACCGGTCGAGCCATCGGAACCGAGATCTTCGTCGTCGGGGCGGGGACGTCGCTCTGGATCTACGACACGGTGACCGACACCTGGTCCCAGGGCGCCGATCTGCTTTCGAGCGTCCACGCGGGTGCGGCGGCCGTGCTCGACGGCAAGCTGCACGTCTTCGGGGGCTCGACGACGAGCGGCAGCGGGGGCAACGTCACGGCGACGGCGCAACTCTACGACCCGCTCACCGATACTTGGTCGCTGCTCCCCGACATGCCGACCGCTCGCTCCTGGGTGCAAGCCGCGACCGTCGCGAACAGCATCTTCGTGATCGGCGGCTTCGACGAAGGAAACAACGCGATCTCCCCTGACCCGAACGAAGAGTGGGTCAGTGGCCAGGCCGGAACGCGGCTCGCGTTCCCTGCCGGGCTCGGCTTCGATGGAGCGGACGGGATCGCGCCGAACCAGGGCCTGCCCGGGCAGGTGTTCGACTTCCGCGTCGAGTACTCGGATGCGAGCGGGCTCCCTCCGGCTCCGGGCTTCCCGAAGCTGCATCTCGACCTGAACGACGACGGGGACACGCTCGACCCCGGCGAAGGCGACTTCGTCATGCTGGCGGTCGACGCCGACACGAACGTGGTCGACGGCAAGGTCTATTCCTACACGACGGGCCTGCCCGACCCGGGCGCCGGTTCGTATCGCCATGCCTTCAGCGCCGAGAACACGACGGGAGCAGCGGCGACCGGCGCTCCTACGGCCTTCGCCTCCGGCCCGTCCGTGCGGGACGACTTCTACGAGCTTGCGATCTTCGCGAACGACATCCTGTTCTCGACGCCGAACCCGACCGTAGCGGAAGTCTTCACGGTCACCGTGCGCGTCCACAACGCTTCGCTCTTGCCCGTCGACGACCTGAGCGTGGTCGTCGAGGGCGACGACGCGACGATCTTCAGCGGCTCGATCGAGCACCTCGATCCGGGTTCGGTCGGCGAGGTGAGCTTCGGCTGGGCCCTGCCCGAGGACGGCTTCTACCCGGTGCGCGCCTTCGTCGACTTCGGAAACGACTTCGTCGAGTGGAACGAGCTGAACAACGACGCGACCCGTCCGATCGTCGTCGGAGAGTACGTGCTGCCGGGCTCCATCGACGTCGCCGGCCTTCCTGCCGCGACCACGTTCTTCGCGGGCGGCAACGTCGGTTTCGGCGGCCGCGCGACCTACCTGGGGACACCGCTCGATCCGCCGCCCTTCGTCCAGGGCGCCACCGTGACGTTCCGGCCGAGCTGGGCGGGAGCCGTCACGACGACGACCGACAACGGGGGCAACTTCGCGCGCTCGTTGTCGGCACCGCCATCGCAGGGCACGTTCCTGCTCGAGATCGAGGTCACCGACTACACGCTGACGTCGACCTACGAGATCGTGCTCACGTCGCTGCCGCCTCCAGCGCCGGCCCCGGACCTGGCGATCGCCCTGACGTTGGACCCGACCGCTCCGTGCGTCGGGGACATGGTCGACCTCACGTGGTCGGTCACGAACTACGGAACTGCGGCCAGCCCGGCCACGACGGCGGTGCTCCAGGAGACGGGCTTCGGCGACCTGGCCAGCGAGGCGATCGCGCCGCTCGCACCCGGGGAAACCGTGCTGCTCGCGGACGTGGCCGTTCTCGCATCCGCGGCGGGCTCGCGCTCCTTCACGGCGCGCGTCGATCCGAACGGAGACGTCGACGAGCTCACGGAGACGAACAACGTCCGCGGCCAGAGCTTCAACGCTTTCCCCGTCTGCTTCGAGTGGGACCCCGACTACATCCACTTGTCCACGCCGACGGTCTGCATCGACGAGCCGCTGGGGATCGGCTTCGCGGTGCGCAACACGGGGTGTCTGACGGCGCCGGCGACGACCGTGCGCTTCTTCGTCGACGGAGTGCCGCAGGGCGAGCAGGCCTTCGCCGAGCTCGCGGGCAAGAACCAGGTGCGGTCGGCCGGCTTCACGCACACGTTCACGATGCCGGGGACCTACGTGCTCTCGGTCGCGATCGATCCGGATGACCTGGCGATCGAATGCGACGACGGCAACAACACCATCTCGCGCACAGTCTCCGTGTCGGCCTGTCCCGACTTCGTGAACTACCGGCTCGACGCGTGCTCGCTCGCGGCCTCGAACGCCGCTCCGGTCGGTGCTGAGCCGATCACGTTCTCGGTCAGGGTCGAGAACACGGGAGCCGCCGACGGAGCCGCGCCGGTTGCCGTCCGCTTCCTCCTGGACGGCGTTCCGATCGGAGCGGACGCCCTCACGACGTCTCCGCTGGCCGCGGGGACCTCGGAGGTCGTGACGTCGACCGCGACCTGGCCGGTCGACTTCGCACCCCATCAGCTCGTCGCCCAGGTCGACCCCGACGACGCTGTTCCGGACGAGACGTCGGAGTTCGACAACCAAGGGTCGTGTCTCCTGCCCTACGAGCTGTACCCGCTGGCCCTGCCGGCTTGTCCGCCGGGCAACCCGCGCATGTTCAGCAGCTGCTCGCCCTGCGTCGACGACGAGCTGACGATCCAGGCACGCGTGATCAACACCGGACTCTTCACGGTCTCCGGCCCGGTCTCCGTCACCTTCGAGGACCACTCCTCCGGCGTACTCACGATCGGTTCGGGATCGGTGTCGAACCTCAGAGGCCGCGGCAACTGTCCCCCACCGGACGTGGAGTCCTTCTCGTTCCCGCATACCTTCACGCAGGTCGGAGCCCATCCGATTCACGTGCGGGTCGACGCGGAGAATGCCTGGCCCGAGTTCGACGAGACCAACAACGAGCTCGTCCGGACCGCGAACGTACAGAGCTGCATCCCGCTGCCGGACCTCTACCTCTTCTCCGAGCACATCAATCCGGAGGACATCAACCCCGACCCGGGCGAGTCCGTCGACTGGATCACCCTCACCGTCTTCAACGACGGAAGCGGCGACGCCGCAGGCGTGCTGGCGGACGTCAACATCGATGGTTTGCCGCTGTGCACGGACCTCTTCCTGGGAGCCATCCCGGCGGGGTCCTCGCGATCCATCCAGTGCCTCGCACCCTGGTTGGCTCCGGCCGGTCCGCCGAACCTGCACATCGTGCAAGTCGCCGTCGATCCCGACGGCTTTCTGGCCGAGTCTGACGAGACCAACAACTTTGCCACGCGCTCGATCGTGGTCGGTCCCGCGCCCGACCTCTCCGTCGCCGCCACCGACATCCGACGGTTGTCCGGGCCCGAGAGCGGCGCGGGCCTCGTCACGGTCCGCGTCCGCGTCGCCAACGGCGGGCTAACGGAGGCCGACGGAATCCTGGAGCTGGGTGTGCGCGACTCGTCCGGGCAGTTCGCACTGGTCGAGCAGGTCCCCGTCTTCCTCCCGGCCGCGGCAGGTGCCGAGTCGGAGCTCTTCGTCGACGTGACCTGGCTCGCGGCCACGCCCACGGTCTACGTCCGCGCGCGCTTGATCGACGTGCAGCCCCAGGACTTCGACGAGACCAACAACGCGGCCCAGCGCTACCTGACACCGCGCCACAGCGGCCGGACGAACGCTGCGCCGCAGGGCCCGCGCTGACGAGTGGGGCCACCGAGGGGGGAGACCCGGGCGGCGGCGACGGTTCAAGAGCCGGCGTCGCCGCCCTCTCGTACGACCCAGCGCGCCATGAGCTCGGAGCGGCTGGAGACCCCCAGGCGGCGGTAGAGCTGCTTGACGTACTCGTGCACCGTGTGCGGGCTGAGCTCGAGCCGCGCGGCGATCTGCTTCTCGCTCTCGCCTTGCAGCAGATGTGCGAGCACGCGCCGGAGTCGCGGCGGCAGGCCGGAGGCCCGCTGCTTCGCGCGGTTCCACTCGACGAAGAGCAGCAGCCCGCCTTCGAGCGTGATGTCCTCGACCAAACGCAAGTCGAGCGTGCCGTGCGCGCGGCGCACGCGCTTTCTGGCCCGGTCCGATCCCGCCGCTCGCGCGGGCTCGTCCGCACGCCGCGCGCGCAGCCAGCTCGCGACCGGCTCGGGCAACCCGTCGTGCTTCTTCCAACGCGGGAAGTAGTCCTCCAGGAGCCGACGTGCGCGCGGCGACACGAACCACGGCGTGCCGTCGCCCCGGAAGCGGACGAGCCCGGGAGTCTCGGTTGCGCCACGTCCGGTGCTCCCCTCCAGCGCGCTGAAGGCCCGCGCGTTCTGCCAGGCGAGGGCCACGTGGGGTTGCAGGGCGTCGAGCAGGGCGCGATCACGCGTCGTGAACGAACGGTTCGTGCGGTTCAGCGCCAGCCCGATCTTGATCCGGTCCTGGGCGGGAATCATGACGGTGACCTGATCCTCGAGTCCGAGCGCCCCGTAGAAGTGTTGGAACAGGTCACGCCGGTGCCAGTCCTTCTTGGACAGGTAGTCGGAGACGGTCAGGGCACGCGCGTTCCCCGTTTCCGCGTAGTCGACGATGCGCGGGTGCTGGTTCTGCAGATCGGCGAGCACCGATAGCAGCGAATCGAGGGCGGAGCTGGTCGGGTCGGCGACGTTCAGGACGCGCGCTTCGTCCGCGTCGATCTCCGTGTAGCACGTGATCTCGCTGTCGACGAGCCCGCGCACACTGTCCAGCAGCCGACCCGGAAAGGTCGC
>JAJDEW010000008.1 GCA_029259595.1 Planctomycetota bacterium | reverse complement strand
TCCCGGAACTTGACGCACGGACGGTGCGGCAGCTCGGAGACCTCGAGCACCGCCTCCCCCACCGCGAGCCGCGTTCCGGGCGGCGCATTCGTTGGACGCAGGTCGAAGTCCACGAAGAGCTGATCACCGGCCGGCGCCCAGTGCTCGGGCGCACCCGCGACCAACCGGATCATGCGCGCGTTCATCAACGCGACCTGCTGGCCGGGATGGGGCGAGCCGTCGGGCGTGTGACGACAGAAGCGCGTCGCCCAGGAATCGCCCTCGACACCCGTCACGGGATCGAAGCGCGCGCTCGCCAACACCCGCCGCGTCCCCGCCGCCGGCCGACACGTCACGAGCTCGACATGACCCGCCTCCGCCGGCGCGGCCAGGACCTCGGCCAGTCCGGCTTCCAGCGCAGCGAGGGTCGTGGGCTTCGACATCGCGCTCATCCTAGAACGAGCCGCGCACACCACGGAACGCGACCAGTGTCTGTCGGACACGCGCGGTTGCTTGGGGGGTCCGCGTCGCCGCCGAGCGCCACGCCGGCGTCGCACGCGGGTGGACCGCGACGAGCCGGGCCGGCTCCTCTTGGAGGGTTCGGTAAGGAGGCTCGAGTTCGCGGAGCCCTTTCCTCTCGCCACCGAGCGACGGGGCCCGGGCGTCACGATGGCCTGCGCTCCGGGCCCCTCGGAACGGCCGCCGCTCGTCGCACGGCGCGAAGCGCGCGCGTCTTCCGGCGCGACGATTCCGTTCTGAAAACGACCTTCACGCGGTCAGGAAGGGCGTTTCAGCGGTTTTTCGGACGCCGCGTGACGGAGAGAGGGTGCCGGTGTCGCTTGGCAGGTGAACACGTGACGCCCGGGCGACCCGGGCCACGACCACCTCCGCGGGGCCCCCGTGCGCCGCCCACCATCGAGCCCTAGCCATGAACCGATTGATCCCCTTGTTCGTGCTCGCCTCCCTTGCTTCGTGCGCTTCGACGACGTCGTTTTTGGTCGAGGTCGACGGGCTGGCCGCGCCGGCTTCCGCGACGATTCAGACGTACGCCCTCGATCCCGTCACGCCGACCGATCCGTTGCTCTGGCAAGAGCTCGCCGGCTGCATCGAGCGCACCCTGCAAGAGCGTGGCTGGAGGCGAGTCGCGGAGGCCGACGCCGCCGATTGCATCGTCGACGTCGAGTTCGGCATCAGCGCACCGGAGGAGTACGAGGCCACGTACCAGGATCCGGTTTGGGGTCAGACCGGCGAGACGACGAGCTACGTCGCTGACAACAACCCCTACACCAGCTACCAGGCCACGAGCACGACGACGCCCGTCTACGGCATCACGCACTACGAAACGCGCGCGTACACCGCCGTGCGCTACCACCGCCACCTGAACTTGACGGCCCATTCCGCGCACGACGAGCAACTGCTCTGGCGGACTCGGGTCCGCAGCAGCGGCTCGAGCGGCGATTTCCGACGCGTCTTCCCGTTCCTCCTGGCCGCCGCCCAACCCCACTTCGGACGCAGCACCGGAAAGACGGTCCAGGTGACCTTGAAGGAGAACGACGACCTCGCCGCGGAGATCGCCGGGCGCTGACCGGCGTCGCTCGAACGAGGGGTCCGACGACCCGTGCAGGGACGGGGTCGAGCGGCCGGTGACGCGAGTGCTGCGTTGCCGGCCGCGCCCGTTGGGGCTCAGTCATCGCCCGCATGTCGTCGACCTCAACCAGATGCTACTGAACGACCTCGAGGCTCGTCGCGTTGCTCGTGAACTGAACTCCAAAAGGAGCAACGCCGAACACCGCGTACGAGTGGGTCAGCGACAGGCCGACAAGCGAGGCGTCAGTCCCTGTTGGCAGCTCGAACCTCGCGAGCGAACGGCCCTGATCATCCAGCTGGCCGAAAGTGTTTATCAGTGGCGGGTTGTTGGCTCCCCGAAGAGTGGCCCTCAGGTATGAGTCCGGGTTAAGCGGAAGGTGGAAGCCGCCTATCGAGAAGCCCGGAGAGGCTCCGGACATTGACCCCAAGAGAATGTAGAAGCGCCCTCCATGCTCTTGGCCCGCATCGATCTCTAGGACCTGCTCCCCTCCGAGTGAGGCGGAAATGTACGAAGGACATGCCTCCAGTGAGACTCCAAAGTCATTCCATGTGATGCCAACGGCACTTGACTGCTCTTGGGTGAAAACCAGATCTCCGGAAACTGAGATGGAGTTCAGACCATCGCAAGCACAAGAAAACCCGGCGGTTCGGATCCAACCGAACAGGAGCTTCTTGTACACGTGCCCTCCAGCACCCCCGACCGCGATCGTCTCGCCGGAAGCGGAGACGGATGCTCCGAAGTCTGAACCAGGTTGCACGAGCTTGGCTTCTTGGACCCATGTGGCCCCTTCTTCGCGGAACACGTAGGCAGAACCGTTGGCACCCACAACGAGCAAGTTTCCAGACAACGACACGCTCGTGCCGAAGCCAGCCCCAGGTGAGGCGTCGCTTGCCAATATCTTGGAACTTTCGATCCATGACATGCCCTGCTTCTTGAACACGTAGACCGCTCCTGATCCCTGATTCCATGGAGCCCCAACAGCGATCGTCTGCCCTGAAGACCCGACGCTAGCGCCCAAGAGGTCACCGGCCGTTCCGTCGCCTCCCAACAGCTTCCCGACCTCAATCCAATCCTGGGAGATCTTCTCGAAGACGTAGGCCGCTCCTGCAGCATCCGCGATCTCATCTGCTCCCGGTGCCCCAACAACAATCACGTCTCCAGAGACGGCAATTGGACCGAACATGTCTCCGAACGCGCCATCGGCCGCCGCCAGTCGCTTTACCTCCACCCAAACTGGACCCTGCTTCTCAAAAACGTAGGCAGATCCCGGACCAGTGATTCCAGATACGGTTGGAGCCCCCACCGCTGCGGTCAGCCCATCGATGGCCACGAACTCTCCGAAGAGGTCATCGCTTGCCAAGGCTCCAGGGGCCAATCGCGCCGACTGAAGCCAGTAGACGCTCGACTTCTCGAAGATGTAGGCCGCGCCAGAGTCACCACCGGGAAGCACCTGGTCGTCACGTGAAGCACCGACTATCACCCGGTCTCCAGCCAGGGCAAGGGCGCTTGGGAACCCATCGTTTCCGATCGCTCCAGTTGGCTGAACCTCGGCCTCAACACATTGCAGGGTGGTGCAGATGGAACTCGAGACGGCGACCGTCATGATTGCACAGATCAAATTTGCCCTCCTCTCTTGAAATGCCTGAACGCGGTGGACGGCACCTCTCTCAGTTTCGTCCACGAAACAACCCACACGACCACCAGAAAAGCCATCCAATCCCTCCCGAAGCGCGCGACGCACTCCCAGGGACACGTAGGTAGCGACTGTAGCCGAGCGAACGTGCAGCCGCAATCGACGGCAGCCTGCTCAGTCGTCGCTCGGGCGTTCGTGTTCGCGCGCGCGGCTGCGCTCGAGGGCGAGTTCCTGCATGTCGTCGACCTCGTCGTGCTCGTCGACGATCTCGGCCCCGAGCAGGCATTCGAGCACGTCCTCCAACGTGACGACGCCCTCGAAGCCGCCGTACTCGTCGACGACGCCCGCGATGTGGTCGCGCTCCTTCAGGAAGTGGGAGAGCAGCTCGTGGGCCGGCAGCGATTCCGGCACGAAGCGCATGGGGCGCACGAGGTCGCGCAGGAGGAGGGGCGCGCCGGGCTCGGCGAGGGCCGCGTCGAAGACCTCGCGGCGGTGGACCAGGCCGATGACGCGGTCGCGGTCGTCGCCTTCGATGAGCGGGACGCGGCTGTGAATGAAGCGCGTGGCCTGGGCGACGGCGTCGGTCACGGACAGGTCGGCCGGGAGGAACTCGACCACCGTGCGCGGCGTGCGCAGGTCACCGGCGGTCACGCGATCGAGGCGCAGGGCGTTCTCCACCCAGCGGCGCTCCTCCGGTCGCATGCGTCCACCGCGCGCGGCGAGGCCCGCCGCCATGACGACCTCGTCCTCGCTCGGTCCGGGGTGAGCCCCGCTCCCGGTCAGGATCCGCATCGCGCGCTGCGCGAGCCAGACGACCGGCCACGTGCTCCAGATCATCAGCTGCAGCGGCCAGACGATCAGCGGACCGAGGTGCGCGGCGTAGCGCACGCCGAGGCTCTTCGGGACGATCTCCGTGATCGCCAGAACCAGAACGGTGAAGACGGCCGCGAAGAGGCCGACGGCACGGCTGCCGTAGAGCTCGCCGATCATCGCTCCGCACCACGCCGAGCCGACCGTGTGCGCGATCGTGTTGATCGTGAGGATCGCGGCGATCGGGCGATCGACGTCCGCGCGCAGCTTCGCCAGCCGCCGGGCGCCGCGCCGCTTCCGTTCGACCAGCACCGCGATGCGCGACGGGCTAATCGAGAAGAGCGCCGCCTCGAACAGCGAGCACGAGAAGGAAGCCAGCAGCGTGAGGCCGGCGACGACGTAGACAGGGGTCACGAGGAGTTCCGAACGGGACGTTCGGTCCGAGCAGGATACGAGCGAAGTGGCGTGGTTACCGCGACAATGCGCGCTTACTTCGTGAGCTCGCGCAGGACGGCACCAGCGAGGCGTTGCACGTCAGCACCCTCGGTATTGGTCATCACGGCGAAACCGAGGCCGAGCTCGGGCACCACCAGGAGGAACGTCCGCGCCTTGCGTTGTGAGCCGCCGTGTCCGATGGCGCGATAGCCCGCGATGGTCTGCACCGAGACGCCGAGGCCGTAGCCCGTCGTGGCACCGCTCTTCGTCGTCTGGTTCGTGAACATCAGCTCGCGCGTCTCGTCCTCGAGCAAGCTGTCGTCCATCAGGCCGATCCCGAAGCGCGCGAGATCCCCGACCGTCGACAGGAAGCCTCCGCCCGCGAGCTTCCAGGCCACGTTCGAATCCCCGCTGTCGATCGTGCGCTCGGGCAGAACGGCGACGTAGCCCTTCGTCTGGTCGGGGATGTCCTCGCTCTGGTGGAAGTCGGGGCCGAAGGACGTCATGCCGAGCGGTCGCGCGATGCGGGCCTGCACCTGGTCGCAAAAGCGCTCGCCCCCCGCGCGCTCGACGACCGCGCCGAGCAACGCGTAGGCGTGCGTCGAGTACGAATGCACGGTGCCCGGCTCGAACAACAGCGGGGACTCCCGGAACTTGTCGAGCGCCAGGATCCGATCGCGGAACGGGTCGGGGTCGTCGTACGTGCGTGCGGTGACGATCGGACCGTGCTGGTAGTGAACGACCCCCGCCTGGTGCCGCAGGAGATTGCGCGCCGTCACCTTCCAGCGCTTCTCGGGCCACTCGGGCACGAGCTCGCGCACGTCGGCGTCGAGGTTCAGCCGGCCCTTCTCGACCAGCTGCAAGGCCGCGACGGCCGTCACCGGCTTCGAGATCGACGCCCAGCGATAGCGCGTCCGGGCCGTGGCCGGAACGCGCGCGGCGAAGTCCTGCCAGCCGATGCCGCGCAGGTCGACGAGCTCGTGGTCGAGCACGGTGGCGAACGAGGCGCCGACGATGCGCTCGCGCTCGACGAACTCCGTGAGGAGCGGCAGCAGGACTTCGGCGAGGAAATCCGGCAGCTCGGCGCGCTCGACGGTGACCGGTCGCTCGACGCCGAAGTCGACCTCGAGCGCGAGCTCGCGCGCGCACTCCGGTGACGTCCGCCGAGCGCGATAGGACATGCCGAAGAGCTCGCCGCCATACCCGCCGTCCGCATCACGCTCGAGCGTGCAGCCCGAACTCCCGTCGTCCCAGAAGATCTCGAGGGCCAGGTGACCGCCGCGCGCGTCCTCGGCGGTGACCTGGCCTTCGACCAGCGCGGTCCCCTCGCCGTAGCGCGCCCCACCGGTCAAGCCGCCTTCCATCGGGCGCAAGCCGAGCTGGATGGTCTGCACGCCGTTCCATTCGAGGGGGCGCTCGAGCGTCAGTTCGAAGGTCCCGACGAAGGGCTCGAGGTCGCCGGCGGCGGGCGCCGTGGGGCTTTCGCCCTGGATCAAGGACCCGGTGAGGAAGGCGAGGAGCAGGCTCGAAAGCATGGGGACGGTGGGTCGGGGTCGAGGGGCTGGAGGCGCTCGGCCACGACGCATGCGCGGCCACGGGCCGGGGATGCGGCGGGGGTGGCGGGCCATTTCGCGATGCGCGCGCGGGCGGGCACGCGCCTCGGGAACGGCTCGGCCCGGGAGAGTCGAGCGCTCGTCCATCGAACGCCCCCGCACGAATGGCTAGGCTGGGCGCCGCCCATGAACGTACGCCGCCTCGCCCTCCTCGCTCCGCTCGCGCTCGCCTTGGCGCTCGCCTGCCGCACGCTCGCTCCGCGTCCCGCGTCCCCCGCTGACGAGCTCGCCGACTGGCTGTGCGGGTCGTTCTCGAGCGCGGCCCAGGCCGCCCGCCACAACGACTTCTACGACATCCGCCTGCACACGACACGGATCTGGAAGGCGCGCGACGACGGCCCGTGGCTGTACGTCGAACAGGCGGCGGCTTCCGCCCTCGAGACACCCTATCGCCAACGCGTCTACCACCTCGTCGGCACCGAACGGGGGCTGCGCAGCGACGTCTACGAACTACCGGGCAACCCGCTCGACTGGGCGGGCGCCTGGGATCGGCCGCAGGACTTCGAGACCTTGACGCCCGGCGACCTGTCCGAGCGCAGCGGTTGCGCGCTCCAGCTCGAGCGTCGAGCCGGAGCCTGGGTCGGCTCGACGAACGGCACCGGCTGTGCGAGTCAACTGCGCGGCGCCACGTACGCGACGTCGGAAGTCCGCGTCACGCCGGGGCTGCTCACCAGCTGGGATCGCGGCTTCGATGCCGACGGCAACCAGGTCTGGGGCGCGACCGCCCGGCCCTACGAGTTCGTGCGGCTCGGACGCCCCTGAACTTCGAACCGTGTCGGACCACGCCCTGCGCCCCGCCTACCGGCTCGAGACCGAGCGCCTGGTCCTGCGTTGCTGGTCGCCGCGGGACGCGCCGCGCGTGCGCGCTGCGCTGGACCGTTCGGATGCTCACCTGCGCCCCTGGGTTCCGTTCATGAAGGCCGAGCCGCGTTCGCTCGAGGAAACGATGCACTGGTTGCGCACGCGCCGCGCATGGTTCGATCAGGGCTCGCACGCGGCCTACGGAGCGTTCACACCGGACGAGACGGAGCTGGTCGGAGAGGCGCTGCTCCTGCGGCGTGACGACTCCGGTGCGCTCGAGATCGGCTACTGGATCGACGTCGCGCACTGTGGACACGGCTACGCGACCGAAGCGGCGGCCGCGCTCACGCGCCTGGGGTTCGAGCTCGAACACGCCGACCGGATCGACATCTGCTGCGCAACGGAGAACGCACCGAGCGCCGCCGTTCCCGCCCGCCTCGGCTACACGCACACCGCCACGCTCCCGCGCCACACGACCGACACCGAGGGGACGCCGCGCGATCTTGCGATCTGGTCCCTGTTCCCCGAAGAGTTCTCGGGCTCGCCTGCGGCGCGGGCCCGGCTCCGCGCCTCGGACGTGCTCGGGCGCGAGCTCGGCCTGGGCGCGCGCTGAAGCACCGAGGTCCGGCGCGACGGACGGCGCTCAGCGCACGAACGTGCCGCGCTCGACGTCCTTGCGCACGCCGGGGAAGGCCAGGAGCTTGTTGTGCATGGCCACGTAGACGCCCGGGCGCGCCAGCTGGACCGCCAGCAGGGCTTCGGTCAGGTTCTGCAGCGCATCGGTGGTGCGCATTACGTAGGGGCGCATCGCTCCGGTGAGGACGATCGGGACCGGGGGCGCGGGGGCCAGCTCGTGGATGCGATGCCCCGTGTTGGCCAGCCGGTCGGTGCCGTGGACGATGATGACACCGTCCGTCGCGCGCGCCTGCTTCACGGCCGTCTCGGCGATCAGGTCGTGGTCGGCGGGCGTCATCTCGAGGCTGTCCTTGTTCATCAAGGGAAGGCGTTCGATCGTGACGCCGCCGAGCTGCAGCTGGCTCAGCATGACCTGCAGCACGCTGACCTGGTTCGACAGCACGCCCTCGAGCTCGTCGTAGGTCTTCTCGATCGTGCCGCCGGTCGAGATGAGCGCGATGCGCGCCTTGGTCTTGTCCACCGTCATGCGCGCATGATAGCCGAGCGGCGCGGACCGCGGCGCGCACGAATGCCGCGGCCCGGGCTCGCCGGCTACCAGGGATCGCCGAGTCCGGCGCGGATCGCGCGGATGCGTTCGGTCAGGTCCGGTTCGGCGAACCCGTGGATCGCCATCGAGACGCAGGTCGCGACCAGGTCGTTCGCCCGCGGACGCGCGTTCGGATTGCGCACGCCCTCCTGCAAGGCCTGGCCGTAGATCGCGCTCGCGGTCTCCTTCGCTCCCAGCGTCAGGTAGGCTTCCGCCAAGGGCCGCAGGGCTCCGGCGCGGTAGATGTCGACGATGGTGTCGCGCCCCTGCTCGAAGGCGGCGAGGGCCTCGGCGGCCTCCTTGCGGGCCGTCGCCGCTTCGCCGGCGCGGAAGCGCAACGCGGCCACGCGCGCCAGCAAGGGAACGTAGTGCTCGGCCAGCCACGGGGCGCTGTCGAGCACGCTCCGCGCGTCGGTGACGAGGGCGCTCGCCCGCGCGAGGTCCCCGTGCTCGAGAGCGGCCTCCGCCAGTTGGAAGAGAGTCTGGATCCGGATCTGCAAGGGCGTCTTGACCCAGGAAGAACGGATCAGGCGCTCGACGCGCTCGCGACGCGCTTCCTCGGAATAGAAGCGGTCGAAGAGGCGTGCGGCGGCATCCAGACCGTTGCGCACCAGGTCGAAGTCGCCGGTCGCGAAGACGGCCTCGAGCGAGCTGAATTCGGACGCGAAGGTCGTCTCGTCGGAAACCATGGCCCGCACCGAACCGATGCGCCCGGCCTCGTTCGGGGCGAGGCCGGCCTCCAGCGCGGCGACCGCTTCGTCCTCGCCCAAGAAGGCGTGGGTCTGCGCGATCTTGGCGCGGATGCGGTCCATGCGCCAGGCCAGCTCCGTGCCGTCGTCCTCACCGCGAGCGACCTCGTCCGCGCGTGCGAGCAGCTCCGCGATCGGCCCGCGCTCCCCGCGCTCGGCGCAGTGGAAGGCCAAGTCGGCGTAGCCCGCGCCGCGGCGCCAGTTCGTGATGCCTTCGATGTAATGCAAGGCGCGGGCGCGCTGGTTCAGCTCGAGGCAGGCCAGGACGACCTGCTCCTGGGCCCGCGCCCGGTTGCGGACGTGCGGGTGCAACGGAAAGGCCGAAGCGGCCTCGTACGCGATCTCGAGCAGCTCGCGCCGCTCCCTCGCGAGCGGGGCATCGGCGAGGCTCTCCGCCAGGCGGCCGTGTTCCGGTTCCTCCGCGCTCGTCCGGGCAGTGGCGTGCTGGCACGGCAAGGTGAACAGTCCGAGAGCGAACAGGAGCGTCGTCGTAAGGCTCAGCATGGCGTTGTTCGTGAGGGAGAGAGTCGTGTGGGAGCGGCGTGGCACCCCTCGGATGCCACGCCCCTTCATGGAATCAGTGTCTTTCGGGGATCGACCTCAGAAGCCGATCACAGTGTCGATCGCGTTGTTGAGCGTGATCGAGAGCGGACCGAGCGCGATCGTGCCGGCCTGCGTGTAGAGCGTCTTTCCGACCAGGTTGCAGTCGGCAGGGATCGCGATCGAGTGCACGCCCGCGGCGACGTTCGTCGCGACCGTCGGCGGAGCGACCAACAGGCGCGTGCCGCCGAAGATGCCGCCGAGCGGAACGCCCGGAAGCGGGCCGGCCACGCTGATCGTCACCATCGAAGCGACGGAGCCACCGGGGATCGCGACCGTCGTGCCCCAGTTCCCGCCCAGGACGGCGGGCGAGGTCTCGGCGAAGCCGGCAGGGTTGGCGCCGGCGTTGCGCGTCGCGGAGCTCGTCGGGTAGGTCAAGAAGCCGAAGCCGAACGACGCCGACCAGCCACACAACCAGTTCTCGTCCGGGCCGAAGGCGCCGCGGTACGAGGCCGGGGTGAAGAAGCCGTCGCTCGGAGCAGAACCGACGCTGACGAGAGCGGCGTTCTTCGGACGCGGATCGAGCGAGATGACCGGGAGCATCGTCAGCGAACCACCCTGAAGGGAGACGGCGGGGCCACGGGTGATGCTCTGGATCGGAGCGTCGGCGTCGAGGATGCCCGCGATGACGACGTTGTTGTTGGTGCCGTTGCCGGGCGTCACGCCGCGGGCCGTCGACTCCGTGTAGGCGTCCGCGGCCTGGTTGCGGAAGAAGACGCTGTCGGAGATCTCGGCCAGATTGCCGTCGACCTGCGCCTGGTAGGTGGTCGCCGGGCTCGGGCAGGGGTTCACGGTCGACGTGCTGGCGAAACCGGTCGTCCAGGTGTCGGCCCACGAGAGCGTGCCGTTGTGGCCGTAGCCCTGGGCACCGTCGCCATCGAGGTTGTCGAAGCGGACGAGACGCTCGCCGAGGTCCATGAAGATCGAGTTGCGGATCTGCATGCGGGCGTTGTCGCGCCAGGCCGTGCCGCCGTCGCCGGAGACCGGCTGACCGATGACGGTCATGTTGTACATGACGCCGGTCGTGACCGGCTGCCAGTCGGAGTCTTCGGCTCCGTCCATCTCGATGCAGTTGTCGCCGACACCCGAGCCCTGGGAAGCGTCGGTGCTGTAACCCTGGACGATCAGGCCGAACTGGGCCTTGCCGCGCCAGCCCTGGTCGATGTCGAAGCTGTCGTCACCGACGTTCCAGATGCTGAAGTACTTGAGGTTGACGGTGCCGCCCCACATTTCGATGCCGTCGTCGACATTGTTCATGATCTCGACGTGGCTGATCTCGGTGCCACGGCCGATGCCGCCGAGCGAGAGGCCGTTGAGCTCGTTGTTGAGCCCGATCACGCGACCGCCGTAGCGCAGCGACAGGTAGTTCAGCGTGCCGCTGTCGTCGTCGTCGTCGCCGCCGCCATACAGGACCTTCGTGTCACCGACGAAGTCGGGGATGAGGCCTTCCATCTGCGCCGTGTTGTTGGCGTTGCAGGTCGGAACGTTCGCGGGCACGGCGTCTTCCGAGATGAAGCCGTTGCCCATGATCGTCAGGTTGCCCCACTCGTTGACGCCCTGGCGCCACGTTCCCTTCTTGGGGTCGCCGCCGACCCAGGTCGCGACGTCCGCCGTCGACGTCATGATGACGGGCATCTCTTGCGTGCCCAGAACGAAGATCTGAGCGCCCTTCGACACGGCCAAGCTGCCGCCGATGCCCGTATCGCTCGCGATGACCGTACCGGCCTCGATCGTCAGGGTCGCGCCCGGAAGAACGTAGATCTGTTCCTGCAGGTTGTAGGTGTTGTCCTTGGTCCACACGGTAGCGACGGCGATGTCCGACGTGACCAGGATGTCCGCGGCGTTCGCCGCTCCTGCCGTCACCAATCCGGCCAACGCTGTCATCGCTGCGCTTTGAATGAGTCTTCCCACTGGAGCTGTTCCTCGGTTCGAGAAAGAGAGTCGTTTCCTCCGGGTGCGAGGAGCCTCTCTCCTCGCGATTCAGTTCCCCGGTACAGCGCGGGAGAATAGGAGCCCTTTGTTCACTCGGAATGAAGGAGGGTTGAGCGTTCCCTCAATTCGCGAACGGCTTCGCTCGACCCGCGTCCGCCTTCGTCAAGGAACGTTGACGACACCTCAGCGGTTGGCGGCGATGCGCTCGACTTGCTTCAGGTACTGCTCGACGTTTTCGCGCGGCTCGACGGCCTGCGCGCGTCGCAGGAGCCTCAGCGCCTCGTCGTAGCGAGCCTGGCCGACGAGCAACTGCGCGTGCCGGACGTTCGCGTCGGCCTCGTGGGCTTCCAGCGCGGCCGCGCGTTCGTAGTAGAACGTCGCCCGCTCGGCATCGTCGTGGCGCGCCGCGTGCTGGCCCAACAGGATCAGAGCTTCGCCGTCGAGCGGATCGAGCGCGACCAGCTCCTCGAGGACGCGCACCTCCTCCGCGCCAGAACCCTGCGCGACCGCCAGCCGGGCCCGCAGTCGCAAGAGGTCCTTGCGGGTCTCGTCGTCGAGGGCCGCTCCACGCAACGTCTCGATACCGTCGATGAGGGCGCCCGTCTCCGTCAGCGCCCCGCGCGAGGTCAGGACCTTCGCCGCCCGCAAGGCGCGCACGGGGGGGCCTTCGCCGCCCAGCTCGAGCGCCGCGAGGTAGGCGTCCACGCCCAGGTCGAAGAGCTCCTCGTTGACGTAGATGTCGCCCAGCATGTTCAGGCTGTCCGGCGTGGACTTGCCGAGCCGCTCGACCAGTTCGAAGTTCTGCGCCGCGCGCAGGGGCTGTCCCAGGCCGAGGAAGGCGTTGGCTTGGAGCAACCACAGATCCGAACGCTCGGGTTCGTCCGCGATGAGACGCTTGCAGAGGGCGGCCGCGTCCGCGAAGCGCTCTTGCTCGAAGAAGCTCTTGGCCAACCCCATCTTCCAATCGAGCGTCTCCGGATCCAGCAGCACGGCCATGCGGTAAGCGGATTCGGCCGCGACCTCGTTCTCGAGGTTCCCGTACGCGTAGCCCAGGAGGCCGTACGTCAGCGCGTCGCTTCCACCCAGCTCGATGACCTTCGTCAGCGCCAGCGCTGCCTCTTCGAAAGCCCCCTCGCGGGCGTGGATCAACCCCTTGTTGCGCCAGGCGCGGCGGAACTTGGGCATCTTTTCGACCGCCACGGCGTAGTGCTCCGCCGCGCGCCCGAGCTCTTCGCGCTGGAAGGCGATGTTGCCGAGGGTGAAATCGAAGACCGCGCTCGCGGCCGGGCCGCCGTGCTTCTCGAGAAGCGCCACCGCCTTGTCCAGCCGGTCGCCGGAGATCAGCTCGAGCACCTGCTGCATGCGTTCGATCTCGACGACGGTCAGGCGCGGCTCGATCTCCGTTTCGGCCTTGTAGCTCTCGATGAAGTCGCGCTGGAAGCGGGGACTGTTCCAGATCGCGATCTCCGTCGCGCTCAGCTCGCGCTGCGGCCTGGGCGTGACATCGTTCGGCGCAGGCGTAGCGACGGACGGTTCCAGGGGCACGGAAGCGTCTCGCTGTGTACCGACACAGGCTGCGGCGAGCGGAAGCAGAAGGAGAGCGATTCGAGTCGTGGTCTGCATGTTCAAGGACCGGGGATGGTGATCGGGATGCGTGCGGGCCGTGGCACGGGCTTGCCGTTGCGCTTGCCAGGCTCGTAGCGCCACTTCTTGACCGCCGCGAGGACGGGGCGCTCGAAGACCGGGTCGGTCGAGCTCTCGACCTTCGGGTTCTGGACCCGGCCCTGCTCGTCGACGGTGAAAATGACGTAGACGGTTCCGGGCGCCTTCCTGCGCGCCTGCTTGCTCAGGACGGGATCCGGCTGATAGATGGCCCGCGGCTCCTGGTCGGCGGACAACGCGAACAGCGCGTCCACCTCGCCGCTTTCTCCGACGACGGACTCGAGCTTTACCGCGAAGTCGCCCCCCCAGCCCTCGCCGAAGCCCGGGTTCAGCGCCAGCTCGAGCTGCGCGAGGTCCAGGGGCTGGTTCGACTCCATCAGCTCGGGAGGCTTCTCTTCCGGCTCGGGCTCGTCCTGCGTCTCTTCGTCCAGTGGCGGAGGGGGCGGCGGTGGCAGGTTGGCGGTATCGACGCTGACCAGCTCGAGATCGGCTTCGCGCCCCTTCACGATGGCCTGGATCATCGGCAGCACCAGGAAGACGGCGAAGGTCATCCCGACCGCACCGGTGCCGATGAAGAGGCCATGCAGCAATCGCGCGAAGAGGGTCGAGTGGCCGTTCCTGCGCATCGGCTCAGCCCTTCGCCGTGCGCGTCGCGACGCTGACCTTGACGGCGCCGGCCAGCTTGGCCTCGTCGATGATCCGCACCAAGAGGCCCGACTGGGCGGCGGTGTCCGCCTGGATGATGACGGGGATGTCCTCCTTCTGGAGCATCCGCTTCACGAGCGGACGGACCCCGGAGACGCCGATCTCATTGCCACCGTAGACGACCTCGCCCTTCTGCGTCAGCGCGATGAGGATGCTCGTCTTTTCGAGCTGGCTGGCCGAGGCCGCCTGGGGCTTGTCGACCTCGACGCCGGTCTCCTCGACGAACACCGTGGTCACGATGAAGAAGATCAGGAGGATGAAGACACAGTCGATGAGGGGCGACATGTCGATGCCCGTCTCGCCGTCCTCTTCCATGCTCGCTGCACGAAAGCGTCCCATGCTCAGGCCTCCACCGGCGTCGTGGTCGGGATGGACCGAAAGGGCGTGCGGCGGCCCTCCTGCAGGCGAGCCCGCAAGCGCTCCGCGACGAGCTGCCGCGCGGCGCGAACGACCGTGGCGCTGCGCTCGTTGCTCTCCAGACGATGGAGCGCCTGCGTGCAGACCGTTTCGAGGTGCGCGAGAAAGGCCCTGTAGGCCTCGAACTTGCGCTGGAGGCGGTACTGGAAGAAGAGCCCCGGCAAGGCGATCACGAGGCCGGTCTCGGTCGTGATCAAGGCCTCCGAGATGCCGCCGGCGACGAGCCCCATCGTCTTGTCCCCGCCCGAACCGGTCGCCAGCGCCGCGAAGGTGGCCAGCATGCCGGTCACGGTTCCGAGCAGCCCGACCAGCGGCGCCGCCCCGACGCACACCTTCATCAAGCGCAGGTCGCGCTCGAACGGCGCCGCCTCGGTCGTCCGCAGCTCGTCGAAGTGCCGCGCCATTTGCGGCAGCGACCGCGAACCCGTCACCTGGTCGAGGAGCTTGCCGATGCGGCCGCGTCGCTCGGCCGGTCGCTCCAGCCAGGAACGCCAGACCCGCTCGGGGACGGAGTCGAAACCCGTGCGTCGTAGCTTCAGCCAGACGCTGACGCCGACGGAGAACATGACGAGCGAGATGACGGCGATCGCCACCATCGCCCAGCCACCGGAGCGCCAGATGCCGAGCGCTTCGTCCCAGAGGGAGGTGCAACTCTCGAGTACGGACTTCATGCGGTTCTCCTAGCGAAGTTGCGTGTCGGGTCGGGTGCCGTCGCCCATGAGCGGACTCAGGAGGTCGTTCAAGATCTCGCCGACCTGGGCCTTCACCAGGTCCGGATCGGGCGCCGAGGTCGGCGCGCCCGGCGGGTGCTCCGCGACGGTCGTTGCACGCATGCGATCGACCGTCGCCGGCTTGATCCGGTTCACGAAGGCGATCGCCGTCTTGTCCATCTGATCGACGATGCCGCGCGCCTTGCGCGACAGGAAGGCGTGCAGGAGCAGCGACGGAATGGCGACGATCAGGCCGAACTTGGTCGTGATCAACGCCTCCGAGATGCCGCCCGAGAGACTCTTCACGTCGCCCGAGCCGAACACCGTGATCATCTTGAAAGTGCTGATGATGCCGGTGACGGTTCCGAGCAAGCCCAGGAGCGGCGCAGAGGCCGCGCAGATGGCGATGAACGGCAAGAAGCTCTGCAGCTTCAAGCGCGTCGTGAGGACCGTCTCGTACATCGCCTCCTCGATCAGGTCGCGCGGCTCGCGCAGGTGCGCGACCCCCTTCTCGAGCATGCGACCGACCGGGCCCTTCATGCGGCTCGCGGCCTCGACCGCACCCCCCTCGTCGCCCGCCTCGACGAAACCGAACAGCTCCTCGACGCTGGCCTTCGACGGTCGCCGTACGAACAGGAAGGCGAGCCACTTGTAGAGCGCCACCAGCAAGGCCGCGACGGCCATGGCGAAGATCGGGACCATCACCGCTCCGCCTTTCTTGACGTGTTCGACGAAGGTCTCCTCGGTCGCTGCCAGCTTGTGCGCATCGCCCAAGGTCGGGTCGAGCGGGAAGAGGCCGCTGCCGTTCGTCGCCAGGTCAGCGGCGGCGAGCGCGTCCTCGTGCAGAGCGAAGCCGATCGCAGCCGGCTCCAACGAACCGAGTCGCTGTTCGGCCGTGCCGGCGCCGGCGGCGCCCGCCGCGTGGAACAGGACCGCCGGCCCGACCTGCACGAAGGTGCCCGTCGCGACCAGGCCCTCGGCGTCGACGGCGGTGCCCTCGAAGCGCGTCCCGCCCAGGCCGTCCTCCAACCGTTCGAGCGACACCGACAGGAGCCCCGTCCAGGCGTTGTTGAGCTCGTCCCGTGACAGGTTCGTGTTCTCGAGCGCGAGCTTGGCCGTCTCGAGCGGCTCCGCATAGCGCTGGAGCTCGGCGATGTGCAGACGCGACTCGAAGGTGCGCACGTACTCGCTCGAGAGGTTCGCGAGGTAGGTCGCCTCGTCTTCACGCTGCTTGATCTCGGTGCGCAGATTGCTCAGGTCCAGCGTACGGCTGTCCAGCAAGCGTGTCGCCCGCTGATACTCGAGCCGCGCGGCCGACAACTCGGCTTCGAGCGCGCTCAGCTCGCGGCTCAGCGGGATCATCTCGGCCGCCAGCTCCTCGCGCAGCTGCGCCAGTCGGGCCAGACTGTCCTCGAGGTCGCGCTGCACGTCGAACGCGGCCTCACCGAACGTGACCGCCGGCGAGGACTCCTGCCCATGGGCCGTCGAAGCTCCGCAGAGCAGGACGAAGGTCATCGTCAGTTTCGTCTTCATGGTTCGTTCCTACTCCACGCTCACGGGCAGCGGCACGAAGCTCGCGACCTCTTCGTTTTTCAGGATCGCGATCGCCTTCGCGATCGCGGGCGCGGATTCGTTCGCGGGTCGCCAGGACCACCCCTCGGCCGACGCGCTGCCGACTCCGGCCGCCTTGCCATCGGCGCTGACGTAGTAGCCCTGCCCGATGCCCACGTACATCGCGGTGACCTCGGCCGTCTTGCCGTCCGACAGCTCGCGCACCTCGCTGGTCACGGCGATCTCGCCGTTGAACTTGTTCACCTCGTTGAGGATCCCGACCACGTTTTGAAAGCGCTCACCGAGGGAGAGCTTCGTCGCGGCCGGGTCATCCGGGATCCGTTGGCTGAGCGGCTTCACCTTCTCCGTCAAGAGGTCCGGCAAGCGCGCCAAGAGCGCCTTCGTGCGGCCTTCGATCACGAACACGATGCCCACCAGCGAGACGGAGGCGGCCTTCAAGCGTTCGTTCGTCTCGAGGAGCTCGGCGCGCTTCTTGTCGGCTTCGGCGATGCTCGCCTGGGCCTCTGCGGTCGCTGCCCGGCGCGTCTCGACCTCCTGCCGAACGAGCGCGATGCGCTCCTCCAGCATCTCCTTGCCGAGCACCCAGTCACGCTTCTCGCGGGACAGGATCCGGCGCGTCTCGACGTACTGCTCGAGCGCGGAGCGCGTTCGATCCAGCCCGGCTTCGGGGTCGTCCCCGAGCTGCTGGACACTCGATGCTCCAGCCGCCAGGAGGCACGTGCCGCTCACCGCCGTCAACCAACCGATTCGTGATCGCTTGCGTGTCTTCATCTTTTCGATCTCGTCAGGGGACATACGTGAAACCGATCGAGAACTCGGCCCCACGCGAAAAGGAGGTCTTGGTCACGTCCCCACCCGGAATGAAGTCCGACCGATACACTTCTTCGATGTCCGGGTTCGTGATGTTCTTGGCCTGGAACTTGAACGTGAGGTGGTCGCTGATTTCCTGCGATACGCTCAGGTTCAGCGTGCCGATGCCGACCTCGTACACGTCGGGCACGAAATTGCCGTCCGACTCCGCCGCACCCGCGATCAGCGTGTCGCCCTTGAACGACCAGAAGAGCGCCGCCTGCGTCCCCGTTCGCTCGAAGTCGTAGGTGAGGTACAGGTTGTAGAGGTACTCCGGCGCGTTCGTCATGTCGCGCTGCCGGAAGGGCGCTTCGATGCCGGGTTCGGAGAAGATCGCGATCTCTTCGGAGGGCAGGGAGACCCGGCCGTCGATGAAGGTCGCGTTGGCGCCGATGGAGACGCCATCCAGCTCTTCCCAGAAATTGTCGAGGCTCTGGCGCAGTTCGATTTCGTAGCCGGAGATCTCGCCCTTCGGGTAGTTCACCGGGGTCGTGAACTCGAAGCCGACGACGCTCTGTACGTACTCGATCGGGTCCTCGATGTCCTTGTAGAACCACGAGGCCGAGACCAGCGCGCCTTCGTACGGCCGG
>JAJDEW010000070.1 GCA_029259595.1 Planctomycetota bacterium | reverse complement strand
GTCCTTCGACCACCTCGTCGACCGTCGTTCGGTCCATCGCAGTGGAATCGAACTTGAAACTCCCCTGGACGCCTCGCTCGCTTCGCTCGCAATCGCTGTGCGCTGTGAACGGGCTTCCGCCAGCGCGGGACGAGACCGGCCGCGAGGTCGCAACCCGAGGGCCGCACCGTCCGAGAGCCGCGGGCCGACACCTCCGAAGGACGCGGCGCACACTCCGTCGTGCGCCTGTGCCTGATTGCGCGGCTGACGCCGCGCAACGGCACGTCACGGAGCCTTCGGCTCCGAGGCTACGGCCCGCCTGTGGCGGGCCTTCGCAGCCTTCGCAGTGGACCTGCGACCATGGCCGCTCGCCAGGTTGACGGGCACTTCGTCTCCTTCGTCGCTGGTCCTGGATCCGAGGGCGCTGACCGGGGCCGCGGGGCCACCTACGGTGGGCCTTCGGCGTCTTGCTCCTCGAGGCGGGCGAGGACTTCGCGGGAGGCTTTGGCCCAGGTGCCGTCGGGGTCTTGGGCGAGGTAGTCGCGCAGGCAGCGGCGGGCGCGTTCGTCTTCGCCGGCGAGCTTCCAGGCCTTGGCCAGATTGAGGTGCACGGGTTCGGGCAGCTGCAGGTGCTCTTCGAGGCTGCGGTCCCAGAGCTCTTGCCAGACGCCGGCGGCTTCGGCGAAGCGTTCGGCGCGGAAGAGGACGACGCCGAGGTGGTTGCTGGCTTCCTCGTTCCAGGGGTCGTTCACGAGCGCTTCGCGGAAGGCCGCTTCGGCTTCCTCGAGGGCTCCGGAGTCGTAGGACGCGATGCCGCGGTCGATCAGGGTGTGGGCCTCTTCGCGCAGCAAGGTCACGCCGAACCCCAACTCGGCGTCCGAGAGGCCGAGGGCGCGCGCGCGCAGGTAGTGGCGCAGGGCGCCCGCGCGGTCGGAGACGAGCAGGGCTTGCGTGGCCGCCTTGTGGTGCAGGAGCGCCGGTGCGGCGCCCAGCTCGACGCCGCGTTCCGCCAGGAGGCTGTAGCGCACGAGGGCCTCGTCGAAGCGCAGCGCGGAGGCCAGGGCCTCGGCTTCGAGTTCGAGCGCTCCGGTCGAAGCGGGATCGAGCTCGCGGGAGCGACGGGCGCAGTCGAGCGCCTCGTCGATCCGCTCTTGGCCGAGGGCCTCGCGTCCGGTCAAGAGATAGGCCTGGGCCAGCGGAAAGGCGACGAAGGGCAGCCCGGGCTCCATGCTCAGCGCGCTCTGCAGGGCCGCGAGACCGGCGCGGTGACCGGCGGGTTGCGAGAGCATCAGCACACCGCGCGCGCGTTCGAGCGCGGCCGTCCGTCCGACCGCTTTCCAGCCGGCCTCGAGCGCATCGTCCGCCGCGTGCAAGCGACCCAGGGTGGCGTAGATCTCGACCAGCGTCGCGTGGACGCGAGAGTCGTCGGGGTGCGCGCCCTTCGCCGCTTCGAGCAGGGACAGCGCGCGCACGCGGTCGTTGTCGTAGAACGCGAGCCGGGCGGCCAGCAGCTCGGCCTCGACGCCACCCTGTTCGTACAGCTGTGCGATCGGCGTGCGCGCCTCGTCGAGCTGCACGCCTTGGAGGGCCTCGAGGGCGCGGCGCACGCGCGGGTCGTCGCTCCACGCGTCCGCGCGACGCGCGGAAGGCGCGGCGGTCCGCGTCGCGGGCGAACTCGCGTCCGCGTCCGCTCCGCTGCAGGCCGACACGAACGCGAGCGCGACGAGGAGGAGGGGGGCGATCGTTTTCAAAGGCTTGGACCGGCCGGGTTGGCGGCCGCAGGGGTCGAGCGCGGAGGATAGCCGATAGCGGAGGGGCCGCGGCGGACGGGCCCCGGGCGCAGGACGGCCGAACTCGAGGGGGAACGGCGGGACTGGCCTACCCGAAGCTTCGGCGACGGTTTCCCGGGGCCGATCCGGTCGAGCGCAGTCCAGGCGGCTTCGGCAGCACGCGTGGGATCCCTTCGCGCGGTTTCCGCCCTGGCAGCTCGCGCCAGGCGCCGGACGAGCCTTAGGATCCTGGGCATGGCCCGCATCGTCTGCTCCATGTCTTGCGGCTGTTCCGCCGAGCCCGCCGGAGCAGCGGTCGCGTCGGCGGCGAGCGGTCGGGGCTCCGGCCGTGCGCTCGGGGTCACCGCCCGGGAGGCGGCCAGGCGCGCTCGGAAGAGTGGGCTCGAACAGCTCGGCGATGCCCGGGTGAGCGTTGTCCGGACGAGAGGGGCCCTGAAGGCCGAAGTTCGGGGGCCCAACGAGCGATTCGGCGGCAGCCGCGCGGGGAGGCCGCGGTGAGCGCCCGGGCGGAGCTGGCCCGGCTGGCCCGGGCCCTGGCAGCCGAGCTCGAGCGCACGGCCGAGCGCGGCCACGGCTACCTGCCGCGCCCGGCCGGAAGGACCCCCGAACAGCCCGTTCCCGCCAAAGAACGGGAAACGACACGTTCGAAAGCCCCCAGAGGTGCTTCAGGGCCGCCAACGGACGTCATCGCCCCTGCTTCCCGGGCCTCGTCGTCGACCCCGGCCGCCGCCCAGGCCCCGCCCCCGACGGCGGCCCTGGCGGCCGCGGCCCCGGATCTCGCGACGCTGGCGCGCGAGGTGGCGGCCTGCCGGGCCTGCAGCCTGTGCGAGAGCCGCAAGCAGACGGTCTTCGCGGACGGACCCGCCGACGGCCGGGCCCGGATCCTGTTCATCGGGGAAGCGCCCGGGGCGGACGAGGACGAGCAAGGCTTGCCCTTCGTCGGGCGGGCCGGGCGGCTGTTGACCGACATCATCGAGAAGGGCATGGGGCTCGCGCGCAGCGAGGTCTACATCGCCAACGTCCTGAAGTGCCGCCCACCGGGCAACCGCGACCCCGAAGCCCGCGAAAAGGCGCTCTGCACGCCCTGGCTCGACCGCCAGATCGAGCTCGTGGACCCCGAGATCCTGATCACCCTCGGCCGGCACGCGAGCAACCACGTCCTGGGCCGCGACGAGACCATGGGGCGCCTGCGGGGCCGGATTCACAGGGCCAAGGGTCGCAAGGTGGTCGCGACCTACCACCCTGCCTTTCTGCTGCGCAGCCCTTCGATGAAGAAGGAGTGCTGGCGGGACATCCAGCTCGCGATGCGCGAGGTGGGGCTCGCGCCCCCGGCCTGAGCGACCCGGCGCGGGCGACCGGGCCCGAAATCCGGGGCCGAGCGCCGCTCGCCTTCGCGGTCACATCCGTGGGAAAAGGTTACCGGCCATCGGGCTCTCGGTAGTCCAGGTCGGTTGACCCCCGCGGGGGGTCGGGATATCCTCCCGCCCCTCATCGGGACCCCGATCTCGGAACTCCGGCCCACTCGCCGCAAACCGCGGCGAGCGCGGGGGTTCCGGCCCGCGTCTGGGCCGAGCGCGCCTTGCGCCCAGCGTACCCCTGCTCTTTCCACTCCGCGAAGGAACGTGCCTTGGATCGAAACCGAACGCGCCGCGCGCCGGTCAGCGCTTCGGGTTCGCCAGGTCGTGCCGCGTGCCGCCACAGCGCGCTGCCTCACGTTGCTCCGCGTCCAGACGCCACCCCCCAAGACCCCCCTTTGCGCTTGCCTTCGACCTGCCACCCCGCGCGACCGTCACGATCTGATGGCAGCGCGACCGCGTCGGAATTCCGCAAGCCCCAACGAACCATGCGCAAGAGCCTCCGACTCCTCTCCGGACTCGTCGTGTTCGCCGCCGCGTCGTGCCAGACGACCGACCCCACCGACGAGGTCCGTGCCGACGCATCCGCTGCGGCACCGAGCGCAACGACCGTCGCCGAGCCGATCGCAGCGTCCGCTCCCGCGAAGGATCCCGTCGCACCGGCCGCGCGCGCGTCCCAGGACGGCGAACAGGAACCGCTCGAAGACGCCGCCCAGCGTCAGGCGCGCCTGCGCGAGCGGGCCAAGCTCTTGGCCGAGGAGTACATCCGCCAAGGTGACGCGCTCAAGGAACGCGCCGACCTGATGGGAGCTTTGACGGCCTACTCGAACGCCCTCGACGCCCAGCCCTCGAGCGAAGAGGCGCGCCAGCGCATCAACGAGGTGCGCGCGCTCATGGGGGACGCGGGCGCCCAGGCCGAGGACTTCGTCGAAGACGCCGTGCAGCGCGAGACCGTGCGCCGCGCCGAGGCGCGCATCTCCGCCGAGAAGGCCGCCACCGAGGCCGACAACTTCATGCGCCTCGGTGAGTTCGACAAGGCGATCGAGGCCTACCGGCGGGCCGAAACCGTCCTGCGCTATCACCCGCTGATCGCGAGCGATTCGCTCGACGAGCGCGTCATCGCGAGCAAGCTCGAAACGGCCCTGGCCGCCGCCGAGGAGGCCGACCGCGTCGCCGTCGAGCAAGTCGAAGAGGCCGCCGATCGCGAGCGCATCGCGGCCGAGACCGCCCAGCGCGAGTACCGCGTCAACAAGCTGCGCACGCTGTACGCCGAGGCGAACAACCGCTTCCAACGCGAGCAGTACTCGCGCGCCGAGATGCTCGCCGAACAGATCCTCCTGCTCGATCCGGGCAACGAGGTCGCGCTCGAGATGCGCGACATCAGCCAGGCCGCACGCCACCAGAAGGTCAGTGCCGACCAGCGCAAGGAGTACCGCGAGAACTGGATCCGCACCTTCGAGGAGATCGAAGGGCTGGGCGTACCGCAGAACGACACGCTGGTCTTCGACGACTTCAAGCGCTGGCGCGACGTCCGTACCCGCAAGCCGTACGAGTTCTCCGAGGCCGACCCGGTGTCGCTCGCAGACAAGGAGGCGATCCTCGCCCGCCTGAACGACCTGACGATCCGCCCCCGCTTCGGCGAGGACGGTGAAGGTGCTCCGCTCGACGAGATCGCGACCTACCTCCAGCAGGTCACCGGCGTGAACTTCCTGATCTCGTCCGCGGTGCGCGACGAGCTCGACGAGGATCAGACCTCGGTCTACCTCGACCTGAACGATCGCAGCGTGCTGAAGACCCTCGAGATCATCGACGAAATCAAGGAGAGCCTCTCCTGGAAGATCGTCGACGGCGTCGTGATGTTCGTCACGAGCGAGGAGCTGGTCGGCGGCCAGGTCCTGCGCATGTACGAAGTGCGCGACCTCATCCGCCCGGTGTCCGACTTCCCCGCCCCCGAGATCAACATCGATCCCTCCGGCGGCCCGCCGGAGTTCGACGAGGACTTCGAGGAGCGCGAGGCTCTGGTCATCACCGAGGACAGCCTCGAGACGCTGATCCGCGACAACGTCGCGCCGTCCTCCTGGGACGCCGATCCGGCCAACTCGCTGCGGATCTCGACCGGTACGATGGTCGTCAACCAGACGCCCGAGGTGCACGACCAGATCCTCGCGCTGCTCGACGACCTGCGCGAGGCGACCGGCATCATGGTCGACATCCAGTCGCGCTTCTTGAACGTCGAGGACAACTTCCTCGAGGACATCGGCGTCGACTTCCGCGGCCTGGGTGCGCCCGGCCTCGGCAGCAACAACTTCTTCAACGACTTCGGCGACTCGACGACGCAGCAGGAGCTGGGTCAGGACGTCGGACAAGACACGGACGTCGGCGCCTTCTTCGACGAGGGCGGTGACGGCGACATCCGCGGTCGCGTCGAGAACCTGTACGACTCGTTCCTCGGGGACGAGGACGTGCTCACGGGTTCGGGCGGCCTGTCCTTCCAGTGGACGTACCTGAACGACCTGCAGCTCGAGATGGTGCTGCGCGCCGTGTCGAAGTCCGAACGGATCGAGCTGGTCACGGCCCCGCACGTGCTCGTGTTCAACACGGCGCGTTCGAACCTGACCGTCATGAACCAGGTCGCCTACGTGCAGGACTACGACGTCGAGATCGCGCAGTCGGCCTCGATCGCCGACCCGATCATCTCGGTCGTCGAAGACGGCGTGATCCTCGATGTGCGCCCCGTCGTCTCGGCCGACCGCCGCTTCATCACGCTCGAGCTGCGTCCGACGGTCGCGACGCTCCGTCGCCCCATCGCGGAGTTCGTCACCTCGCTCGGCGTTTCCGGCAACGCGGTCACGATCCAGCTGCCCGAGCTCGAGATCTCGCGCGTGCGGACCTCGGTTCCGATGCCCGACGGGGGCACCGTCCTGCTCGGCGGCTTCAAGGTCCACGAGTCGAGGGACCAGCGTTCGGGCGTCCCGATCCTGAACAAGATCCCGATCATCTCCTTCTTCTTCGAGCGCAAGGGCTCCTACGTCTCGAACAGAAAGCTCCTGATCCTGCTGACGGCCAACATCATCATCCCCGAGGAGCACGAGCCGACCGACGCGCAGCTCGGGATCGATCCGAATATTCCCTCGCCGCGCTGAGCGACGCGGACCCTCCCCACAGCGCTCTCCGGAATCTCCGCGCGGAGGGCCGGAGAGCGCTTCCGTAGCGGAGGACTCCCGCAGAAACCAGGCCGGCCCGGAGGGGTAAACGACTCCAGCCGGCGATCCGGGGCGCCTGCGCGGGCTCGCGCACGGTGCCTCCGTCCTGCTCCGAAGACCCAGAGCCCCCCTCCCCCCTCCCACGATGGCACACCCGCTGCTCCGCTCGGCCCTCTTCGCCACGGTCCTCTCGACGTCGCTCGCCCTGCCGGCCAGCGCGCAGCGGGCGGACCACCTCGTGCGCAGTGACTTCGAGTTCGCCAAGGGCCTCGCGACCCGCTTCCGCTACGTCGAGTTGGCCGAGGAGGTCATCGTGGACCTCGAGAAGTCCTCGATCGACAAGGACCTGCGCAGCGAGCTCGACCTGGTCAAGTGCGAGGTCTACGGCGAGGGTGCCAAGTTCGAGCGCGACCCCATCCGCCGCAGGGAGCTCTTCGACAAGGCCATCGCGTCCTACGAGACGTACATGGCGGAGAATCCCTTCTCCGACCTGCTCGACGACGCCGAGCGCTCCTACGTCGACCTGACGAAGAACTACGGCGTCTACCTCGAGCGCGAGCTCGACGACGCGGTCGGCGAAGAGGTGACGGCGATCCGCAGCCGGATCACCGAGGTGCTCGAAGGCTCCTTGAAGTTGACCGGCGAGCAGATCGATTTGCTCGAGAAGGCCGACGAGCCGAGCATGGCGCAGAAGAACGAGAAGTATCGCCTGATGCTCAACCGGGGTCAGATCCTGTTGACCCTGGCGCGCGCCTCCGAGGAAGGCACGTTCTACTACTCGAAGGCCGAGGAGACGTTCGAGAACCTGGCCCTCGAGGGCGGCGAGCTCTCGTTCGTGGGCTTGAACGCCTACATCTTCCTGGGCAAGACCAAGATCGCGCAGAACGAGTTCCTGGAGGCGACGGACTACCTCTCGTTCGTGGCCGACGTCGCGATCCCGAGCGATCGCGAGCTGAAGTCGGAGGTCTGGGACCCGCTGTCCGCGGCCCAGAAGGCGCGCCAGTTCCTGCTCGCCGAGGTCGCGGTCGAGCCGCTGATCGACGCCGCCATCGCGGCCGGCGACACGCAGACGGCGCTGAAGTGGTCGCTGCACTTCTACAACACGTGGAAGAGCGGGGGCTTTTCGATCAGCCCCTCGGGCTATCTGTCGCTGCTCTCCGCCGCGCGCGCCTTGCTCGACACGGGCGGCGTCGTCGGCGGTTCGGTCACGCAGGGCACGCTGAAGTGGTACGAGACCGAGGAGGACGCGCGCTCCGACGGGCACACGTCGCGCGCCGCGCGCCGCACGGCCCTGGACCTGGCGCTCTCGATCGCGCAGTCGGTCAACGACGAGAACAAGGGCAACACGCTCCAGATCCGCGCCCAGAAGCTGATCTCCGACGTGATCAGCCGGCCGGGCGTGGCCGTGTCGCCCGACATCCTGCTGCAGGCCGCGGAGGGCGAGTACTACAACGAGAACTACGGCGACGCGATCGACGCTCTGAAGCGCGTGCTCGCCGAGCTCGAGAGCCAGGACGACTCCACGCGACTCGAGTACGGCGGTCGCGTCATGTTCTTCCTCGGCCGCAGCCTCGCGCGCCTGGGGCGCGACCTGGAGGCCGCCGTCACCCACCGGGAAGGCGTCACGACCTGGGAAGGCGACCCCGAGTACGACGAGAAGAACGCCAAGGGCTACTACGACGCCGTGCTCGCGCTGCAGCGCACCGCCCCCGAGGAGACGGCCTTCCGCGACATGAAGCTCGAGGCCGAGCAGCTGCGGATCGCGAAGCAGAGCGAAGGCGACACGGGCGACATCATCTTCCGCCAAGGCGAGCGGTTGTACGACGACGGCGATTTCGCCGGCGCACGCGCCAAGTTCGTCGACGTTCCGCCGGGCACGAACTCGCACGAAGAGGCCAAGGTCAAGGCCGCCCTGTGTCTCTACAAGATGAGCGACACGGACGGCGCCACGAAGGAGTGGCTGGCCTACCTGAACGACTTCATCACCGACCCGACCAACGCTCTGACCTCCGAGCGTCGCATCGCCACGCGCCAGAAGGCGCGCGCGCTCGCGACCTTCTATCTCGGACGCATCGCCTACGCGAAGCAAGACTGGGCCGAGGCGATCCAGTGGTTGACGGGCTTCGACACGAAGTTCCCGAACCAGGACAGCTACGGGCCGAACGCGCTCTACATGCTGCAGGACGCGCACCTGAGCCAGAAGGACGTCGAGGCCGCCAAGGCCGTCCAAGAGAGGATGATGGACAAGTACGCCACTCACAGCCGAACCGGCGTGGCGGCTTACGACATCTACAAGTACCTGAAGGCCGAACAGGAGAAGGCCGAAGCCGCGGGCAACGCCGAGGCCGCCAAGTCGCTCAAGCGCCAGATGGCGGAGTACATGGGCATCTACAACGGCCTGTCCGCCCCGAGCCTCACGAACCTGCGGGTCGAAGCCGCGCTCTGGGTCGACCTCGGGGCCTGGGATCGGGTCGAGCAGGTGCTCGCCAACGCCCTCGCGGCCTTCGAGAGCGACCCCGCCGAGGCGAAGGTCATCGAGACGGCCGTCAAGCCCCTGCTCGGCGAGGCCCTCCTGGCCCAGAAGCGCATCCCGGACGCCTTCGCGGTGCTCGATCCGCTCATGCCCGACCTCGAGGACGACACCGACACCCGCAAGCCGTCCGCCGAGGTCGCGCACAACTGGTGCCGCTCGGTCTCGGGTTGGGTCGAGGGCGATGCCAGAAACGTCGTCGAGGTCCCGGGGGTCGGCGGCGTCGATCGCCTGCGCGAGGCCTCGGAGGTCTACCAGAAGCTGGTCGCGCGGGCCGAGAACTACACCTGCGAGTGGTACCAGCTCAAGTTCGACCGGGCCTACAACTTCTACCGCTGGGGTCAGGACGACTCCCAGCAGACGCTGCTCGCCAAGGAGAAGATCGAGGAGCTCAAGATCATCACGCAGTCGAACGACCTCGCGATCATCGCCGAGCCCTGTGGCGACGACGTCCTGCAGCAGCGCTTCCTGTGGCTCTTGACCAAGGTCCGCTGAGCCCCGCGCCAAGTTCCGAGTTGTTGACTTCCTTCGCGCAGCTAGAATACCCGCCCCACCGCGACCGATGATCATTCCCAAGTTCTTTCCCCGCCATCACTTCGGGCGCTCGATCGGAGCCGCTCTGGCGTGCGTCGTGTTCGCCCTCGGCGCCTCCGCGGCGACGCAGGAGTCGAACGCGCGTCCCGACCAGGTGCTGTGGCGCAACAATCGCGGCGTCCTGAACACGATGTCGGGGACGGTGACGGCGAACGAACTCGACAAGATCACGATCACCCAATCGAGCGGACGCGAGCGCACGTTCGAGTCCAACGAAGTGCAACGCGTGACGTTCGGCGCTGTCCCGCCCTCCTACCAGGACGGCCTGGCCTACTTCCAGCGCGAGGACTTCGAGAACGCGGCCTCCATGTTCGCTCTCGCGGCCGGGGACGCGAGCGCGCGCCCCGTGGTCCAGGCCGACGCGCGCTTGCGCGCCGTGCAGTCCCTGATGCGCCACGGCGCACAGGATGCCACGGCCTTCGGCGCGGCGAAGGCCGAGGCACAGCGCTTCCTCGACGACTTTCCGAACAACCGCGCCGTTCCGGACGCGCGCTTCCTGCAGGCGCGCGCGACGCGCATCGGTGGCGATGCCGCGGAAGCAGCGGGGCTCTTCGAGTCGCTCTTCCACGAGGCTTCCGGCGAGACGCCCAAGGCCGGCTACCCGGCCGTGGTCTCGTTCCGAGCGGGGCTCGGTGCCGCCGATGCCTACCTCGCGGCCGGCGAGACGCAGAAGGCCGCGACCCTGTTCGGCGCGCTCGAAGCAGCTCTCCCCCGCCACTTGGCGGCCCTCGACGCGGATTCGCCCCGGCGCCTCGACCTTCTGCGTCTGCAGGCCCGCGCGCGGCTCGGCGAGGGCTTCAAACTGCTCGCCGAAGGCAACACAGGCCAGGCCAAGACCTTCTTCGAGGGTCAGCTGCGCTCGGCCGAGAAGCACGACGCGGCGCTGCGCTTCGGCGCCAAGCTGGGGCTGGCCGAGGCGCTGGTTTCGAACGGCGACTTCCGGGCGGCCCAGCTCGAGTTCGCGGCCGTCTCCGCCATCGATCACACCGACCGCGACAACACCGCGCGCGCCCTCGTCGGACTCGCGGAGTGCGCGCTGAAGCTGTCGTACACGAACGCACGAGCCGACGCCAAGACCTGGCTCGCCACCGTCCAAGAGCGCTATGGGGACACCCCTGCCGTCCTACGCGCCCAGGAATTGTTGAAGGGCCTTTGATCCGCGGATCCGAGCGTCCACCAACGCCAAGCCACCTCCGGTGTGCCGTTCACACCACCACCCCCATCCGGACAACCTCCCAGGAGTAACGTCGAGAATGGATTCCCAATCGATCCGTTCCCGAGTGCTGTCGTTCGCCTCTCGGGCACTGCCTCTCACCCTTCTGTTCACCTTCCTCGCAACCCCCGTCTTCGGTCTCCAGGAGGACGCCGCCGCGGGCGCCGCGAGCGAGGACGTTTCGCTGTCGATCGGCGAGCTGATCGCCGATTCCGGCATCTTCGGCTGGCTCATCATCGCGCTCTCGATCGTGGCCCTCGCGGTCGTCATCGAGAACTTCGTCTCCCTGAAGCGCGAGAAGCTGGCCCCGCCGGAGCTGATCGACGAGATCCAAGCGCTCTTCGACGAAGGTCAGTTCCAGGAAGCGATGGAGCTCTGCGAGAACGAGCCCACCTTCCTGACGCGCATCTGCGGCGCCGGCATCTCGAAGATCGGTCACTCGTTCGAGGTCATCGAAAAGTCCATCGAAGAGATGGGCGACGAGGAAGCCGTCAAGCTGCACCAGAAGGTGGGTTGGCTCTCCCTGATCGCCAACGTGGCCCCCATGATGGGGTTGCTCGGGACGGTGACGGGTATGGTGCTCGCCTTCAAGACGATCGCCTCTTCCGGCGGTCAGGCGAACCCCGCCGAGCTGGCGAGCGGTATCTCGCAGGCCCTTCTGACGACGCTCTTCGGACTCGTCGTCGCCATCCCCACGACCGCGGCCTTCGCCTACCTGCGCAACAACCTGGTGCGTTCGGTGATCGAAGTCGGCGCGATCGTCGAAGACCTCTTCGAGCGCTTCCGTCCCGCCACCTGAGCGAGTTTCCGACGGGCCCGACCGTAGCCGCCGCGGTCGGGCTCGATAGATTCAGACGTGCACCGAGCCTCCGCGGAGGCTCCCGCGGAACAGGGTTCCAGCATGAACATCAACAAGCACGACGCTGACGTCGAGATGGAGATGAACATGACGCCGATGATCGACGTCGTGTTCTTGCTCATCATCTTCTTCATGATCATCACCGACCTGACGCAGCAAGACCTCGAAGAGCTCAAGCTGCCGGTCGCGGTGTCCGCGGTCGAGGACAAGCCCGACCCGAAGATCGTTCGGCCGGTCATGAACATCCTCCACACCGGCGAAGTGATCGTGAAGCGGGAGACGAAGTACGACCCCGAGTCGGAGGACCTCTCCAAGGTCGAGGCCTTCCTGGCCGACCAGGCGCGCCAGATGCTGGCGGGCGGCTACAAGAAGGGTTGGGACTACCTCAACTCCGAAGGGAAGTCGGGGCCGAAGATCCCGGACAACCCGCTCCTGATCCGCGCGGACCAGAACACGCCGTTCAAGTACATCCAGCGCATCATGGAAGTGTGCGGCAAGAAGGGCATCCAAATCTGGAAGCTCGAGCTGGCCGCGGCGGAAGACGAGAAGGCGAAAGAAGCCCGCAAGACGGGAGGTGAGTGATGTCGGTCCTGACAGATATCGCCGAAGAGGAGTTCGAGATGGAGATGACGCCGATGATCGACGTCACCTTCCTGCTCCTGATCTTCTTCCTGTTGACCCTGAAGTTCAAAACGCTCGAAGGCAAGCTCTCCGCCTACCTCCCTAAGGACGTCGGGGTGAACACCTCCGACGCCGAGCCCAAGGAGAAGGTCGAGATCAAGATCACGGTCGTGGCCGAGGGCAAGCGCGTCGACCCCAACGACATGACCAAGGACTACAGCGGCGAAGGCCGCTTCGAGTACATCGGTCGCAAGCTGCGCTACCAGGTCGGCCCGCGGAGCACCTCCGAGATCGACGAGCTGGCGAAGAGCCTGCGGCGCATGATCGACGCCGATCCCGAGCGCCCGGCGACGATCGACTCGCGCCCCGGAACGGTCTACGGCGACATCGTCCCCGTGCTCGACGTCGCGGTCGACGCCGGTTATCAGGACATCACTTTCGTCGGCGAGTACAAGAAGTAGGTCCCAGGGAGGAAGCAGCTTGAAGCGACGCAAACCGGAAACGGACGCTGGCTTCGGGCTCGAGCTGACGCCGATGATCGACGTCACCTTCCTCCTCCTGGTCTTCTTCCTGGTGACCCTGAAGTTCAAGACGCTCGACGGCAAGCTGTCCGCCTACCTTCCGAAGGACGTCGGCGCGAACCGCACCGACCAAGAGCCCGTGCACTCGCTCGAAATCCGCATCCGCGTGGTCGACGAAGGTCGCCGCGTCGAGACGGGCGCGCGCTCGACCCAGGGAAGCGGTCGCTTCGAGTTCGAGGGTCGTCGGCTCGCCTACCGGGTCGGACCGCGCCAGGTGACGGGTGTCGCCGAGCTCGAAGGTCTCCTGCGACGGATCCACACCACTGACCCCGAGCGCTCCGCCACGCTCGTCGCGGAACCCGGCACCGTCCTCGCCGACGTCGTCGCGGTGCTCGATCGCGCGCTTCTTTGCGGTTGGCGCGACGTCACCTTCGCGGGCGCGAGCACGCCGGCGCGCTAGCGCAGCGCACGCCCGCGGCCGCGCGCTCCATGGCGACGAACGGGGCGCGCGCGAGGACCCGCCGCGGCCCGTCTTCGCGGCCCGCTCGAAGGTCCTTCGTGAGCGCCCCGTCCGTCGCCCTAAGTGCTTATTTGGCAGGGGGTTGTTTCTTCGATAACGCGTTTGCCAGATCCCCTTCGAGGGGCTATGCTGCCGCTCCTTCCGAAGGCCTGACTCCCGCCGTCGGAATGACCCCCCACGGGCCGCGGCGCTCGCGTGCCACCCCGGACTCGAACCTACGCCACCTGCTTCGCTTCGGACCCCGCCGCTGCTTCGGCTGCGGCGACGCCACACGAATCGAACGGTAGCCCACGGCCTCGAGCTCGGTAGAGCAAGCGCCACTCTGGCCCCCCCCAAGAACGCCCCCTGCTAAGAGCTGAACGATGAGGAAAGTCGCCTACGCGCTTTGCCTTGCGACGGTCTTCTCGGCTGCCTGCAAGTCGAGTTCGAATCGCGAAGACGCCCCCACCACGCCCGCGACGCAAGAAGCGCCCGGCGACGACGTCGTCGGTGCGGATCCCAGCGCGGGATCCGGCGAGCAAGAAGGTGCCGGGGACACTCTCGATCAGGCCTGGGAACGCCTGACGCTCGAAGAACAGAAGCGCGCGCTTCTGATCGAGCAACACATCGTCAACGCCCGCTCCTTCCAGGAAGCGCTGCGGCTCGAAGAGGCCGAGCGCGAGCTCGCCGCCGCGTTGCAGATCGATCCCAACAACCAGGAAGCGCGCGCTCTCATGAGCGAGGTCGGCTCGCTGCTCGGTCGCGAGACCGGCAGCACGCAGACCGTGACCCAGGAGCTCGAACGTGAGTACGAGCTGCGGGTCCAGCAACTGCGCGAAGAGGCGCGGGACAACTACCGCAAGGCCAAGGTGCTGCTCGCCCGCGGCGAGTACGACGACGCGATCGTCGAGCTGGGCCTGGCCCTCGACCACATCCGCTGGGCGCCCTACCAGGTCGACTGGGGTGGACTCGAAGAAGAGGCGCAAGCCCTGCTCGCAACCGCCCGCGCCCAGCGCGAGTCGGCCATGGCCAGCGAAGAGGAAGAGTCGCGGCGCGGTGCCCTCGCCTCGCTGAAGCAGCGCGAGGAAAACGACCGCCTGCGTCGCCGCGCGATCATCCAGAACCTCATGCGCGAGGCCATCGCGGCCTTCAACGCCGAGGACTACGACGAGGCGATCTCCTTTGCCGACCGCGTCCTGCGCGAAGAGCCGCGCAACGAGCGCGCCCAGGAGATCCGCAACACCGCCTTCCGGGCCGGTCGCAAGAAGGTCCGCGCCGACTTCCTGCGCGCCAAGCGTGAGCAGTACACGCGCTGGCACGAAGAGATGGACGCGCTACGGATCCCCTACACCGAGGTCATCAACCTGCCGGACGAGGAATTCTGGCGCGAGATCACCGAGGTGCGTTCACGGCGCCGGGGCATCGACCTCACCGCGACGGTTTCGCCGGGCGAGATCGTGCTGCGCAACCAGCTCTCGACCACGCGCCTGCCGGGCTTCACCGTGAACGAAGAGGAGAGCCTGATCTCCGTGATCGACGGCCTGCGCGTCATCACCGGCCTGCCCTTCGTGGTCGATGCCTTGGCCGAAGAGGCCGCGGTCGACGCCGGCGCGCTGTTCGACTTCGACTTCCCGAACCCGCTGAAGGCCGAAGAGGTGCTGAACCTCGTCACCGACATGGCAGGCGAGGACGTCACCTGGACGATCCGCCACGACGCCATCCTGGTCACGACGATCGAGAAGGCGCGCGGCGAGCTCGTCATCTACAACCACGACGTGCAGGACCTCATCTTCGGTCTGACCGACTTCCTCGGCCCGCGCATCAACCGCTTGCGCCTGCCCGACGAGCTCGAGGACGACGACGGTGGCGGCCCCTTCGGCGGCATCGGCGAGCGTCCGACGATCAACGAGCCCGATGACCTCGCGACGCTCGTTCAAGAGAACGTCTCGGTCGGTTCCTGGGACCAGGACGGCATCTCGATCACGATCGAGGGCGGCAACATGGTCGTCGTGCAGACGCCCGAGGTGCAGCGCAAGGTGCGCCAGTTCCTCGAGGACCTGCGCCGCTTCAGCGCCTCGCTCGTCACGATCGAGTCGAAGTTCATGACGATCGCCGACAACTTCCTGCAGGAGATCGGCGTCGACTTCCGCGGCCTCGACAACCCCGGCGTCCCGTTCACCGACCTCGACGACTTCACACAGGGCCTCGAGGACAACTCGAGTCTCGGCCTCGACAACAACGGAACGGGCCTCGCGGCCGGTCCCCCGAGCTCGGGCTTCTTCTACGACGACGGCAACGACGGCGACTTCAAGGGCCGCACCGAGAACTTCTTCGGCTCGCCGCTCGGCAACGCCCTGTCCACCGTCGGTGGCCTGACGGCCCAGTGGACCTTCCTCAACGACATCCAGATCTCCGCGATCCTGACGCTCGTCGAGAAGAACGAAAACGTCGAGCTGATCAACGACCAGGTGCTCTCGGTGCACAACACCCAGCGCGCCTACGTCACGGTCATCAACCAGCAGGCCTACGTGCAGGACTTCGACGTCGAGGTCGCCCAGTTCGAGGCGATCGCCGACCCGATCATCAACGTCCTGACCGAAGGCATCGTGCTCGACGTCCGCCCCACCATCCACCACAGCCGCCGGTACCTGACCCTCGAGGTCCAGCCGACGGTGGCCCGGATCGTGGCGCTGACCGATTTCTCCACGACCCTGTCCGGCTCGACCGCCGCGGTCACCTTCCAGCTGCCCGAGCTCGAAGTGCAGAGCGTCTTCACGACCGCGATCGTCCCCGACGGTGGCTCGATCCTGGTCGGCGGCCTGTCCCGCGTCCGCAACATCGAACGCCGGGCGGAAGTGCCGTGGCTCGCCAACGTCCCGCTGGTCGGCTTCTTCTTCAAGGAAGAGGGCTACAGCGACGAGAAGGAGAGCATGATGATCATGATCCGCGCCTGGATCACCGACGTGAAGGAAGAGTTGGCTCACCTCGAAGCCCGCTAGGAAATCCCCTTCCCCCGATCACGGCCGATCCCGCTCTGGCGGGGTCGGCCGTTTTCGTGGGGTTTGTCCTCGTCCGGGCGGATAGCTAGCCTGGAGCCATGCTCAAGGCCGTCCTCTTCGACCTCGACGACACGCTCTTCTCGACGACCCAGTTCGCGCGCATCGCGCGCTGGAACGCCGTGAAGGCGATGGTCGCCGCCGGTCTCGATCTACCGCCCGAAGACGTGCTGCGGGAACTCGAAGAGGTCATCACCGAGTTCACGTCGAACTACGACGCTCACTTCGACCAGCTCCTGCGACGGCTGCGCGCCAAGTCGCTCGACACCGTCAATCCCGCGCTCGTCGTGGCGGCCGGCGTCGTCGCCTACCACGACACGAAGTTCCGCGAGCTGGCCCCCTTCGGCGATGTCTTCCCGCTCCTACGCTCGCTGCGACAGATGGGGTTGCGCACGGGCATCATCACGCACGGCCTCACGATCAAGCAGGCCGAGAAGCTCATCCGACTCGGGATCCTGCCCTTCTTCGAGCCCAAGTCGATCTTCATCTCCGAGCAGATCGGGATCTCCAAACCCAACCCCAAGCTCTACGCCCTGGCCTGCCGCGACATGGGTCTCGAACCCAGCGAGGTCATGTACGTCGGCGACAACCCGCCCCACGACATCGCTCCCCCCCAGACGATCGGCATGATCGCCGTCTGGGCCCGCCGCGCCGCCAAGCACGACCTCGAAGGCACCGGCATCGAACCGGACCACATCGTCGAAGACTTCGACGAGCTCCGCGAAATCCTGCGCGATCACTACGGCCTGGAGTAGGGCGCGGGGTGTGGGGTGCGGCGAGGCGCTTCCGAAGGACGGTACCGAGAAGCGCTCCGCGGCGAGACGCTATGGCTCGGACGGACTCGCGCGCTGCGCGCGCATCGCTGCGCGCGATGACACGGGCTTCCGCGAGGACGAGCCGATCCCTCCCGCGAGCGGCGCGACCCGAGGGCCTCCGACTCGGGGATCGCGAGCCCCAACCACCTGAGGACGCGGCGCGCACTCCGTCGTGCGCCTGTGCCTGATTGCGCGGCTGCGCCGCGCAACGGCACGTCACGGAGCCTTGCGGCTCCGAGGCTGTGCTACGGCCCGCCTGCGGCGGGCCTGCGCTCCGCCGCCCCGCCATCGCCCTGGATCCGGGACCGGCGTCGAAGTCCGCGAGGAGTCCGTCAACCTGGTCGAAGGTCGCGGGCGCAGGCGCACGACGAAGGCTGCGCAGGCCCGCCGCAGGCGGGCCGTAGCCTCGGAGTCGCAGGCTCCGTGAGGTGCCGTTGCGCGGCGCAGCCGCGCAATCAGGCACAGGCGCACGACGCAGTGTGCGCCGCGTCCTGAGGAGGTGACGGCCCGCGACTCTCGGATCGCTCGGCCCCCGGGTTGCGTCCCGCGCGGCCGTGTCGATTCGTGCTGGCGGAATCCCCTTCACCGCGCACGCCGCTCGCCGCACTCCGCTCGCGAGCGAAGCGAACGACCCCCCAGCCCGACTCCCCCCCTATTCCACCGCGAAGCACGCGACGCGCGAGCCGTCGGGGCCGTCTTCGAGCGGGGGCATCTCGGCGCGGCAGCGGTCCATGACCAGCGGGCAGCGGCCGGCGAAGGGGCAGCCCTTCGGGAGGTCGTAGGGGCTCGGGACGTCACCCTGGAGGACGACCAGTTCGCGGCGTTCGTCGGGGTCGTTGATCGGGTTGGCGCCCAGGAGGGCGCGCGTGTAGGGGTGCTGGGCGCGCTCGTGCAGGCCTTCGCAGGAGAGCTCTTCGACGAGGTAGCCGAGGTACATCACGACGACGCGGTCACAGAAGTGCTCGATCACCTTGAGGTCGTGCGAAACGAAGAGCAGGGTCAGCCCGAACTCCTCGCGCAGATCCATCAAGAGGTTCAATACCTGGGCTTGAATCGAGACGTCGAGGGCCGAGACGGGCTCGTCGGCGACCAGGAACTCGGGCTCGAGCGCCAGCGCGCGTGCGATCCCGATGCGCTGGCGCTGTCCGCCCGAGAACTCGTGCGGAAACTTCTCGGCCGCCTCGACGCGCAGGCCGACCTTCTGGATCAGCTCGTCGATGTGCTGGTCCATCGCCGGTCCCTTCGCGGCACCATGGAACGCGAGCACCTCGCGCAGCATGGCCCGCACCGTCAGGCGCGGGTTCAGCGACGAATACGGATCCTGGAAGATGATCTGCATGCGTCGGCGGAAGGGCATCATCTCGCCGTGCGAAAGCGAGGCGAGCTCCTGGCCGTCGTAGCGCACCGAGCCCGAGGTCGGCTCGTGCAGGCGGATCACGCACTTGCCCAGGGTCGACTTGCCACAGCCCGACTCCCCCACGATCCCGACGGTCTCGCCGCGCTCGACCGAGAACGAGACGCCGTTGACCGCATGCACGCGGCCGACGACGCGGTTCATGAGCCCGCCGCGAACGGGGAAGTGTTTGACGAGGTCGCGGACTTCGAGGAGCGCCATCAAGAAATCTCCGGCTGCGGAGCGTCGCCCGGATTCAACGGAAAGTGGCAGCGTACGGCGCGTCCGTCGTCGCTCGGGACCAAGGCGGGTTCCTCGGCGTCGCAGCGCGCTTCGCGATAGGCGCAGCGCTCCTGGAAGCGGCAGCCGACGGGCAGTTCGAACAAGCTCGGCACGATGCCGGGGATGGTCGCCAGGCGTTCGCCGCGGCGGCGCTGGCCCGCCTTCGGAATCGAGTCCAAGAGTGCCTTCGTGTACGGGTGCCGGGGTCGCTTGAAGATCTCGCGGATGCCGGCCTCTTCGATGGCGCGGCCCGCGTACATGACCAGCACGCGATCGCAGACCTGGGCCACGACGCCGAGATCGTGGGTGATCAGCATGATCGCGGTGTCGAGCTTGGTCTTCAGGCTCTCCATCAGCTGCAGGATCTGCGCCTGAATCGTCACGTCGAGGGCCGTCGTCGGCTCGTCCGCGATCAGGATGTCCGGCTCGCAGCACAGCGCCATCGCGATCATCACGCGTTGGCGCATGCCGCCCGACAGCTGGTGGGGATACTCCCCCATGCGCTTGTCGGCGTTCGGGATCTCGACCAGCCGCAGCATCTCGATCGCCCGCGCGCGCCGGCCGTCGCGATCGAGTTCCGTGTGATAGCGCAGCACTTCGTCCAGCTGCCACCCGACGGTGAAGACGGGATTGAGCGACGTCATCGGCTCCTGGAAGATCATCGCGATCTTCGCGCCGCGCACGTCGCGCATCGTCCCTTCGTCGACCCGTGCCAGGTTCTTGCCCTCGAAGAGAATCTCGCTCTCCGGCTTCAGGAACGACAGGTGCTCGGGCAACAGGCGCATGATCGACTTCGACGTCACGGTCTTGCCACAGCCCGACTCGCCGACGATCCCCAAGGTCTCCCCGGGGTAGAGGTCGAAGCTGACGTCGTCGACGGCCGTGACGACTCCGTGATCGGTGCGAAAGCACGTCGACAGATGGCGCACGGAGAGAATGGGTTGCCTCGTCATCTCAACCCTCCACGTGCTTCGGGTCGAAGGCGTCTTGCAGCGCGTCCGTGAAGATGTTGAACGCCAGAACGAGCCCGAACATGAAGACCGTGGCGGTACCGATCTGCCAGAAGAAGCCACGGATGACCTCCTGACGCGCCTGGCTGATCATGATCCCCCAGCTCGACCCCTCCTTCACGCCGAGGCCCAGGAAGGACAGGATGACCTCCGACTTGACCGCACCGATGAAGAGCAGCGAGAAGTTGATGAACATGAGGTGCGCCGTGTTCGGCAGCACGTGGCGCAGGAGGATCTTCATGCGGCCGAAGCCGACGGCGGTGGCGGCCTGCACGTACTCGAGCTCCTTGAGCTTCATCGTCTCGCCACGGACCACGCGGCACGGTCCGATCCAGAACGTCAGGCAAAAGGCCGCGTAGACGGGGATCAGCGTCCCGTCGAGCGGTCCGCCGGTGAAGAGGTAGGCCACCAGGACGAGCAGCACGAGGTAGGGAACCGACGACAGGGTGGAATAGAGCCAGATCACGAGGCCGTCGACCCACCCGCCGAAGAAGCCCGCCGC
>JAJDEW010000069.1 GCA_029259595.1 Planctomycetota bacterium | reverse complement strand
CTGGAGGGTCCGAGCGGCCCGACGGTCCTGGGCCGTGGCCCCGGCTATGCGATCGAGCGCAACACGTCGCTCGCGAACCTCGACGTCGAGATCAAGCGCCTGCACCAGGCCAAGGTCGAACGTCAGCAACGCGAGGAACGGCGCTAAGCCGGGAGACAACACCCATGAAAGCACTCAAACTCGTTCTTCCGACGATCGCCCTCGGGGCTGCCACCGTCTTCGTCGCCCCGGCGCAAGTCTCCGAGGGTTTCTCGACCCTCGGCGGCAGCCTGGGCCTCACGGTGCGTGACTTCCGATTCCGCAACACGTTCGCGGACGCGACCGCCAACGACAACACCGACAAGCACGCGAGCTTCCCCGGATCCGTCGGCGCCGAAATGGCGGTCTGGAAGGCGGCCGTCGAATGGGGCAGCGGCCTCCACGGCGACGGCTCCGGCGATCCGACCCAGACGCTCGGGGACGGTGGCGCCAACTTCGACTTCGCCTGGATGGGGACCCCGTCCGGCGCTGGCGACCTGAACGACAACATCGTTTCCGTGATCGGCTCGTGCTCCGCGGGCGTGCTCGCCTTCGTGCAGGGTGGGGGAAGTCCCTCCGGCTGGACCATGAAGTTCTGCGACAACGGTTTGACCTGGGACGATGGTCCCGGTTTCGCCGTCGGTGGTCGTTTCGACATCCAAGGCGTCGGCACGCACGAATTCGGGCATTCGCTCGGCCTCGGGCACTCGAACGTCAACGCGGCCACGATGTTCCCGTCGACTCCGAACGGCAACGGCCAGCGCAGCATCGCGGCCGACGACCAGGCCGGCGTGCAGTTCATCTACGGTGCGAAGTCCGGCAGCAAGCCCGAGATCACCAACGTCTCGATCGACGGCGGTCTGGCGAACATCACGATCACGGGCTTCAACTTCTCGACGTCGAACAACGAAGTGTGGTTCACGAACGAGAACATCACTTCGACGAACCCCAACCCGCGGCTCATCGTCTCGGGAGTCAACTCGACCGGGGGTGGGACCCAGATCCAGATCGCCATTCCGGCCGCGGCGGGCTCGGGTGACGTGCTGGTGCGCAACAACGGCACCGGCTTCGCCAACCTGTCCAACGCCTACCCGGCGGACGTCGACGGCGAGCTCTTCGCGATCTCGATGGTGGGAGTCTTCCCGTCGGTGATCGACCGGCTTATTCCGGGTACGGACGAGACGATCCTCATCACGGGAACCGGCTTCGACCTCGGCACGCAGATCACTCTCGACGGCTCGCCGATCGCGACGAACTTCTCGCTGGTCAACCAGTTTACGCTCTCCTTCGACATGCCGGACACGAACCTCGGTCCGCACACCATCGGCGTGACGAACGGCGTGAACAGTGATTCGTCCCCGGTTACGGTCGTTCCCAACTCGACCCCGGCGTTGCAGTGCGGAACCGGCGACGACGGCAATCCTGTCTTCGCCGCGGGCTTCCCCGTGACATTCGGCGGCAACCCCGGCGAGATCCATCTGCTCGTCGGTTCGACCTCGGCGATCCCCAGCGTCTTGCCAGGCAAGATCAACCTCAGCCTGGGCAACGTCTTCACGCAGACGACGAATCTGGGCGCGAATCTGATCGGTGTGGATGGTGTCACGACCATCATGGCCAGCGTCGTTGGATTGCCCGGTACGACCCTCTACTTCCAGAGTCTGAGGATTCCGCTGCCGTTCCAGTTCCCGCTGCCGGAATCGAACCGCGAGTGGGTCTTCCAGGTCGACTGATACCGACCCGCGATCTGTAACGAAAAGCGGCGAGGCCCCGAGGGCCACGCCGCTTTTTCGTGGGCGGCGCTGGCTCGCGCGCCGATGGCGGATTCAGAAGTCCGTGCTGCTTTCCTCGTCGTTGTGACGACTGCTCTGGAGCAGCAGGTTGACGACGTTCATGCGCAGGAGCGGCACCGTTTCGGAGTGCCCATCTCGGAAGACGTAGGTGACGTCGTGAGACAGGAAGAGGCGGTCGAAGATGCCTTGCACCTGGGTTTCGAGCGCCTGGACGAGCTGGTCGTGGGAGATGAGGCCTTCGATCTCCATGACCTCGCCGATGCGCTTGGGGTCGCGCCCCGAGGAAGCCAGGAGTTCGTCGAGCCGCGAGCGCGTGATCACACCCCGCTCGATCAGGATGTCTCCCAGGCGATGTCCCATGGGCGACGTGTCGCTGGTCGCGTGGATCACATGACCCTCGTCCAACACCAGGGAGATCTTCTCGCTCTGGATGTCGATCTCGAGCACACCGGTCTTGGCCTGCATCTGCAGGAAGGCCAAGAGGTCCGGCAGCGGAATCGCGCGCGTGTTTCCCGCCAGATCCAGGCGGTCCTCGTCCTTCGGCTCCGCGACCTCGACGGAGGCGCTCTTGGCCGTCATCAGCATGTGCGAGAAGTCCGTGAACAAGCCTGGCCGCGCTTCGGTCGACGCTTCCAGGGCATCGACTGCGAGCTGGACGTGATCACGGGCCATTCGCACACGCTCGAGCGCCGAGGCGTCGTTGTCGTTGCGGTTGACCTGCAGGATGCTGCGCAGCAGGCGACGACATTTGGAGAGGAGCAGGGAGAGCTCGTCCTGAGTGGGTTCTTCGACCTTCACGGGCTGACCAGAGAGGGGGATCAGGGGAGGAGTGAAGCTTGGGTGTCGACGCCCGCTCACCTGCGTCTTGAAGGGGAATAGGAAGTGTCTCCTCTGGGGACGACTCAGGGGACTGCTCGGGGGCTGCCAGGCGGCCGCGAACAGCTCCTCAGTCCAGGGAGACCGTTTCGCGCCAGGAGCTGGTCCGCTCACCCTTCTTGTACGTCGTGACCTCCACTTGCAGCGTGTCCGGCAAGCGCCGCGCCAGGTCGCGGGGCAGGGTCCAGGAACGGCCCTTCAGCTCACCGCTGTTCGCCAACAGGCTGAAGTTGTCGGACCAGAGCTGGATCGTGGCGGTCGTGCCGACGGGCCATTCGCGCTCGAGCATGATTTCGATCTGGTTCCAGTTGGGTCCGACCGGCCCGGCCCAGGAGACGTAGCTCGGCCCGAAGAGCTCCTCGGGGACCGGTTCGGTCGGGGCCGCTTCCGAGGTTTTGGTCACGGTCTTCCAGATTCCAAAGCCCAGGACTCCCAGCGAGAGCAGGAAGATGCCGTAAACCAGCGGCCCGGGACTCTTGACTTCGACGGCGTTCATCGTTTTCAGGATACACCGCGGTCGCGATTCGGACTCACTCGAGGGGCTCTCCGAGCTTCTCCGCCAGGCTTTCGAGCTGGGTGCGCAGCCGTCGGACCTCGGCTTCGAGGAAAAGAATGCGCGCTTCGGTGGCGGGCACGGGGCCGGCCGGAGCGGGGGCCGCGGGCGTGGCCGCCCGGTTCGGAGCCGGGACGGCGGTCGGCGCTGTGGTGGAGGTCGGCGCCGGTTCGACTCCCGTGTCGCTCAGGAGTTCGCCATAGCGCGTCGCGCGCGAGCCGGGCGTCGGCGGGTGTTCGCGAACGAGGCCCTTCTCGGTGAGGATGTGCAGGGCCGCATGCAGCTCGTCCAGGGAGTCGAGCGGAGCCATGCGTCGAGCGCGTGTCCGGAGCTCGCCCGGCGCCTGAGTTCCGCGCAGCAGGAGCTCGGTCAGGACCGCGACCTCGCGGTTGTGCAGCCCGAGCACCTCGCGCACGCAGTGGTGGTAGCGTTCCACGCGCGCGCCGTGCGAGCTCTTGGCGCCGACCCAGCCCTTCGGTCGAAGGCCGTCGATCATCAGCCGGACTTCGGCCTCCGAATAGTCGACCACGGGATCCCGGTTCGATTTCTGGTTGCAGCCGGCGACCAGGGCGTTCAGAGACAGGGGGTAGGCGTCGGGAGTCGTGAGCTCCTTCTCGACCAAGGTGCCCACGATCCGAGCCTCTTCGCGATTCAAGCGCTTCACAGGCGAGAGGCTACCTCCCGCGCCCGGACTCGGCTACTCCCCTCAGCGCCCGGGCTTGTAGCGTTTGCCCAGGCGGAACGATTCGGACATCTCGGTCAGGACATCCGGGCCCACGAGCTCGCGCATGAGCTCGCCCTGGACTCCCACATCCACCGTGAAGCCGGGCACGAGCTGCCAGCTTCCGTCCGCCTGGGTCACGATCGAGTGTCCCTTCGTGTGCACGCGCACGGCTTCGAGCCAAGCACCCAATTCAGCGGTGCGATGGGTCAACAGGTAGCGCATCGCACCCCAGGACAGCATCGCCTGCTCCAGGTCCCAGCGGCCGCGCTTCCAGTCCGCGAACTCCGCGAGCTGAACGGGCTTCTTCTTGCGGCCCCGGAAGGCGCGTTTCAGTTCGGGCTCCCAACCCTCGTGCTCGTCGATGCCGGTGAAGTCGTCACGGCCCGGAAAGTGGTAGATGGCCCCCAGGGCGCGTTCCTCGAGCGCCCACCCGAAGGACGTGCGGACCCAATGTGGCAGCTCGCCGAAACGCCGGTGCAGGAGCAGGCACGCGAGGCGGTGGACCAGCTCGTGGTCCGTGCGCCAGACGGTCCCGATCTCGAGTCCGGCCGGGTTCGCGAGCCAGCCGCCCGCCTGCGTCGCTTCCGAGACGAAGCCCGTGCTGCCACGAACCGAGCGCGTCCAGCCGCCGAGGTGGGGCTTCTCCTTCTCGACGTGGTCCAGGTAGGCATCCAGGTGGGCCTTCGCGTCCAGGTCGACGAGCACGACCGGTTCGCGATCCGGAACGAAGAGCTGGGCGCCCCAACGCTTCGTCGTCGTGGCCGGAATCCCCGAGGTCTCACCAGCCCGCTCGGGCTGCGGAAGGAGCTCTTCGAAGAGCGCGTGGGTCTTGCGGACGAGCGCGAGCTCGTGCGCCAGCACCTTGCCCTCGTGCCGCGAGACGTAGACGACTTCCTGCGAGCCGTCGATATCGATCCGGTAGCCGAGCGCTTGCGCCCATGGAGCCACGTCGCGGATCGCCCGCGCCGTGGGCTCCGCGAGACCGGGTGGGGGATCGTCGGGCGCGAACGACGTCCCCTCCCAGTGGGCGAGCGAAGTCGCACGCGTTTGCGACTCTTGCGCTGCCATCGTCCCGAACGAGCTTAGAACGATCCCGACCGCGAGCCCTGCCTCGCGGCTTCTCGATGTCATGAACATCGGCCTGCCTCCCGACGTCGTTTTCCTGCTGTTGCCGCGACCCAGCACGGCCCTCGCGAGGCCCCTCTGACCTCACGAACGCCAAGAGGGGAAAGTTCCCCGGGGACCGATCGCGCAAAGGCGGAAAAGATGACCGAGCCACGTCCTTCGACAGCGCGTTCGCGCGAAGCAACTGCGCATCCGCCCCGTGAGTGGCCCGCGCTGTGAGCCCGCCGCGCACCTTCTGTTCGATGGATCCCTGCTCACCTGGCGTGCCCTTCCGAAGCGGGCTAGGATCGCTGTATCGGGAGAGTCGTCCGCGGAGGGGCGCAGCCATGTTGAAGTCATCTTGGTCGAAAATCGGTTTCGGACTGGCCCTGGCGCTCGCGTTCGCGGACGAGGTGCAGGCCCAAACCTTCGAGACGGCAGCGACGCAGCCGGGGGACAAGTTCCACCTGCCGGACTACCCCGTCGCCTTCGTGTCGAACCGCGGACAGGTCGACGCGATCGCCTTCAACGCGCCGCGCTTCGGTCAGGACGTCATCGCGGCCGGGAATCCCGCTCCCCAAGGGCTCGGCGGGGGCCTCTTCGTGCTCCTTCCCGACGGTTCTGTCGAGAAGCTCTTTCCGCTCCCCGTTCACGAGACCGCGCCCGGCCTGATCGACACGCCGCTCGGCGAGCTCTGGAAGGGAGCCGTGGTCGAGCCGAACATGTCCGAAGACGGTCGGACGCTGTACTTCGCCTACTTCCACGACTCGCTGTGGGAGGTGCCCGGCAACGGTGGTGGCAATCCGTCCTACAAGGGGTCGGATCTGTACCGGCTGGACGTCGGTCCGCTGATCGATGACCCCGCGACCGACCCGGCCACGCTGGCGGTCCGGCGGCTGACCTTCAAGCAGTACACGGGCAACCCCAAGCTCAACGTCTTCCAGACGGAGGCGGACAAGAACCGCTACGCGGTCAACCCGAGCTTCGCTCAGGCTTCGAACAACAACTACTGGGGCAACGTGGACATGCACATGATCGAGATGCGCACGGCCACCGGGCTCAAGGCGCTCTGGGTCTCGAACCGCTCTCGGCTCGGCAACTCGAACTTCGAAGTCACCGACGCGAACCACAACTTCAACCTGTACGTCGCGGACATCCTGCCCGACGGCAGCCTGGGCCACCCGAACCAGTTCGTGCACTACACGACGACCTCGGCGCTTTCCCCCGCTCCGCTGCGCGACGGCTTCGCCTTCTCGTACCAGTCGTCGACCGAAGGCTTCCGTCGTTGGGACATACAGGCGGTGTCGTCGACCGGAGTCTGGGCGCCGCTGATCGGCTACGCCCACCGGGACCAGCTCTTCCACCTCGGAACGCTCGTGACCGAGCTCGTCGGGGGTGAGCCGAAGGACTCCTTCCTCGGCGTTCGCTACTACAACCAGAACGACGCGGGCTTCGGGCAGCTGCACCTCCTGCCGATGGACCAGCAGGGCGTGAACGAGTTCGTGCCCGACAGCTGGGGCACCAGCGCGGTCCAGATCACCGAGCACCTGACGATTGGCGCGCGCTCGCAAGACGGTCCGTCCGACCGGGTGATGGTCAACGGTCAGTGGCAGTACATCGGCAAGTTCTCGTCGCCGCGCGCGGGGCGCATCGGTGGCGAGTACCTCATGGCGTACACGCCGACCAGCGCGAACACCTGGCTTCCGGACGCAGACGGCAACATCGGAATCTTCGAGTCCCTGATCGCCTACCGCCCGAACCTGGAGCCGTTCCGCGCCTGGGACGTCGTCGACGTCCCTGCCGAGCAAGGGCTGCGCTACGTCGTGCAAGACTCGACCGGCGAGTACAGCTTGCTGTGGCCCACGCCGCTCCTGTCGTGGCTCGAGCGCACCGGCAAAGCGCGTCAGAGCTTCAAGGAAACGGTCGTCGCCCCGAACACGCGCATCCCGCGTGGCCTGCCCTTCGCCGAAGTCGGAACGTCGGCCATCTACAACACCGACGTTCGCCCTTACGACTGCTACCTCGGCAGCACGGGCGATCGCCCTTTCAGCCCGAACGCGGTCAACCACAACGAGGAAGAGGCGTTGATGCAGCCGATCGACGGGTTGCGCTACGTCCAGGATCCGAACGACTTCTGCAAGTACCTGCAGCCCGAGACCGTCCTGGCGATCGGCGTCAACTTGACGGGCAACAAGATCGACTTGGGGGCGATGACCTCCGAGAACTACGAGACCGACGGCACGAAGAAGAAGGAAAGCTCGGAGGTCCTCGGCGTTTTCTCCGTTCTCGAGGAGAACTACAACGACTGGTCCTTCATGGCCCGTATCCCGGCCAACACGCCCTTCGACTTCCATCTCTTCGACGCGACCTACGGCATGAAGCTGGTCGACGTGCGCAGCTGGCACAGCCTGAAGCCGCGCGAGCGGCGTACCGATTGTGGTGGTTGTCACCAGCACGAAGCCGGTACCGGGATCCCGTTCCAGGGCACCGAGGCGTCTCGCAAGCCGGCCATGGACATGACGAAGACGACGCGCTTCATCGCCTACGATCCCGACTGCAAGCCCGTCCTACAGGCCACCAGCGCGCCGACCGTGCCCACGCCGGAGTGGAAGGCCGACGTCTGGCCGGGCTTCAACCAGCACTGCTCGAGCTGCCACCACGCCGCCTTCTCGACCGACGGCGCCGCCCTCGACGCGCTCAGCTACGGCGGCGAGAAGGCCGCCTACGACATGCTGCGCGACCGCCATCAGGCCTCGAGCCAGATGGGTGCGCTCGGGAGTCCCGCGTTCTGGGCGGCCTATGGCGAACGGACCGACGGTCGCGACAACGACCTCGCGATCTATCAGCCGAACTACGCGAACGGCGATTGGGGCTACCGCTTCTCCCCGATCCACGCCACGGCGCTCGGGTTGTGTGATGCGTCGAACCCGGCCTGGGCGGAGTGGGTACGCACCCTCGGGCAGTGGATCGACAACGGCATGCCCCGCAACGTGACCGGTGCGGCCTACGACTACCAGCTCGACCGTTTCCACCCCGCCGTCGACTTCGGGTTGACCGACGATCTCTTGAAGATCCGCATCGGCTGGTGGGACAACCGCGGTACGGCGACGGTCCGCATCGAGGTCAACGGTCGCCAGATCGTGCAGGCTCCGAACCTGGCCAACGGCTCCTTCGAGTTCGCCGCCGCCTCGCTCGGCCTCACGGATCTGATCCGCGTCACCGCCAGCGACCTGACCGGCAACCGCCAGATCGTCGAAAAGACCGGCCTCGAGCTGGTCCAAGAGCTGGCCCTCGAACCGCACGCCCAACCGACGGACTACCAGCCCGTGCGTTGAGCGTCGGGCGTCCCGCCTGACGGCCGCCTACTCCCGGGCCCGATCCCGTCGGATCCGCGTCTGCGGATCGCGCGGATCGCGCTGTTCGACGAGGCGCTCGAAGCGTTCGGCGATGTCGGCCGCGACGTCGAAGGTCGTGGCGTTGGGGTGGACCGCGATCGAACCGACGTCGGCGCCGCTGACCTGGCCGCGGCGGCAGACGGCAGCCAGGACCCGGCCAGGCGTCGCGCCTTGGTTCGAGCCGCGGTTCATGAAGAAGCGCACCATGGCGAGGCCACCGGAGCGGCCTTCGTCCTTGCGGGGACGTCGGTCGCGGGGGCGATCGCTTCCGCGGGAGTCCTGGCGCGTGGGGCGCGGCTCGTTGCGATGGTCATTCTGGAAGTCGCGACGATTCCCGTGCGGTGTTTCGCGTCGATCGTCCCTTCCGTGGCTGCGTCGCTCCTGCGGCCGGAGCTCGTCGCGCGGCTCGAACGTGCGCACGTCCATCGGTTCGGCGCGGCGCGTCGGTTCGAGACGGGCGAGCAGGGTTGCCACCACGGCCTCGGCCGGACGTTCCTTCAAGAGCTCTGCGGCCTGCGCCAGGTGCTCGTTCGACGGCCCGGCTTCGAGCGCGGCGTCGAGCGACTCGGTCATGGCGAGGCGCGCACGGCGGTCGAGCTCGGAGCGGATCTCGTCCGCTCCGGGGACGTCTTCCCAGCGCAGGTCGACGCCCGCGTCGTTCAGGAGGCGCGTCATCTTGCGGCGTTGGTTCGGCGGAGCGAAGAGGACGCTGCGACCGGTCTGCCCGGCGCGGCCCGTGCGACCGCTGCGGTGCGTATAGACCTGGCCGTTGATCGGCGGGGCGGTGTGAACCACGAGCCGGACGTCGGGCACGTCGAGACCGCGCGCGGCCACGTCCGTGGCGACCAGCACCTTGGCGTTGCCCGAGCGGAAGGCGCCCAGCGTGCGGATCCGCTGGCTCTGGGCCAGCTCGCCACTCAGCGGAAGGGCGGTGAAGCCGTCTTCCTCGAGCTTGTCGGCGAGCTCGAGGGCCTCGGCCCGTTGCTCGACGAAGACCAGCGTGCGCTCGCCATCGGCCAACAGGAGCAAGTTGACGAGCGCCGCGTAGCGCTCGTTCATGCGCACGAAGTGCCCGATGTGTTCGATGTCCTGATTGGCCTCACCCAGGCGCGTGCCTTCGATCGCGAAGGGGTCGCGTTGATAGCGCTCGGCCAGGCGTTGGATGCCCACGGGGAAGGTGGCGGAAACGAGGTGCGTGCGACGCGATTCGGGCGTCTTCTCGAGGATGCCTTCGAGCTCTTCCCGAAAGCCCATGTCGAGCATCTGGTCCGCTTCGTCCAGCACCAGCTCGCGCACGCCGCTGAGATCGAGTGCTCCGCTCGACACGTGGTCGAGCAGGCGCCCCGGCGTTCCGACGAGCACGCGCGGCCCGCGTGCGAGCTCCTTCTTGTCCAGGTAGACCGGGCTGCCGCCCGTGACGGAGGTGACCTGGACGTTGGGCAGTCCGGCCAGGAGCCACGAGAGCTCGCGCGAGACCTGCAGGGCCAGCTCGCGCGTCGGGACGATGATCAGGGCCTCGGGTCCGCCCGCGCTGCGCTCGGGCGAGAAGTGCTCGGCCAGGACGAAGCCCAGGGCGACGGTCTTGCCGGAACCGGTCTGCGACGAGATCTGCAGGTCACGGCCTTCCGCCTGGGCTTCGAGCACGGCGAGCTGAACGGTCGTCAGCTCGTCGAAACCACGCTCTTCGAGCGCGCGGCGCAGGGGGCCGGGCACCAGGTCGAAGGGGCCGGGTTCCGCGCTCGGAACCGGCTCGTTCGTCGAGGCCGCGTCGGCGACCTCGGCAGCGTCGGTCGCGACGGAGGCCGCGGGGGTCGGGGCAACAACGGACGGAGCGGCGTCGGAGGACGCCTCGAGTTCGAGGTTCATGCGTTCACACGGGGCCCGTTCGGGCCCGGTAGCTGTGGGGACGACGCGACGGCCGCCCGTGGAATCGCACGCCTCTCTACACTCCGGACACTTCACCCGCTGCGCGCGAACCGCGCACGGTAGCTCAAGCGGGGCGGGTTCGGGGCCAACCTTTCGGGGTTTCTTCGCGCGGGGCGGCCGGAGCGCGGGGCTAACGCCCCTGTCGACGCGGTCGCGGGCTCCAGGCTTCGATCTCGTCCGCGGAACGGGGGCCGATCGCGTCGCGGGCGCTTTTCAGGAGCTCGGCGCTCGCGTGCACGCGCCCGCGGGCGATCACCCGGTGCACGTTGCGGGTCGCGGTGATGTCTTCCAGGGGGTTGCCGCGGACGATGACGAGATCGGCCAGCTTGCCGACCTCGATCGAGCCCAGGCGCTCGCCTTCGCCCAGGGCGCGGGCCGCGTTGATCGTGGCGCAGCGCAGGACCGCGGCATTGGGCAGACCGGCGAGCGAGAGAGCGTGCAGCTCGCGGTGGACGCCGAAGGGAGCGAGGAACTCGCCCGTGCTCGGATGGTCGCTGCCGACCGTGATCCAAGGGCCGCCACCCAGCTCGAAGAACGCCAGGATCGTCTCGCGCTTCTTCCTGTAGATACGTTCGAACGTCTCGACGGGAGTCGGTCGAGGGCGTTCGCGGAGCTGCGCCCGCAGGAAGGGAGTGAAGAAGGCCGTCTCGTCCATCCAGGGCGTGAAGACCTCGGGGTCGCGCTCGCCGTAGTAGCCATAGGCCGTCAGCGTCGCGTCGAAGTAGACGCCGTTCGCGATGTAGAGCGCGGCCACCTCCCGGAAGGCGTCCGTGTCGGGATCGACGTCGGGCAGCGTGTCGTAGACCGGTCGCGTGCGGTCGATCGTCTCGCCCCCCAGGAAGTGTTCGATGCGGTCGATGCCCAGCGCGATCGCGTCGGCCGGATTGACGGAATCGCGCACACCCGAGTCGAGGTGGCCCGTGACCGTCTTGCCGTGGTGGTGGGCGCGTTCGATCAAGACCTTCAGGTGCTCTTCGCTGATGCCCTTGGCCTTGAAGCAGTGCACGCCCTGTGCGGCCCAGTGGTCGATCTCGCGCACCAGCTCTGCGGCCGGCGCGTTGCGGTCCCAGCCGCGCCGCCAGCGACCGAAGTAGGGCCCCGAATCGAAGAGGCGCGGCCCGCTGCGCTCGCCGGACTCGATCGCGAGCCGTAGCGCACGCATCTCGACCGGGTTCATCTCGCCGGCCGTGTAAGTCGACGTGACGCCCAGAGCGAGATACAGGGCCGGCAGGGCCGCGCGCTCGTCGACGCGGCCTGCGGCGAAGAGGTCGACCGCGTAGTGCGCGTGCAGGTCGATGAGGCCGGGTAGGACGACCTCGTCATCGGCCAGGGTCAAACGCTCGACGCCTTCGGGCCGGGCGCCGTCGAGCGCCGTGATCCGCCCGTCGCGAATCACGAGGCGTTCGTTCGCGACCAGGGTCTCGCCGTCGAAGCGACGACCTCCTTCCAGGACCAGCTCTTGCGGAGCGGGAGCGAGAGCGAGAGCGCTAGCGACGAGGAGAACGAGCTGTTGCATGCCGAGATCCTGTCGAATTCGACGCGCATTTGCGCGGGAAGATCGTCGGCGCCTCCGTCTAGGAAGGCGACGTCACTCGGAGGGCCCGGAAGGGTCCGAAAGCCGTGCCCTCGTGCGCGAGCGGACGGACGGGTCCTCTGTTTCGATCGCCCTGCGATCGGGCGTCTCTCCTTCCGTGAGGTTCGATCGCGGCCGCACGGAAGGGGACTCCACCTTTCTCCAACGCTGTGTGGCGGAGGCGGTCCCTTGCGGATCGCTTCCGTCGCTTGCGTGCAAGACGCGACGTCGCTCTCAGCGTCGTGTCGCGCCGTCGCCGGCCGGCTCTGGCTCGGGGAAGCAGGCCAGGACGCTCGCCGCGAAGGCCTCCTCGTCGAAACCCGGTGGCTCCGGGTCGACACCCAGGCGGACGACGACGAGACGACGCGCGCGATCGAGGAAGACGAACTGGTCCTCGAAACCGGCGGCATAGACGACCCCGTCCAGTTCGCGCGGGTGCAAGGCACCGTTCGCGCGCGCGTTGGCCGCGGCGTCGAAGCGCCAAAAACCCGCGCCGTACGTGCGCGCCTGACTCTCGGGCGTCGCCGCGAAGATCCGCTCCATCCATCCGTGCGGCAGGAGCCGTTGTCCGCCCCACACGCCATCGTCCAGGCAGAACTGACCGAAACGCGCCCAATCGCGCGCCGACGCGAGCATCAACGAGCTGCCGACGAACGTCCCGCTGCCGTCGACCGCGATCTCGGCCGTCGTCATCCCGAGCGGTTCGAACAACAGGCGGCGCGGCAGCGTCAGGCGCCGCTCGAGCTCGTCGCCGTCGGCCTCCAGGCAGATGCGCGCCAGGATGTTCGAGGTGCCGTCCGAGTAGGCCCAGTGTGTCCCGGGCGCATGCGCGAGCGGCTGGTCGGCCGCATAGCCGCCGCAGTCGCCGCTCAGAAACAGCATCCGCAGGCTGTCGGAGGCTTGGTTCGTGTGGTTCTGGTAGAAGGCGAGCCCGCTCGTCATGCGCAGCAGGTGTTCGAGCCGAATCGCGCGGCGCGGATCATCGGCGCCGCTCCACTCGGGCACGGGCGGCGGTTCGTCGAGCGCGAGCCGGCCTTCGGCGATCAGGCGTCCGACAAGCAGCGCCGTGATGCTCTTCGTCATCGACCAACCGAGCAGCGGCGTGAAGCGGTCGTAGCCTTCGGCGTGGCGCTCGACCACGAGCCGGCCGTCGACGGCGACGACGATCGCGTACGTCCCGCGCTCGAGTCCCGAGGGTGCGACGAAGGCGTCGTCCAAGACGCGCTCGAGCGCCCGCGCGTCGACGCCATTCGGAAGCGGCGCGAGCTCGGGAGACGAGCCGAACGGCCAGGCCACGTCCGGTTCCAGCGGTCGTGGCACGGCGAGCGCCTCCGGCAGCGCCACCGTCAACCCGCGCACGCGCGTCGCCCCCAGCCCCGGCCGATAGCGCGCGCGGCGCTCGATGAGTCCGAAGACGCTCGCCGTCACCGTTCGCGTCGCGGGGTCCGCTTCGAGCCCCATCCAGGACAACTGCGGTGGCAGCCGCTGGGCCCGAATTCGCTCGAGCGAATCGCCGCTTCCGAAGTGCAAGAGCGCACCGACCGTGCAGGCATAGCCCGCCGCGATGTCGGCGTAGCGCAACACCGGCCGCGCCGCGAAGCTGAATGCCGCCAGAACGACGAGGACCGCGATCGAGAGCACACGTCGTCGGCGGAAGAAGGCCATGGCGGATTATGGAACCGCACGTTCGACGACGCCAGGCGAGGGGGAGCGGTGGTGTGCTCGATCCGCGGACCGCAGGAGGTGCGTGGAACCGGTCGTAGACGGGTTTCGGATACGACAGGGTGGCTGAGAGGCAGGCCGCTGCGCACAGGGCGAGTCCGTGGTTCGCTGGTCTCCCTTCCTGACGGCCGCAGCGCCTGGCCGACCTGTGGCTCGTGCCGGCCGCCACGGCGCCGAGCGCGCCAACGTCGACGGTGATCCGGAGCGTAGGATGGCGCACGTGCCGACGAGATCCTCTTCGATGTCCATGATCCCCACGACTCCGCGCGTGCCCTCGCTCCTCGCCGCGCTCCTCTTGGCCGCCTGTGCAACGACCTCGGGCGAGACCGAGGAAGTCGTGGGCGCGAGCTTCCACGACGACTTCGACGGCTCCGAGCGCGTCTGGATCGGACCGTCGTATTGGGCCAACCGCTTCGCGGACTGGAAGCGTGACGGGGAAGCGCTCGTCTGCGTCGAAACGCGCCGTGCCTTCCCCTTCCGGACCGTGCACTTGCTCGGCCATCGCGTGCAACCGGGATATGCGACCCGCGTGCGGATCGAACGGCGTCCGGGCAGCGACGCCACCGCCACTCCGGGCGAGTCCTGGGCCGGCTTCCTCTTGGGTGCGGGCGGAGCGCACGTCGAGCCGCGCTTGACCGCGATGGTGCACCATCGCCCGGCGGAAGACGGCGGTCTCCTGGTCGTCGTCGACGAGGGTGGGGTCGTACGCGCACGCGACTTCTCCCTGGGCGGCGGCGGAGGCCTGTGGTCGATCGCCGGCCCGGTCGAGGCGAGCGCGGTACCCGAGCTCGAGCTCGGCCCCGGCGACGAGCGCCGTGGCGAAGGCTTCGGAGCGCGCGGCCCGCGCCCGGTCGTGCTCGCGGTCGACGTCGCGACCGACGGCACGCTGGTGGCGAGCGCGGTCGATACGGCCGGCAACCTCGTCTCACGGCTCGTCCTGCACGGGATCGCGACGGAGCAGCTCGACGGTGGCGTCGCGCTCGTCTCGCACCTGGGGGATGGCCATCGCTTCGACGATTGGAGCCTCGCGGGCGACGGCGTGCGCGCGCGCCCGGACGGCGGCTTCGGCCCCGTCTTCGCGACCCAGTACACGGTCCACGACAGCGTCCTGAAGCTCACCGCGCAGACGGGGCCGCTCGGCGCGGGCGACGTGCAGGAGGCACGGCTCGAGCTGCAGGAGGCGTCGGGCGCCTGGCGCACGGCCGCGGCCGCGCGGCTGTTGCCCGATAGCTGGACCTTTCCCTTCCGTGTCGAGGGCTTCGCGCCCGAGCGCGACGTGCCCTTTCGCGTCGTCTATCGGCTGCGCGACGGTGAGGACGCGCGCGACACGACCTACGCCGGCCTCGTCCGCACGCAGCCGCGCCACGCGAACGACTTCGTGATCGCGTCGCTCAACTGCCACAAGACCTTCACCGGCGGCCTGCGCTGGAACGCGAACGGCCTGTGGTTCCCGCACGCGGAGCTCGTGCGCGCCGTCGCCTCGCACCGACCGGATCTGTTGTTCTTCGCCGGCGACCAGATCTACGAGGGCGACCTGACCCCGGCCGAGGGCTTTCCCGAGGAGCGCGGTCTCCTGGACTACCTTTACAAGTGGAGCCGCTTCTGCTGGGCCTTCGGTGACCTCCTGCGAACGACGCCGACGGTGATGATCCCCGACGATCACGACGTCTACCACGGCAACATCTGGGGTGCGGGCGGCAAGCGCGCGGAGCGCACGGACGAGCTCAGCGCCCAGGACGCCGGCGGCTACAAGCACTCGGGCCGCTTCGTCAACGTGGTGCACGCCACGCAGACTTCCCACCTGCCCGATCCAGTCGACCCCGCGCCGATCGAGCAGGGCATCACGGTCTACTTCACCGAGCTGGTGCAGGGCGGCGTCAGCTTCGCGATCCTGGCCGACCGCATGTTCAAGTCCGCGCCCGCGCCGCTCCTGCCGGAAGGGCGCGTCGTCAACGGCTGGTTCCAGAACGCGGCCTTCGATCCCGTGACGCAGGCCGACGTCCCCGGCGCCGAGCTCTTGGGTCCGCGCCAGGAGCGCTTCCTCGCGAACTGGGCCACCGCGCGCGACGACGACGTGTGGGCCAAGGTCGCGCTGTCGCAGACGCTCTTCGCCAACGTCGCGACGCTCCCGCGCGGTGCGACGAGCGGCTCGGTCCTGCCCTCGCTCCCGATCCCCGCCGTCGGCGCCTATCCGCCCGACCACGTCCCCGCCGCCGACCTGGACTCGAGCGGTTGGCCGCAGACGCCGCGCCTGCGAGCGCTGCGTTCGCTCGCCGTCGCCGGCGCGATCCACCTGGCCGGCGACCAGCACCTCGGCAGCCTGATCCAGTACGGGCTCGACGGTTGGCGCGACGGCCCGCTGGCCATGTGTTCACCGGCCATCGCCAACACGTGGCCGCGGCGTTGGTTTCCCGAGACACCCGGCAAGAACCGCGCGCCCGGCTCCCCGCCCTACACCGGCGATTTCGAGGACGGCTTCGGCAACAAGCTGACCGTCTTCGCCGTCGCCAACCCCAGCCTCACCGGTCTCGAACCCGCCGGCCTCCACGACCGCGCGCCCGGCTACGGCATCGTGCGCCTCTCCCGCACGTCCGACACCGTCACCTTCGAAGCCTGGCCCCGCAGCGCCGACCCGACCCGGCTCGACGCACGGAACTACCCCGGCTGGCCACGGAGCTTCCCGCTGCCGAAGCGTTGAGCGTTCTTCAGCGCGTGTAGCCCAAGCTTTCCAGGGCGTCCTGGGACTCTTCGTCGAGCAGCTCGAGCACCGTTCCGCCGTCTTCGAGGCGTTCGCGGAAGACGGTGAAGAGGCGGCGGAGTTCGTCGGCCTCGGCTGCGGCGAGCTCGGTTCCGTAGGCGAGCGCGTCTTCGTTGCCGCCGAGCAGGGCTGCGGGGCGACGCGTGTAGAAGAGGTGGTCAGGGAGGGGTTGCCAGGCCCACGTGCCGTCGGGAGTGCGTTCGAGCCGCCTGGGATCGCTCTCGAACGTGCGCAGCATGCCGAAGGCCACGGCGGGCGAGCGTTCGGGGTCCAAGAGGCTCGTGCCGGCGCCCAGCGGACGGCGGTCGGCCGGTCGGGCCCAGTCCAGGATCGTGGTTGCGAGATCGACGGTGCCGGCGGGGTCGTCGCGTTCGGCCGGGGCGAGGCCGGGGCCCGTGAGGAAGCACGGGACGCGCAGCTGGGCGTCGCTGACGGTGCTGCCGTGGCCGAGCGACCCGTCGTCCGCGAAGCTCTCGCCGTGGTCCGAGGTCACGACCAGGAGGGTCGCCAGGCGTTCAGCGTCGCGCTCGAGCCGCTCGTAGAGCACTTCCAGGGCCGTATCGAGGGCCGTCGCGTCCTGGCGGTAGAGGCGACGTGCCCGCGCGAGGACGTCGTCGAAGTCCGCGCTGTTCGAGGAGGCCGCGAGCTGGAGCACGGGGAAGAGCAGCGGGTCCTCGTCGCCGCTCGCATCGCCGTAGGGCGCGTGCGGATCGAAGAGGTGCAGCCACAGGAACTGGCGCTCGCTGCCGGCGGCGTCGGCCGCGTCCAGCTCGGCCAAGGCCTGCGCGATGGCGTCCGGCCCCAACGTGTAGAAAGGACGCGAGCCGACCTGCTCGCGAAACTCGTCGTGGTAGCGCTCGAAGCCGCGTGCCAGGCCGAAGCGCGCGGAGACCGGCAGCGAGGAAACGATCGCGCTCGTGCGAAAGCCGGCGGCGCGCAGGCGCTCGGCCAGGGTCTCGTGAGCCTCGTCCAGGACCAGGCCGTTGCGCGTGACCCCGTGGTCCCAGGGGTGCAGACCGGTCAGGAGGCTCGCGTGGGTGGGGAGCGTGGACGCGGAGGAGGCGTAGAAGCGGCGAAAGTCGAGGCCGCCGCGCGCGCGGTCCAGCGAACGAGGCATTGCGCTCGCCGCACCGTCGCTGCGCCCGTGAAACGTGTCCGCGCGCAGCGTGTCGATCGTGACCACGACGATCCGCTGGGGTCCGGGTGGGGCCGGATCCCGCCCACAGGCGCTCACGCACAGGGCCGCGGCTGTGACGAGGAGCGACAAGGGCCGCCGCCGGATGGTCCAGGGAGAGGGCAACCGGGAGGGAAACGAGGCGTGAGTCGGACGCAAGAGGGAGCTTGGAGTCGTGGGCGGGGCAGAGGAGACGCTGGAGTCGGTCGCCGGCGTTCGTATCGTAATCCTTGCCGCGGAGATTCCGTCGGACGAGGTCTCCGGGAGGAGCACATGGCAGCGATGACGAGCACGACAAGGCGAATGTGTGCCGAGCGCGAGAGCGCCGGCCTCGGGCTTCGGGCCGCGGGGGCGGCCGCGCTGTTCCTGGCGGCCTGCGGTGGTGGGGGCGGCGGCGGAACCGACGACGGGGCGCCGGCGGCCTCGAACGTCGGCGACGTGCTGCCGCTCGAGTCCGGGCCGCGCGTCGACTTGCCGGGCAGGATCTCGGTCTTCTTCCGGGTGCTGACGAACGGAGGCAAGGGCATCGCCGACCTGGGCGAGGGCGACTTCCAGCTGTTCGAGAACGGCAACGCGGTGTCGAAGTCGGAGAGCAAGCAACGGCTGCTCTCGAAGCCGCAGGTCTTCCGCTCCTATTCGCTGTTGCTCCTGGATCGCAGCGGCAGCATCGCGCAATCGGCCCAGGGCGAGCAGGAGGAGATCGACGCCGCCGGCGCGTACATCGAGCTCGTCACGCAATCGCTGGATTCCTACATCGCCCTGGCGTGGTTCGACGGGGAGACCGACATCCGGCCGGTCCTGTTGGACGACTTCACGCCGCTGGGCTTCACGAACGACAAGGCGCTCTTGCTCGAGGCGATCCAAAACCTGCACGATCAGGCGCCGGCGAGCACCTCGACCAACCTCTACGGCGCGATCGTCTCGGGGCTCGCGACGCTGGACGGCATCGATGCCGATGCCGATGCGCAGGACATCGCCTTCCGCTCGCTCTCGATCGTCACCTTCACCGACGGAACGGACCAGGCCGGGACCTCGACGTTGCAGCAGGCGCTCGACCGCGTCATGGAGACGGACGTGAACGGTGCGCGGCGCTACAACGCCTTCGCGATCGGGCTGGGTAGCGAGATCGACGTGCCCAAGTTGCGCTTGCTCGGGCCGGACGGCTCGATCTTCGCTTCGAGCTTCGACGATCTCGTGCCGCAGTTCGAGGTGGTCGCGAAAGAGGTGCGCGACCTGGCGAACAGCTTCTACTTCCTTTCCTACTGCTCGCCCAAGCAGAACGGCTCGGGGAATCACGTCCTGACCGTGCGCGCCGCGAAGAACGGCTCGTCGGCCGAGGAGGACTATTCCTTCAGCGCGGATTACTTCGCGGGCGGCTGCGGCTTCCTCGACGTGTTGGATCCGCTGCCGGAGCGCGCCAGCTACGACGTGCGCGACATGATCGTCGACGAAGCCGGACGGATGTGGGTCTGCGGAGGCTTCACCGTGGTGCCGGCGGGCGTCGAATCGACCCTGTTCGTCGCGTGCTTCGGTGCCGACGGTCAGCTGGACCCTGCCTTCGGCGACGGTGGGGTGCTCGAGCTGTCCGACGCGGGCTTCGTGAACTCGACCAGTCTGCGGGCGCACACGATGGTTCTCGACGAGGACGGGTCCGTCGTCGTCGGGGGCATCGTCGGTGGTGGAGACCTCGAGTTCGGCGTGCCGCGTGCCGCGCTCTGGCGCCTGACGCCGCAGGGGACGATCTCCGACGTCTACGTGGCCGACGCGCCGGTCTCTCCCGAGGGCGACGTCCTGAACGACATCGACCTGGACAGTGGCCGCGGCGTGATCGCGGTCGGGCGCTCGGGGCTCTTCGTGTCGAAGTCCATCGTGTGGCGCTTCGGCGCGGGGCTGCAGCTCGACCGCAATTTCGGACCGCCGAACGGCTACGTGCTGCACCAGAACAACCCCGCCATCCCGACCGATCGCGAGTTCGCGGTCGTCGTCCTGCCGGACGACTCGATCGTGACCGCGGGAATCGGCTACTCGGACGTCTCGGGCGTGACCGACCTCAAGGTCTCGAAGCGTCGCTACCCCGGGCTCCTGGACGCGACCTTCCACGCCGACGGCATCGTGATGGGTCACGACGTGCAGGCGGTCTGGCCGGGCGTCGGCGCGGATGTCGCCGTGGACTCGGCGGGACGTATCGTGGTCGGCGGATGGCTCGACGACCTCGCGCTGCCCGATCGCCCGGCGCTCTGGCGCTTCTTGCCCGACGGCATGCCCGACCGCGACTTCTTGAGCAGCCCGTTCTCGGACTTCTTCCGGACGGGGCTCGCGACGTTGCCTCGCGAGCTGGTCGACGATCCCGACGTCAACTTCAGCAACACCGCACGGATTCGTGCGCTCGAGTTGCATACCGACGACACGATCCTGGCGACAGGGCTACGCCGCAACGCGGAGGGTCACGACGACCTCGCGGTGTGGCGCTTCGACGTCGAAGGCATGCTCGAGGCCGACTTCAACGGCACGGGCTTTCTGGTCGAGGACGGTTCCGCGGGCGACGACAGCTTCGAAGGCGGTCGCGTCCTTCGCATCCACCCCGACGGACGGATCTGGACCGCGGGGCAGGCCGTGCCCGCCGACGCGGTCGGCTCCTCCGCCAAGCTCGCGCTCTGGATCGACCAGGAGTTCGATCGCGTGTTCGCTCCGACCGGAGCGAACTGAGGCTGTCGCCCGCGTCGACGGTCGAGCGGCCAAGGGAAGCTTCTTCGCTCAGGCCGCGACAGACGCCCACGAGCGTGTCGACGCGCATCCCGTGTGGCACTGGCGTAAGCTCCTGTGCGGCAATCGTAATCTCGTTCGCGAGCGATCAAGCCCGCTCTCCGGCTCGGACGAAGGACAGGGCGGCAGCAGTCGAGACCGTCCAACGACCAGAGAGAGCCAAGACCATGTGGAAGGTGGGGATTTACGGGAGCCTCGCGAAGCGGGCCTTTCGACGCGGAAACCACGAGGCGGCCATCGCCCATGCCGACGAGGTGTTGGCGCGACGGCCGTGTCATGGCGAGCTATTGCGGATCAAGGGGATCTCGCACTACTCGCTGGGGCAATGGGACAAGGCCTTGGCCTGTCTCCGGCGCGCGGCGGAAGAGGGAGCATCGGGAGCCGACTTCGTCCTCTACATGGCGCGGGCCCAGGTGCGCGTGGCCGACGACCTCGAGTACAAGGGGCAGCACGGAGAGGCCCAGCGGCTCTACAGCGAGTCCGCACGCTGCTGCCAGATCGGGATCGCGAAGAGTTCGCGCGACGGACGCTTCTACTCTTGCCGCAGCCTGGCCCTGATCGGGCTCGGCCACTACGAGCAAGCGCTACAGGACAGCCAGGAAGCCTGGCGCCTCGACAAGAACGATCGGCACGCCCGCGCCAACGCGGGTCGCCTGAAGCGCGTCGTCGAAGCGCAGCGGACCGGGCACGTCATTCAGCGACGCTGGGACTCGCCCGGACAGATGCGCCTCGAAAAGGCCACCTCCTGCGAGGGCCTGGCCCGCATGCGATCTGCCCACGGTTGATCCACCTCGCCCGGGACGGGCTCCGGGCACCGGCGGGGCGGGCGACGCGAGCACGAACGGGTTCCGATCGGGGGACTCGGAATCCGCTTCGCGCGTCGTCCGTTCCCGCTCCTTTTTCAAGGCGGTGTGCACTCCGTGCGAGCCGCGCTCCGTGCGCTCCGTGCGCTCCGTGCGAGAAGCGCCCGATTGTCCGCAACCCGAGCCGGGCTGCAGCGTCCCTTCTTCACCCGGGTGGAGGGGGCGGATGGTGGGGTTGAGGGGCCGGGCCTCCCGGTCAGGGCCATCGCATCCGAAGCACTTGATCACCGGGCTGTTAGGCTCTGGCGATGGATCTTGCGGATGCCCTCGCCTCGGTCCGGAGTGCCTTGCCCCTTGCGCCGCACCTCGTGTTCGAGGCGTTGGCCTACGCGCTCGGTTTTCTCGTCTACCGGCGACTGCGGTGGCTGCGCGGGGATGTGGTCGACGAAGAGCGTCGTTGGTCGTTGCTGGTCGCGGTCGTTTTCGGGGCGGCGATCGGCTCGAAGCTCCTGCATCAGCTCGTCGATCCGGGTGCGTTCGTGGCCGGGCTCGGCGACCCGCTCGAGCTTCTGGGTGGCAAGACGATCGTCGGGGCTCTGCTCGGAGGGTGGCTGGCGGTCGAGCTCGTCAAACCACGGCTCGGGATCGAGCGGGCGACCGGTGACCTCTACGCGCTTCCCCTCTGTGTCGGGATCGCCGTCGGGCGTGTCGGCTGTTTCCTGACCGGCCTCGAGGACTCGACCCATGGGCGGGCGACGCAGCTCGCATGGGGACTCGACTTCGGAGACGGGGTGGCCCGGCATCCGGTGCGGCTGCTCGAGATCGCCTTCGTCTCGGGACTCGGCGTGTGGCTGCTCCTGCGGCCGCCGCAGCGCGAGGGCGCGGTCTTCTTGACCTTCCTCTTCGCCTACTTCGGCTTTCGCTTCGCGATCGACTTCCTCAAGGATACGCCGCGCTTCGGAGGGCTCGGAACGTTGCAGTGGGCCAGCCTGGCGGGCGCCGCGGGGTGTGCGTTCCTGGCACGCCGACGGGCTCTGGCCGCGCGGACCGCGCTGCAGGAGTTGCGACCGTGACGCGCGTCCGCGACTGGCAGTACTACGACGTTGTCGTGTCGATCTGCTCGACGTGCCTGCGCAAGGTCGAGGGCAAGCTCGTCTTCCAGGACGGCAACGTCCTGCTCATGAAGCGGTGTCCGCGCCACGGCTCGGAGACGGTTCTGATCGCGGACGACGTCGAGTACTGGCGGCGCGCGCGCGAGCGCTTCCTGAAGCCTGCGGAGATGCCGCAGCGCTTCCAGACGCCCGTGCGTTTCGGGTGTCCGTACGACTGCGGGCTGTGCGCCGATCACGAGCAGCACGCTTGCCTCGCCGTCGTCGAGTTGACCGATCATTGCAACCTCGCCTGTCCGGTTTGCTACGCCTCCAGCGGGCCGCACCGCCAGGGCTTTCGCTCGGTCGAGACGATCGAGCGCATGCTCGACGCCGTCGTCGCGGCTGAGGGTGAGCCCGATGTCGTGCAGCTCTCCGGTGGTGAGCCGACGCTGCACCCCGAGTTCTTCCGGATCCTGGACGCGGCCAAGGAGCGACCGATCCGTCACCTCATGGTGAACACGAACGGCCTACGAATCGCGCGCGATCCCGACTTCGCCGAGCGTCTGGTGCCCTACGCCGCCGGCTTCGAGCTCTACCTGCAGTTCGACTCCTTCGAGCGCGAGGCCCTCGTCGAGTTGCGCGGAGCCGACCTCCGCGACGTGCGCCGCCGCGCGGTCGAGCGCCTGAACGAGCTCGGCCTCTCGACGACCCTGGTCGTGACGGTCAAGCGCGGGGCGAATGACCACGAGCTTGGACGCATCGTCGACTGGGCCCTCGAACAACCCTGCGTCCGCGGCGTGACGTTCCAGCCCGTTCAGGTCGCCGGCCGCTGCGACGGCTTCGATCCCGCCAAGGATCGGCTGACCTTGACCGAGGTCCGTCGTCGGCTGCTCGAGCAGACGCAGGTCTTCCAGCCCGCCGACGTGCTGCCGGTTCCGTGCCATCCTGATTGCATCGCGATGGCCTACGCGTTGAAGACGGACGAAGGGGCGCTGCCGTTGACCGGACTCGTCGATCCCGAGCTGCTTCTGCAGGCGGGGCGCAACACGATCGCGTACGAGCGCGACGACGAGCTGCGGAAACGACTCTTCCAGGTCCTGTCGCTCGGGAATTCCGCCGACGACACGCCGGCACGTCTGCGCGACCTCTTGTGCTGTTTGCCGCAGGTCGAGCTCCCGAACGGGATCGGTTACGAACGCCTCTTCCGCGTCGTCATCCTGCAGTTCTTGGACGCGCATTCCTTCGACGTACGGTCCGTCAAGAAGGCCTGCGTCCAGGTCGTTCACCCCGCTGACGGGCGCCTGATTCCCATGGACACCTACAACCTCTTCTATCGCGACGAGCTCGAGCAGACGGTGCTGAGCGAGCTGCGCGCGGAGCTCACGGAGCAGGACGCATGACGAAACCGGAAGTCGGACGGCCGTTGCTCCTGCCGGATCGAGTCTGGGCGGGCTTCCTCTTCGCCGCGGTCCTGCAGATCGTGATGGTGGTCCTGCTCCTCTTGCCGCAGCCGGCGCGCGGCTACGTTTCCTTTTGGGCCATGTTCGTCATCATGATCGGTGCCGCTCAGCTGCTCTGGTTGGGGCCCATGGCGCTCTTCTTTCTCTGGACCGGGCGCAGGGCCATGCTGAAGGGCGTGTTCCTGGTCATGGGAGTGACGGTGCTCTTGAACGGCTCGTGCTTCGCGATCGGAATGTTCTGAGCTCCTGACGCTCTCACGTCGAAGCGAAGCCTGAGGGTGCCGCTGGTCGCGCGGAGAGGTGAGAAGTCGCGCCGACGATGGCGTGGGCCTGTGACCGCGAAGCACCGCTCCTCTAGCAACTCTGCACCGAGAGGAGACGAATCATGAATGTGATGCGACAGGCGTCCTGTGACGGTCCGCCGACCGTCGACCTGCTCTGTTTCGGAGCGCTCTCTTTGGCCTTCTTCGGCCTGGCCGGCGCTCCGCTTCTGAGCTCGAGCGAGCTCGGCGGTGCACCCGACGGTGGACAAGGCAGCCCGAACTCAGGGCTACAAGCGTGCCTCGAGCTCGCGAACGGCGACTTTTCCAAGGGTCTGCTCGGCTGGCAGCCCGACCCCACGGTCGTCGGCTTCGGTGGGGGCGCAGGGCAGGCCGGCATCGACGTCATCGACCTGCGAGCCCTGGGTGGAACGAGCGACGCCGCCTGCCTGGGTTTCGTAGCCACCGTCGAATGGGATCCGGCCCGCGCCAGCGGGAGTGCGCGGCAGGCCCAGAGCCTCCTGCGACGCAGCGCCGTCGTGCGCTCTCCCGAGCTCGAGTTCCTGAGCGTCGGGCAGTTCGAGGTCATCGCCTTCAGTGAGGCTTCGTTTCGCTTCGATGCTCAGCTCGTCATCGACAACGGCCGTGGCAACGTGGCCCGGATCCCGATCGCGGGTGATCAGTTCGACAACACCTTCCCGTGCGGCAACGGCATCTCCGCTCTCGGAGTCATCCCCCTGCTGCGCACTTCGGTCGACCTCGCCGCGCACGGGATCGCGATCGGCGACAGGGTCACGATCGAGGTGGTGTGGAGCGGGACCGTCACGGCCCTGGACGAGTGCGACCTGGGCATCGTCGAGGGGATCCTCTGTGTCGACGACTTTCGCTTCTGCAGCGCTTCCACCGCGGCCCCGGCGGTCGCGCGCAGGCCGCGCTGGTCCAAGCTCGCGGAGCCCGACCCGGAAGACGTGCGCCTGCGGTACCAGGGGCGGCGACTCGTCGATCGCGTGCTGGACGCCCGCTGAGCTCAGTCGCTGCGGCGACGGCGGTTCTTCACGTAGTCGACGAACACGAAGCTGCCCAACGAATCCGGGCGGGAGAAGTAGGCCTTGCCCCGATTCGTCCGCGTGAAGAGCTCGATGAACTCCACCAGCGTCGGATCGTCCGTCAGCATGAAGGTCGTCACGGAGAGCCCGTGGCGACGGCAGGCGTCGGCCTCTTCGAGCGTCTTGTTCACCACCCGCCGGTCGAGCCCGAAGGGGTTCTTGTAGATGTCGCCGTTGCGCTCGGTCAGGGCCGAGGGTTTGCCGTCGGTGACCATGAAGATACGGCGGTTGACCTGCTTCTTCTTGCGCAGGAGATCGCGTGCCAGCACCAGGCCGGCGCGCGTGTTCGTGTGGAAGGGTCCGACCCCGACGTAGGGCAGGTCGTCGATCGGCACCTGCCAGGCCTCGTCCCCGAACAGGACGACGTCCAGCGAGTCCTTCGGATAGCGCGTCCGGATCAGCTCGGTCAGCGCCAGTGCGACTTGCTTGGCCGGCGTGAAGCGATCTTCGCCGTAGAGGATCATGCTGTGGCTGACGTCGATCATCAGAACGGTCGCGCACGACGAATTGTGTTCGGTCTCGAAGACCTCGAGGTCATCCTCCTGGATGGAGATGTTCTCGATGCCGCCGCGACGGATGGCGTTGGACAGGGTCTCGTTGGTCGCGATCATCGCCGTGGAGTCGCCGAACGACCACGGCCGCGTCTCGGGCAGACGCTCGGTCCCGCTGCCCGCGGCGGCGACGCGGTGGTCCCCGCCCTTGTCCTTGCGCAGATTCGAGAAGACGGCCTCGAGCGAGGCGCTGCGCAGGCTCTGTTCGCCTCTGCGGGACAGCTCGAAGCCGCCGCTCGACGTACGTCGGATCTCACGCTGGCGCTCGAGCAGGCGCTTGAAGTCGTCGATCGTGAAAGCCTCGTCGAAGAGCCCGTACCGCAGCCCGACGCGCTCGAGCCAGTTGAAGGCCTGCTCGACGTCGCCCGCCGTCTGCAAGAGCAGCTGCCGGTAGACGTCCTTCAAGACCTCGACGCGGCGAGCGAGTTCCTCCAGGCGTGGGTCGAAGGCGAGGTAGCGGAAGTCCATGGGGCCTCAGGAGTTGAAGCTCTGGACCATCTCTTCGAAGGTGTCGCGGTAGCTGCGACCGCCGACGAGTTCCTTGCGCGACAAGAGCGCGTTCTGGTGCATGCCCTCGAGGAAGAACTCCATCGCCGCGGCCTGCTCCTCGGGCTCGCCGTCGCCGAAGGCGCGCGTCGCGAGCCGCTCCAGCCCGTCGATCGCACCAAGGCGTTCGACGAGCTCGGCGCCGGACAGTTCATCCGTGACGTCGACGGAGACCCCGCCGGTGAACCACGTCAGGATCGGATGGAGCTCGCTGGCCCCTTCCTCTTGGCGGGCGGTCTTCGCGTTCGGCACCGCTTCGTCGAAGACGGCCTGGATCGCCTTGCCGATCAGGGCCAAGGCGACGTTGCGCTGACCCTCGCGTTCGCCCTCGTAGACCAGCTCGACCTTGCCGGTCACCGCCGCGATCGAGCCGAAGAGGTCGCCCGCACGCGCGACGACGCGCTTCGCGTCGGTACCCAGCGCCCGACGCTCGGCATTCGAGATCAGGCTCTCGTAGAGCGAGATCGTCATGCGCGCGCTGACCCCCGAGTTCTGATCGACGAATTCGCTCTCGCGGGCCTGGAAGGCGACCTCTTCCGCGGCCCGGCGGAGGTAGTCGGGCACGAGCACCTCGACGTCGCCCCCACGATCCTGCCACGCTTCCTGGGACGTGATGCGCAGGCTCTCCTCGAGCGTGCGCGGATAGTGCGTCAGGACCTGCGAGGCGATCCGGTCGCGCAGGGGCGTGATGATGTTGCCCCGGTTCGTGTAGTCCTCGGGATTGGCCGAGAAGACGAGCGCGAGGTCGAGCGGCAGCCGGATCGGGAAGCCGCGGATCTGGATGTCGCCTTCCTCGAGGATGTTGAGGAGGCCGACCTGGATGCGCGCCTGGAGGTCGGGCAGCTCGTTGATCGCGAAGATCCCACGGTTCGTACGCGGAATGATCCCGTAGTGGATGACGCGCGGATCGTCGAGAGCGAGCTTCTCCGTCGCCGCCCGGATGGGGTCCACGTCGCCGATCAGGTCCGCGATCGAGACGTCGGGTGTCGCGAGCTTCTCGCGGTAGCGCTCCTCCCGTTCGATCCAGACGATCGGAAGCGCGTCGCCCTCGGCCGCGATCCGCGCGCGCGCCGCACTCGTGATCGGGGCCAGCGGATCCTCGTTCAAGGGCGAGCCCTCGATGGCCGGGATCGCCTCGTCCAGCAACGCCGGCAGCGAGCGCAGGAGCCGCGTCTTGGCCTGGCCGCGCAGTCCCAGAAGGATGAAGTCGTGGCCCGACAGGATCGCGTTCTGGATCTGCGGTACGACCGTCCGTTCGTAGCCGATGATGCCGGGAAAGACGTTCTCGCCGGCCCGCAGCTTGTGGATGAGGTTGCTTCGTAGCTCTTGCTTGACGGTCCGCGGCCGGTAGCCGGCGGCCTTCAGCTCTCCGAGGGTTCGCGCGCGTTGCATGGGGACATCCTACAGGCTCCGGTCGACCGGCCGAGCCGCGGGAGTCGGCCGAGTGGCGCGCCAACGCCCGCGCGAGCGCTCCGTAGAGGCTCCGCCGGTCACACCGGACGGCCTGGGCCGAAGGAATTCGTACGACAAGCGCCAGGCGGGACTCGAATCTCGCCGACGAGCCGTCCTTAATGAGGAAACCATGTTCTTCGATCCCCTGTATTGGTTGGTCATCGGAGCCGGGCTCCTGCTCTCGCTGTGGGCCTCCGCCAAGACGAAGTCGACCTTCGCGAAGTACGCCCAACTGCCCGTGCGCTCCGGCCTGAACGGTGCCCAGGTGGCCCAGGCGATCCTGCGCGACAACGGCATCCACGACGTGCGCGTCGAGCAGGTGGCCGGGTCGCTCACGGACCACTACGACCCGCGCTCGAAGACCCTGCGCCTGTCCCAGGACGTCTACGGCGGCCGCAGCATGGCGGCCTTCGGGGTCGCGGCGCACGAGGTGGGGCATGCGATCCAGCACGCGAAGGCCTACGGGCCGCTGGGTTTCCGCTCGAGCTGGGTTCCGGTCGCGAACGTCAGCAGCGGCTTCTCGATGACGCTCCTGATCGTGGCCTTCTTCCTGGGTGGCGCCGCGACGACGGCCGGCACGGTGATGGCCTGGGCCGGGGTCCTCCTGTTCGCCATGACGACGGTCTTCACGCTGGTGACCTTGCCGGTCGAGTTCGACGCCTCGCGGCGCGCGCTCGTGACGCTCGAGCAGGGCAACTACGTGACCGCCGACGAGCTCCTGGGCGCGCGCAAGGTCCTGAACGCGGCCGCGATGACCTACGTCGCCGCCTTCGTGACCTCGCTCCTGACGCTGCTCTACTGGGCGATGCGGCTGGGCCTGTTGGGCGGCCGCCGGAACTGAGTCCCGAGAGGGCGTCGGAAGGGCTCAGCGCAGGCGATAGAGCGGCGTGCGCTTGCCGTCGTCAGGGTCGGTGTAGACCCACGTTTCCCGTGCGGCTTCGGCGATGGACCGCAGGAGGGCGTCCGGGACGGGCGTGTCGAACAGCACGTAATCGATCGCGTGCTTGTGAACCAGATCTGCACCCCGCGGATAGCGGTACGTGAAGGCCGTGCGATCCGTCAGGACCGAGAAGAGCGGAGCTCGATCGCAGAGCAGCCGGGCACCGGGGGGGACGCGTTCCCTGACCCAGGCGCCGAGCGCGGCGAAGGATTCGGCCCGCGCGCGATCGGCGGAGGGCGCCCGTGCGAGGCCGACGGCGGCGAGGAGCGCGACAACGAGGCCCTGGCCGACCGGAACGAGCCGCGGACGCTCGAAGCGCCGCGCCAGGAGGCCGAGGCCCGCGTCGACGGCCAGCACGAGGTCGAGCGCCGCGATCGGGACCAACGGCAAGGCCAACCGCGGCGTGTAGACGAAGTAGGTGACGATCACGAGCAGATAGATGAGCCCCCAGGCGTCGAGCAGCGACGCGCGCCTGCGCAGCGAGACGAGCGCGCCGACGAGCAAGAGCGCGACGGTCGGGACCCAGCCGTGGACCGGCGCCTCGGGAGGCAGGTGCAAGACGTCGCGCGCCAGGTCGAAGGACAGGCGTCGCCCGGAGCGCGCGGCGCGCTCGGCCAGGGCCGCGGGGCCGATCGTCGGTGAGGCGGGGTCGCCCGGATCGACGTGGAAGACCGCCGTCGAGTAGTCGAAGAGCAGCAATTGCTCGGACGGGCGCTCGGCTTCGGACGCGCGCGACCGAGCCTGCAGGATCCACGGCAGGGACAGTGCGAGCACGAAGACGACGGCCAGCACCGCGCGCAGGATCGGACCGCGACGGGGCCCGTCGGCGCCGTCGCGCTGGAAAAAGGCCCGCAACACGAGCCACGGAAGCAAGAGAACCGCGGCGGTGCGCAGGTACAGGGCCGCCGTCAAGGCCAGGGCGCCGCCCAGGTGTTCGAGCACGCGCCGCCGGCCGGTCGCGCGCGTCTCGAACAGTCCGATCGCGAGGAACAAGAGGGCCAGGAACGGGAAGTCCGACAGGACCTGGTTCAGGTTGCGGACGAAGAGCGGCGAGAGCGCGCACACCACGGTCGTCGCGAACGCGATCCGCCCGCCGTGTACGCGCCGCACCGCGAACGCGAGCGCCGCCAGGCTCGCCGTCGCTTGGCCCAGCACG
>JAJDEW010000068.1 GCA_029259595.1 Planctomycetota bacterium | reverse complement strand
CGGCTCGAGGAGCTGCACCCTCTCTCGGACCCGCCCGAGATCGAGAGCTTCGAGCACTGGGACCTCGGCGAGGAGATCCAGAACGCGATCCGGCAGATGGACATCGTCAAGCCGACGCCGATCCAGAGCTTGGCGATCGGCCCCGTCCTGGAAGGTCGCGACGTCATTGCCAAGGCGGAGACCGGAACGGGCAAGACGTTGGCCTTCGGTGCACCGATCATGGCTCGCATCGATCCCGCGCGTTCCAGCGTGCTGGCCCTCGTGTTGTGCCCGACCCGTGAGCTCGCCCAGCAAGTGGCCGACGTGCTGCAGGCGCTCGCCTTCCCGCGCGGCATCCGCGTGGCGCTCGTCGTCGGCGGCGACCCGATGCATCCGCAGATCGCGATGCTGCAGGCCGGCGCCCAGGTCGTGGTGGGAACCCCCGGACGCGTCCTCGACCTCTACGACCAGCGCTTCCTCACGTTTCCCTGGACCGAATTCGTCGTCCTCGACGAAGCCGACAAGATGTTCGAAATCGGTTTCCTGGACGACGTCAAGCGCATCCTGAAGGCGCTCCCGCAGGAGCGCACGACGCACCTCTTCTCGGCCACGTTCCCGAGCGAAGTGCTCAAGCTCGCTCGCTCGGAGACGACCAATCCCGTCGAAGTCGCGACCGCGCGCGGCAACAAGACGGTCAGCTCGATCGACCAGAGCTACATTCGGGTCGACGACGAAGACCGCCCGGACGCGCTCGTGCGGCTGTTCTCGCGAAGTGACGCCAAGGACGTCTTCCTGGTGTTCCTCGACCGACGGACCGAGGTCGATCGCTTGCTCCGCCGCCTGGAACGCACGCGTTTCACGATCAAGGCCCTGCACGGCGGCTACGACCAGCCCTCGCGCACGCGCGTCATGTCCGCCTTCCGCACCGGCGAGGTGAAGGCCTTGCTGGCGACGGACGTCGCTTCGCGTGGACTCGACGTCGAGCACGTGACGCACGTCATCAACTTCTCCGTGCCGCGCGACCTCGAGGATTACACGCACCGTATCGGCCGCACCGGGCGGGCGGGTCGCTCGGGCACCGCGATCACGTTCCTGACCTCCAAGGACAAGCGTCGTTGGACGGCCCTGACCGAGCAAGGCAAGCTCGACATCCACGAGCGTACGCTCGACGAGCGTCCGCGGCGCTCGAGCCGAACGGACGCCGGCGATGACGAGCGGCCGCGCCGCGGAGATCGCGAGGCAGGCACGCGCGACGCGCGACGCGGCTCTGACCAAGGCGAGGGCGGCCGACGGCGATCCGGCTCCGAGCGCGGGCGCTCGCGCACGGAATCGGACACGGGTCGCGCTGGCGGCCGCGGGCGTTCGAACGACGAGCGTGGTGGCGGCCCCGCCGAGAGGGAACGCAAGGACGCGAGTGCCACCGGCGAGCGTGATGAAAGCCGCTCGAGCGGCGAGCGCGACCGAAGCCGATCTCGCTCGAACGGTGAGCGCAGTCGTGGAAGGGGTCGCTCGGACGGGGACCGCGCGGGTGCCGAGCGCGACGGCTCGGACAAGGGCTCCACGCGTCCGGCCCGCTCCCGCGAGCGAACTCGCGAACGCGGCCCGCGCAACGAAGAGCCCACCCGTCGTGAGGGCAGCTTCGGTGCGGCGCTCGACAAAGAAGCACCGCCCAAGACCGCAGAGCCGCGGCAGGAAAAGAAGCGCCCGCGGGTCCGAGACGAGAAGAAGCCCCGTACCCGTGAGGACGGTCCTTCGAAGCCCCCGGGCTTCGGCGCGGGTACCTGATCCCACTCCTTCGCCATGGGCGGAACAAACCCCTTCATCGAGAACGTCGAGGCCGAGCTCCCGACGAAAAAGTACTCGGTCACCTTCCTGCCGATGCAGGAGACGGTCGAGGTGGATCCGGCCGAGATCCCCTACGGTCGCGACGGCCTACCCGGCTCGCTCCTCGACATCGCGCTCGCGCACGGCGTCGAAATCGACCACGCTTGCGGCGGGGTTTGTGCCTGCTCGACCTGCCATGTCCTGGTTCGGAAGGGGCTGGAGAGTTGCAACGAGGCCAGCGAGGCCGAGGAAGACCAGCTCGACAACGCCCCCGGACTGGAAACGGTTTCCAGGCTCTCGTGCCAATGCGTGCCGAATGGCTCACGGGACCTCGTCGTCGAGGTGCCGGACTGGAACCGGAACCTGGTCCGCGAAGACCACTGAGTCGGACGAAGGCGCTCCGTCGGCGCGCGAAGCAGCGTCACGATCAAGTCCCGTTCTTGCGGCACCGATAAAAGGCACACGGTTTCGACCGTTTGCTCGCGTGCCCAAAGACCTTGAAGTTTCGGGACCCCTTCCCGCGTCCCCTTCCGTCACCTCCCGGCTCCCCCACGCGGCGCGCATCACCGTGTGTGCGGTCGTGTACGCCGTGGGCAGCCTGGCGTCTCCCGAGCTATCGACGCTGAACGAGAGCCATGCGCTGGTCTCGTTCCCGTTCGGCCTGGCGCTCGGTGCCGTCCTCATCTTCGGCTACCGCATCTGGCCGGCGTTCGTCCTGGGCTCGCTCGTCCGTAGCTTCCTCACCGGAACCGCCTGGCCCGTGGCCGCTGCGGCCGCTCTGCTCGAACCTGGCTCGGCCTTGCTCACAGCGTATGCTCTGCGCCGCGTGCATGGTCCGGGCTCCTTGATCTCACGCGCCAAGTCCATCTCGCTCCTCGCGGGACTCGCGGCCGGGCTCGCCTCCGGCGTGATGGCGGCCCTGGACGAAGCCATCCGATTCGTCGTCGCGGGTCCCCTTCAGCGGCCGTTGCCCTACGAGATCCTCTCGACCTGGGCCGCCAATGCGATGGGAGTGTTGATCATCACTCCCTTGCTGCTCGCCTTCGCGGAGCCTTCGCACGTCCAACGCAAGCGCTGGATCGTCGAGGCGACCGTCCTGATGGCGACGCTCTTGCTCTCCGTCCAGATCCTGTTCGGTGAGTGGACCGGCCTCGGCACCGAGCGCTATGCGCTGGCCTACCTGCCCTTCCCGCTGCTGTTCTGGGCCGCCTTCCGCTTCGGATCACGGGGCGGAACCTTGGCCACGCTGATGATCGCCTTGCTCGCCATCTGGGGCACGGCCCAGCGGATCGGCCCCTTTACCGGGACAACCGCCACCGAGGGCCTGATCCAGCTCTGGTTCTTCCTCACGATCACCTCGGCCACGTCGCTGATCATCACGTCGACGGTGTCCGAGAGGCGGTCAGCAGAGAGCAAGTTGCGACGCGCCCACTCCCTGCTCGAGGAACGTGTCGAGGAACGCACCGTGGAGCTCACCCGCGCCTATGCCGATCTCCAGGAGAAGGCGCGCATTCTCGACCAGATCCACGACTCCGTCATCTCGACGGACCGCAACGGTCTCATCATCAGCTGGAACGGCGGTGCGCAGCGCATGTTCGGTTTCTCCGAGGAGGAGGCCCTCGGCCGGCACGTCTCGATCATCCTGCCCGCAACGATGAGCGAAGCGCTGCAAGACGACCTGCGCCGCGGACTGCGCGAGAACGGCAACCACGAGCTCGAGACGGAGCTGAAGCGCAACACCGGTGACGTCTTCGAGGCCCACCTCTCCCTGACCTTGCTCCGTGACGTCAAGGGCAGGGCCTCGGCGGTGTTCGGCATCGTGATGGACATCCACGAGCGCGTTCGGGCCGAGGAGCGCTTGCGCAACAGCGAGCGCATGTACCAGCAGATCCTCGACGCGATCGTGGACATGGTCCTGGTCCGTGGCCCGGACACACGCGTCGTGTGGGCGAACCGTGCGTTCCGCGAGTTCTACCACATGAACAACAACGAGCTGCGCAACCTCGCCCCCTCCGCCCTGGGCGACGCGGCGCTCGAGGACGACATCCGGGTCTTCCGGACGGGATGCACCCTGAGCATCCCCGAGGACTCGATGGCCAACCACAAGGACGAAGAAGGCCTCTTCCACACGGTCAAGTCGGCCATCTTCGACTCGGAAGGGCGCGTCGTGATGACGGTCGGCGTCTCGCGCGACATCATGGACCTGAAGCGCGCCCAGGAGGAGCGCGAGCGCTACGTTCACGAGCTGGAGGAGTCCCGTGACCGCGTCCAGCGCCAGGCCGAGCTCCTGTCCGAACAGGCGGTCGAGCTGAAGAATGCACGCGACGCCGCCCTCGAGGGCACGAAGGCGAAGAGTGAGTTCCTGGCCATCATGAGCCACGAGATTCGCACGCCGATGAACGGCGTCATCGGCATGACCGGACTGCTGCTGAGCACTCCCATGTCGGACAAGCAGTCCGACTACGCTCAGACGATCCGACGCTCGGCGGAATCGCTGCTGACGATCATCAACGACATCCTCGACTTCTCCAAGATCGAGGCCGGTCGCCTGAATCTCGAGGACATCGATTTCTCGCTCCCCGAGTCCGTGGACGACGTGCTCGACCTGTTCGAAGACCGAGCCAAGACCAAGGGTGTGCGGATCAGGCGCAAGGTCTCCAAGCAAGTTCCGGACTTCGTCCGCGGAGACGCCGGGCGACTGCGCCAAGTCCTCGTGAACCTGACCGGCAACGCCCTGAAGTTCACCGAGCGCGGAACGGTCGACGTGCGGGTCAGCCTGCAGAGCCAGAGCGCGTCCGATTACCTCATCCGCTTCGAGATCGAAGACACCGGCATCGGAATCGACGAGGAGGCCCAGCAGCGCCTGTTCCACTCGTTCTCCCAGGCGGACAGCTCCACGACGCGCAAGTACGGCGGCACGGGTCTCGGCTTGTCGATCTCGAAGCAGCTTTGCAGCTTGATGGGCGGCGAGATCGGAGTCCGGAGCACACCTGGCCAAGGCAGCGTCTTCTGGTTCACCGTCTGCCTGCGGCACTGCGAGCCCGGCGCTCACCTGAACCAAGGAGCCGCCGACCCTATGGCTTCGATCGGGGACGGCTTCGCGGATGGTGCGCGGATTCTCGTCGTCGAGGACAACCCGGTGAACCAGAAGCTCGCACTCGCCTTGCTGAAGCGCTTCGGCTGTCACGCGGACATGGCAAACAACGGGCTCGAAGCCGTCGATGCCTACGTGTCGCTGCCCTACGACGTCATCCTGATGGATTGCCAGATGCCCGAGATGGACGGCTACGAGGCGACTCGGCGCATTCGGGAGATCTCAGGGGACGGCCCGCGGATCCCGATCGTCGCGATGACGGCGAATGCCATGCAGGGTGACCGCGAGCGCTGCCTGGACGCCGGCATGGACGACTACCTCACCAAACCCATCCGGTTCGAGGAGCTGAAGTCGACCATGTATGCCTGGCTCAGCGCGCTTCGGGCGGAGGTTGTCTGAGCACCCGCGCGTCCCGAACGAGCCCTTCGGCGTAGTCGATCCCGTCGGCCGTACGGGAACCGTGCCAGCTCAGGTATTCACCGTCGGCGATTCGAAAGCGCTCCCGCTCGAAACCGGTGAGCCGCGCCAACTCGCCCCGGTGCTCGTCCGCAAAGGCATAAGGTTCGGTACAGAGGAACACGACGTCCGGTGCTGCCTCGACGAGCTGCGGGAGCTGCAGTTCCGGATAGCGATCCGGCGCGGTCGCGAAGACGTTCCTTCCACCCGCCAGCGAGAGAAGCGCGTGGGCGAACGTATCGTGGTTCACCGTCATCCACGGCTTGCGCCAGATCAAGTAGGCGAAGCGAACGGGTGCGAGCCCGACGGCGGCTGCTTCCACGCGCGCGCAACGGGTTTCGATGTCCGTCGCGATGGCCGCGCCTGCGTCACGACGATCGAGCGCCTCCGCGATCGAACGGACCATGTCAGCCGTCTCCGACACGGTCCGCGGCAAGCTGACGTGCAATGGCAGGCCTGCGGCACGCAGGCTCTCGGCATCGTCCAGCCGGTTCTCTTCCTCGTTGAGGAGCACCAGGTCGGGCTTCAACGCGACGATGCGCGCCACGTCGGGATCCTTCGTCCCCCCCACCTTCGGAATCCGCGTGACACCGTCCGCGGGATGCACGCAGTAGCGCGTGATGCCGACCAGGTCGCTCCCTCGACCGAGGTCGAACACGAGCTCGGTCAGGCTCGGGCATAGCGACACGATCCGCATCAGTCGACCAGACGCTCGCCGACCAGGGGCTCGACCAGGTAGCGCTTGCCGTCGCGGCGGATACGACCGAAAGCGTGCTCGGCGTCGTGGTAGAAGAGACCGATCCAGTTCCCCGCCGCGGCGCGCGCGAGCCAGGTCGAGCGGCTCGCGAACGAGCGCGCTTGATCGAGGTCGTACGCCATCATGTAGGCGGGCTGAACGTGGTGCGTCGTCGGCACGACGTCAGCCCAGAAGATGGCAGTGTCCCCGGGCTCGTCCTCGTTGATCGTGATCACGTGCACGGCGTCGGAGTGTCCCCCCGCCTCGTGCGCACGGATGCCCGGCAGGAGTTCACAGGAGCCGTCGTAAGTCTCCAACAGGCCCGCCGTTTCGAGCGGCGCGACGTCCTCCGCGCGGTACGAGGCGCTACGAACCGCGTCGGGATCCTTGGCCACCACAACCTCCTCGGTCGGGGCGAAGTGGACGGCGTTCGGAAAGAGCGGCACGAGCTCGCCCTGGCGTTCCACTACCAGGGCCCCGATGTGGTCGAAGTGACAGTGCGAGGCCACGACGTGCGTGACTTCGGCGCAGCCCACCCCGCAGGCGGCGAGCGACTCCGCCAGGTCGAGCGGCTGCTCGATCCTGTAGATCGAGCGCCACTTCTCGTCCCACCGCTGCCCCACACCCGCTTCGATCACGACGACGAGGCCGTCCTTGCGCGCCAGGAACGGCCGGAGCGCGATCTCGATCGTGTTGTCCGCCGACGGCGGCGTCATCCGCTCCCACATCGTCTTCGGAACGACGCCCCACATCGAGCCGCCATCGAGCCGCATCGAACCGTCGGTCAGGGCGGTCAACGTCCACTCGCCCGCACGGACGGAGCGAGGCTCGTACGCTCCGCGCGGCGACGAGAGGTCGCGCGCGGCCGGTGTCATTGTCCGCCGCGCAGGATGTGGCGAGAGATGATGAGTCGTTGGATCTCGCTCGTACCCTCGCCGATCGTGCAGAGCTTGGCGTCACGCCACATGCGTTCGACCGGGTACTCACGGCTGAAGCCGTACCCGCCGTAGATCTGAATCGCGTCGTAGGTCACACGCATGGCCACTTCCGAGGCATAGAGCTTGCCCATCGAAGCGCGCGGGCCGTAGGCCTCGCCGGCGTCCTTCAGGCGCGCGGCATGGTAGATCAGGTGCCGAGCGGCCTCGATCTCGGTCGCCATGTTCGCGAGCTTGAAGGCCACGGCCTGTTGCCCGCTCAAGGGCTTGCCGAAGGCTTCGCGCTCTTGGGCATACTGGAGTGCGCAGTCGTACGCCCCTTGGGCGATGCCGAGCGCCAACGCGCCGATCGAGATGCGTCCGCCTTCCAGGGTCTTCATGAAGGTCTTGAAGCCTTCGCCCTCGGGACCGAGCAGGTGGTCGCGCGGAATGCGTGCGTCCTCGAAGACCAGGCTGGCCCAGTCCGAACCGCGCATGCCGAGCTTCACCTCGCCCTTCTCGAGTCGGAAACCCGGCGCGGTACGCGGCACGACGAAGGCGCTGATGCCCTTCGAGCCGAGCGACTTGTCCGTCACCGCCGTGACGATGAAGACACCCGCGTGGTTGGCATTGGTGCAGAAGCACTTGCGTCCGTTCAGGACGAACTCGTCGCCCTCGAGAACCGCCGTCGTCAGCGTTCCACCGGAGTCCGAGCCGGCATTGGGCTCGGTCAGACCGTAGGCCCCCATGTACTCCCCGCTGACGAGGCGCGGAACGTACTCGTTGCGCAGCTTGTCCCCGCCCCAGGCATAGATCGGATAGGTGCCGAGGCTGACGTGCGCTGCGAGCGTGAGCCCCGTCGAACCGCACACGCGACTGATCTCTTCGACGGCGATGCAGTACGGCAACGTCCCGCCGTTCGAGCCGCCGACTTCTTCCGAGAACGGGATCCCGGGAATGCCGAGCTCGACGATCTTGTTCCAGGTTTCGATCGGGAAGCGGTGGTGCTCGTCGATCTCGCCCGCGATCGGCGCGACCTCGGCCAGCGCGAACTCCCGGACCATCTCCTGGATCATGCGCTGATCCTCGGTGAGGTCGAAGGAGTGTTTGATGGAGGGCAGGCCGGTCGAGGTAGGAGTGCTGACAGTCATGTTTTCCACGCGAAATCGGAGTCAGTCGAGTTCGAGACGCCAACCGGTCGTACGCCGGGACTCTTTCTGGAGCTTCGGTCGAATCACCGCGTTGGACTCGGTCGTTTCGCGATAGAACTCGTCGCTGCGACCGCTCCCCACCCAATCGATCAGGGCCTGCCGCGAGAACTTCCACTCGCGACCGATCTTGCGCGCGGGAATGCTCTGGCTGTGCAGGACCTTATTGAATGTCTTGACGCTGACGCCGAGCAGACGCGAGGCCTCCTCGATGGTCAGGATCTCCCGGTCGGGGCTACCGCTCATGCCTGGATCTCCTCGTTCTTCCAGCGGTCTTCCATGGTGCTTTGAATCCATAGAGCGATGTCCTCAGTCCGCGTCCCCGGCCCGAAGAGCTTCCCGAAGCCTTCCTTCTCGAGGGCCTCGGAGTCTTCCTGCGGAATGATGCCGCCCCCTGTGAGCAGGACGTGGCCCATTCCGCGCTTCTCGAGCTCCGCCCGAACGCGGGGGAAGAGTGTCATGTGCGCGCCGGACAGGATCGACAGGCCGACGACGTCGACGTCCTCCTGCAGGGCGGTCTCCGCGATCATCCCCGGAGTCTGGTGCAACCCCGTGTAGATCACTTCCATGCCGTGATCCCGGAGGACGGCGGCGATCGTCTTGGCGCCGCGGTCGTGACCGTCCAGCCCCGGCTTGCCGATGAGGACTCGTATCTTGCGCGCCATGGTCAGAGAATCATGGGTTCTTTGTATTCGCCGAACTCGGCCCGCAGGACGTTGGCGATCTCGCCCAGGGTGCAGTATGCGTGTGCAGCGGCGATGAAGCGCTCGAGCAGGTTGTCGCCCGAGCGACAAGCTTCCCGAATCGCGTCGAGCTCGCGGCGGGCGCCCAGGGCGTCACGCTTCCCGCGCAGCGCTACGAGCCCGGCCCGCTGTGCTTCTTCGACGGCCGGGTCGATCCGCAGGATGTCGATCTCGGGCTTCGCGTCGAGCGCCTCGACGTACGTGTTGACGCCGACGACCTTCTTCGTCCCCTTTTCGACAGCCAGCTGGTAGGCGAGAGCCGAGTGGTGGATCTCGCGCTGGATGTAGCCGGCTTCGATCGCCGGAACGACACCGCCACGCTTCTCGATCTCGCGGAAGTAGGCCTCGGCCTCGTCCTCGAGCCGCTTGGTCTGTGCCTCGACGAAGTAGGAGCCCGCCAGCGGATCGGCCACGTGCGCGACCTCCGTTTCCTCTGCGATGACCTGCTGCGTCCGCAGCGCGATCTTCACCGCCTTCTCCGTCGGCAACGCGAGGGTCTCGTCCATCGAGTTCGTGTGCAGCGACTGCGTTCCGCCCAGCACTGCGGACAAGGCCTCGAGCGCGGTGCGCACGATGTTGTTCTCGGGCTGCTGCGCGGTCAGCGACACGCCGGCCGTCTGCGTGTGGAAGCGGATCATCCACGAACGCGGGTCCTTGGCCCCGAACTCGTCGCGCAGCTTGCGCGCCCAGATTCGGCGCGCCGCGCGGAACTTCGCGATCTCCTCGAAAAAGTCGAGGTGCGCGTCGAAGAAGAACGACAGGCGCGGCGCGAAGGCGTCGACATCCATCCCCGCGGCGACACCGCGCCGCACGTACTCCATGCCGTTCGCGAGGGTGAAGGCCAGCTCCTGCGCCGCCGTCGAACCTGCCTCGCGGATGTGGTAGCCGCTGATCGAGATCGTGTTCCAGAGCGGGACGTGCTCGGAGCAGTACTCCATCACGTCGGTGATCATGCGCAGCGCGGGTTCCGCACCGACCAACCAAGCGTGTTGGGCCTGGTACTCCTTCAGGATGTCGTTCTGGACGGTGCCCCGCAGCTTGGCCGGATCGACCCCCTGCTTCTCGCCACAGGCGATGTAGAAGGCCAGCAGGATCGGGGCAGGACCGTTGATCGTCATCGATGTGGAGACGCGATCCATCGGGATCCCGCTCATCAACGTCTCCATGTCCGCCAGGCTGGAGATCGCGACGCCCACCTGACCGACCTCACCCAGGCTGACCTCGTCGTCCGAGTCGTAGCCCATCAAGGTGGGAAAGTCGAAGGCCACGGACAGACCGGTCTGGCCGTGATCGAGCAGGAACTTGAAGCGCTCGTTCGTCTGCTGAGCCGAGCCGAAGCCCGCGAACTGGCGCATCGTCCAGAGGCGCCCGCGGTACATCGTGGGATGCGGCCCGCGCGTGAACGGAAACGTTCCCGGGTAACCCAGGTCGCGGTCGTGGTCCAGGTCCACGTCGTCCGGTCCGTAGACCGGCTTCAACGAAGCGCCGGAGATCGTCGTGAACTCGGCGTCGCGCAGGCGCGCCTTCTGGAAGGCCTCTTCCCAGACCTTCCGCGCGTCGCTCACCTTCCCGCGCTCCGCGGCCAGCTTGATGTCGCTCATGACCTCACCCCTTTGTGTCCGGATCCGGCGTGACCGGACTCGGCGTGACCCGCTTCGGCGCGACCTGTACCGGCCACATGGATGGAGGACAGGACGGGCTCCAGGATCTCGTGCGCCACATCGTACGGTGTCCGCGAGGCTCGGAGCGAGCTTTCCAACGATCCGTCGTCGTGCCGCCCCCAGAGTTCGTCCTCGAGCCGCTCCCGCACGATGCGGCGCACTTGTTGCACGCGCTTGTGCGATCGCATTCCGACGAGGTCGCGCGTTTCGAGCCAGGCCCGGTGACCCTCGATCGCTCGACGGAGGGCGTCGATCCCGGTCCCTTGGTGCGAGCTGCACGCGACGACAGGGACGTCCCAGCTGTTCTCGCCATCGCGGCGGATGCTGCGGAGTCGCAGCGCGTCTTCCAGATCGAGCATGAGCTGCTCCGCTCCGTCCAGGTCCGACTTGTTCACCACCAGGACGTCCGCGACCTCGAGAATGCCGGCCTTGAGCGCCTGAATTCCGTCGCCGGCACCCGGACACAGGACGACCACGACCGTATCGGTCGCCGCCACCACGTCGTACTCGGACTGCCCGACCCCCACGGTCTCGACCAGCACCGTGCCGAAGCCGAAGGCGTCCATGACGTCGCAGGCGTCGACGGCCGCTCGCGCGAGACCGCCGTGGCCGTCGCGACTGGCCATCGAACGGATGAAGACGCCGGTGTCCTTCGTGCGCTCTTCCATGCGGATGCGATCGCCCAGGAGCGCTCCACCCGTGAAGGGGCTCGAGGGATCGATCGCGAGCACGCCCACCGTGCTGCCCGAACGGCGCAACTCGGCCACGAGCTCGTTCGAGAGCGAGCTCTTGCCCGCCCCGGGCGGCCCCGTCACACCGACGCGCCAGGCCTTGCCGACACGGGGATAGATCGCCGCCAGGGCGTCGGCGAACGCGGGGTGTGCGTTCTCGGCCCACGAGATGAGCCGTGACAAGGCGAACAGCTCGCCCCGCAGGAGGCGCTCCGCGATCTCCGGTCCGGTCATCGGTCAGACGGCCAGGAGGCTTCTGGCGATGACGATGCGCTGAATGTCGCTGGCGCCTTCGTAGATCTCGCAGATGCGCGCGTCACGGAACAAGCGCTCGACGTGGAAGTCGTCCGTGTAGCCGGCGCCGCCATGAATCTGCAGGCACTCGTCCGCGCAGAAGTTCGCCGTTTGTGACGCCCACAACTTGGCCTGGGCCGCGGCCTGGCTGCAGGGTTCCTTCTTGTCGCGCATCAGGGCGGCGCGGAACGTCAGCATTCGGGCGCCTTCGAGCCGCGTGGACATGTCCGCCAGCTTCCACTGGATGGCCTGGAAGTCGCCGATGGGCCGGTCGAACTGGTGCCGGTCGTGCGAGTACTTGATCGAGGCATCGAGGCAGGCCTGCCCGATGCCGACGGACTGCGCGGCGATACCGATCCGGCCGCCATCGAGCGTGTCCATCGCCAGGTGGAAGCCACGGTTGAGGTCCCCGAGCAGATTCGTCTTCGGGATCCGCGCGCCTTCGAACAGGACTTCCGTCGTCGACGAGCCGCGGATGCCGGTCTTCAGCTCGTGCTTGCCGACGCTCACACCGGGCGTGTCACGCGGCACGAGAAACGCCGAGATCCCGCGCGACTTCGAGGCGTCCGGATCCGTGCGGGCATACACGATGAAGAGGCCGGCGATGCCGCCGTTCGTGACCCACATCTTCGTCCCGTCGAGCACGTACTCGTCGCCGTCGGCGGTAGCCGTCGTCACGAGCGCGGCCGCGTCCGACCCGGCGTTCGCCTCCGTCAGGCAGTAGGCTCCGATGACCTCGCCCGAGGCGAGTTTCGGTAGCCACTCCCGCTTCTGCGCGTCCGTGCCGAACTTGTTCAGCGGCGCACCGATCAGGCTGTTGTGCACCGACAACGTGACGCCCGTCGAGGCACAGGCGCGGTTGATCTCGATCAAGACCGCCGCCAGCGGCAGGTTGCCCATGCCCGCCCCACCGTACTCCTCCGGAACGGTGAGCCCCAGCAAACCGAGCTCGGCCATCATCGGGACGACCTCGGGCTCGAGCGCCTCCTGACGGTCGTGCTTGGTCGCGCGCGGAAGGAGCTCTTTGTCCGCAAAGTCGCGCGCCATGTCGCGCACCATCGTCAACTGCTCGTCGAACTGGAAATCCATGCTGGAACTCGCCTCGAGGCCGTAGCCGTCAGTTGTAATCGTAGAAGCCCTTGCCCGCCTTGCGACCGAGACGCCCTGCGGCGACCATCCGGCGCAGGAGCGGACACGGACGGTACTTCGAATCGCCCAGCCCCGTGTGCAGGACTTCCATGATGTCCAAACACACGTCGAGGCCGATCAAGTCAGCCAGGGTCAGCGGGCCCATCGGGTGATTCATGCCGAGCTTCATCACCGTGTCGATGGCCTCTTTTTCGGCGACACCTTCCATGAGGCAGAACACCGCCTCGTTGATCATCGGCATCAGCACGCGGTTCGACACGAAGCCGGGATAGTCGTTCGCTTCCACCGGCGTCTTGCCGATCGACTCCGAACACTCGAACACACGCCGCGTGGTCTCGTCGGAGGTCTCCTGTCCGCGAATGACCTCGACCAGCGTCATCAGGGGGACGGGGTTCATGAAGTGCATGCCGATGACGCGGTCCGCTCGCTTCGTCGCGGCCCCGATCTCGGTGATCGAGATCGAGCTCGTGTTCGTGGCCAGGATCGTCTCGGCCGGCGTGACGCGGTCCAGGGCCTCGAAGACCTTGCGCTTGACGTCCGCGCGTTCGACGATCGCCTCGATGACGAGCGGCGCGGCGCCGACGTCCTCGAGCTTCGTCGACGGCTTGATGCGCCCCAGGATCCCAGCGGCCTCCGCCTGGGTGAGCTTCTCCTTCTTCACGAAGCGGGCCAGGCTCTTCTCGACCGCCGCGACACCGCGCTGCAGGGCCGCCTCGTCGACGTCCACCAGCTGCACTTCGGTCCCGTAGCTGGCGAAGGTCTGCGCGATGCCGTTGCCCATGGTTCCGGCTCCGACCACGGCGATGCGCTCGTGATGCGGCTGCGTCACGCCATCGCCTCCACGCTGAGCGACACGGCGTTGCCCCCGCCGAGACACAACGAGGCCATGCCCGTCCGCGCATCGCGCTGGCGCATGGCATAGAGCAGGGTCGTGAGGATGCGCGCTCCGGAGGCGCCGATCGGGTGCCCGAGCGCGACCGCGCCGCCGTTGACGTTGACCTTGTCGGGGCTCAGCTCGAGGACGCTACGCAGGGCGCAGGCCGCGGAGGAGAAGGCCTCGTTGATCTCGTGCAGGTCGAAATCCGAAGGACGCTTGCCGAGCTTGGCGGAGGCCTTCTTGATGGACACTTCGGGCGCCATCATCACCCATTCGGGGTCGAGCCCGCCGGTCGCATAGCCCGTGATCTTCGCCAGTGGCGTGAGACCGAGGTCCTCAGCCTTTTCGAGGCTCATGACCACGAGCGCCGAAGCGCCGTCGTTGATGGCCGAGGCGTTCGCGGCCGTCACCGTCCCTTCCTTTTGGAAGGCCGGCCGCAGCTTCGCGATGCTGTCGGCCGTGACTTCGGCGCGGATCGTCTCGTCGGTCGTAAACGCGATCGGATCGGTCTTGCGCTGCGGCACCTCGACGACGAACTTCTCGGCGTCGAAGCGTCCGGCCGCCGTCGCCTCGGCCGCCCGCCGGTGGCTCTCGGCCGCGAACTCGTCCTGCGCTCGCCGCGAGATGTCGTACTTCTCGGCCACCCGTTCGCCGGTGACGCCCATGTGGAAATCGTTGTAGATGTCCCACAGGCCGTCGTGGACCATCGAGTCGATCAGCTGGGCGTGGCCGAGCCGCGCACCGGCGCGCGCGCTCGGCAGGAGGTAGGGCGACTGCGTCATCGACTCCATCCCGCCGGCGACGATGATCTCCGCGTCACCCGCGCGAATCGCCTGGGCCGCGAGCATCACGGCCTTGAGACCCGAGCCGCACACCTTGTTGATGGTGAACGAACCGACGCTCGTCGGGATGCCGGCCGCGATCGCGGCTTGGCGCGCGGGATTCTGACCGAGGCCGGCCTGGAGCACGTTGCCCAGGATGACTTCGTCGACGGCATCGGGTGCGACGCCGGCGCGCCGCAGGGCCTCGCTCACGGCGAAGCCTCCGAGCTCGGGAGCGCGAAAGCCGGACAGGCCGCCCTGGAACTTTCCGATCGGGGTGCGGCACGCGCTGGCGATGACGACGTCCTTCAAAGTGCTTCCCTGGGGTTGGGGGGTCGGAGGGGGCGTTTCTGGGGGGCAGGTTGGTGCCGCCTTCCAGTTAAGGCGCAGCAGTATAGCCACGGAGGCGGAGCCTGTCCCCCGCCGCGACGGGCTCGCTCGCGAGTCCTTTGGCCCGGGGTTCGACCCGACCTCCGGCGCGGGACGGCCAGCCGCTGCGAGGCCCACCGGCCGGCCGCAGGGCCCATGCGCCATCGTGGCAGCCCAGGCCGCCATTCAGGCAGTCAGGCGGGGCTCCGACCCCCGCGGGCGGCCCGTGCAGGGTCGCTGGAGACTTGGCACCGCGCTTGCTTCCCGTGCCCCCGGAGCCCGAGGGTCGCACGGTGCGACCCGCTCCTCGGCAAGACGCCTCCTCCATGAACCGCTGATCCAGGAATCCCAGCCATGCTGTTTTCCGACCTTCTCTTTCCCGTGCGGGAGTGGCCTCGGATGTCCGACGAGCTCCTGCGCCTCTTTCCGCGGACCGCTCCGGGTCTCGCCCGACGTCCGTTCCCACCTGTCGCGAGCACGCAAGACGGCGATACGACCGTGATCCGCGCGCTCGTTCCGGGTCTCGATCCCGCCACGCTGTCGGTCGAGATCGAAGGTGACGAGCTCATCCTCGCGGGCGAGATCGCCGACCTCGCGACCTTGCCGCAGGTTGCGGCGAACGACTCCTCGGAAGCCGTCGCGCCTCCCGCGCGCCGGACCTACCGCAAGGAACGCGGCCACGGTCGCTTCGAGCGACGCCTGCGGCTCGCGTTCCGGATCGAGCGCGAATCGGTCGACGCCGAACTCGCGCGCGGCATCCTGACCGTGCGGCTGCAACCCGCCCAGGAAGACCGTCCGCAGCGCATTCCCGTCCGCACCCAGAGCTGAGAGGAACACCGATGAAGAACGAATCGAACGAACTGACCCTGGGCTCGAAGGCTCCGCTCGAGGCCAGGCCCGAGTCCCGACCGACCTACCGACCGCGCGTCGACCTGCACGAGGACGCGGATGCGTACGTGCTGATCGCCGACGTGCCCGGCGCCGACGAGACGACCGTCGAACTCACCGTCGAGAAGAACGTCCTGAAGCTCTCCGCCCGACCCGTGGCCGCCGCGGACGCGACCTACGAGTACGCCGAATTCGAGCTGGGGGCCTACGAGCGCGTCTTCCGCCTGGCGGAGGACGTCGATACGAGCGCCATCGACGCGATCGTCCAGAACGGCGTGGTCCACGTGCGGCTGCCCCGCAAGAAGCCCGAGACGCGCTCGATTCCGGTCCGCGTGGGTTGATCGGGGAACGGCCAGCCCTGGCCCCCCGCGGCGGCAACGCGCCGCCGCGGGGAGGCCCCGGGCAGGCCCCGAAACCCCGGCGCAGCCTTGTTCCCTCCCCCACTCCCCGGCAGACTTTCCGGCCGTGAAACGCGTCGACTGCCAACACTGCACCCACTTTCGCGCCGCGCCTTACGAGGCTCGCAAGGACGGCTGCTACCTCCAGAAGAACATGCCTTCGAAGCAGAAGGACATGTACCTCGACGAGCAGCAGATCGCCGGCGATCACAGGGCGATCAACATCCGGGGGGACTGTCCGGATTTCGAGGCGCGGGCCGTGGACGTGCCCTGGTGGCGGCGGCTCTGGTCCCTCGGGGCCTGAGCCTCAGCGCGTGCCCCGCTCCCTCCGCCAAGCGAAGTAGAGCTCGTCACGCCGGTCCTGCGCGACCGGCACGTGCGCCCGAAGGCGGCGCGCGACCTCGGGATCGATCACGGCGCTGGTGAGGCCCGCGGTCCCGTCGCCCTCGGCCCGCACGTTGCCGTGGGGATCCACGACGAGCGAGTTGCCCGAAAAGGCGAGCTCGAGCCGTCGACGCCCGACAAGGTCCGTGCCCGTCCGGTTGGCGGCCAACACCCAGGCCTGATTCTCGACCGCACGCCCGACCACGAGCGCGCGCCAGTGCCCGGCCCGCGCCGACGGCCACTGCGCCGGAACGAGCAAGAGTTCCGCCCGCTGCGCTCCCGCCGCTTCGAAGATCGCCGCGAAGCGCAGGTCGTAGCAGATCGCACAGGAGACCGAGAGTCCGTCGAGCACGATCGTCGGCGGTGGCGTGTCTCCGGCCGAAAAGCTGGCCGCCTCCGCCGTCGGCGAGAACAGGTGCACCTTGTCGTAGCGCAGGCGCTCCTCGCCGCGATCGAAAAGCTGAAAACGGTTGCGCGGCAGGGCCGCGTCATCCGCACGGCCCAACGAGCTGCCCGCGAGCGCGAGCTCGAAGCGCGCGGAAAGTCGTGCCAGCTCGCCCGCGGCGTGCTCCGCCGCTTCGACCCACGGACGCCCGTCCGGATCGAGCTCGCCGTCCACGAAGGACGTCGACCACATCTCCGGTAACAACACGAGCCGCACTCCGGCTCGTGCCGCGCGCGCGACGGCCCGTTCGACCGTCGCGAGGTTCGCGCTCACGTCGCCGCGCACGACGTCGAAGGACAAGGCCGCGATCTTCATCCGCAAGGCCGTCGGGCCGAAGCCCGCGCGGCTTCGACACGATACGCGTCGGCGGCGCGTGTCGGTCCGCGTCAAGCTGGATTCTCCAGCGGTCATGCGGCATGCTCCCGCCCGTGATGCGCCCCCCTGCCCGGGTCACGGCGGTCCTCGCGGCCGCGGCCTTCACGGTCCTCGGGATGGCCTGGGCCCGCGCGATGCCAACTCTCTTCGAGCTCGTCCGCGCCCTGCCGCTCGCGTGCGCGCACACGTTCCGAGCCCTGCCTGGCCTCGTGCTCGTGCTCGTCGTCGGCCGGATCGTGCTGGCGCTCCTCCCTGCTGGGCCGCTCGGTTCGCTGCGGCCGCGCGATCTGCCCACGACCTTGGCGGCGAGCTTTCTCTTCGGCCTCGTCGGCACGACGCTCGGCCCGCTCGCCTTCGGCGATCCCCGGGCGCCCGGACTCGGCCTCGCGTTCTGGCCCTGGCTCGGCCTGGGCACCTGGCTGTGGTGGAGCGGGCCGGGCGCCATGGTTCCGCGGCACGAACCCGCACACGAGCAGGAGACGACCGGCTCGCGCCTGTTGCGCTTCGGCTGCGCGTTGCTCGTGCTCCTCGTCTTCGCCCTGGTCGGCGTCGAACCTGTTCCGCCGCCGCTGCGCACGATCGCCGCCGGCGAGCTGCCGCTGCTCGCCGTACCGCTCGCCCTCCTGCGACGGCTCGCCTTCGGAGAGCTCGGAGCGGAAGCCGCGCGGCGCCTCGTCCTGGTCGCGTCGTGGATGGCCTTGCTGGTGCTCGTCGCACGCGCCCTGGCCGACGGCCGACGCGCTCCGGTCGACCGCCGAACGGTCGTGCTCGCGGGCTTCTTGGTACTGGTCCCGTTCGCCGAGCTGGTGCGCGGGACGGAGGCCACCCTGTCCGCGGTCTTTCTCGGAGCGGGCTGCGCCTGCGCCGTGCCCTGGTTGCGTCGGGCCGACCGGCGCGCCCGGCACGCGGCCCTGATCGCCTTCGCGGCTTGCGGCTGGGCCGGACGCTTCGAGCTCGGGCTGCTCGGAATCGTCGTCCTGGTCTTCGCGACCGCCGCCCCCGCGCGCAAGGCGCTCGTCAGCGCGGTCCCCTACGTGCTCGTGGTGGCCGCCACCGGAGCCCTGACAGGGCTGGAAGCAACGTTCGGCTGCGAGGCCGGGCGGCTGATCCGGGATGCGGGCCGCCCTTTCGCCTGGGGTCTGTTCTGGGTCTTCGCCGGCGGTGCCGCGCTGCTCGCCGGAGTCGTTCTCGTACGGCGACCGCAGACACCTGCGAGCGCGATCGACGAGCCGCGCCGCGAGCAAGTTCTCCTGTCAGCGCTCCTGCTGCTCGGCTTCCTGCTGCCCGATCCGCGTGCCGCCGAGCTCCTCGTGCTCTTTCCCCCGGCCCTGTTGCTGATCGGCTTCACGCTCGCCCGGACGGAACGCGTCAACGCTTGAGTTCGGGCTTGAGCAGAGCGAAGGCTAGCTCGATCTCGACGTCTCCGCCGGGCACGAGGACCCCGAGTCCGTGCACGTTCGCGTGGAAGGTCGGGAGCACCTCCCCCAGCGGTCCGGTCGCCGAGAGCCCGATCGCGCGCTGCTCCGCGAGGCCCGAGAAGATCGTCTGGTCCTTCGCGAAGCGCCAGCGCGGATCGAACAGCACGTTCTCGAAGCAGGCCAGGACGCGCGCGCCCGGAGCACGGACGCGCAGGCGGATCGTGGCCGAACGCTGATCCGCGCCGACCGCCCACGGTCGGACGATCTCGACCGTGCCCGCCTCGGAGGACGCGGACGAGAGGCCGAGGTGCGGTGCGATAGCAGAGGATGTCTCGACGACGACGGTGCGGGTGAGGTCGACGTGGATGTCGCGTACGAGCGCGCGCGCCTCGTCCGGTCCCGCCGCCCGCACGACGTCGGAATAGAGCACGTACGAGCCGAGGGAAGCGCGCCCGGAGAAATACGAGTCCGGCTCGATCGTGCCCACGCTGCCGTCGCAACGGCGTCCGAACCAAGGGCCCTCGAAGCGGGCACGAGCCTCGGGCGTCAGACCCGCGAAGGCCGTGGCCCCGTCGAGGAAACCGAACAAGCGCGGCTCGAGCGCGGCCCGATCGAGCTCGAAGGCGTACAGGAAGAGTCCCGCCGTCGTCGTGTCGAGGTTCGCGAGCCAGGGCAGGTCACGGCCGCTCTCCACCCAGGTCCGCACGGGTTCGCGACAGGCGGCGATCTCCGCCACGGCTTCGCGCCAGCGCGCGAGCCGCGTGTCGCGGTAGGGAGTGCTCGCCAGCGTGCTCGCGAAGAAGGCCCCGGCGCCGAGGACGCCCACCAGAGCGATCCGGCCCGCGGCGCGAACGCCCGTCCTTCGCTCCCGCCACGCTCCGATCGGCTCCGCGGCGAGGCGCTCGAAGAGCGCGCCCACGCCGGCTCCGATCACGAGCGCCGTTGCGCAAACGGTCGGATAGAGCCGGTACCCGGTCGGATCGGACAGGACGAAGGGCACGAACGACGCGAGCCAGACGCTCGCGAGTACGAGGCTGGCGCGCACGTGACCGAGCGCAGCGAGGGCAAGCGCCGCGGCGACCGTCAACGCGAGCGTGGCCGAACCGCCGAGTCCGAAGCCCGCCCCCACACCGTCCATCCTTCGCAGGAACGAAGCGCCCAGCTGCGACCAGCCGCGCTCGAGAATCGACCCTGTTCCACCGCCGGGTACGTCACGGAACGGAAACAGCGCGGCCGCGACGAGAACCGTGCCGACGGCGGTTCCGAGCGCGAGCCGTCGACCCGCGCCGGGCTGGCGCGCGAGCGCGACGAGCCAGGCCGTCGTGAACGCGAGCGTTCCGTAGACCTCCTCGTTGGCTCCGTATTGCAGGACGAGTCCGGTGAGGAACACGAACGGCGCCGCACGCTCCGCGCGGAATCGGACGAGCCCGTTCCACGCCAGGAGCGCGCCCAGGGTCGAGAGGGGTCGGTTGACCGCCGCGGTCCAGGCCAGCGCATCGAAGGCTGCTCCCGCCAGCGCGAAGCCGAAGGCGGCGGCCAGTGCGGCACCCCCTGCTCCGCCCGCCGCGGAGCCCACGCGCGTCAGCACGTGGCGCACGAGCGCGTAGACCAAGACGACGTTCGCGAAGTGCAGGGCGAGCGAGGTCAGGTGGTAGGGCACGGGGCTCGACACACCGAAGAGTCGATGAACGCCGAACAACAGGGCGTCCACCCAGGGGCGCGTCACGTGCTCGGAACCCGCGGTCCCGCTCCGGAGCCGCGCGAGAATGGCGTAGTCCTCGCCGGTGAGCGACAGGTCGAGCAGCGGGGCCCAGACATGACCGGCGACGAACAGACCCGCGAAGAGCAGCGCCAACTCGAAGCGCGCGCCTCGCGCCAGGTGGTCGCTGGACGGACCCGCGCTCACCCGCTCGCGATCAAGCGACGGAGCACGTACGAGAGGATCCCGCCGTGCCGGTAGTACTCGGCTTCCTCGGGCGTATCGATGCGCACGGTCGCGTCGAACTCGATCACCTTGCCGTCGTCACGGGTCGCCCGAACGTGCACCTTGCCGGCGGAAAAGCCGCCTTCGAAGAGCTTTTCGAGGCCGACGACGTCGTAGCTCTCGCGACCGTCCAACCCGAGACCCGCGGCCGATTCGCCGGCGGGGAACTCGAGCGGCAAGATGCCCATGCCGACCAGGTTGCTGCGGTGGATGCGCTCGTAGCTCTCCGCCACGACCACGCGAACGCCGAGCAGCGCAGGCCCCTTGGCCGCCCAGTCGCGCGACGAGCCGGTTCCGTATTCCTTGCCGGCCAGGACGATGCACGGCACGTCGTCCGCGCGGTACTTCATCGCGGCGTCGAAGATCGACATCTGCAGGCCCGCCGGCAAGAACAGCGTCGAGCTGCCTTCGACGCTCGGCGTGAGCTTGTTCTTCATCCGCACGTTGGCGAAGGTGCCGCGCATCATCACCTCGTGATTGCCGCGCCGCGAACCGTAGCTGTTGAAGTCCACCGGTTGGACCCCGTTTTCCTGCAGGTACTTGCCCGCCGGGCTGTCGGGTTTGATCGCTCCAGCCGGCGAAATGTGGTCCGTGGTGATGCTGTCACCGGCGAGCACCAGACAGCGCGCGCCGTGCACGTCCTTCACCTCGCCCGGCTCCTTCGTCATGCCGTCGAAGTAGGGCGGCGACTTCACATAGGTCGAGTCGTCCTGCCAGTCGTAGACCTCGCCGGTCGGCACGTCGAGCGCCGCCCAGGCGTCCGGCCCCTTGAAGACGTCCGCATACTGCAGGCGGAACTGCTCGGCGGTGACCGCGGTACGTCGGGCCTCGTCGATCTCGGTCTGCGACGGCCAGACATCCTTCAGGAACACAGGGCCATTCTTGCCTTCGCCCAGCGGCTCCGTCTTCGGATCGAAATCGACGCGCCCCGCCAGGGCGTAGGCCACGACGAGCGGCGGCGAAGCCAGATAATTCGCGCGCACGGAGGCGTGCACGCGCCCTTCGAAGTTGCGGTTGCCGGACAGAACGGCGGCGACGACGAGTTCGGAATCGTCGATCGCGGACTGGACCTCGGGCGGAAGCGGACCGCTGTTGCCGATGCAAGTCGTGCAGCCATAGCCGACGACGAAGAAGCCGAGCTTCTCGAGCTCCGGCAGGAGACCGGCCTCCGCCAGGTAGTCGGTCACGACCTTGGACCCGGGCGCGAGGCTCGTCTTGACGTAGGGCTGGACGCCGAGGCCGAGCGCGTTCGCCTTCTTGGCGACGAGACCCGCTGCGAGCATCACACTCGGATTCGACGTGTTCGTGCAGCTCGTGATCGCCGCGATGACGACCGAGCCGTGCGTCAGCGTCGCCGTTCGCCCTTGGATGCTCACCTCGACGCCGGGAGCCGTCGCCGGAGCACCGCCCCCGCCATTGGACAGGAACTCGCGCTGCGCCTCGAGCGTCCGCTCGAAGGAAGGCTTGACCTCGGACAGGAGGAGCCGGTCCTGGGGCCGCTTGGGTCCCGCGAGGCTGGGTTCGACCGTCGAGAGGTCGAGCTCGATCAAATCGGAATACGTCGCCTCGGGCGTCTCGTCCGTCCGGAAGAGCCCCTGCTCCTTCATGTAGGCCTCGACGAGATCGACCTCGGCCGGCTTGCGCCCGGTGAAGCGCAGGTACTCGATCGACTGCGCGTCGATCGGGAAGATGCCGCAGGTCGCACCGTACTCGGGCGCCATGTTCGCGATCGTCGCGCGATCGGCCAGGGTCAGGTTCGACAGGCCCGAGCCGAAGAACTCGACGAACTTGCCGACCACACCCAGCTCGCGCAGCATTTGAGTCACGGTCAGGACGAGGTCCGTCGCGGTCGCGCCTTCTGCGAGCTTGCCGGTCAGGCGAAATCCGACGACCTCCGGAATCAACATGCTGACCGGCTGGCCCAGCATGGCCGCCTCGGCCTCGATCCCGCCGACACCCCACCCGAGCACACCGAGCCCGTTGATCATCGTCGTGTGCGAATCCGTACCCACCAGCGTGTCCGGATAAGCCCAGCCGTCGGAGGCCATGACGCCGCGCGCGAGGTATTCCAGGTTGACCTGGTGGACGATCCCGGTGTCCGGCGGCACGACGCGGAAGTTCTGGAGCGCGTTCTGCCCCCACCGCAGGAAGAGGTAGCGCTCGCGGTTGCGCTGGAACTCCTTGTCGGCGTTGAACGAGCGCGCGGTCGGACTGCCGTAGGCATCGACTTGCACGGAATGGTCGACGACGAGCTCGACGGGCTGCAGCGGATTGATCTTCGTCGGATCGCCTCCCATGCGCGCCATCGCGTCACGCATGGCGGCCAGATCGACGACCGCCGGAACGCCTGTGAAGTCCTGGAGCAGGACACGGCCCGGCATGAAGGCGATCTCGGTCTTCTTGCCCGAGTTCGGCTTCCAGGTCGCGAGCGCTTCGATGTCCTTGGCCGGAACCGAGCGGCCGTCTTCACGCCGCAGGAGGTTCTCCAGCAGGATCCGGAGCGCGTAGGGCAGGCGCGAAACGTCGTGGCCCTTGGCCGTGAGGGCGCTGAGGCGAGCGATGCGGTAGGTCTCACCGCCGACTGCAAGGGTTCCGTGGCTCTGGAAGCTGTCTGTCATCGGGATCGTTCTCCGTCGAAGCGAAAGGTCGAACGATCTTAGCGGAGGCCCCCTTCGGTTTCGCCGTCGGCGACGGGGAAGATCGCCTCGTGCGTCCCTCCCGGGGCGAGAACCGCCGTCCCCTCGACGGCAGGCTGCGGGGCGGGCGCGTCGACGGTGAAGTCCCGCCGGTGGGTGATCCGCCAGCGTACGAAGGCGGGTGCCAGCTCGACCTGCAGCGTCACGGGATCGTCCCCGGCCCGTGCAAGGTCCGCGATGCGCCAGGCCCCGTCTTCCCCCGCCACCCACAACGCCACGACGCCTGCGGGCGAGGCGCCCTCGCCCCTCACGCGCAGCGTCGCCAGCGCCTGCGGTGCGAGGTCGATCGGCCCGTTCTCGCCGGGGACGAGCTCGAGGCTGACGAAGTGCTCGAGCTCCTCGCCGCGCTGCACGAAGACGAGCCAGGGGCCGGGTGCCGCGTCCTCGAGCACGAACGAGCCGTCCGGAAAGAGCTCGAGCTCGCGTGACATGGGCGCGCTGCCCGCGACCTGCGGCAGCACGATGCCGGCACCGCACTTCGCGAAGACGGTGCACCCTTCGGGTTCGCTGACGCGACCATGGAGCCAAGCGAACTCTCCCACCTCGAACTCGATCGTCCGCTCGTCCTCGGGCGTGACCGTCAACATCCGACAGACGAGCGGGCGGCCAGGTTGGCTGAGCCACAGGTTCCAGAGACCGGCGGGAACACGCTCGAAGACGAGCCGATCCGCTTCGGTGCGGGCAGAGATCAGCGGGTATTCGAGGTTGTCCGCCTCGAAGACCGGCAGCAGGAAGGCGCGTGAGGCGGCCAGGTCCACGGGCTCGCCCTCCGCGACCGCGCGCACGGCCAGCGTGGCGCGCGGCTCGGGCGGCAGCACGAGGCGGACCTCGGGCGGTCGTTCGAGCTCGGCCAACGAGAACAGGCGCGTCGGTACCCAGGCCGCGAACGCCGCCGGCGGCTGGCAGCGGAGCACACCGTCCTCGGGCACCTCGGCGTCGAACACGAAGCTGCCGTCGGCGCGCGACATCGACACGGCGACCTGCCGCAGGTCCGCGCCGAGGACCGACACCCGCGCCCCCTCCAGTCCACGCCCCGTGTCGTCGAGCACCGTCCCGGCCAGCGCGCCCTCCGCGGCCAACTCGACATCGAAGCGTCCCCCGGCCGCGCGGAGCTCTTCGACGTCGAGCGGCAGCCGGCGCGTGAGCAGTCCGGCTGCTCGCACTTCGAGCGTTCCTTGCCACGAACACAGCCCCGACTCGTCGAACGTGTAGTGGCCAGCCGCGTCCGTGCTCGTCACGCGACAGGGCTCGCCCTCCCGCAAGAGCAGCACCTCGGCCCCCGCGACCGTCGCCCCCGTCCGCGTCACGACGGTGCCGCGCGGGCCGGCCCCGCGCCGGGGAAAGGCGACGAGGACGAGCGTTGCCCCGTCCACAGCGACCTCGACCGTGCGCGGCTCCACGACCCAATCGGGATGGAAGACGCGGACGTAATGGGTCGCGACCGCACCGCCCTCGGAGGAACGCACCGGCGCCTGCGTGCCGAGGTCGAAGACGCGCTCCGCGGGCTCGGCCGCGCCCATGGCGCCCACGAGCGTGTCCGCCGGCGGCGTGGCGCGGTAAGCGACAGGCAGCACGAAGCGCGCGACACCAAAGGCATCGGTCACGCCGTGGAAGCGCGCGAAGCGTCCGCCGGCGGCGGGCGGCTCGCCGGCCCGGAGCCGATCCGGCCACGGATGGAAACGCGGCTGGGCCACGACCTCGAGCTCGGGGAGTGGATCGCCGAAGGGATCGGTGAGGCGGACCTCGAGCAGGCGCGGAGGCGCGACGACGAGCTCGAATTCGGTGGCAGGCGAAGCGTGCAGGGGAGCCCAACCGAGTCCACCACCGGCCTCGGCGAACAGGATCACCGTCGCGTCCTCGGAGGGTTCCACGGGCGGGTGCGCGAGCTCGAAACGGCCGTCGGCTGCCGCACGCGCGGGCTCGACCTCCGTCCAGACGCTGACCGCGGCGCGGGTCCGGCGGCCCAGGAAGACCTCGGCTCCCCCGAGCGGAACTCCGTTCGGATCCACGACACGCCCGCTCCGACGAAGCAGCGCACCGTTCGACGCTTCCGCTCCGCCTGCGCCTCCCAGCGGACGACGGCCCCCTCCCCGCGCCGCGGGCAGCGTAGGTGTCGCCGCAACGGCAGGCACGCCGACGTCTTCCGAGGCGGTGGTCGACACCGAGGCCGCGAGGCTCGCGCGCTCGTCGCGCAGCACGAACCAGGCCGTGCCGGCGACCAGCGCGACGAGGCTCGCGACGGCGAGGCCGACGAAGGCCGCAGGGACTCCTGCGGGAGGTACCGGTGGCGACGAGCCGGGCGCGGGGCGCGCGGCGCGGGCCGCCGCGAGGACACGGTCGCGCAGACCTCGAGCGGCTTCACGCTGCTCGGGAGTGACCGCGATCCAGGCCGGGACCCAGGACTTCGAGAGCGACTTGCGCAAGAGCTTCAAGCCCCGGTGCAGGCGAACGCGTGCGGCGCCCTGGCTCAGGTTGAACTCGCTGGCGAACTTCGAAGGTTCGCGTCCGTCTAGGAAGGAGCGCACGATGCCCCGGTAGTTGGCGGGCAATTCACGCACCAGCTCCTCGACCTCGAAGCGGAACTCGAGATCCTCCACTTCGCGGGCGGGATCGGCGACGACGCGCTCGATCAGGCGCTCGGGGTCGGGCGACTTGGCGGAGTGACGGCGCGCCTCGCGCGCATGCACGACCAGGATGCCGTAGAGCCAGGGCAGGATCGCGCGCGTGTCGTCGAAGCGCGAGGCCGACTCCATCGCCGTGACGAAGGTCGACTGCAGGACGTCCTCGGCCTCCGAGCGGTCCCGGCACAGGCGCATCGCTCCGGCCAGGAGCTCGGGCGCCGCGACGTCATACAGCGAACCGAGCGACGCGGCGTCGCCCTGGTCACGGAAGCGCAGAAAGAGTTCTTGTACGGGCCCCACTTGATCCGCCACGGCGGCCCCGGGTCATGCGGCCCGCCCACCGTTCCCCTTGTTCGGAGAGGTCTCTACGTTACAGGGAATCCGCGCGGCTCCCGGGTGGGGTGCGCGGGAGGGGAGCGACGCGCAACCATCCTTCCGAGGACCAGGGCTGTCTTGGCAAGGCGCACCAGGAACGCGCATTGCGGTCGAGCGCTATTTTCCGGGCCCGCGCGTAACGCTCGACGCCCCCGCGACGAGACTCGAGGCTGGCCCGGGCGGTGCTCGCGGTCCTGGGCGCGCTCCGGAGGGTGAACCCGGGTCTCGAACCCGCCCGGCCAGCCATACTCCCCCTCTCTGGGTCGGCGCCCTCGCAGGGGAGCGTCGACCCTTCTCTCCTCACTCTGCGCGACACGGCCTCCCCGCGGCAGGGGGGCCTCCTCCTTCTTCGCGACCTCGGCCGGGGTGTCCCGGACCCGCCTCCGTACCGCACGCGTCCCGCCAGATCGCCAGCGGCGGCGGGGGCCCGTGCACTCCGGCCGAACCCGCGTCCCGGGAGCCACGGTTCTCGGCCGCTCCGAGCTCTCGGGACGCACCCCGCGCCATCGCCCTTTGGCCAAGGACGACCTTTCGAGGCCGTGCGGGCGAAGCTATGATCTCCGCCCCCGAAGCCGGTCAGGGCCTTCGCTCTGGTCCGCGCACGGGGTGGACGAAGCGGGGACGTAGCTCAATTGGTAGAGCGCTGCGTTCGCAATGCAGAGGTTGTGGGTTCAAGTCCCATCGTCTCCACCACGCCCCCGCCGCTCCAACCGGCTAGCGACCGCGGTTCTGGCGGAACTTCTCGAAGGCCGAGATGCCGTCGTCGCGCGGATCCTGGGGCCGGCCGGCACTCGGCGGCGGTTCCGGTGCGCTCGGCAAGGGACTGGCGGGGGTCGGCTGCGGAGTCGCCGGCTCGCAAGGGCCCTCGCTCGCGGCCGACAGGTCGACCGAGACGCCGATGTGCTCGAGCTTCTGGAGCAGGCTCTCCTTGTCGACGGCCTTGATGTAGGCCTCGGTCGGGTCGACGACTCCCTGCTGGACGAGCTCGATCAGCGAGTCGTTGAGGAGCTTCATGCCCGTCCGCGCGCCCATCTGCATCTGCGAAGTGACCTGGTGCGTCTTGCCCTCGCGGATGAGCGCCGCGACGGCCTTCGTCCCCACCAGAATCTCGAGCGCGGCGATCCGGCCCTTGGGCTTCTTCTTGCAGAGGGTCTGGGCCACGACGCCGCGCAAGGAGCCGGAGAGCATCGTGCGGATCTGGGCCTGCCGCTCGGCGGGGAACTGGTCGATGATCCGGTCGACGGTCGACGCGGCGGTCGACGTGTGCAGCGTGCCAAAGACGAGGTGACCGGTTTCGGCCGTCTCGATCGCGATCTCGATCGTCTCGAGGTCGCGCATCTCGCCGACCAGGACGATGTCGGGGTCTTCCCGCAGGGCCGCGCGCAGGGCCCGCTTGAAGCTGTTCGTGTGGCGTCCGACCTCGCGCTGGTGAACCAGGCACTTCTGGCTCTTGTGCACGAATTCGATCGGGTCCTCGATCGTGATGATGTGGTCCGCCCGGCTCTTGTTGATCAGATCGACCATCGCGGCCAGGGTCGTCGACTTGCCGCTGCCGGTCGGACCCGTGACGAGCACGAGGCCCTTCGACAGGAAGCAGAAGTCGCGCACGGCCTTCGGGAGCCCGAGCATTTCCGCCGTCAGGATCTCGTCGGGAATCTGCCGGAACACCGCCCCGGGACCGAAGCGGTCCATGAAGAAGTTGGCCCGGAAGCGCGCCTTCCCGGGGAGCTCGTAGGCGAAGTCGGTGTCGTGATCGCGATCGAACTCCTCGCGATTGCCCTCGGGCGCGATCTCGAACAGGACGTTCTTCATCTCCTCGGCACTCCAGTCCGGAGCACCGGTGACGGGGATCATGTCGCCATCGAGACGGAAGTAGGGCTGCAGGCCCGTCGTCATGTGAAGGTCGGATGCTCCGACCTCGACCATCTTGTTGAAGAACGCGTCCAGTCTCGCCATGGCTAGCCTTGCGGTTGCTCGAAAGGGGGGAAGAGTCGACACCGGAAAAAGGCGCCGTGCCCTGGGTTTTCGGACCGCGCAAAGAGGTTCCCTGAGGGAATCCGGAGCGAACTGAGCCGGTTCGCCGGCGAGCGCGAGCACGCGGCGGACAGCACCGACGCCACCCGCGACGGCGCGAGCGGACCGGCCGGCCCGCCGCGAAATCCCTTCCTGTTTCGCCCCCCTGGGCACATCGGCCAGGAGACCGGCCTTCTCACCCCAGCGGGCTGCTAGCAGCCTGATGGAAAAGTGCTTCGGATGCGATGCATGTGACCGGGAGGCCCGGCGGGTGCGCGAGAACGCAGGCGAATCGGTCGATTCGGCGAGGCTTTCGTGTGCCGGCCGGGCTTTCCGGACGCGTGCAGCGCGC
>JAJDEW010000067.1 GCA_029259595.1 Planctomycetota bacterium | reverse complement strand
TCGTAGCCGGAGATCTCGCCCTTCGGGTAGTTCACCGGGGTCGTGAACTCGAAGCCGACGACGCTCTGTACGTACTCGATCGGGTCCTCGATGTCCTTGTAGAACCACGAGGCCGAGACCAGCGCGCCTTCGTACGGCCGGTAGTCGAGGCGCAGGTCGTAGTTCTTCAGCGAACTGGCTTCGAGGAAGGGGTTGCCGATGAAGATCGGTCCGCCCAGGAACTCCTGCTGGACGATCGGAGTGAGCTCCTTGAAGGTCTGGCGCGCGATCGTCCGGGCGTACGACCCCCGCAGCGTCAGCTTGTCCGTCGCTTCGTAGACGACGCCGATCGACGGCAGGATGTCGTCCTGCGAGAAGGAGACGTCCGCCTCGTCCCCGTCGAGCGCGACCGGGCCCAGCGCACCCGGCGGGAACCACTGCGCCAGCGGCTCGGGGTCGTTGACGATCTCGATCTCGGTCGACTCGAAGCGCGCGCCGCCGATGATCGTCAGCGAGTCCGTGATCGGCAGGTCGACCATGGAATACAGCGCGGAGACGTTCAGATCACCGTCGTAGTCCACGTCGAAGTCCGAGGCCGTGATCACGTGACCGTCCTCGAACGGGAACTGCTCGCTCCAGAAGTCGTCGAAGTCGCCCTGGAAGGTCGAGTTGTCGTTGAAGTTGCTGAACGTGTCCTGATCGAAGGCCCGATCGACGCGGTCGTCGAACCAACCGAACTTGAAGTAGCCGTCTTCCCCCTGCCACTGTTCGAACGGGAGCTTCAGCCCCACCGAAATTTGGCTGCTGTCCTCACCGATCTCTTTGAAGATGCGCTGGAGGTTGCCGAGGCTGAAGACGGCGCCCGGCTTGTAGCCGATGTGGGTCGGATCCGAGGTCGACGGCCCCGTGAACGGCGGCACACCCGGGTCGAAGGAAGGGGCGAGCCACAGCGAGCCGAACTGTCGCTTGTCCGGCTCGACCAGGTCCGCAAAGCTGTTCGACCACGTCCACTCGAGCTCCGGCTTCCCGAAACCGAAGACCTCACCGAACGAGAACTCGCCGTACGGGAGCGCATGCATTCCGTGCAGCTGCAGCGAGCCGGTGGTGCGCTCGGTGTAGTTCAGCGTCTCCGTCCGTAGGTAGGGCGCCGCGCGGATGTTGCCCGGCTCGTTGCCCGTTCCCATCGGGTCGTTCGGATCGTAGCCGGGAAAGAAGAACTCCTTGCCGCGCGTGTCCTCCGCCAGCGTCGCCGTGTCTACCGCCGTGTGCGAGTACAGGTAAGACAGCGTCAGCGCGTGATTCTCGGTCTCCAGCCCGACCGCACCCAGCCCGCCGAGCTGGACCCCCTGCTTGCCCTGGACGAGGTCGAAGAGCGCGGTCTTGTAGTCGCCCGAGTTGTCGGGAGCCGGCGCGCCCTGGTTCGTCTGCGGCGTCAGCCGCTCGCCCGGGTTCACCTGCCAGTAGGAGTTGTTGACGCCGTCGTCGTAGAAGGAGCTGTCGCGGTCGTAGAAGAGGCTCGCGAAGCCACCGATCGTCATGCCGCTGTCGAGCTCGTGCTTGCCGCCGAAGGCCGTCGAGAACTTCCAGTCGATCGGAGCCTCGTCCGTGCTGACCCCCACGGCACCGTTCCAATCGTCGCCCAGAAGGTCCAGCTGAGGGGAACGGTCGTTGTTGCCCCAGAAGTTCACGCCACCGCCGCGGTAGGTCAGAAAGTCGTCCTCCCCGACGACCTGGCTGTTCACGCTGGTGCTGACCTTGACCTCGAAGATCGAGTCATCTGGGATGCCCTCCAGACCGACGTTGATGGCGCCGCCCGAGGCATCGCCCTGCTGGTCCGGCGTGAAGGTCTTCGACACCTGAATGCTCTCGATCACGACCGAGGGAAACTGGTCGAGCTCGACGGCGCGCTTGTCCTCGTCCGCGGTCGGTAGCCGAACCCCGTTCAACTGCGAGCTGACGTAGCGGTCGGGCAGCCCGCGGATCACGGCGTACTTGCCGTCCTGGACCGAGGCTCCGGAGATCAGGGTCAGTGCGCCGGCCGCGTCGCTCGCGCCCGCGCGCCCGATGAGGTCCGAGCTGATCGAATCCATGAGGGCGGGGCTCTCGAAGCGCAGCTGCAGAAGCCCCGCCTCGCTGCCTGCGCCGACCGACAGGATGTCCTGGACGACGAACTCCCTCATCTCCACGAACATGTTGGCGAGCGAGGCATCGACGTCCGTCAGCCGCCCTGCGGTCACCACCACGTCGGAACGCAGGTGTCGCACGTAGTCGACCTTCGAGAACACGAGCGTGTAGGTCCCGGGCGGCACCTCGGGAAAGACGTAGTTGCCCTGCTCGGTCGTCTCCACGACCTGCCCCGTCTCGACGATCTGGACTTGCGCGGCCGAAAGCGGCGCGTCGAAGTCCTTGTCGGTAACGAGCCCGCGGATCGAACCCGCCTGCCCCTGGCTCGGAAGGGCGTTCGCCGTCGAGAGCAAAGCCCCCAGTGCGCCCAGGAAGCCCAACACCCATGTCGACGGGGGCTTCCGCCCGGCACGTGCCGCCGCGCTACGAGTCCGCTCGAGGCGCGACGCGATCGTCCGAAAGTGGCTGGTCATCTGGAGGTTGCACCCGTCGACCGGGTCGTTCAGGCGGAGGCCGACCTGTGCGCGTCGGCTCGTCGAGTCCGACGACCTTCCCCCGGCCGAGCGGTGCTCGATTCCCCGCTGATGCAGCCGCTCGGTGCTCGAGCTGCGGGTCAGCGAGGCGCGCGGAAGTTATGGGCGGAGTGTGAGGACTCCGTGAACGCGCCGTGTGAACAGGATCAAACCGAGGCGGATGATGAAGAGACGCTTGCGCGAACATGACCCACCGCAGTTCGTGACGGTGCGAACGACTCGCTGCATGCACCGTGCTCACCGGTGTAGCGGCGACTTTTTGTCAGGGAATCTTTGCAAAGGCCCCGCAGCGACGATGTCGACGGTGAACGAACGCCGACAGGGTCGCACTCGTTCGAAAAGTCGGTGCGGTCCGGACCGCTTTCATCCGATCATGGACACGTGAACCCTCGACTGCGAACCGAACCCATGACGTCTCGAACGCTGGCTTCCTCTCCGTACCTGTTCGCGCTGCGCTCCTGGAGCGTCGCACTCGCGACCTGCCTCTCGACCGGTTGCCTTTCGGGACCGCGGAGTGCGTGGGACGCTTACGACGAAGGCGACTACGCCACGGCGCTCGAGCAGTCGTCCTTCCTCGCGCAGGCGGGTGACCCTGAAGCCCAGTTCCGCATGGGGTTGATGTTCGCCGACGGCAAGGGCGTCGAACCGGACCTCGAGCAAGCCGCGCTCTGGTACCGACGCTCGGCCGAGCAAGGCTTCGCGGCCGCCCAGGTCAACCTGGGCCTGCTCTTGCTCGAAGGACGCGGCGTCCCGCGGGACGACGAGCGCGCCGCGGATTGGCTGGGCGCCGCCGCCGAGCAAGGCGTCGCCCGCGCCGCCTTCACGCTAGGTTCGCTCCTCGCCCAGGGGCGCGGACTCGCGCGTGATCCGATCGAGGCGGCGCGCTGGATGCACGTCGCCGCCGAGCAGGGCTTCGCTCCCGCCCAGGCCGAGCTGGGCCTCTACCTCGCGCAGGGTTTCGGCGTGACGGAGGACGCGGCGGCCGCCGTCCCATGGCTCGAGCGCGCGGCCGAACAAGAGCACACCGCCGCGCGCATCAACCTCGCGCTCTTGCTCTTCCAGGGCGAGGGCATTTCACAGGATGCGCGCCGCGCCGCACGGCTCGCGCGCCAAGCCGCCGAGGCCGGCAACGCCGAGGCGCAAGAACGTCTGGGCCTGGCCTACGCACGCGGCGAAGGCGTGTCGGTCGATTCGCGTGTGGCGGTGCAGTGGATTCGCCGCGCCGCCGAGCAGGGGCTCGCCTCGGCTCAGGCCAACCTCGGGCTGTTCTACCTGCGTGGTGAGGGCGTCCCCGCCGACACCACGAAAGCCGCACACTGGACCCGGCTCGCCGCCGAACAGGGGCTCGCGGAAGCTCAGCGGCGCCTGGGCCAGATGGCCGAGCTGGGTCGCGGGCTCGAGCGCGACCTCGTGGCCGCCCTGGTCTGGAGCACCCTGGCCGCCGAACGCGGCGATGCCAGCGCGGCCGCGCGCCGCGACGCCCTCGCCGCGGAACTCTCGCCCGCGGACGTCGAACGCGCCCGATCCCGCGCCGCCGCATGGCGGCCCGGCCGGCCTTGATCGAAGCGGGGGTCACCCCCCGGTCGGCGCCGCTCCCACCTCGAGCGAGGGTTCGCGAGCCGGACGTGGCAGCGCTGCGGCGGGTTCCAGCTCCAGGAAAGTGATCCGATTCCCAGCCAGCGCAGGTCAGGCGCTTACATTAAGGGGAGCAACCTGTCGGCGCCGCTCTTCGGAAGCCCCCCATGATCCTCGAACAGTTCTATCTCGCCTGCCTGGCGCACGCTTCCTACATCATCATCGACGAGCGGACGCACTCTGCCGTCGTCGTCGACCCTCAGCGGGACGTCGGTCAGTACCTGGATGCAGCGACGCGCCACGGAGCGACGATTACGCACGTCTTCCTGACCCACTTCCACGCCGACTTCCTGGCCGGGCACCTCGAGCTGCGCGAGCGGGTCGGCGCACGGCTCGTGCTCGGCGCGAAGGCCGCAGCGGAGTACGACTTCCATCCCATGGCCGACGGCGACTCGCTCGAGCTCGGCGACGTGCGCCTCTCGGTGCTCGAGACGCCGGGGCACACGCCCGAATCGATCTCGATCCTGGTCTTCGACCTGCTGAAGAGCACGGACGCGCCCGAGGCGGTCTTGACGGGGGACACGCTCTTCATCGGCGACGTCGGGCGGCCCGACTTGATGGCCTCGGTCGGCGTCACGGCAGACGAGCTGGCCGGTTGGTTGTACGACTCGCTGCACGAGAAGCTCCTGAAGCTGCCCGACGCGACGATCGTCTACCCTGCCCATGGCGCGGGCTCGATGTGCGGCAAGAACCTCTCGAGCGAGACCTTCTCGACGATCGGCGAGCAGCGCGCGCACAACTACGCCCTGCAACCGATGTCGAAGGCCGAGTTCAAGGCCGTCGTCACCGCCGACCAGCCCACGGTGCCGGCGTACTTCGGCTACGACGCGGAGCTGAACAAGAAGGAGCGCAACACTCTCGAAGCGAACCTCGAGCGCGTGCTGCGGCCCGTCACCCTCGAACAGGTCCTGACCCACCAGAACGCCGGGGTCTGCGTGTTGGACGTGCGCAGCGCCGCCGCCTTTGCGGCCGGACACCTCGCGGGGTGCCTCAACATCGGCCTGGGGGGCAAGTTCGCGACCTGGGCCGGCACGGTGATTCCGCCCGGGACGAAGATCCTCCTGATCGCCGCTCCCGGAACCGAACAGGAGGCCGCCATGCGCCTCGGCCGCATCGGCTTCGACGACGTGCTGGGGTATCTGGCGGACGGTGCCGAGGCCTTTGCCGCGCGGCCCGAGCTGGTGGCCGCGACCCGACGCGTGACCCCGGCCGTGATCGCGGAGCGCCTCGCCGCCGGCAACGGGCCCGTCGTCGTCGACGTGCGCGGTCCCGGGGAGTGGGACGCCGGACACATCGCAAGCAGCCTCAACGTGCCGCTGCCCGAGCTGGCGCAGCGCACGGACGAAATCCCGCGCGGGCGCGAAGTCGCGCTCATCTGCAAGAGCGGCTACCGCTCGTCCCTGGCGACGAGCCTCCTCATGGAGAAGGGCTTCACCGACTTGCGCGACATCCAGGGCGGCATGGACGCCTGGAGCGCGGGGGCCTTGCCGACCGTCGTGCCCGCGGCGACCGCGGGTTCGTCCTCTCCGGCCTGACGAGCACGAAGACCACGCCCTTGGAACGCATCCGACGCTTTTCGACCGACGGCTCCCGGCGCGGAACAGGGTCCGCGCGGCGCGCCGCAGCGCCGCCCGACGACGACCCGCACCCGCACCTTTCAAGCGCCTCCGCCACCGACTCGCGCGCGCCCGAGGACCGACCATCATGACGACCGACCAGGCAACGACGACCCTGCATCCCGCCCACCTGCTCGAGAACGGACGACCGTCGGCGAGCTGGCTCTTCGTCGACGTGAGAACACCGCGCGAGTTCCGTGGCGTGCACATCGAAGGATCGCTCAACATCCCGCTGAGCGACGTCCCCGCGCAAGCGGAGCGCATCCGCAACCAGGCCGCCGGCAAGCAGGTCGCGCTCGTCTGCCGCACGGGCCAGCGCGCGTGCGAAGCCCAGGAGCGCCTCGCCGCGGCGTCCGCCGTGACGGCGAGCGTCCTGAGCGGCGGCATCCTCGCCTGGGAAACGGAGGGCCATCCGGTCGAGCGCGGCCAGGCCGGTATGTCGCTCGAGCGCCAGGTTCGCATCCTGGCCGGCTCGCTGGTGGTCGTGGGCGTGGGCCTGGGTCTGTTCGTGCACGCGGCCTTCCTCGGCCTCGCCGCCTTCATCGGCGCGGGACTCGTCTTCGCCGGGTTGAGCGACACGTGCGGCATGGGGATGATGCTCGCGAAGATGCCCTGGAACCGGGGCTGAAGCGTTTCCGCACGTCCACCTCCCCCAACATGCCCAGCGAGCCACGCAGTCCGGGAGCCACGGACGTCCCCACGCCCGCCGGGACGAGGTCGTGGAAGGCCGTCGTCCTGGTCGCGCTCGTGCCGCTCGTCCTGTTCGCGTTCTACGCGCTGTGGTTCCACCCGAGCGACCTGTACGTGACGATGCTGAACGATCAGGTCGGCTACATCACGACGGCGCGCTGGCTGGCCGAGACGTGCGAACTGCGGAGCCACCTCGTCGTCCCGGCCTTCCTCGAGGTCGAGAACTGGCGCCTCTACATGCCCGGGCACTACGTGACGCTGGCGCTGTCCTACCTCGCCTTCGGCGAGGGAGTGTGGACGTGGCGACTGCCCAACGTTTTGGCGCTGGTCGTGTCGACGGCGCTCGTGTTCGTGCTCGGTCGCCGGCTGCACGGCTCGACCGCGGGCTTCGCGGCCGTCGCCCTCTTCCTGGTCTTCCCGCGCACGATCGCCGACGCCTACACGGCGATGTCCGAGCCGACGTTCACGGCCGTGAGCCTCGCGATGGCCTGCTTGCTCGTGAGCCTGCCCGAGCGTCTGCGGCTGCGCGCTCTGCCGCTCTTGCTCGTGCTGCCGTTCCTCTTTCGAGAGACGGGTGCCCTGTTGATCCTGCCCTTCCTGGGGCTCGCCCTGCACCGTCCGCTCGAGCGGCGCCAGCTGCGCGCGGCAGCCTTCGCGGTCGCCGTTTCCATCGTCCTCCTGGGTCTGCTCTACGCCTGGCAAACCGGCACCGGCAAGCAGGCCCCGCCGCTCTCGTGGATCGCGACCGGCCGCGTGAACTACGGCGACGCGCTCCTCGAACAGAGCCAGGCCGCGATCACCCCGGCCGAGCTGGCGCGCGGCATCCTCGTCAACTTCCAGACCAACCTGAAGCTGATCTGGCATCGCCAACGGCACTCGTTCTTCGAGCTGACCGAGCCCGCGTCGATGCTGGGCATCACGCTGCTCGCGCTGGTCGCGTTCGTTGCGGCCGCCCGCGGTCGCCGCCAGCGCCTCTTCGCCCTGGGTACCGGGCTCATGTTCGTCGCGACGCTCGGCTTCGTGCTGCTCTTGCACAAGGGGCTGAAGCACGTGACGCTGCGCCACCTCGCGTTCACGCTGCCCTTCCTCGCGCTCACCGCCGGCGCCGTTCTCGATGCCGGTGCCCGCCAGCTCCACGCCCGCCTGCCCGCCCTCGCGACGAAGCCGCACGGCCTCCTCCTGGTGCCCTTGCTGCTGCCCCTGGCCTTCCTGCTGCACGTCGGCCTCGTCCTGCGCGCGAAGGAAACCGTCCGCGAAGACGCGCGCCCCTATACCGCCCAGATCGAGGCCTTCCTGCACGACGACGAGCGCCTGCTCGTCAGCCAGCCCTCGTACGGCCTCGACTACACGCTGCGCCACCCGCCCGTGCGCTGGTCCTTCCTCCCCACGAACGACGCGACCCTGCGCCTGCTCGCCGAACGCTACGACATCGGCACGCTCATCCTCGACCGCGCCGAGCTCAACACGACGCTGACCCAGGACACGCTGCGTGACCTCGGCTTCGTCAAGATCGGCGAGCTGCGGGACCGGACCTTCGTCTTCCGCGATCGCGCGGGTGCCACGCGGTACAAGAAGGCGCTCGCGGGCGAGTGAGCTCGGTCCACCGGCGCGAACGGAACCCGTCGGGGCGGACCACGACGCCCCCACGAACGCCATACGCCCGTGGACGTGCCTCGAACGCACGGCCGGCTTGACGGGAGGGCGTCCGAAGCGGGAAGCTCGGAGCATGACCAAGCTCTTTCTGCCCGCCGTGTTCCTGGCGCTGTTCGTCTTGGCCTGCGCCACCTCGCGCGCGCTCGTGGTCGAGGGACCGGTGGCGAGTCGGGTGCTGGCGTCGTTCGTGGCGAGCGGTGTCGCCTCGACGGCCGAGACGCGCGCGGAGGCGGCGCGAGCGTTCCTGGCGAGCCTCGAGGAAGACGAGCGTGCGGCGTGTGCGCTCGATCTCGCCGATCCGGAGCGGCAGCGCTGGACGAACGTTCCCTCGCGCGCGGGGGATGGCGGCGTGCGGCTCGGGGATCTGGATGCGCACGAACTGGAGCTCGCCTGCGGGCTCTTGAGCGTCGTTCTCAGCCCGACGGGGTTCGCCAAGGTGCGCGACGTGATGCTGGCGGACGATCGACTGCTTCGCAACGGCGCACCGCGTACGGGCTTCGGGACCGAGGAGTTTCGGATCGTCGTGTTCGGTGAGCCTGCGGCCCAAAACGCCTGGGCCCTACAGCTCGACGGGCATCACGTCGGGCTCAACTTGACCTTCGTCGGCGAACAGATCACGCAGTCGCCCACGTTCGTCGGAGCGCAGCCGTCGTCCTATCAGCGCGGCGACCGCGTGGTCGTGCCCCTGGCGCGGGAGCTGGCGGCGGGCTTCGCGCTCGTGAACGCGCTCACCGACGAGCAGCGGGCGCTCGCCGTCCTCTCACCGAGCCGCGGACGCATCGCCGCCGGGGCCGGGCGCGACGGCGTGGTCCCCGCGCCGCAAGGGCTCGCCGCGACGGAGCTGGACGCGGCCCAACGCCGGCTGCTCTTGAACCTCGTCGAAGCCTACGTCGGCGACCTGCCCGCGCCGCAGGCCACCGCGCGCCTGCGCGCGATCGAAGCGGAGCTCGACGACGTCAGCTTCGCCTGGCACGGCCCGCTCGATGAGCCCAGCGACGTCTCCTACCGCGTTCAAGGACCCTCGTTCTTGATCGAATTCGCCTGCCAGGACCTCGGCGGCGATCCGCTCGACCACCTGCACTCGATCGTGCGCGACCTCGACAACGAGTACGGCGTCGCCTGGACCGCGGACGCGAGCCTTCCGAAGCCTCGCTGAGCGAGCACGTCGTTCGTAAGGCGGACGCGCTTCCGGAGCTCGGGTCACGCAAGAGCGCCGGCACGTCGTCCGTCGAACCTGCCCGGCTCTTCGTGGCGAGCCGCGGCGTGGCAGCAGGCACGCTCGGCAAGCCTTGAGGCTGCGGTCGCCGCGCGCAGCTTCGCGCCGACAATGCCGCCAGGCGGCGATCGACCCCACGGCCCCGCTCGCGTAGGCTCGGGCCCCGCCCCAGCCGATCCTCAGCCACCCGATGTCCGAGAAGTCCAAACGCGTCAGCGCCACGAGCCTCCGTCACGCCTTCCGGGTCATCATCTGGCCGCGGCGCAAGCTGGTCTCGATCGGGCTGGTCCTGATCCTCGTGAACCGCCTGTGCGGGCTCGTGCTGCCGGCCTCGACCAAATACTTGATCGACGATGTGATCGGGGGCGGTGAGGCGCGACTCTTGTGGCCGATCCTCGGCGGGTTGGCGCTCGCGATCGGCGTGCAGGCGGCCTCGTCGTTCACGCTGACACGGCTCCTGTCGGTCGAAGCCCAGCACATGATCGCCGAGCTGCGTTCGCAGGTGCAGCGGCACGTTCTGGGGCTGCCCGTGCGGGCCTTCGAGCAGACGAAGTCGGGCGAGCTGGTGTCGCGCATCATGGACGACGTCGAAGGCGTGCGGAACCTGGTCGGAACGGGCTTGGTCGAGCTCGTCGGCGGCTCGCTGACGGCGGTCGTGGCCCTGGGCTTCCTGCTGAACATCGACCCCGGCATGACCGGGCTCGCGCTCGTGCCGCTGATCTTCTTTGCAGCCGTATCGACGCGCGCCTTCGGCCAGCTGCGTCCGGCCTTTCGCGAGCGCGGACAGATCCGGGCGGAGGTCACCGGGCGCCTGACGGAGGCCCTGGGCGGCATCCGCATCATCAAGGGCTTCCACGCGCTCGAGCGCGAAGGCGAGGTGTTCCACGCCGGCGTGCTGCGCATCTTCGAGAACGTCAAGACGACCCTGACGACGACGGCCGCGGTGACGAGCGCGGGCACCTTCTTCGTCGGCCTGGCGAGCGTCGTCATCCTGGGCTACGGCGGTCGCCTGATCCTGAACGGCGAGCTCACGCTCGGCGGGCTGTTCTCGTTCACCCTGTTCCTGGCCTTCTTGGTCGGCCCGATCATCGGGATGGCGAACATCGGCACGCAGATGACCGAGGCCTTCGCGGGCCTCGATCGCACGTCCGAGCTGCTGTCCCAACCCGGCGAGGACGACGACCCTGCGCGCACGCGCAAGATGCCGCCGATCGACGGCCGACTCGTGTTCGAAAACGTCACCTTCGCCTACGATCCCGGCAAGCCGGTGATCCGCGACGTGTCCTTCGAGGTGCCACCGGGGACGGTCGTCGCACTGGTCGGAAGCTCGGGCTCGGGCAAGTCGACGCTGGCGGCGCTGGCGGTCTCGTTCCTTTCACCCCAGGAGGGCCGCGTGCTGGTCGACGACGTCGACCTCGCGACCGTCGAGCTGGCCAGCTACCGCAGCCAGCTCGGCCTCGTGCTGCAGGACGACTTCCTGTTCGACGGCACGATCCGCGAGAACCTGCTCTTCGCGCGCCCGGAAGCCACGATAGAAGAGGTCGAGGACGCGGCCCGTCGCGCCCACATCGTCGAGTTCACGCAGCGCATGCCCGCCGGCCTCGACACGCTGATCGGCGAGCGCGGCGTCAAGCTCTCCGGCGGCCAGCGGCAGCGCGTCACGATCGCCCGCGCGATCCTCGCGGCCCCGCGCATCCTCCTGCTCGACGAAGCCACATCCAGCCTCGACACCGAAAGCGAGTCCTACATCCAACAAAGCCTCGAACAACTGCTCGAAGGCCGCACCACCCTCGTCATCGCCCACCGCCTGTCGACCATCCAACGCGCCGACCTGATCCTGGTCGTCGAAGACGGCCAGATCGTCGAACGCGGCCGCCACGAAGAACTGATGCAGCAATCCGGCCGCTACCACCGGCTGTACACGCTCCAGGCCCGGATCTGATCCGGTGGCTCTTGGCGGACGCGCAGGGCCACGTGACCATCGCGGCGAGGCGCCTGCATTGCACGGCAGGCGACGACGACTTCGGGCCCCCGGTAGGCCCGGGCACCGGCACAACGGGCGCGGAGCTTCCAGCGGACGCACCAGGCACGCGCAACGCGTCACGTCGTAGTGCCGGCTCGAGCGGCGGCGTTCAGCGCTGGCCGAAGTACTTCGCGCGGATCCAGCGCGGTTGCCAGCGGTCGGGGCCGCGGGCGGCGCCGGTGAGGTCGAGCTCGGCGGCGTGGGGTTCGTCGACCACGAGCGGCGCCGTGTCACCGGCGCGTTCCTGCCAGGCCGCGAGCTCGGCGTCGAGCGTGCGCAGGCGTTCGGCGTGCTCGGTGCGGCTGGAGAGGTCCACCAGCTCGTGGGGGTCGCTGGCCAGGTCGAAGAGGCGGAGGCGATCGATCTCGGGGTAGCGGATCAGCTTCCAGCGACCGTCGGTGACCGCGCGCTGGGTCGTGCCCATGCTGAGGAAGAGCGTGTCGCGTACGGCAGCGGTTTCGCCGCGCAGGAGCGGACCGAGGTCGCGCCCGACGAGACCGTGCTCGTCCCCCTTCGCGCCGCCCATGCCGAGCAGCGTCGGATAGAGGTCGTTCAAGTAGGTGAGCGCGGTCGTCGACGTGCCCTGCGGAATGCGGGGGCCCGCGAGGATCAGCGGCGCGCGCAGGCTGTGCTCGAACACGCTCTGCTTGCCGAGCAGTCCGTGACTCCCGAGGGCCAGCCCGTGGTCGGCGGCGAAGACGACGAGCGTGTTCTCGAGCTCGCCACACGCTTCCAGCGCCGTGAGGATGCGGCCGATCTGCGCGTCGAGGTGCTCGATCAAGCCGTAGTACTCCGCGAGCTGCTGTCGCACGACCGCCGCGGTGCGCGGCCAGGGCGCGAGTTGCTCGTCGCGCACCGTCATCATTCCGATGTCCCACGGCTGCTGCGGAAGGAAGTTGCGCGGCAGCGGCGGGAGATCGGCGTAGTACGGCTGCGCCCAGGGCCGCGGCGGATCGCGCGGATCGTGCGGCGCGGTGAAGGCGACGTAGGCGAAGAAGGGTTCGTCGCCCGCGTGTCCCGCGAGGAACTCGATGGCGCTGTCGGCGAAGAGCTCGCTCGAGTGCCGCTTGGCCGTGCGCGGATGCTCGAACTCCGTTCCCGTCCAATCGACGACCGGCACGGCGACGTGGTCGCTCATGCCCGAGAACATCACGTTGCGCGCGCTTTGAAACGTCCGCTGGAAGGCGCCGCGCCCGTTGTGCCACTTGCCGGTCGCGAAGGTGCGGTAGCCGGCCTCGCCGAGGCACTCGCCGAGGGTGCGGCAGCCGGTCATGTCGCCGAGGTCGAGCTGGTGATAGGAACGCCCCGTCATCAGCATCGCGCGACTCGGAATGCAGACGGCGCCATGCGGGGACCCGAGGCAGTAGTTGCGCCGCAGGGACGTGCCGCGCGCGACGAGCGCGTCGAGGTGCGGTGTGCGGATGTGCGGGTTGCCCCAGGCCGCGATCGTGTCCGCGCGCATGTCGTCGGCGAAGAGTACGAGAATGTTCGGACGTTCGTCGCGCGGAGTTGCCGTCACGACAGGCCCGGCGCCGAGGGACAAGACGAGAGCGGAGGCGAGCGGTAGGCGCATCGGCGGATTGTAGGGCGCTCGGTCCCGAGCGTCACGACGCGCTCGACGGCGGAGGCGCGACGCGTGCTCAGAGCTCGAGCGCGTACCAGCTGTCGCAACCGTGGTGGCCCGTCGCACCCAATGGACCGTCGAGCGGGCGGAAGCCGGCCTTCTCGTACAGCGCCCGGGCGCGGTGCATGTGGCGCAATGTCTCGAGATAGCAGGCGCGAAAGCCCTCCGCGCGCGCCGCTTCGAGGCAGAGCTCGAGCAGCCGCCGTCCGACACCGAGCCCGCGCGCCGGCATCAGAGCGTACATCTTGCGCAGCTCGCAGACGTCGGCTTCGCCGCCGGCCAGCGGCGCGATCCCTCCTCCGGCGATCAGCTCGCCTTTCCGCTCGGCAACGAAGTAGGCGCAACGCTCCTGCGAGTACGTGCGCGACATCGCGTCCACCTCGGGATCCTCGATCGAGAAGCCGCTCCCGACCGCTCCGAACTCGCTCATGACGCTGCGGATGATGCCGGCCAGGGCCGGATCGTCGCGCCGCTCGATCGAACGGAAGACGATCCCCGCGCGAGCCTTGGCGCGATGCAGAGCCTGTTCGTACAGCGCGACGCCGCGCAGCACGACCTGGCGCTCCTCCGTGCTCAACAGGCCGAGCGCGCCGCGCACTTCGGCGTCGGCCGCCGCGTGGATCCGTTGCACCCGCTCGAGCCCGGCCGCACTGAGACGAAGCGACCTGCCGCGGCGATCGCCCGCTTCGCTCCCCTGCTCGAGCAGGCCCGCCCGCAGGAGCGGCTTGAGCGTGCGGCTGGCGGTGGACTTGTCGATCTCGAGCAACTCCGCCAGCTCGCCGTTGCGCAGCTGCCCCTGGGCCGCGAGCTCGATCAGCGCGTGGCACTGCGCCGGCGTGCAGTCGGCCGCTTCGATGGAGGTGTTCAGAAAGCCGAGCACGCGCACGAGGCGCCGCGAGGAACCGCGCAGCTCGCGGACCAGCGCGTCGAGACCGGGGTCGTCGGAGGTCGTCGAACTCATCGTTGCAATCTGCAACACGATCGGTGCCTACCGCAACCCTTGACGTCGTCAGGTTGTCGGAAGCTCGTCGACCACAGGCCCCTGATCGACTCAACCATCTGTAAAAACAGGACTTGGAGCGTCTGGACGAGCCCCACCAGGGCCCCTCGACCGCGCCCCCCCGACCCGCGCTCCGAACGAAGTCCCAGGCTCCAGCAGCCTGCCGACGCCCCCGGACGCCCCCCTCGCACGAACCCCAGGCATGAGGATCAGTCCCCTGCCAGGCACGGAAGCGCTCCGGGCAGGCATGCTGCGACCCCTTCCCGGGCGAGCGCCCTGTCCACCAGGCAAGCGAAGACCCGGGCCTCGACGGCGCGGTCGGCCAGCGGGGTTCGAGCTTGTCGTCCGCATCCGCCCGGGCGCCGGGAAGCACGCCACGTCCGCGCCCTGGAGCTTGGCCTGCGCGGGTGCGGCGTCGATGCGCTCGAAGGCCGCCTCGTGCTCGCCGTCGATCAGAAGCAGGCTGAGGTGCGTGTTCCCCGGGACACCGGGGCGGGCGACGGAGCCACGCAGGCGGCGCAGGATGCAACGAGCCAGGTTCGATTCGTCGCGACGGTCGTCGTGTCGGATCACCGTGGCGCGCCGTCTGCGCGTTCGCGCGCGCAAGCGCCGACGCGGACATCTGTCCGGTTGCAGCGCGCGTGCCGGCCGTGCGCGGTCCAGCGCGGCGGCCACGCGACCCTACGAAGGGCGAACGGAACGTCCGAAATCCTGCGGCGTTCGCTACGTTGTCGGTCGACGGCCTCCGCGTCCTGCGTCCCACCGTCGCCACCCTGTCCCGAGCCACTGCCATGCGCCGATCGGTCCTCGCCCTCGTTCTCAGCTCGACCCTGTTCGCCACGTTCGCCCGCGCCGGCGATCGCGTGCCCGGCGAGCACTGGCTGCGCTACGTCGACCCGAACGCAGCCGGCTTCGACCCCGAGGCGCTGGAAGCGGCGCGCAAGACCTGGGAAGCGTTGCCTTCGTCCGCCTTCCTGGTCATCGCCGATGGCGCCGTCGTCGCAGCCTGGGGAGACGTCGAGCGCCGCTTCATGTGCCACTCGGTGCGCAAGAGCTTCCTGGCCGGGCTCTACGGGATCTACTGGGATCGTGGGGAGATCGAGCTCAACAAGACCCTGGCGGATCTCGGCCTCGACGACGAGCCCGATCCGCTGCTCGAGACGGAGAAGCAGGCGCGCATCCTCGACCTCTTGAAGGCGCGCTCGGGCGTCTTCCATCCGGCGGCCTATGCCGGACGGACCGACTCGCGCCCGCGCGGCAGCGAGGGACCGGGGCGCTACTTCGCGTACAACAACTGGGACTTCAACACCCTGGCGACGATCCTCGAGATGGAGACGGGGGATCCGGTCTTCGAGGCCTTCGACGAGCACTTCGGGCGACCGCTGGGCATGGAGGATTGGCGCGTTTCGGACGGCTACTACCACTACGAGCGCGACAAGTCCAAGTACCCGGCCTACCCCTTCCGGATGTCGGCGCGGGATGCGGCGCGCTTCGGCCTCCTGTTCACGCGTGGCGGCATGTGGGGCGACCAGAAGATCCTCTCGAAGCACTGGGTCGACCGTTGCAGCGCGCTGTACTCGATCGATGACGAGGTCATGGGGTACGGCTTCATGTGGTGGGTCTTCCGCGAGCCGCGCTTCGAGCGCCATGGGATGTTCGCGGCTCGCGGCGTCGGCAACCAGATGATCGTCGCGTTGCCCGAGATCGACCTCGTCATCGTGAACCGCGCCAACACCTTCGCGCGCGAGGGCACGCCGAACGGGCCCCTGCTCGACCTGATCGAGAGCATCCTCGAGGCGCGCACCGGTGAACCGGTCGCGGCCCCCGAGCTGGTCCCCCTGGAACGCAAGCCGGCCGATCCCCGCATCACGCACGTCGCTGCGCAGCGCTTGCAGGAGTTCGTGGGCAGCTGGAAGAATCCGGCGCCGCCGCTGCAGCTGCCCGCCAGACAGGAGGTCGAGCTCACGCTGGCCGACGGGCATATCCGCGCCTTCGTGCCGACCCGCGGCACGTTCGATCTGTACCTGCAGGACGACGGCAGTTTCCACGTCGAGGACAGCGAGCAGATCATGTTCGCGGTGCGCGATGCCCAGGGAGCCTTCCAGGGACTCGCCGACGACGGAGACCTGTTCGGCGGTGCGCTCGCGCTGGCGGGAGCGGGCGAGCTGGAGCGCGCGAGGGAGCTCCTGACGCTCGTGCGCAAGTCCGATCCGCAGCGCGGCCAGCTCGGAACGACCCTCGTCCAGCACCTCGAGGGGCAGGGCGACGCCGCGATCGACGCGGTCCGCAAACTCGCGGCAGCGGCACCGGCCGGCGCGGTCGAGGGCGAGATCAACGCGACCGGCTACCTGGTCCTCGGGGCCGGACTGACGGAAGTCGCGCTCTCGATCTTCGAGCTGAACACGCTGGCGTTCCCGGAATCGTTCAACGCCTGGGACAGCCTGGCCGAGGCCCATTGGAACGCCGGCAACGAAGCGGACGCCATCGCGTTCTACGAGTACTCGCTGTCCTTGAACGCCGGCAACGCGAACGCGAGGACCATGCTCGCGCGCATCCGGGAAGCGGCGGCGACGCAAGAGTAGGCTCGCCCTGGATCGGCGCGGGCGGCGCGTGTCATCATTCGGCTCACCCGAACCGGAGCTCGACATGACACCGCCCCCCTTCGTACGCAGCTTGGCCTGCGCGTGCCTCGCCCTCGCAGCGTCGGCGTGCCGGACGACGGCGCCGTCGCTGGCGACGGCCCGCGTCGTCGACCTCACGCACGCCTATGACGAAGACACGATCTACTGGCCCACCGCCGAAGGCTTTCGGCTGCAGATCGACTCGCGCGGCATGACTCCCGGTGGTTGGCACTACGAGGCCAACTCGTTCTGCACGGCCGAGCACGGTGGAACACACATCGATGCGCCGATCCACTTCGCCGAGGGGCGCCAGACGCTCGACGAGATCCCGCTCGAAAACCTGGTCGGACCGGGCGTCAAGGTCGACATCACGGCGGCCTGCGCGCGCGATCGGGATCACCAGGCGAGCGTCGCGGACCTCGCGGCCTGGGAGGGCGAGCACGGGCGCATCCCCGACGGAGCGATCGTCCTCCTGCACACGGGCTTCGACCGCTTCTGGCCCGATCGGGTCCGCTACATGGGCACGGACGAGCGCGGTCCCGACGCGGTGGCCAAGCTGCACTTTCCGGGTTTGCATCCGGACGCGGCCCGTTGGCTCGTCGGGCAGCGCGCGATCGGAGCGATCGGCCTCGACACGCCCAGCATCGACCACGGTCCGTCGAAGACCTTCCAGGCGCATCGCATCCTGTTCGAAGCGAACATCCCCGCGCTCGAAAACGTCGCGAACCTCGGGCTCGTTCCGGCCGCCGGCTTCAGCGTCGCCGCCCTGCCGATGAAGATCCGCGGCGGCAGCGGCGGTCCCGTCCGGATCGCGGCCTTCGTCAACGCCGACTGACCCTCACAGGTCCAGGACGAACCTGCGCCAGCTCGCCTGGATCTCGTCCAGGTCGACACCCTCGAAGGCGGCCGCGACGGCCTTCTCGCGCGAACGCAGGTTGGCGGGCTCGGTCAGGCTCTCGTCGCCGCGATCGGCCTCGCTCAGGAGCTCCATCTCGGCCCGGTGCGACGCCTTCAGGGTCTCGAAGTACGTGGGCAAGATGAGCGACCACGCGGGATGGTCCGCGACCTCCTTCGAGTTCAAGAAGTAGATCATCGACCACGCTTGCGAGTAGCACTTGCTGCGTCGCTGCGGCTCGTAGAACTTCGACTGCTCGTAGCGGATGATGTCCTTCCACTTCTCTTCGGCGCCGCTACGCAGCACTCTCTTAATGTGGCTGATCCGCCAAGGGTTCGGGCCGATCTTGCGGACCTTGCCCGAAGAATCGAACTCCGCGCCGGAGAAGTAGTCGCCGTAGCCTTCGTTGAACCACGAGTGCGGTGCGAGCCGTCCGACCGAGTAGAAGATGTACTGGTGGAAGGCTTCGTGGTAGAGGACGATCCGCGAGTTCTCCTTGCCTTCGCCGCGTTCGCGCTCTTCCTCGGTGTAGTCGAAGAAGACGAGCTCTTCCGCCTTGTCGTACCAGTAGCCACCCGAGCGCGGCGGTCCGCCGTACTGCATGTACTCGTCCTTCGTCTCGCAGATCCGCACGGCGGAGACGGCATCCACCGGTCGGTCGGGGGGGAAGAGGTCCTCGTACGCCCTTCGGATCGCTTCGAGCTCACGCTTCATGACGCGGATCAGGGCTTCGTTCTTCGTGCTGTAGACGAGGATGTAGTTCTCCGTATCGTCGACCTTCCAGCCCTTGACCGCGGATTCACGCACCTTGACGCGGAAGTCCGCGCCCTTGTACTTCGGCTTGCGCGCGTAGTAGCGCACCCAGCGGCTCTCCTCTGCGGCCGCCGGCTCCTCGACCTTGGCCTTCAGGGCCATCGTCCGCCAGATCTTCAGCTGGTCGTCGTAGTCGCCTTCCTCGCAGATACCGACCAAGACGAGCGAGCGCGCCTCGTTCTCCCACTCGAAGGCCCAGGCGCGCACGCCCACGGTGCGCCGTCGGCCCGAGTACTCTCCCTCGAACGTGCGCCGGTCGTAGCCGTAGCGCGGCTTTTCCTCGGACAGCCCGGAAAACTCGAAGTTCGTCAGGACGTGCTCGAGGTACCCGGCCCCGTCGACGACGACCTCCTGCCCCTCCTCCTCGTCACCCACGAGGCGGCGGTCGGCCTTCGAGATCTCGACGATCTGCACCTCGGGACGCAAGCTGCGACGCACACCCTGCTTCTCGGTGTACTGAACGGCGACCCACGTCTCGATCGGTTGAACCGGGATCTGGTCGTAGTCGCGCGGACGCTTGATGGTCAGCCCGAGCTCCGCGTACTTCTCGGTCGTGTAGCCGCCCTGAGCGGGAGCGGCGGCGACGTGCGTCCCAAGGACCCCGAATGCTCCAAGTGCAAGAGGAGCGACGAACCGGACCAGCGAGCCAAGCATGCTCCCCTTTTTAAGAGCGGAGCCGCCAAAGCACAAACCGGGTCCGCGCGCGCGGCTTCACCGCGCCCGGGAAGGCCGCTCCAGGAGGACGCGGCAGGCTTCGAGAGCCTCGTCCATGGCTGCCCGGGTGAATTCCTTCTGGCCCCGGGACGTCTCGAGCCGAACGACGTCCTGCGCGGGAAGGATCGCCGCGGTGAAGCCGTCCGTATGCCAGTGCATGCCGGCCGTGAGCTCCGGCAGCTTGGAAGCCGGCGGTGCCGGCCACGGGGTGACGTAGAAGTAGGGCTGGGCCACGGTCCCGTCCCCCGGTGAGAACCCGACATTCAAGGAACGGGCCCGCTCGGGATCCGCCTCCTGGTCCGGCGCGTCGAGCACGTGGAGAGCGGCGCAGTCGAAGTGGTGGGGCCAGGTCCGCACTTCGGCTCCTTCGAGGTCTTCGATCGCGAGCGCGGACAGGATCAGCACGCCGTTCGCGAACCAGCGCGCGAGCTCCTTGTTGTGCGCACCATCAGGTTCCGCGAAGGCCTCGCCCGCGCCGACCGCGAAGGGCGGCAGGTCGTGACAGGGCAGCTCCAGGCTGCCCGCAACGACTTCGCCGACACCCACGAGCGCTTCTGACAGGGCGGACAGAACTTCTGCGAGCGTCTTCCCGGCGAGCTCGATCGTCTCCAGCTCGTCTCCGTGCGACGAAAGCAAGCCGATCCGCAGGGGAACAAAGTCGAGAAAGCCCACGCTGCCGCCCGGAAACGGACGGCTGACGAAGCCGTGGCGTGCATCGTTCCAGAGCAGGTTCGTGTGCGTGTGATCCTCGCTTGCGGGCAGGAGCGCCGCAGCAGCCGCCGCCAACGGTTGCGCGGCATAGTGGAGCGCGAGCCGCGCCTCGACGAGCTCGTCCGGGGAGACGGCTCCGCACTTCGACCAGGATCCGGGTTCCATCCGTGAGAATCTACGGACCGGGACGAGCGCCGTACAGGCAGTTGCGAATCAGCACCTGAAACGCACCGATGGACGCGGTTTCAGCGTTCACGATGGGTTTTGACAAGTTCTCCACGCGCAGCGGATCAGGGCGCGGTTGCGGGTCTACATTCGGGCAACCGAACTACAACGGAGAGGTGCTCATGAAGACGACCGCATTCGGACGAAGCGGCAACTGGCCCATTCCTGCCTCGTCATCATGCAAACAACTCGAGTGCTGCTCCTCGGTTCCGATCTGTCCGAACGGTCGACTCTTCGGAGGATGCTGAGCTCCGCCCGTTCGGGTGGCCTCATCCTCTCCGAAGCCTCACGGCCGCAGGATTGCGCCGACGACGAACCTCCGAGCTGTGTTCTGTGGATCGCTCCTGATCCGCTCGATGCCACGGAGGGTCCCGTCTGGTTCGACGCGAGCGACGTTCGGGCCCGGATCCCTGTCATTCTTCTGACAGCTCCGAGCGATCCTCTGTTGCCACTGCCATGCAACGGACCCTGGATCTCGTCGCGCCTCCCCATCGAGCAGGTCACCCTCGAAGTCCTGGACTGCCTGATCGACAACGCCATGGCCCAGGTGCGCCTGCAGGACGAACTCAACCGTCGGGACTCGAAGCGGCGCGAGTTCACGAGCCGGATGGTCCACGACATGAGGGGCCCCGCGCGGCGGACCAAGTCCTTCTGCGACATCCTGGAGCGGGAATACGGGTCGGATCTCGACACCGAAGGCAAACGGATCCTCGGCTTGATCCAGAAGTCCGCCGGAACGACGCAGAAGCTGATCAACGACCTGTCGGCCTACACGCAGTTGATGCGGCACCAGGGCCCCATGGAGCCGGTCGACCTGCAGCTCCTGCTCGACGAGACGAAGTCCGTGCTCAAGGACGCCCTGGCGGAGGTCGGTGCTCGCATCGCATCGGATCCGCTCCCCACGGTGCTTGGGCGCCGGAAGGAGCTGGCCGGGATCTTCCGACACCTGCTCGAGAACTCGATCGAGTTTCGTGCGGTGGATTCGCTCTTCATCGAGGTCAGCGCCGTACGCACCCTCGACACCTGGCGCATCAGCTTCGAGGACAACGGCATCGGGGTCGAACCCGAGCACTGCGAGAGCATGTTCCAGCCGTTCGTGCGCCTCCATCGCGACCTGGGTGGCTCCGGCCTCGGGTTGGCCGCCTGCGCCCGCATGGTCCAACGCAACGGCTGCCAGATCTGGGCGGAGTCGTCGCGCGGGAGCGGCACGACGGTGTCGTTCACCGCTCCCGCCTGCCGCGCCGTCCGCTCGGCCACACGGGCCGCTTAGCCAGCCAAGAAACGCGGGCTCCTGAGAGCTCGCGCACGAGACCGACGACAGCGGCCCCCGCCCCTCGGAACGCGAGGGACGGGGGCCGCTGGGCTTGCAGATGCCTCGATCGGTCAGGCCGCTGCTTTCTCGATCGCCGTCAGGAGCTCTTCGGACTCGTAGGGCTTCTCGAAGAAGGCCACCGCGCCCAGCTCGAGCGCGCGCTCTTTCAGCTCGCGCTTCTTGCTGGCGGTGATGAAGATGAACGGAGTGTGCGCCATCTCTGGAATGCTCCGCACGCGCTCGACGATGCTGAAGCCGTCTCCGGCGGGCATCGAGATGTCCAGGACCATCACGTCCGGATGCTCCCGACGCGCGGCACACGTTCCCAGCAGACCGTCCTGAGCCGAGAAGACTTCGTAGCCTGCGGCCCTCAGTCGAATCGTGAGGGCCTTGTTGATGTCGACGTCGTCTTCGACAACGAGTACTTTCTTCATGAGGCTAGCCTTGCTTCTCGAGTTGCATGATCCGATTGACTGACAGGAACGTCGAAACTGAACGTGCTTCCCGCACCAAGGGAACTTTCGACGCGTATGTCGCCGCCATGTAATCGGACGAGTTCGCGACAAATGTTAAGCCCAAGACCCAAACCTCCGTGCAAGACCGAGTCACCTTCTGAAGATTGGTACAAGCGCTCGAAGATGTAGTCCAGCCGATCCGGTTCGATGCCGCGCCCCGTGTCCTTCACCCAGAGCTCGATGCGTTCCGCGTCGGCGGCGCAGATCTTGGCGCCGATCTGAACGCTTCCTCCGGGTTCCGTGAACTTGACAGCATTGTCAATCAGGTTGTCGAGCACTTGCAGCAAACGCTGACCATCGACGGTAGCTTCCGGCAAGTCGTCCGCGACCCGACACTCGACCGACACACCCTTCTTGGAGGCCGTCGACTTGCAGTTCTGCATGGCCCGCCCCAGGAGGATAGTCATCGACTCCTTGGACAGCTGAGCCGAGAGCTTGCCCGTTTCGAGCCGGCTCGCATCCAGGAGATCGTTAATCATCACGCGCATCCGCCCGCAGTTGCGGTGCGCGACTTCCAGGGACCCGCGCTGGTCGGCGTTGATCTCTCCCTGCAGGCCATCGAGAACGATCGAAATGAACTCCCTGCAGGCCGTCAAGGGCGTCTTCAGCTCGTGCGACAGCGTGTGGTAGAACTCGCTGATCTCGTGGGTGCGCGACTTCAGGTCGGCAACGGTCTTTTCGAGCATCTGCTGGTGATCACTCACGTCCTTGCGCAGGGCCCACTTCTCGCGCGCATTCGAGATCGCCCGTCCCAGGCTGTCCGGAGAGAGCACTTGCTTCGGGATGTAGTCGGAGAAGCCCATGCGGATCGAGGCCGCGGCTAGCGTCTCGTCTCCCTTGTCCGTCACGAGAATGACGGGGGCATCACAACCGGCGTCGCGGATGTCCCGGAAGACTTCCGGCCCCGTTCGCGCACCGATGCTGAAGTCGAGCACGATCAAGTCCGCACCCGTCTCCTCCAGCTCCGCGAGCCCGGCATCCGGCTCGCTGAAGGGTTTCATTTCGATCTTGAGGTTCGGGATGCGCTTCAAGGCATCCCCGATGATGAAGAGGTCGTCAGGATCGTCGTCGATCACCATGACATGAAGAGGGTGTTCTGTGTCTGTCATCGATGTCAGCTCATCGTTGCAATGCGTAGATAGAGGCGGACGAGTGCTATGGCAATCCGCGCATCGGTCGCCGCTGTTCGTCAACTTGAAACCAATCGAAGGCCTTGCGTTCGATGTCACCATTGCGCTCAAGATCCCGTCCGCGGGACGACGAGATAAAGCGCGCGGAAGATGGGAAGGAAGCTGAGACAATCGACGGATTACGGGGATCGTTGCGGAGGGACGCGAACGCACTTGTTGTCGCTCGCCAGCGCGGGCAAGGTGTGTCACGACCTGCGCCGTCCGATTGCTGCCATCCATGGCCACGCCGAGCTCCTCGCGGACGGCGTTCTC
>JAJDEW010000066.1 GCA_029259595.1 Planctomycetota bacterium | reverse complement strand
TCGGCTCTTCGCCGGGGACGCGCTCGGTCTGCACGTGACGACGACCCGCATCCAGGGCGCCAACCTCCGCAAGCGACGCGAGCTCCGGATCGCGAGCCTCTTCAAGGAAGTCCCCGCGGCCTTCCTGCGGATGATCGTCGTCCACGAGCTCGCGCACATGAAGCACGCGGAGCACGACCGCGACTTCTACCGGCTGTGCACGTTCATGGAGCCGGACTACGCCCAGCTCGAGTTCGACCTGAGGCTGCACCTCACGGCCGTCGAGTGGACGGGCTGAGCCGCGAGTGCGCCTGCGCCGCGCGTCGGCGTCCCTTCACTCCGAGCTCGTGCGGAGCTCGAAGGGAGGGCGTGCGTAGACGAGTTCGAGGCGCGCTCCTCCGGGCTCCAACGGAGCCCAGCCGCCTCCGCCTCAGCCATAGCGCATCGTTCCGGTGGCGACGACGACGTCCGCTTCGTCGCGCACGCGGTAGTCGATCGGGATGCGCTTCGCACCGCGGTAGATCGAGAGCCCGGCGCCGGAGTCGCCCTGGATGTTCATGCCGGCCTGGGTGTCGCTCAACCGGGAATGGATCGCGATCGTATCGTCGAGCTCGACGTGCGTGGTTTCGCCGGCACGGACTTCGATCCTGCGAAGCGAAGGGGCCGTGGCGGAGACGTGCCAGCGCTCGCCGCCCTCGGTACGAACGATGCGGTAGGTGCGCAACCGGTAGCTTCCGGCGGGGAGCGCGCGTCGGCGTTCGGCCTGTGGCTCATCCGCGTTCCAGCTGAGACGGTAGGCGTGATCCTCGGCGTCGCTCAGGAACAGGTCGCCGGCCGCGAAGCTCACCGTCACGAGCCCGTCGGTGGTCGCCGGAGCGCGCGCTGCTAGGGTCACGGCCTCGGGCAACGGCAGGGGCCGCGCGACGAGGTAGCGGATCAGGGCCTCCCGGGCCCCGCGTGGCGTCGAGCTTCAGGCGGTGTCGGTGACCTGGTTCAACCAGGCCCGATCCGTCGCATGCTCGGGGTCCGGCGGCAGGTGGCAGGTGCTGCACGCGGAATGGTAGAGCGCCGCGGCCTCCGCCAGCTCCTCGATGTCGCTCGATTCCCTGTGGGGCCCGGGTGCTTCCGGCTCCCGCTCCACGCCCGCGCACGCGACGAATCCGAAGGTCAGGGCCAAGCGGGCCACGGTCCGCGCCAGCCACCAGGTCGCTTTCATGGGGCCGAGCCTACCCGAACGACGCGGAGCTCGTCAGTACCAGAGCGCGCTTGCGCGCGAACTCAACCAGAGCGCGCGTGCGCGCGCGCGACTCAAACCAGAGCGCGCGTGCGCGCGACTCACTGGGCGAGATGCAGTACGAGCCCCAGCGCGTCGCGCCGGCCGCGTTGCAGGAGGCGCATGCCGTGGACCGTACGGCGTCCGCCCTGGCTTGTGCGGCGTGCCGTGAACACGACGAGGTCGCCGCGGTCGGCCGCGATCTCGTGCGCCTCGAGCGAGCCGTCGGGGCGCTCGGTCCACAGGACGAAATCGCCACCCTCGAAGTCGACCCCACGCTTCGAGAGTACGACGAGCGCCTGGAACGGGTGGCAGCACGGGCCGTAGGCGTCCTGATGCGGATGGTTCACGCCGCCCGCGACGTAGCTGATCAAGATCGAGGACGGGCGCGCTTGACCATTCTCCCGACAGCGCCGGTGGTAAGCGGCGAGCGTTCGGGGCAGCGGAGCGAGCTCGGGCTCGCTCCGTTCAGCCAACGACCGCAAGCGCTCGTAAAGGGCGCGCCGCAGCGTGCGCGCGGGCTCGGGCAAAGGCTCCTTCCAGAAGCGGTACGTTCCGATGCCGTAGCCCTTGGCCTCCATGTGCACGCCGCGATCGAAGGCCTGCTCGCTGGCGCCGGCCGCGAGGAGCGCCGCGCAGTCGCGCGCGGTGAGAAGCCGTGGGATCCGAGCCACGCCGCGCGTCTGCAGAGCGTGCTCGAGCGCCGCGACGTCGAGCTCGTTCAAGCGTCGCAGCAGGCCGCCGGGGTCCGCACCGCCGTCCGTCCTCGGGTGCGGGAGCTCGACGCGTTCGGTTCGAAGACGTCCGGTGGGGCCGAAGCGTCGTGCGCGCGCGAAGTCTCCACTCTCGAAGCCTTCGAGTCGCGTCGCGTCCTGGCGCTCGAGACGCGGATCGTCGGCAGCGAACAGGCGCCGCGTGCGGTAGCTCGCGACGAAGGCGTGACCGCACCGCTGGGCCCAGGCGAGGATGCTCTCCCCGGCCCGCGCCCGCGCGCCCTCGCGGCGCAGGCGTCCGAGCTGCCGTGCGGCGCGGTGGGCATCGAGCGGGCCGTCGGCCGCGACGACCCGCTGCCAGGGGACGCTCGTACGAGGCCCGAGCGAGCGCAACGCGCGTCCGACCGCACGGGCGGCCTGGGGTGAGCCGGCCATGGCCGCAACCTCACCGAAGGTCCGCGTCTGTCCCTCCGGGATCTCGGAGGCCGCGTGTGCGTAGAGGTCGAGGCGTGACATGGAGCCGCGCGCTCCCCGCGGGAACGCAAGCCGATCTTAGCCTGCGCCGCGGCACCCGGCCTCCGGCTTCGTTCGCGCGAACTCGAGTCGCAGCTTTCGCCGTCAGTAGGCGTAGCCGTTCAGGCCTTCGGGCGAGCTCGACGTGTCGTCGAACCAGGCGTCCAAGAGCTCGAACCAGTTGTCGACGATGCCGTCGCCCGGCGTGGCACCGTCCTCCAGGAAGGCCCAGCGCCCGTACGCGCCGCCCTCGCTCTCCGCGGCCAGCGGCGTGTACCAACCCAGCTCGGACCAGGTGGGGACCTCGCCGAAGGTGCCGCGCGTGGTCGCGGTCCCGTCGGGGAAGACGAGGAAGACGCCGTGCTTGCCATTTTCGAAGCCGGTCAGTCCGTCCATCCCGAAAGAGGAGACGACGAGCGCGTCGACCGCGGCGCACGCGGCCGCGGCCTTCTCGCGCGCCTTGGACGACAGCTCGGTCGCGGCCGCAGCGCGCGCCAGGAGCGCGTACGTGTCGACGAACGGTCGCCGACCGAAGTCGTTCCCGACGTAGTTCATGACGGGTTCGCTCAGGCCCGGAGCAGCGCCGTCCCGCAGGGCTTCGAAGGCCTCGCGCTGCTTCCCGCTGGCCAGCGCGCGCGCGAGCTCGTCCAGGGCCTTCTTCGCCTGCTTGGCCTGCTTCAAGTCCAGGCAGGCGGCGGCCTCGTGCTGGAGGCGTTGCACATGCTCGGGGTTGCGCGCGAGCAGCGCGCGCCGGCCGTTGTGGCCTTCCTCGATGACGAGCGTCCCGAACGCGAGCGGCGTCATCGTGTTCGGGTCGACGCGCACGTCGGCGCCCTCGGTCGAGGCTGCTACGGCGGTCGCGTGCCCTTCGGAGCGGATGCGCGCGAAGGCGCGATCCCAGTCCAGCGGAGGTCCGGCGTTCGGGATCGCGACCAGGACGTCCGCCGAAAAGCCGCCGTTGCCCGGGCGCCACTGGTAGGCGATCTCGAGCCCGGACATGTTGCAGAGCTCCAACGCCAGAAAGTCCACCGAAGCCGCCTCGTCGACCCAATCGGTCAGGGCGGGGATGTGCATGTCGTTCCCGCTCTCCTCGTCGGGACACATCGTGCAGCCGTCGGCGTGGCTGTAGATCATCAGGCCGTAGTGGCGCGCGGGAAAGCGCTCCTTCGCGAAGGCCACGAAGCGCGCGACGTTCTCGGGGTCGGCCGAGTCGACCTCGTACTCCTCGTCGGTGGTCATGCCCGGGAAGAACGCGCTGGCGTCGAGCCGCTCGGCCGAGTCCTTGCGCAGGCGGTAGACGCGCGCGCCCGTGAAGTCCTCGCCCAACACGCTGGCGTCGTCCGAGAAGTGTTCGCTGCGGTCGAGGAACAGGATCAGTTCCATGCCGGGGTCGTCGTCCAGCGCCTTCCGGATGTCGTCGAGGAACTCGAGGATCGGTCCGTCCGCGTTGTTGTCGGCGGCGCCGTAGATCATCAGCGTCCACGGGCGCGACGGTGCGGGGGTTTCCTGCGGCAGAGGGGCAGCGGTCGCGGTGGCGGGCAGGAGGGCGGCCAGGGTCGTGAGGAGGAGCTTCATGGTCCGAATCGTATCATGGGGTGAAGCGGACGGCCGCTGACGAAAAGCGAGGGCGAGGGCGCCTCGAACGCTTCCGTGACAGTTTCTTGACGCGCCCGCATCGGCTCCTGCGCCTCAGCCCTTCGCCGTCGCCTCTTTCGCCAGCGCCCGCTCGATCCGACGATCGGGAACCAACCACAGGATCGCGACCAGGACGTAGATCGAGCCGGCCAGCCACGGGCTCAGGAAGGCCGCGGGGATCGCGAGCACGTAGAAGAGCGGCGAGAGCTTGCCCTTGAGATCGCGCCCCAGCGTCATGGCCAGGACCGAGTCGCCGCCACGCTGGTTCAGGACAGCATGCTGCAAGAGCCAGTAGGCGAGCGCGGACATGAGGAGCACGAAGCCGTACAGGGCCGTCGGGGCGGCCGCGAACGCGTTCTCTCCCATCCAACCGGTCACGAACGGGATCAAGGACAACCAGAACAACAGATGCAGGTTCGCCCACATGATCCCCGCGCTCGAATGGCGGGTCGCATGGATCAAGTGGTGGTGGTTGTTCCAGTAGATGCCGAGGTAGATGAAGCTCAAGACATAGGAACTGAAGACCGGCAAGAGCGGGCGCAGGTCGCCGAACTCGCTCGCATGGGCGGGGACCTTCATTTCCAGCACCATGATCGTGATGACGATCGCCAGCACGCCGTCGCTGAAGGCTTCGATCCGGCTCTTGTTCATCGCTTCTTGGCCGAGGTCCGGCGGTCCGGGGAGCGCTGTCGCCGTCCCCGCGTCGTTCGGCAGACAGCGCGTCGCAGGGCGAATCCGACCTGCTGCAGGCTTCCGGTCTCCCTCGCGGGCCACGCAGGGTGTGTAGCAGCTCCGAGGCGGGATGCTAGCAAATCCGCGGCGCGAGCCTTCGCCTGCACGGGGCCGTGGCCTCCGCGACTTTCTTCCGCCACCCCGACGGAAATCGCCGATCGTTGAAACGTGACAGGGGCCCGTGCCAATCCCTCCCCAGAGCGACCGCGTCGTGCGGCTCGCCGCGGGCGACGCATCCGTTCAGGGGGGTGTCGTCCGCGTTTTCGTGCCTGGAGCGGCCGAGCCAGGCGTCGGCAGCCGCTGCGGTGAGCGCGTTGGAAACGCGTTCGCAGCGGTGGAAAGGGCGTTCCAGCGCTGAACCGCCGTGGAGGACGTGGCCATGCTGACGGAGGACGGTCGCGAGCGAGCACCGTTCGGCGAGCCCGAGCCCGCGCGTCCACCGCGAAGGCCCCGGCGGGGGTATCCTCGGGGGATGAATCCTGTCCGCCTGCGCCGCTTCGCGGCCTCGTTCGTGCTCGCCTCCGCACTCGCGTCCCCGCTCGGCGCGACCTGGTCGATCGTGCTGGTGAACCGCGCCACCGGCGAGGTCGCCGTCGGCTCGGCGACCTGCCTCACGAACCTGGACTTGCGCCGGACCGTGCCTGCCATCGTGGTCGGGCGCGGCGCCGGCGCGGCCCAATCGCTGGTCGACAGCTTCGCGCGCAACCGGCAACGGATGGTCGCGGGCTTCCTGGCCGGCACGACGCCGCAGGCGATCCTGGACGACATCCTGACCAACGGTCCCGGGTCCCCGTTCGTCCGGCAGTTCGGGATCGTGTCCATGGACGGTGCCCCGGTCACGTACTCGGGCACGTCCAACGGCGCAGCCGCGGGCGGCGTCGTGGGGACGGTGGGGGATCTCTCCTATGCGATCCAGGGCAACGTGCTGACGGGCGTCGAGGTCGTGCTCGCGGCCGAGCAAGCGATCCTGCTCGAGGACGGCGACCTGGGTCAGAAGCTCCTCGCCGGGATGGAAGCCGCACGGTCCCTCGGCGGAGACGGTCGCTGCTCGTGCAGTGGCGCCGACCCGACCGGTTGTGGCGCGCCGCCGCCGAGCTTCCAGAAGTCGGCCCATGTCGGCTTCCTGATCCTCGCGCGCATCGGTGACACCGACGGCACGTGCAACCAGGGCGGCTGTGCGAACGGCGACTACTACCTCAACCTGAATCAGATCACGGTTCCGGCCGACAACGATCCGGTCCTCAAGCTCGCGAGTTTCTACCGACTGTGGCGCGCCGACCGTCGCGGCCGCCCCGATCACATTCTGTCGACCAGCACGAGCTCGGCCGCGTCCGTTCCCGCCGACGGTCTCACGCGCGCGACCTTCACCGTGCGACTCGTCGACATCGAGGGCGTGCCGCTCGATGCCGGGGGCGCGGACGTCGTCGTGACCGGTGTGCAAGGTGGCCTGGTCACGATCGGGGATGTCGTCGATCACGACGATGGCACCTACTCGTTCGAGGTCACGGCCGGCACGTCGCCGGGAACGGAATCCTTCGTCGTCACGGCCGAGGACGACCTCGTGCAAGCCACGCTCTACCCGTTCTCGAGCCTGCGGATCGATCCGGTGACGACGCTGCACGCCGGGCGGGACGAGCTGTCGATCAGCGCCGGCGGCGAGGTGCCTCTGACGCTCAACGTGCCGTCGGCGCCCGGTCGTCCGTACGTGATCCTGATGAGCGCTTCGGGCACCGACCCCGGCACGCTGGTCGGGACGGTGCGCTTCCCGCTCAACTTCGACGCCTTGACCCTGCGGTCCCTACGGCACGCCGGCTCGACGCGCTTTCCCGGAACGATCGGTGTGCTCGCTGGCGACGGCCACGGCGAGGCGGCCTTCCGCGTGCCTCCGGGCCTGCTCGTGAACCACGTCGACGGTCGCTTCGACTGTTCGGCGCTGGTCGCCTCGGCCCCGGTCACGGTGACGAACGCCGTCGGCTTCGACCTCGTGCACGGGGCCGCAACCCCCTGAGCGAGCGCCGGGCCGCGCGCGGGTCAGTCCAGCTCGATCACCTCCGCCAGGGAACGGTCGCCCGCGGCATTCGCGAGCTCGAGCTCGAAGCGGCGTGGGAGTTCACCTTCGTAGCGCAGGGACTCCAGGACGTCGGCGACGGCGGCGGCGGTCGCCTGCGCGGTGAAGGCGATCCGCAGCGGGGCCAGGCGGAGCCCGCCGATGGCGAGGTCCTGGTCGAGCTCGAGCCAACCGATGTGCGTCGCGTTCCAGATCAACTCGTACGCTTCGCTGATCGAGAGGTCGGGCAGCTCGACCGTGAGGCGCGCGCCGAGGCCCACCGGACCGCTCGTGTCCAGCGTCAGGAGATCGGCGCGCGTTCCGGTCGCTTCGACGATCTGTACACGCAGGAGGTAGCCGTCCCAGCCCTCGACCGGCGTCGTCAACGCGGCGTTCTCGAGGATCGGCATCGGGCCCGCCGGAAGCGAAGTGGCCGCGTCGACCTCGACGAGGACCGGGACCACCGGGCTCGTACGGTCGCGCTCGATGCCGAGTGACGCCTCCGCGTCGATGCCGAGCGCGACGAGCGAGCCGTACGAGCTCGTCGTTCCGGCCTCGGGGTCGAACGAGAACAACTCGCCCGTCGTGCGATCGACGACGAACAGGAGCTTGCTGCGCGCGTCATAGGCCGAGTCGCCGACGTGCAGTCCGGCCAGGACCACGGGGTCGAGATTCTGGCCGCTGCCGGCGGCGACTCGGTGAAGCGCTTCCGTCGCACCGTCGCCGACCCACAGGCCCCCGCGCACGTCGAATTCGAGCCCGAGCGGACTCGCGACGCCGCCCGCGACCGGGCCATGGTCCAGGGCGGTCGGGGAGGCCGTCGCCAGGAACGACCACAGCCGTGGGGTTCCGGCACCGTCGAGCGCGAAGAGCCGCGAACTCCGGGGCTCGAAGGCGAGCGACGTGACGTTCGCGGGCAGGTTCGCGACCGTTCCGAGCTCCTGGGCGACGACCGCCGCGCCGTTGGCGATGGCGTGCGTGTCCAGCTCGTGAAGAACGGGCGGGCAGCCGGCCAGGAACCAAGCTCGGCCCTGCGCATCGAGCGCCAAGTCGCTTGCACCCGCTCCCAAGGGCGTCACGCCACCGGCGCGCGCGACCCCGATCGTGCCATGGTCCGTGACCTGCGCACCGGACAGCGTGCCCGAGCCGAGGAAGTCCGTCGGAAGCGAGAGCAGACGATCGTCGTCGAGGATCCAGAGACGGACGTCGACCAGGCCCGCATCCAGCTCGTGCGTCGCTCCGTCGGCGACCGTGAACGGCGCGGTGTGCCAGCCGGGTACCTTGGCCTGGATGTAGGGCGTCACGTAGCCGTCGAAGCGGGGTCGTGCACCGTCGAGCCCGAGGTCGTCGCGATAGCGCAACACGCCCTTCAGCCAGTGGCCGCAAAAGGCCGTGATCAGGGTGTTGCGGACCTCGTGGTGGTATTCACGGTGGTACAGGCCATCGGCCCAGGGCGGTTCGAAGCGGATGGCGGGAACGAGGAACCAGTGCGGATGAAAGTCGCCCGACAGACGTGCTTGCACGGTCGGTCCGAAGGTCGCGACGCCGGTGTGGTTGCCGACCCACAGCATCGGCTTGGCGACGTTCACGAAGTTGGCGCTGTCCAGGTTGACCAGGAGGTCGATGCGACGGTCGCGATCGACGGCCAGTGCCGAGTTGGCTGCTCCGGCCGAATAGCCGATCCAACCGACTTGCCCCAGATCGAAGAGCCCCTCGAAGGCATGCCCCGGCTGCGCGTTCCAGGAGCGGGCGCTGTTGAGCAGGAACGAGGCCTCGTTGAACAGGATCGCGCGCTGGTTGGCCACGGACCCGGAGTAGTTGCTCATCAAGTGGCCCGCGCTCACGTAGCCGAACCCGACCAGCGGGACCATGGCCGAGGCGGACAGCTGCGGGACGTGATCGAAGTCCGACTCCTCCCAGGGACCGCCGTTCGCGCTCAGCCGGTCGCCGAGCGCGATCGAGGCGTGATGCGCCACCGTATCCATGCACAGGGCGACGTAGCCGTGGCTGGCCAGCCAATCGCCCAGCTCGGTCAAGTCCGCGGCACCGCTGATCAGCCCGGAGACGAGCAGCACCACGGGAAACGGTCCGTCGTCCGCGGGCAGCGCACCGCTGCGCGCCTCGAAATCGAGGACCAGGCTGTTCGGGTCGGACTGTGTGACCTCGTTCGGATCCTGGCCGAGGACGGCCGAGGTGGCGAACTTCGAGGCAGCGACCGAGTTGCCGAGATCCACCATGTCGTCCAGATAGAGGTCGCGGACGCGCGTCCGCGGCAGCGCGCTCGCACCCGCTGCAGCGGGATAGATCGCCCAGGCGTTGATCGGCCAGGGCCTCCCCAGGCCATCGATGCGCGTGAGCTCGAGGTAGCTCATCCCGGTCTCCCAGGGGCCGCGTCGCGTCGGATCGAGATAGCCGTTCGCGAGATTCAGATCGCTGTCGTCGGACCGCGCGTCCGCCGTGATCGTCTGTCCGCCGAGGTCCTTGGCCCCGACGTCGGAGTCGGTGAAGCGATAGCCGTCCGGACGCACGAAGGCGACCCGATACTCGCCGTCCGACATGCCCTGGAAGGCGTAGCTGCCATCCGAGGCGGTCACGACCGCGGGGCCGCGCGGCTTGCCGTACGTGTCGAGCAGCTTGACGCGCACCCCCGCGAGGCCCGGCTCGCCCAGGCCCTGCAGGCCATCGCCGTCGACGTCGTGCCAGGCGACTCCCGTGACGCGATTCAGGATCGGGATCCTCGTCGGTTCCTGGAGCGAACCCGGACCGCTCGGCGCGGAGCGCGGTCCAGGACCGCCCTGGGCGAGGACGGGGAGGGCACCGAGGAAGACACAAAGCGGCACGTGCAAGCAGCGGGACACGTTCATGGGGGGCTCGCTCGAAGCGGGAGGTGGTTGGCAAGTGCACGCGTCGAGGACGGCGCCCGGAAAGGCCGGGTCGGGTTCACGCGCGGAGGCTCCCAGGCCTCACCGAACGAGAGCGGAGCTGCCCGCTCGTCCCTCACCCGAAGCGCGAACATCCTCATCCACCCGACGGGGCCGCTCGTACGCGACCTCGTCGTTCGAGCCGAACAACCGGAGCCTCGCCTCGCGCGGGACCGTAAGCTCTCCCGCCATGGATTCCGCGCAGACGAACCCCCGCTCCAAGCGGCGCCGTCCGCGAGCGCTCGTCGGCTCGAGCGTCGCGCTGGCGACGATCCTGCTCGTCTTCCTCGGCAGCGAGCTGGTCCTGCGGATGCGCGGCTACGACCCGTTGGCCAGCCTTTCGAAGGGACGTGGCGAGGTGTTGCGCCCGTCCGCCTATCCGGGGCTCGTCTACGAGCCGACGCCCGGGGCGAGCGCGACCTTCCGCGGCGCCGACGTGTCGATCAACGCGGACGGCTTCCGCGATCGAGCGTACGCGCGGGAGAAGGCGAAGGGGACCCGCCGCATCGCCGTGCTCGGCGACTCGGTGGCCTTCGGGGACGGCTTGCCGGTCGAGGCGACCTTCGCGAATCAGCTGGAGGAGCTGTACCGGATCGATGGGGACGCGGTCGAGGTCCTGAACTTCGGCGTGGGCGGCTACGACGTGCTCGAAGCCGTGCTGTTCTTCGAGCAGGTGGGGCTCGCGTTCCGGCCCGACGCGGTCGTCTTCGGCTTCTGCATCAACGACGCCGGTGTGCAGTCGTTCAACCTGCCCTACATCCAGACCCTGAAGAGCTACGGTCCGCTGACGCGCAACCTGCGGACGCTGCAGTACTTCTTCGTGAGCCGCGACGCCGCCCGCGCGGGGCGCGAGTACTCGACCTACAACAAGGAGGACGTGTTCCGCGCGCGCAACGAGGGCTGGATCGCGACGCTTCCCGCGGACGACCCCGTGCGCGAACGGATGGCGCGCATCGCGGAGTTCGATGCGGCCGCGACGGTCAACCTGTTCTTCGCGCGCTGGTACACGAGCGAGGACCGGATCGGGAAGATCCGTTTCGCCTTCGAACGGCTTGCGGCGCACGCGCGCGAGCAAGGCTTCACGGTCTATCTCGTGCCGATTCCCTATCTCGCCGAGCGCGGACACGGCGAGGCCTACGCAGCCATCTACGAGCTCGTGGCCGCGGAAGGCGAGCGCGCAGGCTTTCGGACCGTGGACGTGCTCGCCTCCTTCCGCGCGGCCGGCTTGCCGAAGCTCGCGACCTACCCCGACGGACACGTCGACCCGCTGCATCCGAACACCGTTGGGCACGGCCTCCTGGCCGAGCGTATCCGCGCGGCCCTGGACTGAGCGGGCAGCCGCGACGACCGGGTTCGCCCGTCCTGCGAAGACGTCGCCCACCGCCCCCGAAAGTTGCCTGCAGCCAAACGGACGGGCGCGGGCCACGTAAAGCGGACCGCCCGAGGACGAAATCCGGGGATCGTGGCGTCGGTTCGCGGGACTCCGGCATCCGGACGAAGAGCCATGAGCACCACACGCCAACCGAGCGCCGAGCTCCTGCTCGAGCACCAGTCCTGGATCCGTGAGCTCGCGCGCCATCTGGTGCGGGATCCGCACGCGGCCGAGGACCTCGTGCAGGAGACGTGCATGGTGGCCCTCGAGCGGCCGCCCTTGGACGGTTCCAAGCTCAAGCGTTGGCTCGCGAGCGTGATGCGCAACCTCGTGCGTCAGCGGGTGCGCGGGGACGGCCGGCGCGAGCTGCGCGAAGAAGGTCGCGCCCGCCCCGAGCGCTTGGAGTCGACCGAACGGATGGTCGAGCGCGTCGCCCTCCAGCGCGAGCTGGTCGAAGACGTGCTGCAGCTGCCCGAGCCCTTCCGTTCGACCCTGCTGCACCGCTTCTTCGAGGGCCATGCGCCGGCCGTGATCGCACGCGCCCAGGGGGTTTCGGTGGCGACGGTGCAGAGCCGCATCACACGCGGCCTCGCACGCTTGCGCTCACGCCTGGACGCCGGTCACGAGCGGCGCACCTGGGCCGGCCTGCTCCTGGCGCTGCCTGCGGCGTCCCTGTCCGCCCCCGTCGCACCGGTGCTCCCGGGCGTCGGGCAGGGGAGCGCCGAACTCGCCACCATGGGCCTCGGAGGGCTCGCCATGAACACGAAGGTCGTACTCGCCGGGATCGCGCTCGTCGCCGCCGGCACGCTGGTCGCGGTGCGCGGGTTGCGTGAAGCGGAACCGTCCGGTCCGCCGCGCGCGGAGGTCGCCGCGTTGTCGGCCGCCGCGCGGCTCGAGGATCCGGGCGTCGTGGACACGCTCGAGAGCGCTCCGCCGGACGAGGCGGATGCGTCGCGCGCGCGACGCTCCGTGGTGCCGGCATCGAACGACAACCCGCAGACCCCAGTGACTTCGCCGGCTTCGGTCCCCGTGCGCGACGTGCGCGGGCGGGTGCTCGGCCCCGACGGGGGCGGACTGGCCGGCTTGGTGTTGTCCCTCGGCGGAGAAGAGGACGGCCGCGAGATCGTCAGCGGTGCGGGGGGTGCCTTTCGCCTCGTGACGAGCGCACCCGCGCTGACCTTGGCGGTCGACGACGCGGACTGGGTCACGGTGCGCGAGGGCTTCTGGGATCGGACCAGCTCCACGGATCCGGTCGTCGTCGTCGCGCCCGTGCTCGAGCTCGGTGGCCTCGTCACCGAAGCGAGTGGACGCCCGCTCGAGGCGGCGCTCTTGTCCTTCCAGCTGCCCGCGGACTTCGAGACGGGCCTCGGCGAAGTGCTCGATGCCTCGCAGTCGCGCGGTTGGCGCGCCTTCTCCGATGGGAGCGGTGCGTTCCGCTTCCAGCGCCTGCCGGCGGTCGCCGGCGCGCGGCTGCGCGCCTCGCTGGACGGCTACGCGGTCGCGTTCCTGGCCGCACCGGCGACGAGCGACCTCGGCCTCCGGGTCGTGCTCGACCGACCGACCGTTCCGCTGACGGGTTCATTGAGCGGCCGCGTCGTCGATGCCGAAGGCTCGGGCGTGCCCGCTGCGCGCGTCGGCGTCGGCGTCGCCTCGGTCCTGTGCGACGCCGCCGGCGACTTCGTGCTGGATCTCTCGCGGGCCGTCACGAACGAGCGTTTGACCGCCGTGGCCGCGGGCTTTCTGCCGGGCGAGCTCGAGCGCCCGGGCCAACCCGGTACCGGCCCGGACGGCGCACTCGTCACGGGTTGGCCCGATCACGTGGTGGTGCCGCTGGGGCCGCCCGCGCTGGAGCTGGCGGGCCGCGTCGTCGACCACGAAGGCCAACCGCTCGCGAACGCGCGCATCTGGCTCGCGGATCCCACGGCCTTCGCGCCGATCGGCCGGATGCCGATGCGGCTCGAGAACCTGCTCGCCGGTGCGCCGGTTCCGCCGCGCGCGGTCGAGTCGATCGCGAACCTCTCCGAGCAAGACGGCGACGACTACTTCGACTACGACTCGAGTGCCCCCGACCAGCCCAGCGCGCTGTGGAACTGGGCGACGTCCGACGAGACGGGGCGCTTCACGTTGCCCGGGCTGCTGAAACGCTCGTACCGGCTCGACGTCATGCGCCCCGCTTCGACCGAGATCGTGACGTTGGGTCCGTTCTCCGCGGGTGCGACCAACATCGTGCTCGAGCTGCCGGCCCCGTCACTCTACGCCCGCGTCGAGGGGATCGTTCGCTCACGGGCGGGAACGCCGCTGGCGGGCGTTCGCGTGTCTTCGTCCGCGCGCGTGTTCGACGTCCAGTCGCGCATCTTCGGTGGAAGCGCGGCCTGGCGCCTCTCTCAGAGTGGCCCCCGCACCCACACCGCCGAGGACGGCTCGTTCGTCCTGCACGACCTGCCGCGCGAGGGCACACGGCTCCAGTTCTCGAGCGACGCGATCGTGCCGCGCGGGCTCTCGCTCGCCGAGTTCAGCGACCCGCGCGACCTGGACGTGCGCGTCGACGCGCGCTGCCACTTGCGGGTCGAACTGGACGAGCCCGCTGGAGAGGACGCCTTCGGCTTGACCGACGCGGACGGCGGGCCGCTCGACGTCTTGTTCTTGACCGCAGGGAGCTTCAACGCCTACACGCAAGCGCCCTTGACGAACGGTCGCTCGGAGACCGTGTCCACGTCGGAAGCGGCGGCCTTCGTCGTGTTCTTCGCCGAGGGTGAGGTCGTCGCGCGCGTGCCGATCGAGCCCGTCCCCGGCGAGGTCACGCTCGTGCGCTAGCCAGGCGCCGGTCGAAGCGTCGTCGGGGGCCCGCGTTTGCAGGTGCCTCAGCACGGCGGAGGCCGACGTCCCAGCATGAAGAGCACGTGATCCACGGGCTCCCAAGTCGTCTGCAGGTGGCCCGGAAGAGGCTCTCCGAGTAGGGACGCGCATTTTTCTTGCCGGCCAGTTGAGCTCGGCTCCGATTCCATTTGAAGTCCATTTGTGTCTCAGTTGAGGGTCAATGAGACGCAAGCAGCGCGGAGTGGTGCTTCCCCCCGCTCGTCCGATTCTTACGATGGTGCATCCCCTGTTTGCCTTCACCTGCTTCGAGGACCTCCCACCATGCGTACCTTGCGTAGCTTCGCTCTGCTCTCCTGCCTGCTCGTCGGCTTCGCTGCCATGCGTCCCGGCGGCGGTGACAACGATCGGATCGCGTCCTGGAAGACGATGGTCGGTACGCCGCGTGCCTTCACGGGCGCCACCGCCCCGATCCGCGGGGTCAACGGCGGCGGCCTGCCCTGGGTCGTCGATGAAGGTGTCGGTCGCGTCCGCGCCGACGGCGAGGTCGACATCAAGGTCAAGGGCCTCGTCCTGGATCCGAACGATCCCGACGTCATCAACGCGGGGCTGGCCGGAGTCAATCCCGCTCCCTTTTTCAAGGCCATCATCAGCTGCCTCACGGTCGACGAGTCGGGCCGCTCCGTCGTGCGCAACGTGGAGACGCGCCAGTTCGAGGCTGACGCTGACGGCGACTGCGTCATCAAGGACCGGGTCGAGCTGCCCGAACCCTGCATCGCCCCGATCGTCTTCGTCACGAACGCCAACGGCTCCTGGTTCGCCGTCACCGGCCTGTAGTTTCCGAACGCAAACCGAAGCCGGGTTCGCTGTCCCACACCTCGCAGGGCGCGAGGTGCGAGAGAGCGAGCCCGGCCGCTACGGTGAGCCGACGACGACGTCGAGCGCGTTCGAGAGCACGCTGCGATCCGGAGCCAGGGCGACGCTCTGGAACGTGAGTTCGCGCCGTACGAGGGACGCCTCGTCGGGGAACGCGACCGCGAAGTCGCCCGTCGTCGAAACGACGGGCCGCGTGAACGGCGGCGCACACAGGAGCACGCCTTCGAAGGGCGCTGCCAACGGCAAGCCCGACAGGGGTCCTCCCAGGCCGGCCGTGAGAAGCAGGACCGTGGCGCCGAGGCCATCGGCAGCGAGACGAGCGTGCCACGTTTCACCCTGGCGCGGCCCCCGCGAAGCCGCCAGGACGAGCTCGTTCGCGACGTGGCCACGCGGCGTGACGAGCGGCGCGAAACGGCACGTGCTGAACAGGACATAGGCCGAGCCGCGGCTCGTTCCGGGGGCTCCAGCAACGAACTCGGGACATCCGTCGCCATCGAGGTCGCCGAGGCGTGCGAGCGACAAGGCGAAACGTCCTTCGCTCGCGAGCGGGAGCGGCAGGTTGACGCCGTGGGCGAGCTGGATGCGTTCGCCGACGCTGCCGTCCGGTTCGAGGTGCAGTAGGAACATGCGGCCCGACGGAAGACCACAGTCGTAGATCTCCGGCGCTCCGACCGCGACGTCGACGACGCCGTCCCCGGAGACGTCGCCGAGCGCCATGACGGACTGGCCATAGTAGGCGCCAAAGCAGGACTGCAGCGACGGCGGCAAGTCGTGCCGCACGGACGAACGTACGGTCCAGTCGTGGTTCATGAACACCACGTAGGAGCGACCGAAGTCCCCGAAGCCGGCCGCGTTGGAGAAGAAGGGGAAGCCGACCAGGAGGTCTGCGACCCCGTCGCCGTCGAGGTCGCCGAGGTTGGCGACGGCGCTCGCTCCGAAGCCGGCGAAGGACAGGGTGTCACGGATCACCCCGTTCGGCTTGAGCAGCAGGAGCAGCACACGAGGGAAGCCGATCACGCCGCCTGCCGAGGAGTCGAAGGGATACGGGGTTCCGGACTTTCCGACGATGAGGTCCGGCGTCCCGTCTCCGTCCCAGTCGCCTGCCGGCGTCAGCGTCGCGCCGAACGTGTCGAAGCCGAAGTCGTCCGTCGTGTTCAAGCCGCCCTGGGTTGCACTGAGCTTGCGCTCGCTCCGTACGAGCCCGTTTCCATCCAGCGACAGAATCCAGACGGCTCCCGACTGGCTCTCCGGTCCGAAGACGGGCGGCACCTTTCCGTCGTCGTCGAACGGAGCCCCGACCGCCAGCTCGTTCACCCCGTCCCCGTCGAGGTCGCCGAACGACGAGAGCGCCCATCCGAAGCCGTCGCCGTCGCGGAGCGTCCCGCCGAAGCCACCTTCGGTCGCGCTGATCTTCTGATGCGCGAGCACCGATCCGTCCGCCCGCAGGAAGAGGATCCACACGGCGCCACGGTCCACGCCACCGTCGTCGTCCCCGGGCGCACCGACCGCGAGATCGTCGACCCCATCGTGGTTCAGGTCGCCGATTCCCGCGCACGACGTCCCGAAGGCGTCACCGGCGGCGAGCAAGGCGTTCATCGATGCGAGCCGCCGCATGTCCGCGACCTGGGCCGAGACGAAAGAGCACAAAAGAGCAAGGATGCAAAAGGCCTTCATCGAACCTGCCTGTTGGCAAGGGGTCCAAGGCGAAGGTGGGTGCTGCGATCTCACGCCGGATGCGCCGGCCTGTCAAGGTCCCGCGAAGTTGCCGCTCTCGCGGAGGGGGTGGGGGCCGCGGCCCGCTGTCCCACGGCGCGCCGCGGGGCTCCCTTCAGGACTTCACGACTTCGATGCCTTCTTGCGCCGGTCGGCGTTGCGTTCGCGTTTGCGCAGGCGCAGGGTCGTGGGAGTGACCTCGAGCAGCTCGTCGTCCTCGACGTACTCCAGCGACTCCTCGAGCGACATGACCCGCGGGGGAGCCAGGTTGACGTTGTCGTCGCGGCCGGAGGCGCGCATGTTGGTGAGCTTCTTCGTGCGGCAGACGTTGACGGGCAGATCGTCGTCCTTGTTGTTGGAGCCGACGATCATGCCTTCGTAGACCTCGGCGCCGGGCGGGACGAAGAACTCGCCGCGGTCGGCCAGGCCGAAGAGGCCGTAGGGGACGGCGAGGCCGGTGCGGTCCGCGATGAGCACGCCGCTCGTGCGGCGGACCAGGCGACCGCCGTCCTTCTTCCAGGAGTCGAAGACGTGCGAGAGGATCGCCTCGCCCTGGCTGAGCGTGAGCAAGGCCGTGCGCGCGCCAATGAGGCCGCGGGCGGGGACGGAGAACTCGAGCTTGGTCTGGGTCTCGCCCAGGGGTTCCATGTGCAGCATCTCGCCGCGCCGGCGCCCGAGGTACTCGATGATCTTGCCGGCGAACTCGGTCGGGACCTCGACCGAGGCGCGCTCGTAGGGCTCACAGCGCACGCCGTCGACCTCCTTGATGAGCACGTGCGGCTTGCCGACGGCGAATTCGAAGCCCTCGCGGCGCATGTTCTCGATCAGGACGCCGAGGTGCATGACGCCGCGGCCCTTGACCTCGATCGCCTCGCTCGAATCGGTGTCGGCCAGCGTGATGGCGACGTCGCGCAGGTTGGCGCGCTCGAGCCGCGCGCGCAGGTGGCGGCTCGTGACGTACTTGCCCTCGCGGCCGGCGAAGGGCGAGTCGTTGACCTGGAAGACCATCGAGATCGTCGGCTCGTCGACGCGGATGGCGGGCAAGGGTTCGGCGGAATCGGGCGGGCAGAGGGTGTCGCCGATCGTGAGCGCCTCGATGCCGGAGATGACGGCGATGTCGCCGGCCAGGACCTCTTCGGCCGGGACACGCTTCAGGCCCTCGTAGCGAAACAGCGACTTCACGACGGCGAGCGGCGTGGCCTCGCGGTCGGGGTGGCAGAGGACCAGGCGCTCGTTGGCGCGCAGCGTGCCGCGCTGAACACGCCCGATGCCGATGCGCCCGAGGTAGTCGTCGTGGTCCAGCGTCGCGGCCTGGAACTGCAGCGGCGCGTCGATGAGCCGCGGCGGCGGCGGGACGTCGCGCAGGATGAGGTCGAAGAGCGGCTTCAGGCTCGCGCGCTCTCCGCCCGGTTCGTTCGAGGCCCAGCCGTCGCGTCCCGAGCCGTAGATGACCGGAAACTCGAGCTGATGGTCGTCGGCACCCAGCTCGACGAACAGGTCGAACACGAGGTCGAGGACGGCCTGGGGCCGGCTGTCGGGGCGGTCGACCTTGTTGATCATGACCAGCGCTCGCAGCCCGCGCTCGAAGGCCTTGCGCAGCACGAAGCGCGTCTGCGGCATCGGCCCTTCGAAGGCGTCGACCAGAAGGAGAACGGCGTCGGCCATCATCAGCGTGCGTTCGACCTGACCGCCGAAGTCGGCGTGGCCGGGCGTGTCGACGATGTTGATGCGCGTGCCGCCGTATTCGATCGCCGTGTTCTTGGCGAGGATCGTGATCCCGCGCTCGCGCTCCTGGGCGTCGGAGTCCATGACACGCTCCTCCTGGCCGCCCTTGCGGCCGAAGGTGCCGGCGAAGGCGAACATGGCGTCGACAAGGGTCGTCTTGCCGTGGTCGACGTGAGCGACGATGGCGAGATTGCGGATCTCGCCGACGGTACGGGTCGTCATCTGGCTGCGGGTTCCACCCGATGGATGCGGTCGATGCGGTAGGTCTTGATGGATCCCGAGCGAAGGCACTCGCCCTCGAGATAGCTGCGATCGGCGGTTCGATACAGGATCGTGGGCCGTACGTCCAGCAGGCTGGCCGAACTCCGGTGCTCTCCATAGGAGAGTCGCACGTCCCGGCCCTCGCGCCAGGCGCGCTCCAGGACCCGAACCGTCGCTCGACCGAGCTTCGGGGGCCGCGGAGCGGCAGTCTTGAGGTTCAGGATACCCGCCGGTCCTCCGGTCGCGAAGAGAGCGGTCGGATCCGGGGCCCCGAGTTCGGCTGCGGCCCGTTCGAAAACTTGCCAGGCGGTCACCGCATCGGCCAGCGCGCGGTGGTCCGTGCCCTCGAGTTCGAAGTGCTCCTTCAAGGTCGCGAGCTTGTGGTCGGGCAGCTCCGGGAAGGCGCGCCGGACGGGGGGCAGGAGGTCCGCGATGGGCGTCGTCGGCGGCTCGAGGGCGCAGCGGACGTGCTCGAAGGCCAGGACCCGGGCATCGGCCGGCGCGTGCCAGGCCGCGAGCGCGTCGCCCCCGGCCCAGGCGTGGAAGGCCCGCAGGACCTCGTCGGGCAGGGGCGCGGTGCGCACGTCGTCCTCGGTCAGGCCGTGGATCGCGGTGGCCTCCGGCTCGATCGGGACGCGTGGGAGGACGAGGCTCACGAAGTGGTCGACGGCCTCGCCGTCGACCACGCGCACCGCCCCCAGCTCGAGCAGGTGCGGCGCGCCGTGGGCGGTGGCGCCCTCGGTGTCGAAGACGATCCAGGCTCGCGGGCCCGCGCTCAAAAGCGTTCCTGTCCGCTCGCTCGGAACGGATCCGGAAAGTCGCGGTAGAGGGCGAAGCGCGCGCGCTCGAGCTTCTGGTTCACGGCCGCGTGCAGTCCCTCCACGGGTTCTGCGCGCGTTGCGACGTGCTCGAAGGCGCGCTCGAGCTGGGCCAGGCTCTCGGTCTCGATGATGACGTGAAACTCACCCAGCTCGGCCGGTGCGAGCCCGAGCTTCTTGCGCGTGATCCGAAAGGAAGCGACCAGGCCTTGGCCCTTCAAGTGCTCGAGGTAGCGGGACAGGTCGGCGCAAAACGCCAGGTCGTTCTCGCCGCGCGCGAGGTCGCACCAGATGTGATAGAGGTCCATGGCAGGGGGCGCAGGGGGTCCGTTGAGAGCGTGCTTCGAAGGCCAGCGCGTCGGCCCTCGGCGGAACGGGCCTCGTCACGACCGGGACGACGTCTCGCGCGGGGACTCAGCTCGAGAGGTCCTGGAACTCGGGCCGCCCGCGCAGGATCTCGAGATCCGAGTTGCGGTACAGCTCGCTGGTCAGGTAGTAGCCGCGTTCTTGGGCTTCCTGCAAGAGCTCGAGCGCGCGGGCCGTCTCGCCGAGGAGCGCGAAGACGCAGGCGGCCTGGAAGGCGGTGTAGGCGTCCTTCGGGAAGCGCTCGCGCGCCTTTGCGACCTCGCTGCGCGCGTCGTCGGTCATGCCCATGCGCGCCAGGATCAGCGCCAGGTGCAGGCGCGCCTCCTGATCGTCGGGCACGTCGGCGAGGTGACGGCGCGCGGCGGCGATGCCGCGGTCGGCGACCTCGATGCCTTCCTGGTAGCGGTCGAGTCGCACGAGCACGTTGTAGAGGTGGTCGTAGGAACCGATGTGCGTCGGCTTCAGGACCGTCGCGCGCTGCAGGAGCGGCGAGGCCCCCTCGTAGTTGCCGAGCCGCCCCAGGAGCGCGCCGAGCAGACGGTGCGCCAGCCATTCGTCGCGGTCGAGCTGGATCGCGAGGCGGTATTCGCGCTGAGCGTCGGTCGTGTCGCCGACCAGCATGTGCGCGAAGCCGAGCGACGTGTGGGCCTCGGCGCACTTGGGATCCAGGGACAGCGCGCGCCGCGCCGAAGCCCGCGCCTCCCCGAGGAAGCTGCGGTCGCCGTCCCACTCGAGGAACTTGCGCACGTGCGATTCGGCCATCCCGGCGTGGGCGACGGCACAGCCCGGGTCGTCGTCGAGCGCGCGCCGGAAGGTGCTGATCGCGGCCATCAGATGCCGCATCGAACCGCGGTGGAGGACTTCGTGGGCCTTCTTCGCCAGCGCGAGCGCGCGCTCGGGATCACGGCGCTCGGCGGTCGGTGGATGGGTCGCGTGCTCGGCCAGCTTGCGCTTGAGCGAGCGCGAGAGGGAGGAGACGAGCTTGGCCTGCAGGCCCCACTCGTCCGCGTCCGCGTGCTCGATCCGGTCGTGGAAGAGCGGGACGTCCTCGCCTTCCTCCGAGCCGTTCTTGCCGTTGTGGTGCGCGATCTCGACCGAGTAGTCCAGGGCCGCGCGCTGGCCCGCGAGCTCGAGCGCCCCGCGCAGGACGTAGGCGTCCTTCCAGCTCAGGGGAACGACGCCCGTGCTGGTCAGGTTGACTTCGAGTCGGGTCGAACGCTGGAGCTCGGAGTAGAGGTCGCGCCGCAGTCCCATCGCGAATTCCATCGCGTGCGTGTCGCTGCCTCGCAGCGCGAGCGGCGGGATCACGATCTTGCCCGAGACCGACGCCGGCGGTGCCGCTGTGGTCGAGACGCGCAGGCTGTCGGCCACGCTCAAGAGCGCCCCGTGGACCGCCGCACCCGAGACGTAGCGCGCTTCGGGTTCGCGGGAGAGCGCCCGCAAGAGCACCTCCTCGAGCCCTGCCGGAAAGCCAGAGCGCAGCTCGGACGGCGACCGCGGCGCTGCCTCGAGGATGCTCATGCAGACCTCGGGGAAGGACTTGCCCGGAAACGGCAGCTGGCCCGTGAAGGCGTGGTAGAAGACCGAGCCCAGCGCGAAGACGTCCGCGCGCACGTCCAGATCCTCGCCCAGGACCTGCTCGGGCGACATGTACAGGACGGTGCCGACCAGCATGCCGTCCTGGGTGATGTTCGATTCCTGCGTGCTGCGGCAGATGCCGAAGTCGAGCAGCTTCACCGTCCCGTCCCCGAGCACCATGATGTTGGCCGGCTTCAGGTCGCGGTGAATCAGGCCGCGTTCGTGCACGAGCGCGAGGGCAGAGGTGACCTGCAGCGCGATCCGCAGCCCCTCGTCGTAGCCCAGGACGTGGTCCTTCACGATCTTGTCGAGGGTGCGGCCCTCGAGGAACTCCATCGCGATGTAGCTCGTGCCCTTGTCCTGGCCGTACTCGTAGACCGTCGCGATGTTCTGGTGCGACAGGTTGGAGGTGTGCTTGGCCTCGCGCTCGAAGCGCTCGGTCGCCTGCGGATCGAACTCGACGTGGGGCCGCAGGATCTTGAGCGCTACCGTGCGCCCGAGGCGCGTGTCGGTGGCCCGAAAGACCTCGCTCTGGGGACCTTCCCCGAGCCGGTTCTTCTTCGGGTCGAACTCGAAATGGGCGAAGCGCATGGGGGCAGGGACGGACGGCGGCCCGGTATTCTACCGGCTTCGAGCGAGGAGCTCCTGCAAAGTCGGGGCCGGAAGGTCGGCGAAAGCGAGATGCGATCCCGCGACCCGGGCAGAGGCACTACCCGCCTCGCCCAGGCCGGGAACCGAAAGGGCCGTGTCCTCGCCGGAGGTCGCTGGAAACTGCTGGCATCGCCGCGAAGCGACCGCCATGGTCGGGACATGGCGCGAGCAAGAACGGATGCGGCCGAGCCCAAGCCGCTGGAAGGCGAGATCTCGTTCGAGGAAGGGGACTTCCACGGGCTCTCCGAGGGCCTGTGCGGTGATCCCCAGTACAACGACCGGCGGCTCGTGGCCCGACGCAAGCTCCTGGCGCTCGGCAAGCGCGTGCAGCCGCGCCTCGCCGAGCTGGGCCTAGCGACCGAGGTGCGCACGAGCCTGCACAACCCGACGAGCTTCAACGGGATGCGGGTGCGCCGGATCTGGGCCTACTTAACGCGTGCCAAGGCCGCCAAGGCGAAGCTCAAGAAGGTGCTCGGCGCCGAGCTCGCGAAGGATCTGAACGCGGCCTACAAGAACGCCTATCTGTGCCTCGCGCTCGAAGCCGAAGCCCTCGAGGTCAGCTGGCGCATCCACCCCGAAGGCTGGTACGACGGCCAGAACCTGGTCAACCGCGTGAAGAAGGAAGGGCTCGGCGGCTGGCGCGCGCTCCTGAACGGACTGGACAGCTTCCAGCTGCGCATGCACGACTGGAAGGGCGAATGGCGCTGCGGCGCGCTCACCCCGGAGCAGCTCGAAGAGTTCCTGTCCTACTACGTCCCGGGCGAACACCGCCTCTCGGTCGAACGCCGCTGGCCCCTGCCCGCCCCCGCCCGCGCCGCCCTGGTCGGGGACACCGCCGTGCCCGCCGAACTCGCGAGCGAACTCGAACGCCTCGTCCCCCTGGCTCGCTTCGGCATGTGGTCCGACGAAAGCGACCACCTGTTCGGAGGCTGACACCGCAGCGCCGGCCGGGGCGGTGGCGAGGGTTCCGCGGGAAGGGTCCGCGGCGAGGGCGCATGCCCCAGACGTGGATTTCGGCCCGCGGATGTCGGCTGGTCCGGCCCTCGGGTTGCGTCCCTCGCGGCCGTGCTCGAATCGTTCTCGCCAGTGCCTTCCAGCGCGCAGCGCGCGAGTCCGTTGTCGGCGTCCTCGGACCCTCGCCCTCGTTCCCCGTGGAAGCGAACAGGGAACTCATCTGGAGGCCTCGCTCGCTTCGCTCGCCATCGGTTCGCGCTGTGAGGACGGGGCGGGAAGCTGAACCGGTCGCGCCCGCGAGAGACGCAATCCGAAGGCCCCGCGGCTCGGGCACTCGCTTGCTCGAACCCCCCAGGACGCGGCGCGCACCACGTCGCGCGCCTGGGCCTGATTGCGCGGCTGCGCCGCGCAACGGCATGTCACGGAGCCTGCGGCTCCGAGGCTACGGTCCACCTGCGGCGGACCTCCGCCACCGGCGTCCCACCGCCCGCTGCCATTCGGCCCCGGACGGGGCCGATTGGCAGCGGGCGGTGGGACGCCGGCTCCCGGAAAGCTAGGATCACGCGCCCTCCGTCCGAAGAACCTCTCCCGACTCCATGGCCACCGTCTTCATCCCTCGCGAATCCCGACCCGGGGAAACCCGGGTCGCTGTGTCTCCGGAGACCGTCAAGCGCTTCGTCAAGAAGGGCCTGACCGTGCGCGTTCAGGCCGGCGCCGGTGTGCGCGCGGGCTTTCCCGACGCGAGCTTCGAGGCTGCGGGCGCTGCGATCGCCCCGCTCGGAGCGGGGGACGGCTGGGAGGCGGCGGAGTTGGTCCTCAAGGTGCAGCCGCCGACCACCGACGAGCTCGCCGGGCTGAAGGCGCGCACGATCCTCGTTTCCTATGCGCAGGCGTCCTTGCACCAGGACGAGGTCCGGGGCCTGCGCGCGGGCGACGTCACGACGCTCGCGATGGAGCTCGTGCCGCGCATCACGCGCGCGCAGTCGATGGACGCGCTCTCGTCGCAGGCCACGGTCGCGGGCTACAAGGCCGTGCTGCTCGGGGCAACGCACCTGCCGAAGATGTGTCCCTTGCTGATGACCGCGGCGGGCACCGTGCCCCCGGCCAAGGTGGTCGTCTTCGGTGCGGGCGTCGCGGGCCTCATGGCGATCGCGACCGCGCGTCGGCTCGGTTGCGTCGTCGAGGCGACGGACGTGCGGCTGGCCGCCAAGGAGCAGGTCGAGAGCCTCGGAGGCAAGTTCATCGACGTGCCTGGCATGGAGGACATGGAAGACGCCGGCGGCTACGCCAAGGAACAGTCCGAGGAGTTCCTCGCGCGTCAGCGCGAAGAGGTCGCGAAGCGCGTGTCGGAGGCCGACCTCGTGATCACGACGGCGCAGATTCCGGGGCGCAAGGCGCCGATGCTGATCAGCGCCGAGCTCGTGAAGGCCATGCAGCCGGGGGCCGTCATCGTCGACATGGCGGTCGAGTCCGGAGGCAACTGCGAGCTCTCGGAGCCGGGTGAGGTCGTCGAGCGCGAGGGTGTCACGATCGTCGGCGTCACGAACTTGCCGGCCACGGTGCCGCGCCACGCGAGCGAGCTCTATGCGCGCAACATCCTGAACCTGATTCAGCCGTTCGTGGGCGAGGGCGGCACGGTCACGCTGGACTTCACGGACGACGTCCTGAAGGGCTGCCGGCTGACCCACGCCGGGGAGATCTGGCACGGACCGACGGCGGAGCTCCTCGGGGTCGAGCTGGCGCAGGACCCCGTGCCCGAACCCGAGCCGCCGCCCGCGGCACCCGAGACGACCCCCGACGACCGGCCCGAGACGACGAACGCCGCGGACGACGGCGGAAAGGAGCCCCGCGCGTGATCTCCCTCGCGATCCTGCAGGACGCGGCCCAGGCCGCCACGGAACAGGCCGAGGCCGCCGGTGCGGCGTCGCCCTACATCATCATGGGCCTGTGGGTCCTGTTCCTGGCGATCTTCGTCGGGTTCGAGCTCATCACGAAGGTCCCGCCGACGCTGCACACGCCCTTGATGTCGGGAGCGAACGCGATCAGCGGCATCACCTTGGTCGGTGCGCTCTTCTGCGCCGGCGTCGGCTATCCGTTCCTGGGCAAGCTGCTGGGCTTCCTGGCGATCGTGATGGCGACGACGAACGTCGTCGGCGGCTTTCTCGTGACCGACCGGATGCTGCGCATGTTCGGCCAGCGCGGGAAGAAGAAGGGAGCCTGATCCGATGAGCACCCCTCTCGCCCTCGTGGTGTCCGCGCACACGATCGAATTCGTGTACATGGCGGCTGCACTGCTGTTCATCTTCGGCCTGAAGCGACTCTCGGGAGTGCGCACCGCGCGCTCGGGCAATGCCTTCGCGACGCTGGGCATGGCGCTGGCCGTCGGGGGGACGCTGTTCCTCCTCGGCGAGGTCAGCCTCTTCGTCTTGGTCGGTGGCCTCGCGGTCGGCACGATCCTGGGCATCTTGCTCGCCACGCGCGTGCAGATGACGGAGATGCCCGAGCTCGTGGCATTCTTCAACGGGCTCGGTGGCGCGGCTTCGGCCTGCGTGGCTCTGTCGGAGGTCGCACGCTACGTGGGGCTCGGCGGCGGAACCACGCTCGCCACCGGTGGCAGCCTCGAGTTCGCCAACGCGATCCTGGTCTCGATCCTGATCGGCTCCGTGACGCTCTCGGGCAGCTTCGTGGCCTACGGCAAGCTGTCGGGCAAGATCAAGGACAACCGCCTCGGCCCGATCGGAAGCCAGGGCGTGAACATGCTCCTCGCGCTGGTCGTCTTGGCCTTCGGCATCTGGGCCGGCTATTCGGCCGACGGTGGCCTGGGCTTCTTCGCGGCCTTCGCGCTCCTGACGCTTGCGTCGCTCGTGCTCGGCATCGGCCTCACGGTGCCGATCGGCGGCGCCGACATGCCGGTGGTGATCTCGCTCTTGAACTCGTACTCGGGCCTCGCGGCCTGCGCGACGGGCTTCGTGCTCGAGAACAACCTCTTGATCACCGCTGGCTCCCTGGTCGGCGCGTCGGGCCTGATCCTGACGCAGATCATGTGCAAGGCGATGAACCGCTCGCTGACGAACGTCCTCTTCGCGACCTTCGGCGAGGAGTCGAGCACGGCCGGCAAGAACGACGAGTACACGAGCGTCAAGGCGGCCACGGCCGAGGACGCCGCGCCGATCCTCGACGTCGCGACCTCCGTCGTCTTCGTCCCCGGCTACGGGATGGCGGTGGCCCAGGCCCAGCACAAGGTGCGCGAGCTCGCGAGCCTGCTCGAGGCCAAGGGCTGCAAGGTCTCCTACGGCATCCACCCCGTCGCCGGTCGTATGCCGGGCCACATGAACGTGCTTCTGGCCGAAGCCGACGTGCCCTACGAGCAGCTCTTCGATCTCGATCAGATCAACGGCGAGTTCCAGAACACCGACGTCGCGATCGTCGTCGGCGCCAACGACGTGTGCAACCCGGCCGCGAACGACGACCCGAAGTCGCCGATCGCGGGCATGCCCGTCCTCAAGGTGTGGGAGGCGCAGACGGTCTTCGTCGTGAAGCGCTCCCTGTCGCCGGGCTACGCCGGCATCAAGAACGACCTGTTCGAGGCGGACAACACGCTGATGTGCTTCGGAGACGGCAAGCAGTTCCTCGAGGACCTGATCGCCGAGCTGAAGGACCTGTAGGAGCGGTGGTGTCCGGGCGCATGCGGTTCTGCGGAGAGGCGAGCCTGTTGGCCTTGGCCTTGTCGGTGAACTTCGTCCTGGGCGCCTGCCGCACGACGTCCGCCGCGCACGAAGCCGACCCCGTGCGCGTGGCCGAAGCCGTCCTCGAACGCCTGGGAGGTCGGGAGGCCTGGGCGGCGACGCGCCACGTTCACTTTCGCTTCTTCGGCCGCCGCGAGCACTGGTGGGACCGACACACGGGCGACGCACGCATCGAGACCGACGGACTGGTCGTGCTGTTCAACGTGCACACGCTCGCGGGCCGAGCCTTCGAGGACGGCACGGAGGTCCTCGCTCCGACCCGCCGTCGCGAGCTCGTCGAACGCGCCTGGGCCTGGTGGGTCAACGACACCTACTGGATGTTCATGCCCTACAAGCTCCTGGACCCCGGCGTGCGGCTGCGCGACCTGGGATTCGCAGCGCTGGCGGACGGCCGCGCGGCCCGGGAGCTCGAGCTGACCTTCGAAGACGCCGCCGGCCTGACGCCGGAAAACCGCTACGTCGTCCGCGTGGGCGCAG
>JAJDEW010000065.1 GCA_029259595.1 Planctomycetota bacterium | reverse complement strand
GCCGGTGCTCGAGCAGCTTTTCCTCGAGCGCTCGCCGGAGCTGGGCGCCCGGATCGCCGGTTTGAGGCAGGCGGTCGATGGCATCCATCACGAGGTGAAAGCGGTCGAGATCGTTCAAGACCGTCATGTCGAAGGGCGTCGTGATCGTGCCCTCTTCCTTGTAGCCGCGAACGTGGATGTTGGGGTGATTCGTGCGTCGGTACGTCAGCCGGTGGACCAACCACGGGTAGGCGTGGAAGGCGAAGATCACCGGCTTGTCCCGGGTGAACAGCGCATCGAACGCGTCGTCGGAGAGCCCGTGCGGGTGCTCTTCTTGAGGCTGCAGCTTCATCAGGTCGACGACGTTGACCACTCGGATCTTCAAGGCTGGCAATCGCGCGCGGAGAATGCTGACCGCCGCCAACGTCTCGAGCGTGGGCACGTCTCCACAGCAGGCCATGACCACATCGGGGTCCGCGCCCTGATCGTTGCTCGCCCACTGCCAGACGCCCGCACCTGCGGCGCAGTGCGCGCTGGCCGCATCCATCGATAGCCACTGCGGGGCCGGATGCTTGCCAGCCACGACGACATTCACGTAGTGGCGACTGCGCAGGCAGTGGTCCATGACCGACAGCAGGCAGTTGGCGTCCGGTGGCAAGTAGACGCGGATGACCTCGGCCTTCTTGTTGACGACATGGTCGATGAAGCCCGGGTCTTGGTGCGTGAAGCCGTTGTGGTCCTGGCGCCAGACATGCGAAGCCAGCAGGTAGTTCAGCGAGGCGATCTGGGGACGCCACGGCAGCTGGGCCGAGACCTTGAGCCACTTGGCGTGCTGGTTGAACATCGAATCGATGATGTGCACGAACGCCTCGTAGCAGTTGAAGAGGCCGTGGCGCCCGGTGAGCAGATAGCCCTCGAGCCAACCCTCGCACTGGTGTTCGCTGAGCATCTCGACCACGCGACCGCTCGGGGCCAGGAAGTCGTCGTCTGGCAGAGTCTTCGCACCCCACTGGCGGTTTGTCGTCTCGAAGAGCGCTCCCAGTCCGTTGGACAACGTCTCATCCGGGCCAAAGACCCGAAAGTTGCGCGAGGCCTCGTTCTGCTTCGCGACGTCGCGCAGGAAGGGACCCAGAACGCGTGTGTCGCCGATGCCTGACACTCCGGGTTTGGGGATGTCGACCGCGTAGTCACGGTAGTCAGGCATCGTCAGGTCGCGCAGCAAGAGACCACCGTTGGCGTGCCGATTCGCGCCCATGCGTCGCGCGCCCTTCGGCGCCAGTTCGGCCAGCTCGGGCAGCAGGCGACCATGCTCGTCGAAGAGCTCCTCGGGCCGGTAGCTGCGCAGCCAGTCCTCCAACAGGGGGAGGTGCGAGGGATGGCGCGTGGGGTCGGTGATCGGAATCTGGTGCGAGCGGTGGGTACCTTCGATCTGCCGGCCGTCGACAACCTTCGGCCCCGTCCAGCCCTTGGGCGAGTCGAGCACGACCAGCGGCCACCGCGGACGCCTACGATTGCCGTTCAAGCGTGCGTCGCCCCGGATGCGCTGGATCTGTTCGATGGCCTGGTCGAGCGCGGTGGCCATCGCCTCGTGCATCAGAGCGGGATCGTGACCCGACACGAAGCAGGGCGCATAGCCATAGCCCAGCAGCAACTGTTCCAGTTCCTCCCGCGGAATGCGCGCAAGGATCGTCGGATTGGCGATCTTGTAGCCGTTGAGATGGAGGATCGGCAGCACAGCGCCGTCCGTGACCGGATCCAAGAACTTGTTGGAGTGCCAGGCCGTCGCCAGCGGCCCGGTCTCTGCCTCGCCGTCGCCGACGACGCAGGCGACGATCAGTTCGGGGTTGTCGAAGACGGCGCCAAACGCATGACTCAGCGAATACCCCAACTCGCCACCCTCGTGGATCGAGCCCGGGCACTCGGGAGAGGCATGGCTCGGAATCCCCCCAGGGAACGAGAACTGCTTGAAGAGTCGCTTCAGACCCGCCTCGTCCTGACTGATCTCGGGATAGACCTCGCTGTACGTGCCTTCCAGGTACGTGTTGCCGACCACGGCCGGGCCGCCGTGCCCGGGCCCCGAGACGTAGATCATGTCCAGGTCGTACTTCTTGATGACCCGGTTCAGGTGCGCGTAGACGAAGTTCTGTCCCGGCGTCGTGCCCCAGTGACCCAGCAGCATGCGTTTGACGTCGCCGAGGGCGAGCGGACGCCTCAGGAGCGGGTTGTCGCAGAGATAGAGCTGCCCGACGGACAAGTAGTTGGCAGCACGCCAGTAGGCGTCGATCCCGTTCAGAAGATCGGCGGTGAGAGTCTTGCTGCTCATGAAGGTTTTCCGGGCTTGTGGCCCATGCCGAGCACGCGGGAGGTCTGCTCGGCGATGATGCGTTCCTCGTCGGTGCGAATGACTCGAATCGTCACCCTGCTCGCATCCGAAGAGATCACGCCTTCGTTGGCAGCGTTGCGGCGCAGGTCGAGGTCGAGACCGAACAAGCCCAGCCCGTGGCACATGCGGCTGCGCACCTCCGGCGAGTTCTCGCCGATACCACCGGCGAACACGAGCGTGTCCAGCCCGCCCAGGGCAGCCGTGAACGCGCCGATCCACTTCTTGGCCTGGTAGCAGAACAAGGCGATCGCTTCGCTCGCCCGCTCGTCCTCGGACTCGCGCGCGAGCAGCTCGCGCATGTCCGAACTGGTCTCGGAGACCCCGAGCAGCCCGGACTCATGATGGACCATGTGGTGGAAGTCGGAGGAATTCATCTTCTCCGTGCGCGCCAGGTAGGACGCGAGGCCAGGGTCCAGGTCACCCGAGCGCGTGGCCATCGGGAACCCCGACGCTGTCGTCAGCCCCATGCTGGTATCGACGCTCTTGCCCGCGTGCACGGCCGCCATGCTCGCGCCGTGGCCGAGGTGGGCGAGAATGACGCGGCCGGTCGTTGCCGCCGGGTCACCGAGCTCGCGCAACGCTCCCATCAGACAGGCGTAGGACAGACCGTGAAAGCCGTAGCGTTCGACCCCCATGGCCTCGTAGCGACGCGGGATGGGCAACATGCGAGCCACGCGCGGCATGTCGCGATGGAAGGCGGTATCGAAGCACGCAACCTGCGGTAGCTCGGGATGCCGATCGGCGAAGGCTTCGAGGAGACCGATTTCGAGCGGCATGTGCACGGGAGCGTTGGGAGCAAAGCTCCTCAGTTCGTCGAGCAGGGCCGACGTCACAGGCTGCGGATGACTGTGCTGCATGCCGTGCGCCAGCCGGTGACCAACGCCTCGCACGGAGCCGAAGTCAGGCTGTGCCTCGATCCAGTCGAGCAGGACGGGTACAGAGTCTTGCCGATCGAACTCCACAGGGCGCTGCGCCTGTGGCGGATCCCGAGTCGGGTCCGTGAACGCCAAGGTCGCGCTGGCGCCCGACCACTCGACCTTGCCATGAAGTCCGCGATCGAGCGTCTCTCCAAGGCGGAACAGGGCGAACTTGATCGTGGACGAACCACCGTTGATCGTCAGGAGGGCGGGGCAAGCGTGATTCATTGCCAGCTTCGGGCGTTGCGTGTGCAGCTAGACATCGACGGCCACGTGCCTTGTTTGGATTGGTGCAGTCGCATCAGGCAGAAGCCAGGCGAGCGGGACGAGTCGATCTCCAGCCGGGCCCAGGGTTCGTCTTCCTGACCCGCAAGGCTTGTGCCGCGGCAGGCTGCGGGGCCCATCGAACGGCCGCTCGATCGAGCAGCACCGTCCTCGAACCGAGGCCAGGAGCCCGTTGACCAACGCGCTGGCATCCGAGACACCGGTCTGACGCACGACTGGGGAGCCCGTGTGGACTCTGGTTGGAGCAGTTGGATCCGATCACTACGTCAGTTTGACTCGGCGGGCTTCGTTTCGAGCCCGAGAATACGCGGCCTCCCCGATTCTTCCGATGGCCCTGGAGGTCCCCTCTTTCCATTTGCCTCGAGCGGTGAGGGAGACGCACAGCCCTGACGGAAGCAGCGCGCGCAGGCACTCGCGGGTTGCTGTCAGCCGCTGGTGGCACGGCCCTTGCCTGTTCGGACACCCACAATGCTCTACACCGTCGCCGTCGTCATCATCCTCCTCTGGCTGCTCGGATTAATCTCGGGATACACCGTGAGCGGGTTCATTCACATCCTGCTCGTGATCGCCGTCATCATGATCCTCCTGCGCGTCATCAGCGGTCGTAAGGCTCTCAACTGAGCGCCGAGCATCCGATCGGAAGCGCCATGAACAAGGCCCTGTCTCTCGCCATGCTCGTCGCCGGAGTCGTCCTCCTGGTCTTCGGGCTCATCGAGGCCGATTCCATCCGTTCCAGCTTCTCACGCTTGTTCACGGGCGAGCCCACGGACAAGTCCGTCTGGCTCCTGATCGGCGGTTGGATGGCCAGCGTCGTCGGATTGAGCGGATTGGCGCGGAGCTCCGAGTTGGCCTTGTACGATCGAGTGTGACGTCGTCAGGGCGCCGAATGACTCGTCGGAAGGGCTCCTAGAACGCGCCGGACAAAGCTGTTGATCGAGCGGACTTCAGCAACGATGCGTGACCTGACGTAGAACAGCACGGGGAGGAGGACCAGCCAGAAAAGGCCGGGAAGCGCTGCGCCGGGGATCGCACGGGGGCCGTAGTCGACGATCGACCCGACGATCACCAGGGCCTATGCGGCGGTGAGCAGCGCGAGGAACGCCGCCATGACCAGGAACATGCGCGGCAAACGAAAGCATCCCTCCAGGGCGCTCCCGCCGGGGACCGAGCGGACTCGCGCGTCGAGCACGCAGTGATAGTGCTCGCCGCGAGCACACCAGCGGATGTGGACGCGCTCACCACGGATGCGCACGCGCGCATCATCGTGACCGATGTCGAGCGGGCCGTCCCGGCTGCTCGCGCGCGCCAGGGCCGCCAGGGCTTGCTCCGGTGTCAACGTGCTCGACCAAGCGACCGGAACGGCCCGGAACAGCCAGTACGGTGCCGGGGCCAAACCCCCCCGAATGGCGCCCCCCCGCCGACAGCACGCGGTCGCGCCCCCGCC
>JAJDEW010000064.1 GCA_029259595.1 Planctomycetota bacterium | reverse complement strand
CTTGAACTCCTCGCGGAGGCGGATGTAGAGGGCGGCGGCTTCGAGCTTCTTGCCGTTGCTCCACAGGGTGTCGGCGCGGCGTAGGAGGTCGCTCGGGTCGTCGCCGCTCGAGGCGTTGCGGTCGCCGATGCCGAGCCGCTTCTGGAGCTCCGTGGCGGCGACGTCGCGGGCCAGGTCGCCGAGGGCGTCGGACCAGTCGAGGCGGGGTTGGTCGACCGAGCCCGAGATCGGGATCGCGATCGAGCGGCCGGTGAGGCCTGCGAGGAAGTCGTAGCGCTCGAGCAGGCGCTCGGTGAGCGGCACGTTCCAGGCGAGGTCCAGGCTGCGGTCGAGGCCGACGGTGCCCGTGAACGTGGTCTCGACGCCGTCGATCGTCCAGGTCCAGGGGCGCAGGTAGCGGATGCGGCCGGCCTCGATCGCAAACTCGATCGGACGGACGCGCAGCGGACGGTCGGACTCGAGGCCGAGCTCGGCGAGGAGCGTCTTCAGGAAGGGGGCCCGTGCGAGGCGTGCATCCTCGAGCTGGAAGCGACCGCGGCCCTGCAGGGCCGTGAGCGGGAAGCCGTCCGTACCGGCGAGCTGGCCGAGAAGTTCGACGCCGCCCGGGCACGAGAGCTCGAGTTCGCCCTGCACCAAGCCGCCGATGGAATCGTCGCCCCACGTGCCGACCGCAAGCAGTGCCGGGTGCAGGCGGCCGAGGAGCTGGGACAGTTCGGCGTTGGCGCGCACGTCGGTGAGCTTGGCGGTGAAGCCGAGACCGAGCGGCGCGTCGTCGGTCGCGCGCGTGCGCAGGTCGCCGTCGAGCCCCAACGTTCCGCCGTTCGCGCCCAGAGCGCCGTGGCAGGAGAGACGTCCATCCGCGAGCTCGAGGACGAGCTCTCCGGTCGCGTCGAGGCCGAGCGCCCGGTAGCGACCGAGTCCGAACGACAGGCGACCGCTCGAGCCGGCGACGAGCGCGACCGGATCGAGGTCGGCCGCGCTACCGTCGAACCGCAGCGTGAGCGTTTCTTCCTCGCGTCCGGAGAGGCGGCCGGGCAACAGCGGATCGAGCACGGCGCCTAGCCGTTCGGGGATGTACTGGAAGCTGCCCTCGACGCCTTCGAAGCGTTGGGAACCCTCCGCTTCGCCCCGGCTCCACGTTCCGTGGCAGACCCCGTCGACGAAGGTCGACTCGATCTCGAGCCGCTGCACGTCCAGCACTTCGCGGTCCGCGACCCGCGTTCGGCGTCCGTCGAACGTGAGCGCGATCTTCGAGTCGGTCACGATCGTCGGTTCGATCGCGGGCGGCTCGGGCGCGCTTTCGAGCTGGAAGCCGGTGATCGCGGCTTCTCCCACGAAGGCCGCGTCCTCGGGGGCTCCCGTCACGTGCAGCGAGGCGGTCAGGTCGCCGTGCGTCTCCCGTGGGCCACGGCGTTGCTCGATGTCGGCATCGAGCAGGAGCCGATTCAGGTCGCCTTTCAACAACAACGCGAGATCCAGGTCGTCGCCGATCCGACCCGTCAGTGAGGCCGTTCCGAAAGACGACGCGTAGGTCAGCGTGTCCAGCATCAGACCCTTCGCGTCGAGGTGCAGCGTGTGTGCGATGCGGACAGGGACTTGCTCGAAGGTGGAGCCGTCCGCCTTGGTGAGGGTCAGCCCCGCGCTTTCCCAGCTGCCCTCGAGCCGCGTCGCGTCGGCGTTCCACGTCAAGGCCAGGCTGCCCACGAGCGGATCGCCGGCGATCGTCCTGTCTTCGAGGCGTTCGAGCACGGTCGCGGGCAGAGCGTCGGGGCGAAGCGTCGCATCCAGCGACAGCCTGAGCTCACGCTCCTCGTCCGCGGGATCGACCGGGCGCTCGAACACGCCGTCGCCGTAGAGCGAGGCCGAAGGCGTGTCGATCGCGAGCGAGCGCAGGACGAGGCGCTTCAGATCCTCGCGGTACAAGCCGTCGAAGGTCGCCTCGAGCGCTCCGATCGCAAAGGGTGCTTCCCCCTCCGCGCGGCGGACTGCCAGGTCGCGAACCGAGGCTTGCGCATGCAGCTCGGTCTCCTCCGCGACGCCGAGCGCCGAGGCCTCGAGGTGCAGAAGGCCCGTGACGCCCAGCCCGTCGAGTTCGAGCACGCGACCGGCGATCGTGTCCAAGCGGGCCAGATCGGCGTCGAGCGTCAGCGACGAGTCGCTGAGCTTCCAGGCGTTGCGATGCTGGAGGTCGAGTGTGCCTTCGGCGGAGAGCGGTCCCGCGTCGACGAGGAAGGTGGGCACGTTCCAGACGGTTCCGTCGGTCGAGGCCGTGCCGGCCACGGTGACCTCGAACGAGTCGAGGCCTTCGAGGTCGACGCGCGAGCCGTCGCTGCGGCGCGCGACGAGCTCGAGGCCGCGCAGCGACCCGTCGACCGAGAGCAGGCCGTGTCCAGGCTCGACCGCCTGGCTCGCGACCTCGATCGTGCCGGTGATGCGGCCGCCGAAGACCAGTTCGCGCCGCAGCGGAACCCAACCGCGCACGATCTCGCACAGGTCTTCGATTTCCGACTCGAACGTGCACGTGCCTTGGATCGAGGTCGGCGGGAAGTCCTTCGACGCGCTGCCCTCGTAGAGCAGCGACAGGTAGTCTTCCGCGTGCAGCTCGAGGAAGTGCAGGGTGCGTTGTTCGGAGCCCGGTCGCGAGCGGACGTCCAGGATGACGTCGCCCAGCCGCACGCTGCTCGCTTCGTCGAGGGGCCCCGCGAAGAGCAGGTCGCCCATCGAGATCGTGGCCGAGCTCTCGACGGACAACCCTTCGCGGACGCGTATCTGAACGTCGGCGTTGAGGAGTCCCGAGGCGTGCTGGTGGGGCAGCACCTGCACGATCAAGGGGTGCAGCGCCTCCAGCGTCGTATCGATCGCGCGGAGGCGCGCCGTTCCGTGCAGGGCGTCGACCGACGGACCACGCTCGTTCTCGACGACGAACTCCGCCTGTGCTTCGAGGCGCCCGGCTTCGCCTTCGGGACCGAGCACACGCGTCGAGGCGGAGATCGTGAGCGGCTGCGCCAGGTCGAGCAGCTCGACCCGCACCGAAAGCCCGACCAGTTCGGTCTGTTCGGTCTGCTCGGCCTCGGCCCGCAGGACGACGCGCCCGCCCGTGGCCGCGATCGAGAGTCCCAGGTCGGGGCGCTCGTTCTTTACGTCGCGTCCGCGCTTGTCCTGCGACGCGGCGTCACGCTCCTGCGCTCGCAGCAAGCGGTCCAGGTTCCAGGTCCCGTCCGGTTCCTTCTCGACGAAGAGCTCGAAGCCGTCGAGTTGCGCCTCGACGTCGTAGCGACCCCCGAGGGCTTGGAAGACCGCGAGGTTCGCCGTCGCCGCGGAGATGCGCGCGACGGGGCGACCGGCGCGCGCCAACGCGAGACCGCGGATGCGCACCTCGCCCGTGTATCCGATCCGCAGGTCATCGAGCGTGACGTCGGCGTCGAGCTCACGCTCGAGCCACGTCACCGCCTTCCCGCGCAACCAGGGAGCCAGCAGGTGGGGCAGCGCCAGCGGGACGATCGCGACGAGCGCGACGACGGTCCAGCGGCGCCGGCGGCGCGTCGCGAGGCGCAGGGAGGCGGGGCGATCGGGGGGGGAGGTCATGCGAGAATGGGCAGTCAGTGGACGAGAGAATACCCCGGACCAGCCCGATCGACGCCGCGAGGGAACGTTGAGAGCCGCGATCGTTGCAAGAGACGAACGTGCGCCCCTGTCGGGCCCGTGCGGCGCTACCCTGGGCGGCCTGCGGCACGATCCCTCCTCCCGCCCTCACGGGCCGAACCGGGACCCTCCGATGAACGCTCTCCTGCGAACGATCTCCCTTCCGCTCGGGCTCGCCCTCGTCTCTGCCGGTGATCCGGTGAACGAGGACTTCGAAGCCGGCTCCAACGTCGGACTGTGGAGCTTCAACGTCACGACGCCCGACGTGCTCGAGTCCAGCGGAGGGAACCCGGGCGGTTGGCTGCACAACCCGTTCGTGAGCTCGTTCGCGCCGATCCTGACCAGCGGCGCGGGACGGACGTGCTTCGTCGGCGACTATCGCGCCAGGGGTGTCACCGGCGTCTCGATCGACGCGCAGACGTTGTCGGCCACCTTCGGCGCGGTCGGTTTCGAGTTCTCGCTCCTGCTGCGTGACACGAAGGGCACGCCGCTGCCCGACGACGACGACTACGCGTACTTCGTCGGTCCCGAGGTGCCGCAACCCGGTGCCGGCTGGAAGCACTTCGTCTTCGCGATCCCGAGTGCGGACACGTCCGCGGTCCCGGCGGGCTGGAGCGGCGGTTGGGCCGGTGATGCGGTGAACTTCCGGCCCGGTGTCGACTGGAACGACGTCATCACGAACGTCGACCGCGTCGAGTTCTGGTGGCTGAACCCGTCGTTCTTCGCGATCTTCCAGAGCTGGGACGTCGGCGCGGACAACCTCGTGCTCGAGATTCCCTCGGCCTCCGCCACGCGCAACGGCGGCGGTTCGAACCCGGCCGGGTACGTCGAGACCGCGCCGGCCTTGTTCGGGGGAACGTGGACCACGACGGTCGACATCGCGACACCCGGCGCGTTCGCGAGCCTCGTCGCGATCGCCACGGCGGGACCGACCAGCGTGCCGCTCGCCGGCACCTTGCACGGCGAGCTCCTGATCCTGCCGCCGCTGGTCGCGATCGACGTCGCCGTCGGAACCCACGCGATCGCGATCCCGGCGGACTGTGCTCTGGCCGGTGCCACGCTCTATACCCAGGCCGCGACCTTCCTGCCGGGAGACATCGCCTTGAACAACGCCATCGACACCACGATCGGAACGTTCTGAGCGCCACGCGTCGGGAGCGAAGCCTCTCTGGGGCAGCCAGGTCGGCAAGAACCCGTCGACCGCACCTCCTCGCCCCCCGGGGGTGGAGGACGTAGCCGGGGGAAGCGCCAGGTCGCGCTCGAATTTGTCCGCTTCTTCACAGAACGGGCACGGGGGCTTGACAGTGAACGGTGAGAGTCACGCTCCACCTCGCCCCCCGACGGATGTCTTCATGATCCCCGCGATCCGCGCCTCGTCTTGTCTTCTGTTCGGCCTTCTCCTCATGGCCGCCGGCTCGTCACCCGACGACGAGCTCACGCTGCCCGGTGACAAGAACTTCCTCACCGACTTCACGGCCGAAGCCGGCGGCGGTTTCGTACACGCGGTCGTCGAGATCCCATCGGGAACGAACGCGAAGTGGGAGGTCGACAAGAAGGACGGCAAGCTGCGCTGGGAGCTCGAGGACGGCCAGCCGCGCGTCGTAGAATACCTCTCCTATCCGGCCAACTACGGGATGATCCCGCGGACCCTTCTGGCGGCGGAGATGGGCGGCGACGGGGATCCGCTCGACGTGCTCGTGCTCGGCCCGGCGCTGAAGCGTGGCGCCGTCGTTCGCGTGCGACTCCTGGGCCTGCTCTCTACCGAAGACGATGGCGAGAAGGACGACAAGCTCTTGGCCGTCGCCGCAGATTCCCCCTTCGCCGCCATCCGGTCGATCGAAGAACTCGACGAGCACTTCGCGGGCGTTACGACGATCCTCGAGACCTGGTTCAGCAACTACAAGGGTCCTGGACGCATCCGTACCCGCGGCTATCAGGGCGCCGATGCGGCTCTCGCCCTCGTTCGATCCGCCGCCATGAGCTTCGACGAACAACGCTGATGCCGCGCGTTGTCGGGTCGTAGACCGACAGGACGTTGTACGTGACCCCGACGACGATTCGGCGGTGGCTCCCAAGTTGAAGCGACAGGCGTGATCACCCCGATGATCGACTCGCCACAGCCGGCCCTACTCTCCGTAGAGCTCCTCGTAGCGCGCGCGGATCGGGGCGGCTTCGTCGTCGCGGCCGAGGTGCTCGAGGGATTGCGCCATGAGCTGGAGGGTCTGGCGGTGGTCGGGGTCCATCTCGAGCACCCGGCCGAAGGCTTCCAGGGCTTCGTCCCAGCGTTGGGCGACGGCGAGGCAGGCGCCGAGATAGGACCAGGAGCGCGGGCGGCGGGGCTCGCTGCGCAGCGCGATCTGCAGGGGCTCGATCGCTTCGGGTTGGCGGCGCTGGCGCATCAGCGCGAGGGCCAGGAAGTCGACCGCTTCGTAATTGCGGGGGTTCGCGTCGACGACCTTGCGCAGGATTCTCTCGGCTTGCGCGTGCAGTCCGTTCTCGAGCAGGTCCATGCCGCGTTGCACGTCGGCTTGCTCGCGCGCGCGCGTGGCGGGCGCCGGCAGGTCGGTGGGAGTGAGCGGATGGGGCAGATCGTCGGCCAGGGCTCCCGCGCCGGCGTAACCCAGCGAACGGATGTGCTCGAGCAGTTCGGGTGCCAAGCGTGAGGTGTCGTCGACCTCGAGCACTGGCTTGGAAAAGAGCTCACCGATCGCGCGCTGGTAGAGCGCGACCCGCTCGCCTTCCCGTCCGATGAGATTCGTGCTTTCCGATGGGTCCGTGCGCCAGTCGTACAGCTCGGGCTCGGAGCTGTGCAGGTACTTGCCCGCGTCGTCGACCCAACCCGCGAGGGGGCTCCAGCCGTAGGCGATGTAGCCGTAGTAGGACTCGAAGTACACGCCCCGGTCGGACGGCGCGCGCCCGCGAAAAAGGCTCATGCCGTCGAGGCCCCGCGCCGGTTCGCGGCCCATGGCTTCGACCAGGGTCGGATGCACGTCGGCCACGCTGACGATCTCGTCGGTGACCTCGCCCGCGCGATGGCCGTCGGGATGGCGGACCAGGAACGGCACGCGGATCGTCGCCTGATAGCAGTACGTCGAGTGCGAGAGCTCCTGATGCTCGCCCAGGGACTCACCGTGATCGGCGACGACGACGAAGAGCGTGTTGTCCCACAACCCGAGCCGCTTCAAGGCTCCGATCAAGCGGTCCGCCTGACGATCGACCTCGGCGATCTCGCCCAGGTAGTTGCGCCGGTAGTCGCCGCCGAGATCCTTGAATTCGGGGGGAGGGTCGTAGGGCGAGTGCGGGTCGAAGAAGTGCGCCCACAGGAAGACGGGGCGCGTCGGATCACGCTCCTCGAGCCAGTGCACGGCGCGCGGCACGATCTCGTTGGCCGGCCGCTCGGCGTAGGAGGTCGTGTCCTCGAGCGCTTCGTTCGGCGCGTCGTAGTGGTCGAAGCCCTGGGCCAAACCCAGGCTCTCGTCCAGCACGGCGGCGGCCAGGAACGCGGCCGTCTGGTAGCCGCTTTCCTTGGCGACCTCGGCCGTGGTCCGTGCCGCGGCCGGCACCGACGCCGTACCGTTCGTCCGCACGGTGTGCCGCGGCGGGTAGAGCCCCGTCAGCATCGACGTGTGTGACGGCTGCGTCATCGGCGTCACGGTGAAGGCCGACGTGTAGCGCACGCTCTGCCGTGCCAGCTCGTCGAGGTGCGGCGTCAGGTTCGTGGGGCCGCCGTAGCTCGTGAGCGCGTCGGCACGGGTCGTGTCCAGCGTGAGGAGCACGATCGTGGGCGGCGGCCGGTCCGCTCCGCCACAGGCGAGCGAGCACGCGCCGAGGGCCGCGAGGAGGACGCGGCGCGCCCCGAGCGCCGCGCGGGACGGTCGGTCGCATCGTGAGGACGATTCCGGCGCGGACACGCGCAGAGCATACCGCAGGCGCGCGCGCCCCGCACGACGCGAGGCGCGAGCGCGCGCTGCGCTCAGGGACGGAAGCGCAGCGAAAGCGGCGTCGTCATCGTCACGCCGCCCGTCGCGGCCAGGTCCGCATGCAGCTCGAGGCGAAACGGCGTGCCGCCCCAACCGCCGCCGGGAGGCGAGACGGTCAAGGTGCTGCCCGCGGTCGAGAGTCCGACCGTGAGCACCGCGCCGCCGTCGACGACGGCCCGGACCTGGTCGGAGACGACCGAG
>JAJDEW010000063.1 GCA_029259595.1 Planctomycetota bacterium | reverse complement strand
GAACTTGAGCTGAGTGCAGGTGAGCGACAGGTTCAGCTGACGCGCCGATTGACGGAAACCGACTCCGGACACGAGCAGTCGAACGAGCGGAGCATTCAGGTGCGGCTTGTGATCCCGGTAGTCCATCCGAAACGTCTGGCGCGAGAAGCCGCGGCCGCAGGTGCGGCAGAGGTAGCGCTGGATGGGCTGGGATCGACAGCTGGCCCGGTAGAAGCCGTTGCGCCGGTAGAAGCGGGGCTCGGGGGCGTGGTGTCGGGGGCACTGGCGATGCGGGCATCGAGGGGGTTGAAACATGGTCGAAAGTCCTCTGGCGGACCCTTCCGGGGCCCGTTCGAGGAGAAGACCGGCCTCAACTCCTTGGGTGACCGAGTGATCGAGAACTTGCTGCTTCAGGCAAGCGCATCAGTTCCGTTGGAAAACCGGAGCCCGGCCCTATCATCGCCCCCCTCCGACGGTTGCCCGCAGCCCACCGACCGTGAACCGATGCCGCGCCCTGTCCTGTTCCTCACCCTCCTTCACCTCCTGGGCTGGATGCCATCGGCGTCTGCCCAGGACATCGCCCTCGAGCGGCGGGAGACGCGTTGGCGGATCACCGCCGAGGAACTGGGGCTCGATGGTGAGGAGGACCTGGCCCTTGTCGGGATCCACTTCGACGCCCTGGCCCCGGTCGAGCGCTTGCCCGAGCTCTATGCGGGGCTCGGGGGCTATCTGGCGGGTGGCGGGGAGCGAGGGGGCTTTCATGTCGGCGGACTCACGGTGGGCTGGCTACGCGATCTCGGCTTCGATTTTTGGTTCGACGCTGGCCTGTTCGCGGGCGGTGGAGGTGGGGGTGGAGCAGGGTTCGGTGAGTCGAGCGGCTTGATGCTGCGCCCACACGTGGGCATCGAGCGTGCGCTCGACTCCTTCTCCCTCAGATTCGAACTCGCGCGCATCGAGTTTCCCGACGGCGATATCGAAGACACCCACCTCGCGCTGGGCGTCAGCTTGCCGTCGGAGGTGTTGGTCGCGCGCGAGCGTGAACTGGGTGCGCTCTTGCCGGAAGGGGCTCTGATCGAGCGCGATCTCCGAGCTGGGCCGCGCGTCGCCTACCTCGAACTTGACGACGGTGCGCGTCGGGATTCCGGTGGTCGCCTCGTCGCGCCCGTTCAACTGCTCGGGTTCGGACTCGACTACTTCCTCACGCCGACGATCTTTCTCCCAGCCGAGGTCTACGGCGCGACCGGAGGCGACGTCGATGGCTTCTCGATGGCGCTTGCGGGACTGGGCTTCGCGTTGCCGCTCGGCTCGAGAACGACGCTCGAAGCGAAGGGTCAGATCGGAGCGGGAGGTGGTGGCGACGTGGACACCGGTGGTGGCTTCGGCTGGAGTGCCAGCGTTGGTCTTCATGCGCGCGTCTTTCGCGGCCTCGGCCTCGACGTTCGAGCCGGTCGCTTGGCGTTCCCCGACGGGAGCTTCGAGGCGGACATGGTCACCGCAGGCCTCACGACCACCACGAAGAACCTGGAGCTCGATCTGCGCTACCCTCGCCGACGGCTCACGGCGGAAGGCCTCGACTCGGATCGTGCGCGCCTCTCGAGAACGCGAGTTCAGGTCCTGCACAAGAGCTATGCCTTTCCCGGGGATGTTCGTCGCGTCGGTGGCGGGGACCACGACTCATCGGCGCAACTCGTCGGCTTCGGGATCGAGCAGCCGCTGACCCGCTCGTTCGGCTTCCAGGGCCGCGCCTTCGGCGCCTACGACGGCGAGCTCGGTGGCTATGCGGAGGGTTGGCTCGGGCTCAGGTACGAGCTGCGCCCGCCGCGGACGACCGGGCACGTTTTTTCGATCGTGGGCTCGGGCGGCGCCGGCGGGGGTGGTGGTGCCGACGTCGGTTCGGGACTGCTCTGGTCGTACAGCGGGGGCTATCGCTACGAGTTCGGGGAAACGTTGTCCTTCGTTCTCGAAGCCGGCCGCGTCGAAGCCGACGAGGGCAGCTTCGAGGCCCAGTCTTTCGTCTTCGGACTGGCCTGGGATCTCCAGCGCGCCTACGGGCGCTGACCGATGGCCGTCCACTGGGGAACATCCAGCTGGTCCAACAAGGGCTGGCTCGGCCCCTTCTACCCGAAGGGCACGAAGCCGGGTGACTGGCTGCGCTACTACGCGGAGCAGTTCGACACGGTCGAAGCCGACGTCACCTACTACCGTCTCCCTGACGAGCGACTGGTCTCCGAATGGGCACGCAAGGTCGGAGACGGCTTCCGCCTCGCGGCCAAGTTCCCGAAGACGATCGTTCACTGCGGCGAAGGTCCTGGGCCGGATCCGAAGCGGATCCTGGTCCCGGAGCACGTCGACCGGGAGACCGAGGCTTTCCTCCATGGCATGGGCTACATGGGCGCCGCGTGTGGCCCGCTCCTGCTCCAGTTTCCCTTTTTCAATCGCCGGGTCTTCGCGTCTTCAGAGCCGTTCTTGGAGCGCCTCGACGCCTTCCTCGCGCGCCTGCCCGAGACCTTCCGCTACGCGGTGGAAGTCCGGAACAAGGATTGGATCGACGACGCGCTCTTGAGCGTCCTGCGGCGGCACCGCGCGGCGTTGGCGCTTGTCGACATCGTCTACATGCCACCGCCGTGGTTCCTCGCTCGCGAGCACGACCTCGTCACGACCGACTTCACCTATTCACGCTTGATCGGGGACCGCAAGCTCGTCGACGCGCGGACGAAGACCTTCGATTCCATCGTCGTCGACCAATCGAGCCGCCTCGAGCGCTGGACCGAGTTCCTGCGCGGCATGCACGAGAGCGTCCCGGAGAGCTACGTTTATGCCAACAACCACTACGCCGGACACGGACCGGCCACGATCCGAGAGCTGCGCGAGCGCTTCGGAGCCGTGAGCGGCGCATGAGCCTGTCCTTCCTCGACGAAACGGCGCACCGCCCCTGGCCCCTTCCTTCCCGACGCTGGGTTCAAGTGCAGGAGTGGCACGACCTGCTCTTCGCGCACTGGCCACTCGAGCCGGCCAAGCTCGTCGACTTGCTTCCGAAGGAGCTCGAGCTCGACACGCGGGACGGCCAGGCCTGGGTGGGCGTCGTTCCCTTTCGCATGGTCGGCGTGCGGCTGCGCGGAATGCCGGCACTCCCCCGCCTATCGGCCTTTCCCGAGCTCAACGTACGCACCTACGTACGGCACGAGGGCCGCCCCGGCGTCTGGTTCTTCAGCCTCGACGCAGCCAGCACCCTGGCGGTCCGGGTCGCGCGAGCCTGGTACGGCCTCCCGTACTTCCATGCGCGGATGATGTGCGAAGAGCGCCGGGGGACCTGGTTCTATGCGTCCGAACGCGACGGTGGCGGCAAGCCCGCCTCGTTCCGTGGCTGGTACCGCCCGACC
>JAJDEW010000062.1 GCA_029259595.1 Planctomycetota bacterium | reverse complement strand
GGGGGCCACCGAGTCGCTGGCCGGGGCCAGTGACGCGACGGTGCGCAACGAGGTTCTGCCGCAGTTGCGCGAGCTCGAGCACCAGTTCCGGGTGCTGGTCGACAAGGTCGAGGACCAGCACGCCTTCGTCCTGATCTTCGGGCCGTTGAAGAGCGGCAAGTCGACGCTGATGAACGCGCTGGCGGCGGCCTACGTCAGCGAGGTGTCGAGCCTGCCGGCGTATCCCTGCATGGTCTATGTCTCGCACGCCGAGGAGCGTTCGTTCTCGGCCACGCGTTACGACGGGACGACGGACGTGCTCGAGGATGCCGCCGCTCTGCAGCTCTACGTCCAGCGTTCCCACACCGAGCTCTCGGCGGCCATCCGGCGGGTCGAAGAGGAGGGCGAGGAATTCGATCCGGCCGTCCACTTCCCCCAGGCGATCCGGCGCGTGGACGTGAAGATGCCCGCGGGCGAGCTCGAGAGCTCGGGCGCGGTCCTGGTCGACACGCCCGGTCTCTACAGCCGCATGAAGTTCGGCTACAGCCGGATGACGCGCGAGTTCCGCAACTCCGCGAGCTGCGCGATCTTCGTCGTCAAGAGCGACAACCTGTTCCTCGAGCAGGTCTTCGCGGAGTTCAGCGAGCTCCTGGACCTCTTCAGCCGCATCTTCCTCGTGCTGAACGTCGACTCGAAGAAGATGGACATCGGACCGCGCGGCGAGCTCGTACCCAGCGTGGAACAGGAGGAGCCGATCCGCATCGTCGAGGCCTTCGAGAGCTTCGCGATGACGGCGCCGCTGAAGCGCGCCGCGGAAGAGGGGCGCTTGCGCATCTATCCGATCGACCTGATGCGCGCGGCGCGCACGCGGCTGCAAGTCGCGAGCGGGGCGACGCGCGACGACGACGGGGCAACGGACGATCGCGCGACGAGCTTCGACGTGTTCCAGCGCGAGCTCGCGAACTTCCTGAACAGCACCGACTACCTGATCGCCTTCATCCAGGACAGCCTGCGACGCTCCCAGGTGCTCTTGGCCGAGCTCGCGGCCTTGAGCGGACACGAGTCCGTGCGGCGCATGCGGCAGCGTCTGGCCGAGCTGCGTTCCGAGCGCACGCGGACCACGTCCCAGCGCGAGATCGTGGCGCGACTGTGCGCCTTCGCGTGGGACGAGGCCTTCCAGGAGGAGCTCCAGCGCCTGTCCGAGCGCATCCGGGAGCACGCGCGCAAGAGTGCACACGCGACGACGTCGTCCATGGATGCCGCGCTCGAGCGTTGGTTTCACAGCGACGCGAGCCTCCAGAGTCTGGTCGAGGACGAGCTGCGCCCGTCGTTGACGCAGTACCAGGAGGGTCTGTCGAGCTACGTGCAGAACACGATGATCGCCGAGGCCCAGGGACTCGTGGCGGCCGTTCGGATGGCGCCCGAGCTGGCCGGACAGCTGCGCTCGATCGCGCTCTCGCCCGACGAACTGGCCCGTCAGGGCGTGCAGTCGGTGCCGGTCGACAAGAAGCGGCTTGCCGTTCCGTCGCCGATCCAGGTCGACGACGTGCCGGTCAAGAAGAGCTTCTGGGATTGGGTCTTGTTTCGTAGCCGCGCGTCCGTGCGCCAGCGCATCTTCGGGCCGGCCGAGAACCCGACGGTGCGAATCGCCGTGCACGACAAGAGCGCGCGGCTCGGCAAGGGCGCCCTCGACGACATGAAGCGCGCCATCGATCGGGCGCGCGGCACGTTCATCGACCGCGCCAACGACAGCCTGCGCAAGGGCGCCTTGGCGGACTACGAGCGCTCGCTCGTGACGACGATTCGTACGGCGCTCGAAGAGAAGTCGGACTTCCTCGACGCGCGCCTCGACATCCTTGCCACCGACATCGAAGAGCTGGCGGCCCACTGCGACCGCATCGAAGTGCTCGACGGCGAAGCGGCCGACGCGCGTTCACGCGTGGAACGGCTCGAAGGCAAGCACGCGCGGCCCGAGCTCCTGGACGACCTCGAGCAGGAGGACCTGGCCGACCTCGTTCTGGCCCCGGTCCGTCGCGCGACCGAGGGTGCGCAGGAAGGACAGGGGCAGGCGAACGAAGCCGACGCTTCCGGATCCGTGCGCGTCCATGTCTCCGAGAACGTGGATCCGCCGCAGCCGAAGGACGAGGCCTGAGCGCCGCGGGGCGCCGGTGTGCCCGTGTCCGACTCGCATTCGAAGGCTGCCGTGTCTCCCTCCGGCGGGCCGAGCCCGGCGGCCAAGCGCTGGATCGCGATCCTCGTCTCGGGCATCGTCTCGGTTTGGGGCGTGAGTGTCGTTCTGCTCTGCGTTCCCCTGGGCGTGGACTACGCCTCTGCGGACGCGTTGAGCGTGCCGGAGATCCGGGATCGCGTCGTGCGCGAATTGGTACAGCGCACCGCGGGAACCTACGACTCGCACCCTGACCCCGACATCGGTCGGATTCTGATTCCAGGGATCGAATCCGCCGCTCACGGTGACATTGCGATCAACTCGAATCGCTTCGGCTTTCGGGAACGCGACTACGAGCTTCCGAAGCCGGACGACGTGGTGCGCGTCGTCCTGCTCGGCGATTCCTACGTCTTCGGGACGAACGTCGAAGTCGAGGATCGGATCGGGGCGTTTCTCGAGGACCTGCTGCTGCGCGGAACGCGTGCCCCGAACCGGCGTGTCGAGGTTCTGAACATCGGCATCCTCAGCTGGAACATCGTGGCGGAGTGCGCCTACCTGCGTCGAACGCTCTCCGTCCTGGATCCGGACCTCGTTCTTCAGATCGTGGTCAACAACGACCTCGACGACGTCGACGGCGTCCGGGGCTTCGGGGGGCTGTCGCGCTTCTCGGTTCGTCACCGGGAGCGGGCGGGAAGCACGGTGCGCAGTGCGAACCCGCGCCTCGAGATGGGAATCGACGAGGGGGCCGCGAACTTGTTGACCACGTGGCACGATTCGTTCTCGAGAGATCGGTTCCGGACGGCTGCCGGGGCCATCCAGAAGCTCTCCGAGGCCCTGGAGGCGCAGGGAACGCGCTACGCGCTCGTCGTCCGCTGGGCGGGGCACAAGGCTTCGACGGCGGCGGCGGCTCTTGCCGAAGGACTCGATCCGAGCGACGTGTTGGTCATGGAGCGTGGCTTCATCGACGACACGTCGACGTGGGTCGCGGACAACGACACGCACTGGAACGCGCTCGGGGCCGAGCTCCTCGCCCAAGCCTTCTACCGCTGGATCATCCAGGGCGCGCACCTGAGCGAACTCGACCTCGATCCGGACCTGAAGCTGCGACGGCGATCGCGCTCGATCTTGAACGCGTTCGAGCCCTCCGAGCCGGAACCGGCGGCCGTCCAGGGACTGGGCACCCGCGTGGACTTCTCCGAGTTGGACGTCGCCGCCGGGCAATACGTCCACACGGGAGTCGACGGCGAGGGACTGGTCTTTCCCTACGCGGCCCTGACGTTCCAGGCGCTTCGCGGAGGTCGACTCGTGCTCCGCGGCGCGGCCCTCGACCGACCGGAGATGAACGGCGCCACGGTCAAGGTCGCGGTCGATGGTCGCCCGGTCGGTCGTCTTGAATTGCAGGCCGCCCGGGCCTTCGAGGAGAGCTTCGAACTGGGAAGCGAGGTCGGCGACTATCTCTCCGTGACCCTGACCTGTGACGACTGGGTCTACGTGGGAAGCGACCTGCGTTCCTGCCGCTCCTTTCGACTGACCACGGTCGAGGTCGTGCCGGGCGACTGAGGGAGGAGGAGCATGCCAAGCGAACCGGAGCGCGGCCCGCAGCCGGTGAGGCCGGAGGAGCGACGTGAGGAGTCCCAGCCGGGTGACGAGCTTGCGCCCGGCTTGCGGATCGCCTCCTACCGCGTGCTCGAGCGGCTCGGCGACGGCGGCTTCGGGACGGTCTGGAAGGCCGCGCAGGAAGAGCCCCTGCGGCGCTTCGTGGCCCTGAAGGTCGTCAAGCTGGGGATGGACTCGCCCGAGGTCGTGGCGCGCTTCGAGGCCGAGCGTCAGACGTTGGCGCTCATGGACCATCCCAACATCGCGCGGGTGTTCGACGGCGGGAAGACGCCGCGCGGTCGACCCTGGTTCGCGCTCGAGCTCGTGGACGGCAAGGCCATCACGACCTTCTGCGCCGAGCACGAAGTCGACGTGGACGCGCGCCTGGAGCTTTTCGTCGACGTGTGCCGCGCGGTGCAGCACGCGCACCAACGGGGCATCGTCCATCGCGACCTCAAGCCTTCCAACGTGCTCGTGGCCCAGGTGGACGGACGTCCGGTTCCCAAGGTCATCGACTTCGGCATCGCGAAGGCGGTGGGGGGTGGCAGCGCGCGCGAGCGGGCGTTCACGCGCGGAGGGGGCGTCGTGGGTACGCCGGCCTACATGAGCCCCGAGCAGGTGGACGAACTCCTCGACGTCGACACGCGCAGCGACGTCTACGCCCTAGGAGCCTTGCTGCATGCGCTCCTGACCGGCGTGCCGCCCTTCGATTTCCGCGCGAGCTCCTGGGCGGAGATCGTGGCGAGCGTGCGCGACCAGGAACCCGAGCGGCCCTCGCGCCGGCTCGCGCGCGAGCCGGGCCCGGTCCCGGCCCGCGAGGTGCGCGGGGACCTGGACTGGATCGTGCTGCGTTGTCTCGAGAAGGAGCCCGCCCGACGCTATGCCTCGGTCGACGAGCTGCTCGCGGACATCGAGCGCCAACGCCAGGGGCAAGCGGTGCGGGCCGGCCCACCCGCGGCGAGCTACCGCCTGCGCAAGTTCGCCCGCAGACACGCCCTGGCGCTGGGGCTGACAGCGCTCGTGCTGGTGCTCCTCACGGCCGGGACCGCGGCGGCGCTCGTGCAAGATTCGCGTGCCCGACGCGCCGAGCAGGCGCTCTCCAGCGAGGCGGATCGGGCGCTCCGCGAGGCCGCGAAGTTCGAACAGATCGCCTACCTGCTCGAGCAGGTGCTCCTGAGCCTGGACCCCGAATACGCCCTCGGAAAGGACACCGAACTGGTCCACGCCATCCTCGGAACCGCGGCGCAGCGACTCGCGGCCGAAGGCGTCAGCCGTGCAGAGGTCGAGGCCCGCATCCGACGGCTCGTCGGGCAGTCCTATCTCACCTTCGCGTTGTTCGAAGAGGCGCGCGCCGAGCTCGAGCGCGCCCAGGAGCTCGCCGAACTGGCCGGCGAGGACGAGCTCACCCGGATCGGGATCACCGAGGAGCTCGGGGCCCTCGAGCAACGGCAGGGGCGTCCGGATCGCGCGTTGCCGTTCTTCGAGCGCGCCTGGGAGGGCAAGCGCCGGGTCCTGGGCGCGGAGCACGACGAGACGCTCATGACGCTGGCGAACCTGGCGGTGTGCAAGCGCGACGCCGGTCAGGTCGAGGAGGCGGAGGCGATCCTGCGCGAGGTGGAGCGGATCCGCATCGAGAACTTCGGGCCCGATGCGCTTTCGACCGCCCTGGTCATGAACAACCTGGCCGGCTTGCTCGAGGCGCAAGGCCGGCGGGAGGAGGCGCGCGAGCGGCTCGAACGCGCGGCCGCGATCCAGCTGGCGGAACACGGTGAGTTCCACCCGACCACGCTGAAGGCGATGACGAACCTCGCCGGCCTCTACATGGACGAGGGGCGAGCCCAGGAGGCCTTGCCGCTGCTCGAGCGGGCGCTCGAGCTCAAGCGCGAGCTCTTGCCGCTCTGGCATCCGAGCCTGCTCACGGGTTGGAACAACCTCGCGACCGCCTACCGCGGCGTCGGCCGCCTGACCGAGGCCGAAGCGCTCTATGACGAGGCCTTGGAGGCCTGTGTCGGCGTCCACGAGCCGGCCCACGTTCAGGTCTTGATCCTGCACTTGAACCGCGCGTCCGTTCGGCTCGGACAGGGGCGCGCGGCCCAAGCGCTGGCGGAGATGCTCGCCGCACAGGCGGTCGCGCGCGCGAGCTTGCCCGCGGACCACGAGGTCCTGCGCGTGGCCGCGTCGCGCATCCAGGAGGCCTTGCTCGAACTGCCGCAACCGACGCTCGAGGCCGGATCGGTCCGCGACCACTCGCTCAGCGGTCGCGCGCTCCTCGCGCTGGGGCGGGCGGAAGCGGGCCTGGACCACTTGCTCGAAGCTTGGGATCGCCTGGAAGCCGGGCGCGATGCGGAGGGCGTGTCCGCGGCCGAGGTCGCCGGGGCGATCGGGGAGGCGCTCGAGGCGCTCGAGCTGCCCGAAGAAGCGGCGGACTGGCGCGCGCGCGCCGCGCGCGATCAGTAGCGCAGCTCGAGCGCCGTGGTGCGACCCGCGGGCGCCGCGTGCGGCAGGATCAGGACGAAGATCCGGTCGTAGTCTTCGTGCGCGAGCAGCGCGCCGTGGCGCGGATCGTCGACCAGCTCGTCGAGCGTCGCACCCAGGGCCGCGGCCAGCGCGGGCACCGTGTTCGAGTGTCCGGCGACGACCGCGACGGAGCCCGGGGCGAGCGCGCGCAGGGCTGCGAGCTGCTCGTCGGGAGCGCGCGGATCGAAGGCGCGGATGTCGAGCTCGGCGAGCTCCGCCAACGGAGCCAGGGTCGCCTTCGTGCGCTCGAGCGTGCTCGCGAAGAGGTGCGTGACGCCGGCCGAACGCAGGAGCTCGCGCAAGCGCTCCGCGCGTCGTGTTCCCGCTTCGGAGAGGCCCGGATCCCCGCCCGAACGGGTCGACCCGTCGGTCTCGGCGTGACGAACGAGGATGACGGTCACCGGCAACGCGTCGACGGCGCTCGGCGACGCGGCCGCGGCCGCTTGGGCGGCGGGGTGGCCCGGGAGCAGGAGAGCGAGCGCCAGGGACAGACCGACCGCGGCGACGAGGAACAGGGGGGCGCGAACGGGGCTCTTCATGGGGCGAGGATGGCACCTCGGGTGCTGGAGGGAAAGGGGCTGCGCTCAGGCCGAGGCCAGCTCTTCGAGCTGGAAGCGGTGGCGCAGCGGGTGCATCACGGCGTGCTCGAGCAGCGCGTCGACGCAGTAGGGCGGTCCCCAGGCGACCTGCGCGACCGTCTGGTCGGCCTGCTCCTCGGTGACGTCGGCGAGGACCACCGACCACGTCGCACAGACCGCGTCGATGAAGGCCTCGGCGCTCTCGGTCACCTGGGCGAGCGCGGGTGTCTCGGGCAGCGCGGGGGTCTCCTGTCGGAGCGTCTCGGCCGTCCAGCGGATGTAGCCGCGCGCCGCACGCAGGACATGGTGCAGGAGGGTTTCGAGCGACGCGTAGTTGGGGTCGTCGCTGGTCGGCAAGCGCAATCCGGCGGCGCGAGCGGCATGCCAGGTGGCGAGGAAGGCGCGTAGCTCGCGCTCGTGCAGGATGGTCAGGGCCCTGGCTCCACGGTGATTCCAGGACGTGCTCGAGGTGCGTTCGTTCATGGCTGAGGGGCTCGGAGGTCGGGGTGGAACGAAGTCTGGATCAGGAGGCGCGACCCGTGGCGGGGATGTGTTCGAGCACCTCCGAGAGATGTTCGATCGGCGTCGCTCCGTGGAGCTCGGCGGGGTGTCCGAGGACCAAGGCGCGCATGCCGGCGGCGCGGGCGGCTTGCAGGCCGGGCTGACTGTCCTCGACGACCAGGCAGTCCTCGGGAGCGAGGCCCAGCTCGCGCGCGGCGTGCAGGAAGAGGTCGGGCGCGGGCTTCCACACGCCGACCTCGTAGGCGCTGAAGATGCGGTCGCCGAAGAAGGGCGCGAGGCGGGTCAAGGAGAGCGACAGCTCGATCTTCTCGCGCGGACCACTGCTCGCGACCGCAACCGGGAGACGCAGCGCGGTGAGCAGCTCGTGGGCGCCCGGGATCGGTTGCAGACGCTCGCGAAAGACGCTGCCCATGCGGGCACGGACGTCGGCCGGAAAGGACGCGGGTAGCGGGCCTGCGAGGCGCCGCTCGAAGTCGGCGATGACGTCGGCCATCTTTCCACCGACGTAGCGTGTGAGGGCTTCCTCGAGCCCGATCTCGATGCCGTAGCTCACGGCGAACTCGACCAGCACCTCGCACGCGAGCGTTTCGCTGTCCACCAGCGTTCCGTCGCAGTCGAAGAGGATGCCGCGGATCGTCACGACGTGCCCTCGAGGGCGCCGCTGAGGTTCCCCGGGGCGTGCAGTCCCAGGCCGTGCAGGCGCAGCCCTGCGCGCGCCGGCGAGCTCGAAGATCCGTCGTCGAGCACGTTACGCAAGAGCTGGCGACGGACGTCTTGGAAGCCGCTGCGGCGGACGCTGGGGGTCCGACAGGCGCCGGCGAAGAGCCCTGGCGTGCCGAGGGCGGGCGTCCGTAGGCGTGCTCCCGTCGGAGCGTGTTCTTGGGAGTGACACGGGCTCACGCCGCAGAGCTTGTCGGATGGCGAGGCGGGCGGCTAGGATGCCGCCCGGAAAGCCGCACTTGGACGGACAAACGGAGAGCAACGCGTCGCCGCGACACGAACGCGGACCGGCGACACGGCCGGTCGTCCGGCTTTGGATCACAGGCTTGGCGACGGTCTTCGTCCTGTCGTGCCTCGCGCTCGTCGTTCTGCTCCGCTCCCAGCGGCGCGTCGACCTGACTTCGCAGGCGGCCCTCGACGACCCGCAGATCCGCGAGCTGGTCATTCGTGAGCTGGTCCGCCAGACCAGCGGCGCCTTCGACTCGCATCCCGATGCGAGCGTTGCGCGCGTCCTGATCGCGAACGTTCAGAAGCGACGCCGCGGGGACGTGTCGGCCGACACGAACGGCATCGGCCTGCGGGAGCGAGACTTCGCGCTGCCCAAGCCGAACGGGACGCTGCGCATCGTGCTCCTGGGGGACGCCTACGTCTCCGGAGAAGGCGTCGAGCCCAACGAGCGCGCAGGCGTCTTCCTCGAGCGCTTGCTCGCAGCCCAGGCGGCAGCTCCTTCGGCGGAGCTCGAAGTCTTGCACATCGGCGTGCCCGGCTGGAACATCCTGGCGGAGTGCTCCTTCCTGCGGAGGCAGCTCACCCTGCTGGCTCCCGACCTCGTGATCCAGATCGTCGTCAACGACGATCTCGACGACGTGGAGGGCGTGCGCGGCTTCGGAGCGACGGCAGAATTCACGCCCGCCGCCCGCCGGCACGCCGACGCTCTGGTGAAGCTCTGGAACCCGCGGCACCAGATGAAGCTGCCCGGGACGACCACCAATTTCCTGACCGCCGGTCACGACTCGTTTTCACGCGAGCGCTTTCACCGAGCGAACGAGGCGATCGTACGCCTGGCAGGGGCGGTGGAGGAGCGCGGCGGCCGGTACCTGCTGGTGGCTCGCTGGGACGGACAGCTGGCGGAGCAGGCGCTGGGTTGGCTCGCGGCCGGGCTGCGGCCCGAGCAGCGCGGCTTCTTGCGACGCTCTTTCGTCGCGGATTCCTCGACGTGGATCACCGACGTCGACTCCTTCTGGAATCGGACCGGGATGCAGACGCTCGCGGAGGCCCTCTTCCATTGGATCCAGAGCGAGGACGTGCTGCCCGCGTTGGCCTTGAAGCCCGCCACCGACCTGCGCGCACGATCGCGGTCGATCCTCGTGGCCGGCGAGAAGCTGGCCGTAGTCGAGCCGCGCGCCAATCGTCTCGGTACGGGCTTCGACTTCGAACGACTCGATCCGGACGACGGCTTCCACTTTTACGGCGGCGTCGATCGGCGCGGCCTGGTCGCGCCCTGGGCGGCCTTCTCGTTTCGTGTGCTCGCGGGCGGAACGCTGGTGCTGCGGGGCAGCGGCCTCGGTCGACCGGAACTCGATGGTGTCACCGTGCACGTTCGCTGCGATGGCGAAGAACTGGGCTCGTTCCAGGTGCCGGCGTCCGGAACCTTCGAGCAGCGCTTTGCGCTCGGCGACGCGACAGACGAGTTCGTCTCGATCGAGCTCGAAGGCGAGGATTGGGTCCTGACCGGCGACGACCTGCGCGACTGCGGAGTGTTCCGGCTGGCGTCGATGGAGATCGTCGCGGGCTGAAGGCCGACGGGTGCCGCGGCATCCCCTCAGTCGGCCGACCAGCGGATTTCACCACCTACGATGGTCATGAGCACGCGCGTCTCGGGGATCCGAGCGAGCGGAATCTCGAGGATGTTGTCGGACAGCACGACGATGTCAGCCAGCTTGCCCGGGGTCAGCGAGCCCTTGTCGGCCTCCTCGAAGGCGGCTCGGGCCGCGTCGAGCGTGTAGGAGCGCAGAGCCTCCATACGGGTCATGACTTGCTCGGGGTGGAAGCGCGATCCGTCCTGTAGCCGGCGAGAGACGGCGGCGTGGAAGCAAGGCAGCGGGTCGACGTCTTCGACGGGCGTATCCGTGCCGTTCACGATCAGCGCGCCGCTGTCGAGGAACGTGCGCCAGACGTAGGCACCTGCGGCGGCTCGCTCGGGCCCGAGGCGCGCCTCGACATAGGGTGCGTCCGACGTGCAGTGCACGGCTTGCATGGAGGCGATGACGCCCAGCTGTGCAAAACGCGGGATGTCGTCGGGGTGGACATGCTGGGCGTGCTCGATGCGCCAGCGGTGGTCCTCTGCGAGCTCGGGGTCGGTGGCGAGCGCGCGCTCGAAGAGGTCGAGGACCTCGCGGTTGGCGCGGTCGCCGATCGCATGCACGCACAGCTGCACGTCGTGTTCCACCGCGATGCGCGCGGTCTCTTCGACGCTCTCGACCGTGGCGGTGTTGAGGCCCACGCTGTCCGGAGCATCCGAGTAGGGCTCGAGCAGCCAGGCGCCCCGCGACCCCAGCGCGCCGTCCAGCGTGCGCTTCAAGGCGCGGACGGTCAGGTGGTCGTCACCGAGTCCCGTGACCAAGGCGTCGGCCAGCCCGCGACGCAGGTTCTCGTTCGAGTCGCGGACCATGACCCACAGGCGTACACCGAGCTCGCCGCGGCGCGCCATGTCCGCGAGGATGCGCAGGGTCTCGAGCGACGTCCCCGCGTCCTGGAAGCTCGTGATGCCCTTGCGAAGACACTCGGCGTCCGCGAGCCGCGCCGCAGCGGCGATGTCGCGTTCGCGGTCGGTCGCCGCACGTTGTGCACGGGCTGCGTCGAAGACGTTCAGGACGAGCTGCTCGGCCGTCTCACGGAAGACGCCGATCGGCGCGCCTTCGAGGTCGCGCAGAATCTCGCCCCCCGGCGGATCCTCGGTGTCGCTGTCGACGCCCGCGAGCTGCAAAGCCTTCGCGTTGAACAGACCGGCGTGACCGCTCGCATGCTCGAGGTAGACCGGATGGTCCGGCGAAACGGCGGAGAGGGCGGAGTGCGTCGGAAAGCCCTCCACGGAGGGGACAGGCGTCTCGTCCCACTTCTCCTGATGCCAACCCCGGCCCAGGATCCATTCTCCCGGCGGCGTCGTGCGCGCGGCCTCGGCGACCTGGGCGACGATGTCGCTCCAGGCCCGGGCGCCGCGCAGGTCGAGGATCTGCAAGGACTGGCCGAGCCCGACGAAGTGACCGTGGCCCTCGATGAAGCCGGGCAGCGTGAGGCGGCCTTCGAGATCGATCAGGCGCGTCCGCTCGCCGATGTGCGCGGCGAGTTCGCGGTCGCTCCCGGCGGCGACGATGCGTCCGTCCCGCACCGCGAGGGCGGAGACCGTTCCGAGGGCTTCGTCGACCGTGACGATCGTCCCGTTGCGAAGCACGAGGTCGGCGGGCACCGGGGCGGGGCTCGTGGCGCAGGAGGCGGCCAGGAGGAAAAGCGCAAGGAGTGCGGGGAGGACGGTGGGCTTCATGGAGGGAGGATAGCGTCATTTCTTCCGCACACGCGCCCACGGGCCGGCCGGCGGCTCAAGTCGGGGCAGGGGGTGGCCGATCTTGCGGGTGGTTCCGAGCGCAGGTGGGTGCGCCCGCTCTCGACCCTCCTTTAATCGAGCCCGGCCTGGCCGGGACTGTGCGGAACGCTTCGACCATGGCCTGCCGACGGACGCGACGAGTTGCGAGCGCCCCCGTCCCGACCCCGCGTCGCGGCGGTGGGGAGTGCGGCCTTTGAGCTGGACGCTCCTCACGTCTCTCGTTCTGGGCCTCGGGATCGCGTTGATCGCGCTCTGGACGCGGCGGCACGAGCTGGAACGCGTCCGGGAGCGCGTGGGGCGGCGCGACCTGGCGGTCCGTCAGGGGAGTCACGCGGCGCTGCTCCAGCACCCGGTCGTCGACCTCTCGCGTTGCCTGGGTTGCGCGACGTGTGTCGCCGCCTGCCCCGAGGACGGCGTGCTGGAGATCGTCCACGGCCAGGCGCTGGTCGTCCGCGGTGCGCGCTGTCAGGGGATCTCGGCCTGCGAGCGCGAGTGTCCCGTCGGTGCGATCACGGTGACGCTCGACAAGCTCGATGAACGGGACGACGTGCCGGCCTTGACGGAGACGCTCGAAGCCGTCGGGACGCCCGGGCTCTTCCTCGCCGGTGAAGTGACCGCTCACGCCCTGATCAAGACCGCGATCGAGCACGGGGTCCTCGTCGCCGCGGAGGTCGCTCGGCGCCAGCGGATCGACGGACCGCCTTCGTTGATCGCGTCCGAACGACGCAGCCTGCAAGCGGTGGGCACCGAGGGCCGCGCGCTCCGGACAGCGTCCCAGGACCCGGCGACGAACAGCGACGCGGTGCTGGACCTCTGCATCGTGGGAGCCGGACCGGCCGGCCTCGCCTGCGCGCTCGAAGCCAAGCGCAGCGGACTCTCGTTCGTGACGCTCGAACGTGAGGAGCGTCCGGGTGGAACGGTGGCGAAGTATCCGCGCAAGAAGCTGGTCATGACCCAGCCCGTCGACCTGCCCATGTACGGGCGCTTCGGACGCACGACCTACACGAAGGAAGAGCTGGTCGAGCTCTGGCACGGCATCGCCGAGGAACAGGAGCTTCCGATCGAAGGCGGACAGGTCTTCCGCGGACTCGAGCGTGATGCGAACGGCGCCTTCGTGGTCCGCACCGATTCCGGTCGCTGGACGGCCCGCAACGTGTGCCTGGCCTTGGGCCGTCGGGGCGTGCCGACGCGGCTGGACGTTCCGGGCGAAGACCTCGCGAAGGTCGCCTACGGACTGACGGACGCCGGTTCGTTCGAGCACCGGCGCATTCTCGTCGTCGGCGGCGGAGACAGCGCCATCGAAGCCGCCCTGGGCTTGGCGGACCAGGTCGGCAATCGCGTGACGATCTCGTACCGGCGCGAGGCCTTCTTCCGCCTGCGTGCGCGCAACGAGGAGCGGCTCGCCGCGGCGCTCGCTGCCGGACGCGTGGCCGTCGTCTTCCACAGCCAGGTGCGCATGATCGGGCCGGACACGGTCGAGCTGCTCGTCTCCGAAGGGACGGAAACGCGCAGCGTGAGCCTGCCGAACGACGAGGTCTTCATCCTGGCGGGCGGGGTGGCCCCGCTCGACCTGCTGCGCGCGGCGGGCGTCTCGTTCGACCCGGCACTGCGGCCAGCTGGTCCGGACCTGTCCGAGCGGGGAACGGGGCTCATGCGCGGGCTCGCGGTCGGCTTCGTTCTCTCGACGGTCGCGCTGGCCTTCGCGCTCTGGAACCTCGACTACTACGGGCTCGAGCGGGTCGAGCGCGCCGCGCATCCCGACCACAACCTGCTGCGTCCGGGGCTGGGATGGGGGCTCGTGTTCGGCCTCGCTTCGATCGTCCTGATCCTCGCGAACCTCTCGTATCTGGTACGCCGCTCGGCCGGTCCGCGCCTGGCGTTCGGGTCCTTGACGGCCTGGATGACGAGCCACGTCGGCACGGGCATTCTGGCCTTCCTCTTCGCCGCTCTGCACTCCGCGATGCGCCCGGCCGACACGGCCGGAGGGCATGCCTTCTGGGTGCTCTTCGCGCTGATCGTGACCGGTTCGGTGGGGCGTTACTTCTACGCCTGCGTACCGCGCGCAGCAAACGGTCGCGAGCTCGAGCTCTCCGAGGTCAAGACGAAGCTCGGGCGTCTTTCCGACGAGTGGGACCAGGGTCAACAACGCTTTCGGGACCTCGCGCGGCGCGAAGTCCAGGCCATGATCGAGCTACGGCAGTGGAAGCGCTCGTTCCTCGGTCGGATCCTGGGGCTGTTCGGCAGCCGGCGTGACTTGCGCCGCTTGCTCGCGCGTCTGAGCCGTCTCGGTGAACGCGAGGGTGTGGCCGAAGAACAGGTCGACGAGACGCTCGAGCTCGCACGGCGCGCGCACGGCCTGGCGTCGGTGGCGGCGCACTACGAGGACCTGCGGGCGCTGCTGAACGGCTGGCGCTATCTCCATCGCTGGGGCGCGGCGTTGCTGGTTCTGCTGATCTTCGTGCACGTGCTCGCGGCGCTCTCCTATGGGGCCTTCTCCTTCGGAGGCGTCTCGTGAAACTGCGCAACCCGCGCATCTGGCTCGCGTTCCTCTCGACCCTGGCGGTCCTGGCCGTGACGATGAACGACATCGACCGGACCTCGCCCGGGCCGCTGTCGGCCGTTCACGGTCGCGATCCGAAGCTGGCGGGCGGAAGCGGTTGCTCGGATTGCCATGGGGGCTGGACGGAGACCATGGCGGAGGCCTGTCTGGATTGCCACGCCGACGTTTCCGCGGACCTGGATGGAGGTGAGGGACTTCACGGGTCGATCGGGGAAGACAAGGCCTCGCTCTGTGCGCTTTGCCACAGCGAACATCACGGAGCGGACTTCGAGATCGTGAACCGCCAGAGCTTCTTCCTGGCCGGCTTCGAGGATCCGGAGGCCTTCGACCACTGGGTGGTCGGCTTCGCCATGGATGGAAAACACCTCGAGCTGGCCTGTACGGAGTGCCACGACAACGCCGAAGCCGACGTGCTCCAGACCGGTCAGAAGCGCTTCATGGGGCTCGAACAGGACTGCGCGTCCTGTCACGAGGACGCCCACGAAGGGCGCATGGTCCTGGCCTGCGTTTCCTGCCACGGTCAGGAGAGCTTCGATGTGCTCGAGAGCGTCGACCACGCCGAGGTGTTGCCCCTGATCGGGCCCCACGCGGACGTGGCCTGCGGCACCTGCCACGCCGAGGGCGAGCCGCATGCGCTCGAGATCCTGGGTGGAGCCGGCGCCAAGGCGCGCCGGCGCGAATGCGCCTCGTGCCACGAGACGCCGCACGCGAAGGGCTTCCTGCGCGGCATCGGCAAGCTCTTGCAGCAGAACCCCTCGGGCACCTGCGGCTCGTGTCACGAGGGCGATCACACGAGTTTCCGGGACGAGCGCCTGGAGCTCTCGCGCGAAGAACACGTTCGCTCGGGCTTCGCGCTGGCAGCGCCGCACGCGGACGTCGGCTGCGAGGCCTGCCACCCGACCGAGCTCGACTTCGAGGGACGCTACCCCGGCCGTGAGGCCGATTCCTGTTCGTCCTGCCACGAAGACGTCCACGGAGGCCAGTTCGCGGATGGCCCGTTCGGGGCGGGGGGGTGCCTGGCCTGCCACGAGCGGCGGCGCTTCGAGCCCCACGCCTTCGACGTCGATCTGCACGCGCGCCTGGCCTTGCCGCTGACGGGAGCGCACACGAAAACGGCCTGCGCGGACTGCCACACGGAACGGTTGACGCACGTTGCCGGAGCACCGCGCGCGTTCGTCGACACGGCCCCCGAGTGCAGCGCTTGTCACGAAGACGCGCACCTCGGCGCCTTCGATGGTCGGTCGCCGCAGGCGCCTGCGGCCACGTCCGACGTCCGCGCGGACGTCGAGCCGACCTGCGAGCGCTGTCACGACACGACGGACTTCGCGGGCGAGGAGGACGAGCGCTTCGATCACGCCGCCTGGACGCCGTTCCCCGTGCTCGGGGCGCATGCACAGGAGGGCTGCGCGAGCTGTCACCCCCGCTCCACCGAAGCCGACCGCTTCGGACGCACCTTCGGACGCATCGCCGAGCACTTCGGGCCCTTCGAAGGCTGTGTCACCTGCCACGAGGACGTTCATCGGGGTGGCTTCGACGACCCGGCCTTCCCGGTCGAGGTCGACGGTCGTGAGGGCTGCGCGCGCTGTCACGTCCAGAGCTCGTTCCGCACCTTCTACAAGGGCTTCGAGCACGAGACGTGGACGGGCTTCGCGCTCGAGGATGCTCACGCCGCGGCGGCCTGCACGGATTGCCACGCGCCGACCGAACGCCCGGATGCCTTCGGACGTCGGTGGGGGCATGCGCCCGGCAGCGATTGTTCGGCCTGCCACGACAACGTGCACGGCGAGCAGTTCGAGCTCTTCGGACGGACGGATTGCGCGCGCTGTCACGCCAGCGCGAAGTCGTTCACCCAGCTGATCTTCGATCACACGTGGGACTCGCGCTTTCCGCTGGAGGGCGCGCACGCCGAGCTCGATTGCGCGGCCTGCCACACGGCTCCAACCGCGGGGGACCCGCTCTCGGTCCGCTACAAGCCGCTGGGAACGGATTGCGTCGACTGCCACGGAGCGAATGCCAGCCAGCTCCGCCGTCGCCAGGGGGGAAGGAAATGAGAGCCGTGCAGATGCTCCTGTTGCTGGTCGCGACCCTGCTGCTCGGGTCGGCCGTGCTCGCCCAGGACGAGGAATTCCAGGTGCTGAACCTGCGGGTCAGTACGTCGGGCCGTGGAGCGACGCTGATCGTCGACCGCGGCAAGAGTGATGGCCTGCGCCCGGGCGACCTCGTTCGCTTCACGCCGCGCGGCGGTCGCACGGTGGCGGGAGTGGTCACGCGCGTCGAGGAGCGCAACGCGGCGGTGCGGATGAACGATCCGAATCGAATCCCGCCGGCCGGGACGCGCGGCGAGGTCCGCATCCCCATGTCGCGCTTTCGTTCCGAGACGCCGGCGGAAGCCGAGACGCCGGCGGCATCCGGTCCGCAGGAGGGCGCGGAGCCCCAGGACCTCGAGCTGCCGCGCGGTCCGGTCGAGTTCGAGAACGAAGACCCGGACTGGACGCCGGGGATGTCGCTCCTGGCCGAAGTCGGGGTCCTGCGCCCTGCGGACCGGGCGCTGCTCGTGACCGGGCGCGTCTACGTGACGGCGGACGCGACCTACGCGGATCAGGACGGGCGCTCGGACACGTTCCTGCGGGTTGGCACGGACCTGCGTTACGACAATCCATTCGGCCGCGGGGGCAGCCTGCACGTGGATGCCGAGCTCAACGAGCGCAGCACCAACCTTCCCGACCAGGCGGACGAGGGGGATGGCTATGGCCGGATCGATCGGCTGTCGTACGCGAGCGGAGGAACGCGTTTCGAACGCGACCGCTGGGAAGTCGGACGCTTCTTGCAGTACGGAATGCCCGAGTTCGGCGAGCTGGACGGCTACGAATGGAACCGTCGCTTCGAAGACGGCACCCGCGTCGGGGTCAGCGTGGGCTACATGCCCGAGCCGGACGCCGGCCATCAGACGGGCGAGGACTTCCAGCTGTCGGCCTTCTATCACTGGACGCTGGACACGAGCGAGATCCTCACGGTCGATACCGGCTTCCAGAAGACGCTGCACAACGGCAACTCGGATCGTGACCTGTGGGTGTCGAAGCTGCGCTACCTGCCGGAGGACGACTGGAGCTACGACGTCACGACGTGGGTCGACTTCTACGGGACGCACGATCGAGCCAAGGGCTCGGGGGTCGGTCTGACGCGGGCGATCGCATCGGCGCACCGAAGCTGGGACGGGAACGGGCTGGACGTGACGTACGTCCATGCGGAGTTCCCCGAGTTCGATCGGTTCGAGTTCCTGCCGGTCACGCTCGCCCAGCTGGCGGACGATCACGACGACCGGCTCAGCCTGAGCGGATGGACCTGGATGACCGCAGGGACGCGTCTGGATGCCCGCGTCGGCGGTTGGGTGGATCAGGACGACAAGGGCGGCGACGTCGAGCTCGGGATGGACGTGCGCGACCTGCTGCTGGCGGACAGCACGACGGAATTCACGGTGTTCGTGGGCCAAGGCAAGTTCGTGAACCAGCAGGGAGGCCGCGTGAGCTGGGAGAAGCCGGCCAAGAGCGGGCTCTGGCAGGTCGCGTACGAGTACGTCCTACAAGACCAGAAGGGATTTTCCGAGGATGTGGACGACGTCCAGCAGCATCGCGTGCACCTGAGCCGGGACTGGTTCGGGGCGACGGGCTGGTTCCTCTCGACCTACGCGGAGATCCTCTTCTACGACGACGAGAACGCCCTCTCCGCCGGGTTGCACTGGCAGAAGAGCTTCTAGGAGCCAACGATGAAACGAACGAGTGACTCCTCCGAGCGCCTGCGCTTGCCCGTCTTCGCGCTGGCGCTCGTTTTCCTGGCCGCTGCCTGTGCCCTGAACCGGCGCGTCTTCGTGCCCCAACACAGCTGGTGGCGCGGCCTCGGTCCCGTCGTCCCGCACGAGTCGTTTCCGGCCGAATGCGGCACGTGCCACATCGGCAACACCTGGCAGTCGATCCGCAAGGACTTCAGCTTCGACCACGGCACGGAGACGGGCGTGGAGCTCGCAGGAGCTCATGCCCAGGCCAAGTGCCTGCGCTGCCACAACGACCGTGGTCCGGTGGAGACCTTCGCTCAGCGCGGTTGCGTGGGGTGTCACGAGGACATCCACGTCGGACAGCTCGGCAACGACTGCACGTCCTGTCACGTGGAGACCAGCTGGTATCCATCGGGCCAGATCGCGATGCACAATCGCACCCGCTTCCCGCTCGTCGGCGTCCATGCCGCAACGTCCTGCAGGCGTTGTCACCCCGGTGCGGAGGTCGGTCGCTTCGGCCACACGGATCCGGAGTGCCTGACCTGCCACCAGCGCGACCTCCTCAACGCGAACAATCCGAATCACATCGGGCTCGGTTGGGTGGACAACTGCGACCGGTGTCATCTTCCGACGGACTGGAACCAGGCCGAGGTCGACTGAGCAACCGTTTCCGGAGTTCTCCGGTCGCGTTGCAGAGTTCTGACGCTCGCCTCAAGTCCGCTCGCCCGCGGTCACGAAAGGGGCCTGCACGGGGGACCACGCGATCGGACGGGGCAGAGGGCAGCCCGTCCGCTCGGGGGGATCGGAAGGATGAGAATCAAGGTGTGGAGTAGTCGTGCGCTGTTGCTGGCGCTCATTCCGCTCAGCGGCTGTGGGGGTGAATCCGACAACCGCGATGGTGGGGCTCAGACGGCTCAGTCGTGCATGACGTGCCACAACGGCTCGCCGGACCGCAACGACTACTCGGGACCAGGGCTCGAGAACCCGCACCCGTTCCCGGGCGCGAACCAGCTCCTGTGCACGGCGTGCCATGGCGGGAACCCGAACGGGGAGGACGAGCTCACGAGCCACGTACCTCCTCCGCCGCAGATCGGGGACCGGGCCTTCCAGATCACCAACCGCTTCGCGTTCTTCAACAGGCTGACCTTGACCGGCTTGGATCGCCTTCCGGACTACACGGTCAACGGCACCACGTACACCGCGCTGGACTACCTGCAGTTCGTGAACCCCGGTGACCTGCGGGTCACCCAGAACGGACGCAGCTGTGGGCAGTGCCACCAGACGCACTCCCAGGACGTTGCCAACAGCTTGCTCGCGACCAGCGCCGGGATCTTCGGTGGGGCGACGTACTCGATCGGCGTCGACAACCAGGTGGCGGCGAGCCAGGGGCTGCACCAGGACACCGCCGCGGACCTGTCCTTCCGAGCGCTCGCCGACGTCACTCCTGGCGCGGCCATCGGCGCGGTCTCGCGCCTGCTGGAATACCCGGTCAAGAGCGTGTTCAACCAGACGGGTCCCGACCTGATCCACGGCAACAACGACTACGACGCGACGCAGCTCGCGAACGACCTGTTGCCCGACAACCGCGCGCTGACGGACTCGAAGCTGGCCAACCTCTACCACGAGCAGGTGGCCTTCACCTGCGGTGACTGCCACCTCGGGAGCGCCGGAGCCAACAACCGCGCGGGCGACTTCCGCTCGTCGGGTTGCACGGCGTGTCACATGCCGTACAGCCTCGGTGGTCGCAGCGGCAGCGGTGATCCGAACGTCAACGCCTTCGAGCCCCTGGATCCCGACGACATCGAACCGGGCGAGCGCCCGCACGTGCGTCGCCACCTCGTGACCAGCGTCGCCCAGACTCTTCCGAGCGGAGAGTTCGTGCAGGGGATCGACGACATGGCCTGCGCTGGCTGTCACCAGGGTTCGAACAGGACGGTCATGCAGTTTTGGGGCATTCGTCTGGACCAGAACCAGGACGTCCGCAACAACCGTCAGTATCCGGCCAACCCGACGTCGTATCAGAACACCAGCGGGGACACGCGCCTGTTCGACCCGGTTGTGGACAACAACACGTTCAACGGTCGCAACCGCAACCAGTACCTCGCCTTCGAGGACTACGACGGAGACGGGCGCGACGATACGCCGCCCGACGTGCACCACGAGGCGGGCATGGGCTGCATCGACTGCCACGGCAGCGGTGACCTCCATGGTGGCGACACCGCCGTGCCGGGCGCGAACATCTACAGCCGCATGGAGCAGGCCGTCGCCATCCGTTGCGAAAGCTGTCACGGAGATGCGAACGGCTACGCGCCGACGGCCAGCGGTCAGACCTACGACGGGCAGCCGGCGCAGCTGGCGATGGACGCGAACGGCGAGCCCCTGCGGCACGTGTTCCGCGACGGGAGCGGCGACTACTGGCTTCGCAGCCGTCTCACGGGCAACCTGCACTACGTCAAGCAGACGCTGGACACGATCGTGGACAACGGTCGGACCGAGCCGGGCGGAGCGCCCGTGTTCAACGTGCTGGCGTCCTATGCCATGGGGCGCGCCGACGGGAACCCGAGCACGGGTCTGGGACCGCAGCAGGACGGCGGCGTGACGCCTGGCTTCAGCCACGGCGACAACATGACCTGCGTGGCGTGCCACTCTTCGTGGACGAACAACTGCATCGGTTGTCACCTCGAAGGCGAGTACAGCACCAACCCGAACAACTTCAGCAACATCACCGGGCAGCGGATCTCGTTCCGGGAGCGCAACGCGGACTTCGTCTACCAGTCGCCCGTGATGTTCCAGCTCGGCGTGGGGCCGCGCAACAAGATCACGCCCATTGCGCCCAACACCGAGACCTTCTTCGAGTACCGCGACAACCAGGGGCGGGACTCGCAAGAGTTCTCCTTCAGCGACCGCAACGGCCACGGCAACGACCCGTTCGTCGTCGGCGGACCGTCCCTGAGTCACAACGCGATGATGCCGCACTCCATCCGGGGTCGCGTGGACAACCTGAACGAGGGGCCGCGCTACTGCGTGGCGTGCCACCTGACGGACGACGCGTTGACGACGTACGGGGCGGACTACGACGCCTTCCGGACCGCCCTGCGCACGTCGAACTACGGGGCCTTGAACTTCCCGCAGCTCCAGCAGCACATCGGGCGCAACCCGGGCAACCGGCTCAACTCGCCCTTCTGGGTGCACATGGTCGCGGGACTGGGCAGCGGGCTCTTCCTGTTCGATGAGCAGGGTTGCCCGACGAACGAGCTCGACACCTTCGGGAACCGCATCGGCTGCGACCAGGCTCCGGCGACGAACTTCAACCCCGCCAACGTGGCCTTCAACCTGGACCGCATCGTCGACGAGAGCGGGGCTTCGACCGGTTCGAACGCGCACCCGTTGCTCGAGACCGGGCCGAACCTGCGCGACGGCGGGTCGAATGCGGCCATGTCCGGTCCGCTCGGAGCGACCTTGATCGAGCGTCTGGCGGATCCGGTGAACGGGATCGTGCTCGACTCGTGGATCGACGCGGACGGCGCGAGTGGCGGGCAGGCGGACGACTTCGTCGGCGGCCCCTGAGGCTCGAGAGGGCGACCGGCGTGGGCGCCGGGCGGAGAGACCGATCGCGGACAGGAAAAGCTGTCGGCGAATGGAGCTCGCTCGTGCGGACAGATAAGTTGGTCGGCATGGTCGAGCTCCCGCCGCACCCCCTCGTTTCCGCTCCTGCGCAACCTGCCGTGGACCCCTTGCCCGTGCCCGTCCGAACGGGGCCGGGTCGGATGTTCGTGGATGTTCCCTCGGCCGCGGCCAGGACCGACGGCGGCGGGCGCGCGCTGGACGTGATCGAGGATCCCGCGCGGGCGCTCGTGCTGCTGCACCCCCTGCGGCGCATGCTGCTCGAGCGGCTCGTCCAACCGGCTTCGGGTGCGACGCTGGCGCGCGGGCTCGGCGAACCACGCCAGCGCGTGAATTACCACCTGCGCGAGCTCGAACGCGCGGGTCTGGTGGAGCTCGTGGAGGAGCGCAGCCACGGCAGCGTGACCGAGCGCGTGCTACGGCGCTCGGGACAGGCCTACGCCATCGCGCCTTCGGCCCTGGGCGCGCTCGGTTGCCCGCCGCCCGCCCGCCGTGAGCGGGGTTCGGTGGCCTACCAGGTCGACCTCTGCCAGCGGACCCTGGGCGAGCTGATTCCGCGCCTCGCGGCCGCAAAGGAAGTCAGCGGAAGCAGCGGGCTCGAGCTCGAGCTGCGCGTGGCGGGGCCCGAGCGCCTGGCTGCCTGCGCGAACGAGCTGGCGGAAGCGGTGGCCGACGTCTTCCTGCAGTTCCACGAGCGCGACGCCGCGGACGGGATCGACGTCCGACTCTACCTGGGCCTGTATCCGAAGACGGCCCCCGCGTTCGAGCCCGGCTCGGCCCCCGCGGACCAAACCTGAGCTACTCGAAGGTCGCCAGCGCGGGTTCCATCCAGGCCGGAGCGTCCAGACCGAGCGCGGCGAGCGTCGTCGCGGCGACGTTCGCGAGGCTTCCGTCCGTCGCCAGCCAGCGCACCGACAAGCCGGGTGCCGGCCGTACGGCCAGCGGAACCGGGGCCTCGGTGTGCGATCCGTGCGGCTTGCCGTCCGCGTCGCTGACCTGATCGGCGTTGCCGTGGTCCCCGGTGACGAGCAGGGACCAGCCGTGCTCGTCGCAGGCGCTCATGATCCGGCCCAAGGCGTCGTCGACCTCCGCGGCCGCGCGCTGCGCGAGCTCGAAGTTGCCGAGGTGTCCGACCTGGTCGAGGTTCGCGAGGTTGGCGACGACGACGCGCGTGTCGGCGGAGGCGAGCGCCGCGAGGATCGTGTCCGTGACCTCGCGGGCCGACATCTCGGGGTGAGCGGGGATCTCCTTCTCGTGGATCGAAGGGATGCACGTGCCGTCACCCTCCGCCGCGGCGTCGAAGCCGTTGAAGAAGAACGTGACATGGGGAAACTTGCACTTCTCGGCGATGCGCTGCGAGCGCAGGCCGGACTCGCGAAAGACCCGGTAGAGCCCGCGCTCGAGGGGCCGCTGCGGGAAGAAGACGTGCTCGCAAGGGACATCCGCGCCGGGATCGACCAGCATGTAGACCGGCTGCGTCTCGCCCAGGACCTTCACGATCTGGCGTGCGCGGTCGGCGCGGTTGCTCGTGTGGAGCACCGGCTCGCCCGGCGCCATCGCACGACCTCCGGCGAACAGGTGCGGTGGGAAGTCCGCTTCGCTGCTGCGCGCGAGGTGGGCCTCGAGTGCGGCCGCCGTGAAGGGCGGGAGCTCGAGCGCGCCGCGGAAGGCGTCGGCGGCAGCGCGTGAGACGTCGAGGCTGCCGCTGCGGTCGCAGAACCGGGCGCGGCCCTGGATGACGCCGAGCCGGGCCTCGGGAACGGAGTCCAGCGCCGTGCGGAGTTCGGCGAGCAAGGCCGGAGCCGATCCCGCCTTGGAGTCGACGCCGTCGAGCACGGGGTGGACGACGATCTCTCCGACGCCGGCCTTCACCGCCGTGTGGACCGCGTGGATCAGCGTGCGAACGAAGGCGTGCACGCCCGCGTCCGAGACGAGCCCGACGACGTGCAGCGGGCCCTTGGCGGCGATCGCCTTCCAGGCCGGATCAGCGGCCCAGGAGCCGTCTTCGTAGGCGTTCAGGATGCGGCGCGTCATCGAGGGGATGACCTCGCCGGCTCCGATCGTCATGTGTCCCGCCTCGGAGTTGCCGACCTGGCCGGGCTCGAGCCCGACGGCGGGACCGGCGGCCTCGAGCACGCCGTGCCCGTGGCGCTCCATCAGCTCGAAGAGCCGCGGCAAGGTCGCCTTGGTGACGGCGTTGCCCGGTCCGGGGGCGGCGTGGCCCAGGCCGTCGAGGATCAGAAGGAGAGTCTTGCGCATGGGGGAGTGCTCGCGGTTCACGCGTGGCCGTCGTGGTGAGCGCGGAAGCGCGCCAGCTCCTTCCAGAAGCCCGGAAAGGACTTCGAAACGCAGTCGGGGTCTTCGATGTCGACGCCGTCGCGCACCAGGCCGAAGACCGCGAAGGCCATGGCCACGCGGTGGTCGTCGTAGGTGTGGATGCGTGCGGCCTTCGTCGTCGTAGCGGGGTGGACGACGAGCCAGTCCGGACCCTCCTCGACCTTGACGCCCAGGCGTTCGAGCTCGCGCGCCGCGGCGTTGATCCGGTCGCACTCCTTCACCCGCAGGTTGGCGATGTTCGTGATGCGGGTCGGGCCCGTGGCGAAGGGCGCGACCACCGCGAGGGTCAGGACGACGTCGGGCATCGTGTCCATGTCGATGTCGATGCCCGTCAGCGGCTGGCCGGTGATGCGGATCCTGTCCTTCGCGAGCTCGACCTTGCAGCCCATGTCGGCGAAGGCGCGCGCGAGGCCGACGTCGCCCTGGGCCGATGCCTGGCCGATCCCCGGAATCTCGACCGTCGTTGCGGTCGCCGCGGCGGCGGCCAGGAAGTAGGACATCCCGCTCGCGTCGGGCTCGACGTCGATGTGGTCGTGGGCGGGCTTGCCGGGTTGAACGACGATGGCGCGCTCGCCGTCGCGCGCGACGCCGATGCCGACCTCGTTCATCATCGCGATCGTCATGTCGACGTAGGGTTTCGAGACGACGTTGCCTCCGACGACGACGCGGATCGGTCCGCGCGTCTGCTGTGCGGCGAACAGGAGCAGCGAGCTCGTGAATTGCGAGGAGACCCCACCGTCGATCGTCCACTCGCCGTCGATGCGCGGGGTTCCGCCCGTGATGCGAACGGGCAGGCAGCCCTCGCTGCCGACGCACTCGACGGAGATTCCGAGCGAGCGCAAGCTGTCGATCAAGTCGTCCATCGGACGCTCGCACAACCGCGGAATCCCCGTGACCTCGGTGACCCCTTCGGCGGCGGCGGCGAAGGCCATCATGAAGCGCGCCGGCGTGCCGGCTCCGCCCATGTGGCAGGGCTTCTCAGGGGCGCCGAGCCGCTCCTTCGTGCGCACGACCTGGAAGACGTCGCCGTTGCGCGTGATGGAAAGACCCTCGAACGAGTCCAGGGCTGCGGCCAACCCGACCGTGTCGTCGCACACGAGCCCGTTGCGCACCTCGGTGGTGCCCATGCGCTGCGAGGCGAGGACCAGGGCGCGGTTCGTGTAGGACTTCGAGCCGGGGACCGACGCGACGTAGGGGGCGGGATTCCGGCCGGCGAGGGGCCGGCTGGTTTCGATCTTGAGCTCGGTGGCCATGGAAGCGGGAAGCTTTGGAAGAGTGGGGGGGAAGGGCCGCGCCGATTCGACGGCACGGCGTGGACGAGGGGCGTCGACTCGGGGACCGCGCGGAGGCGAGCTTGGTTCGCGTCCGACCGTGCGCTCAGTGTGTGGCGAGGGGCACGAGATGCAAGCGCTCGATGCACCCCTGGACGCGGGACGTCTCGAGAGCCGCGTGCAGGCGTCGGACGAGCTTGGTCTCCTCCGTGCGCAGCACCGCGAAGAGCTCGCGACCGAGGGACGACTGCCCGTGGGCAACGCTCGCGCTGCTCGGGAGGATGCCGTCGAGCGCGAGGATCCGGATCGCGACCCCGCGCTCGACCGCAGCTTCGGCGAGTCCCAGCGAGACGAAGCCGAGCGCGCGCGGATCCGCGGCGATGGCGTCGAGGGCTGCCTCACCGTCCGGCACGATGGCGTCGGCGCGTACGCGCTCGCCCTCGAGCTCGAGTCCGGCCAACAGCTGACCCCAGGCGGGGCGCTCTTCGGCTTGCGCGACGAGGGTGACCGGACCGAGTCGACTCGAGCGCGCCCCTTCGAGCTCGTTCCAGTTGCGAACCGACTTCGTGAAGAGGGCACGCGCCTCGCTCGCCGTCAGCGCGCCGAGCGGATTGTCGGCGTGGGCGACGAGGACCGTTTCCTCGCGGGCGATCGGGACGACGGTGAGCCCCGCCGCCGCCGCGCCCTGCGGCCGCTCGGCGATCAGGCCGAGCAGCGCACGACCGCTGCGTACGTCGTCGAGGATGCGGGCATCGTCTCCGATCAGGTGATCGACGCTGCCGGGGTCCCGACCGAGCAGCTCGAGCGCGAGCGGAACGAGCTCGGGGGAGCCCGCGAGGCCCGTCCGCGACCCCGAGGAGAAGGAGTAGGCCGTGACCGTCAGGAGCAGGGGTAGAGAGAGGAAGAGGAGTCGCTTCACGCCCCACCTGTGGCAAACGCCGTACCAGCGGGCGAGAAGGATTTTCCGGGTCCGCGCGCCGCCGGCAAAGGCCCTGGGGCAGGCGCCCGGGCCGCGGTCCACGTCCGGGGTCCAAATGCAGACTGCTAATGTCCAGAAGCTGGACGCCGGGCCTCAGCAGCAGCCGCCGGAAGCTGCGCCCGGATCTCCGCCCGGATCATTGCCCGGATCACCGCAGGTGCCCTGCGGGCGTCGGCCCGATTCCTCGGGGGCGTCGTCGACGAGCTCGTACAGCTCCCATTCGTTGCCCTCGGGATCGCGCGCCCAGACCTTGTTCTCGACCGCGTGGCAGCAGAGCACCTCACGCTCCTCCCGCAGCGCGATCCCGGCCGCGGCGAGGCGCGCGGCGAGCCCGCGATAACTCGCTCCCGTGCCCAACCGGAGGCCGAGATGGGCCACCCGGCCGCCCGTTCCGACCGTTTCGACCACATTCAGGCTGAGCACCAGCGGGGGCGAGGGCACGGTGAAGCGGGCGTAGTGGGGCCGGACCTTGTCGGGCTCGCGCTCGAACAAGGTGCGGTAGAAGTCGATCGAGCGTCGCAGGTTCCGGACGTTCAGGGCGACGTGCAGGTGGGGCGCGGCCCCAACGTCCGGCGCGGCGAGCTCGCGCGCTCCGTTCGCGTCCGCGACCGGCTTCGGGTCGAGGGCGGACGATGACTGGGGGGGTTGGCTCGGGGTTTGCTGGTCCGGGGTTTGCATCAGAGTTCTAAGGTAAGGGATCCCCGGGCCGGGAAAGGGCGCGGGTGCCCGAGTCTACCCCACCGGCCCCGATCGGGTCCGATCCACAGCGTCCCCCCGCCCATGTCCTCGTCCTCTCACGACTCCTCTACGCCCCCGGCGCCCCGCGGAGACGCCGTTTTCGGAACGGGCGCGGGAGCGAGTCAGGACAAAGCGCTCTTCACGCCCGGTCCGCTCACGACCAGCGCGACGGTCAAGGCCGCCATGCTGCGGGACCTGGGCTCGCGCGACGAGGCCTTCCTGGACCTCGTCCGGGACGTTCGCAGGCGCCTCTTGGCGCTGGCCGGGGTGCCGGACGGGGCGAGCCCTTCGGCCTTCACGGCGCTGCCGCTGCAGGGCAGCGGCACGTACGGGGTCGAGGCCATGGTGACGACGGCGCTCCCGCGCACCGGCGGCCGCCTGTTGGTCCTCGTGAACGGAGCCTACGGGGCGCGCCTGGCCGAGATCGCCCGGGTGGCGGCGATCGAGGTCGAGGTGCTCGTCACCCCCGAGAACGAAGCGATCGATCCGGCGGCCGTCGCGCGCGCGCTGGCGGCTTCGCCCGCGACGACCCATGTGGCCCTCGTGCACTGCGAGACGACGACGGGGATCCTGAATCCGCTGGAAGAGGTGGCCCGCGTCGTGGCGGCTGCGGGACGCAGCTTGCTCGTCGACGCGATGAGCTCGTTCGGCGCGCTCGCGATCGACCTCGCGACGACCCCCGTCGACTGGCTCGTCTCCTCCGCCAACAAGTGCATCGAAGGAGTGCCCGGCTTCTGCTTCGTGCTGGCACGGCGCTCCGTCCTGGAGACCTGCGGACCGCATGCGCGCAGCGTCAGCCTGGATCTCTTCGCGCAGTGGCGCGCCCTGGAGGCCAACGGACAGTTCCGCTTCACGCCGCCGACGCACGCCTTCCTGGCCTTCCGTCAGGCGCTGGACGAGCTCGACGCCGAAGGCGGCCGCGAGGCGCGTCGGGCGCGCTATGCGGCCAACCAGGCGCGCATCGTCGCCGGCATGGTCGCACTCGGCTTCCAGGTCTATCTGGATCCCGCCGTCCAGAGTCCGATCATCACCACCTTCCGTTATCCGGAGCACCCCGCCTTCCGTTTCGAAGCCTTCTACCGCGGGCTCTCGGAGCGCGGCTTCGCGATCTACCCGGGCAAGCTCACCGACGCAGCGTGCTTTCGGATCGGCAGCGTCGGTCACATCGAATTGCCCCAGGTCGAAGGCCTGCTGGCGGCCGTGCCCCAGGTGTTGCGCGAGCTCGGCTGCGAGCTCGAGGGCGGTGTTCGATCGTGAGCGCGACTTCAGGAGCTCGCGAGCCAGGCGCGGAAGCGCTCGGCGATCTCCGGCGGCTTCTCGGCCGGCCGCGGCAGCTTGCGGTCCGCGCGCGGCTCCGTCCGAGCGTGCAGGAACGTGAGTTGGCCGCTCGCCTCGCGCACGGTGGCCTCGAGCTCTTCGACGCTCGCGACTCCGCGCGTCCGCGGATAGCCCGCGGCGCGCGCCATGCCGCACAGATCGAGGAACGGCGCGACGGTCGCCTGCGCGCCGGTCGAATCGTGCACGCCGTTGTCGAGCAGGACGTGTACCAGATTCTTCGGGCGCTCGAAACCGATCGTGGCGAGGGCGCCGAGGCGCATGAGCAACGCACCGTCGCCGTCGACGACCACCACGCGCTTGTCGGGCCGGCACTTGGCGAGCCCGAGTCCGAGGCTCGAGATGCAGCCCATCGAACCGACCATGTAGAGCTGGTTCGGTCGGTCGCCCTGGGCATACAGGGCGCGGCCGGTGAAGCCCGTCGTCGTCAGGAGCGCGTCCGTCTCCGCCACGGCGCGGCGGATCGCGGCCAGGGCCTGGTCCGGCGGGATGCGCGGCCCACTCGGTCCGGGACCGTGCTCGCCCTCCACGGTCGGCGGCGCCAGCTGGGGAGCCTCCAGGTCCGCGGGGGCGACGCTGCCCTTCTTCACGACGAGACCGTACGGCAGGCCCGTCGTCGCCATGTGCTCGCGCGCCCGTCCGAGCGCCGCGGCGAGCTCCGCGCGGTCGGTCGGCAGGAGCTCGTGGGAGATCTCCATCAGGGCGAGCATGTCGCGCGTGATGCGGCCCATGAGTTCGTGTTGCGGTTCGTCGCCGGCGCCCTCGGGATCCCCGCGCAGGGTCGTGACGACCAGCACCGGAATGCGGAAGGTCGCGGTCAGCGACGTCAAGGGATTGACCGCGTTCCCGAGTCCGGAATTCTGGAACATCACCACCGCGTTGCGGCCCGCCAAGCGCGCGCCGCACGCGATGGCGATCGCGTCGCCTTCGTTCACCGCCCCGACGTACTCGATGTCGGGCGAGGCGATCACGGCGTCGATCAGGGGGGTGAGGTAGGAGCAAGGCACTCCGGTGACGAGTCCGAAGCCGGCCTTGCGCAGTTCTTCCAGGACGTGGAGGGCGTCGATCATGGCGCCCATGCTGGCGGATGCAGGGCACGGAAGAAACCGTGCGGCGCAATTCCCGCCGACTCCTCCCGCGTCCTTTCCCCGAGTCTGAGAGTCCAACGATGAGAATCCTCCTGATCCGGCGAGACGGGCGGGCGAACGCCCCTCTCGCGAGCGACGTGCTCATGCGCACCCGCGCTGCCTTCGACGGGGTCGTCGAGCCCGACGGCTTGAAGGCCCGTCAGTTCCGCGCCGGTGGCGCGGACGTGTTCTTTCTCGAGCACGACGTCGCGGGCTTCCGCGCGCGGTTCGTGCAGGAGGATGACGAAGGGCTCGCGCTCTCGACCGAGTACCCCATCCAGGCGGCCCCCGTGTTGCGGGCGCGCGGCATCGACGTGGCGGCCGACCGGGCCCTGCCCCGCCTGGCCCGCGAGCTGCTGCGGTCGCCCGAGCTCCTGGCCGAGCTCGCGCCGCCCTTCACGCTGGTCTATGCCCCGCAGGGTGGCGCCGAGCTCTTCGTCTTCACGGACGGGCTCGGCCAGGCCCAGCTGGAGGAGTACGCGGACGGTGACGCCTGGGCGTTGTCGAGCCGACTCAAGTGCTTCGAGGGGGCGGGCTACGTGATGGAGCCCGAGCCGCTCGACTGGGCCGCGCGCTACACGCTCGGCTGGTTCCCGCTGGACATGACGGGTTTTCGCAAGGTCAAGCACGTCGGCGCCGGAGTGCGCCTGCGAATCCACGCCGGCGGCATCGAGCGGACGACGACGGAAGTGGTCTCGAGCTGGGTGCGGCCAGAGCCGATGTCGAAGACGGACTGCATCGACTTGGCGCGCGAGTCGCTCTTGGACATGACCGATGCGGCGATGGAGCTGTGGACGCGGCCCTCGGTCGGCCTCTCCGGCGGCTGGGACAGCCGCATGGTGGCGGCGTGTCTCTTGCATCGTGGCTCGGACATGGAACTGCGGGTGCGCGGCAATCCGCAGCGGCTCGACGTGCTGATCGCGCAAGAGCTGGCGGCCATCGTCGATCGCCCGATCCGCGCCAAGATCACGAGCGGACTGCCGCCCGAGGAGGTCGGGAGCTGTCGAGACGCCATGCTGAAGGCCTTGACCTGGCAGGCCGGCGGTTTTCCGACGAAGAAGCACAAGACCTTTCTCGTGCGCAAGCCGCTGCTCGACGGCGGCGTCGTCAACGTGATGGGGCAACACGGCGGGATCGGCAAGGCCGACTTCGCGGTGAAGATCGGGGCTCACGAGCTTGCGCCAGAAGACTACGAAGACGCCTTGGTCGCGCAGCTGATGAAGGACTGTCCGATCTTCCTGCGTACGCGTTGGAAGGATCAGATCGAGGACGTCATTCGACGGGCCTACCGCGCGGCCGACGCCTACGGGCTCGAAGGGCTCGCGCGGCTGCACTTCTTCTTCCTGAACGAGTACACCCGGCGTTGGGGGGCGGCCTCGATCAACTCGCAGTCGGGCGTCGTCTTCGCGCCGATCCTGTCGACCGGCTTCATGCGAGCGGCCTACGCGTATCCGGGCGAGGAGCTTCCGACCAAACCCTTCCACCGCGAGGTGACGCGTCAGCTGGCTCCTTTCTGGGAAGGCATTCCGTACGACAGCACGCCTGGCGCACGCGATCGTTACGCCGCGGCCATCGCCTCGGCCGAGGCCGCCCTCCCGCCCGAAGAAGCCAGCGACAAGAACTGGAAGAAGCAGCGGCAGTGGTCGAAGTACGACAACCGCCGCTACTGGAAGTACGTCGGCAAGTCCCTGTTCCAGGAGGCCGTGCGCGAGCGCGGCTTCGTCAAGGACCTCTTCGAACGCGCGACCGCCAAGGAGCTGGTCTTCGAAAAGGGCCACCAGACAACCGCGGATATGGTCGTCCTGACCTACCTCTCGGGGGAGGTGTACTCGGGGCTCGTCCCGGGTCCGATGACGGGCCCGCCTTCCGACAATTGAATTGCACCGAGCCGGCGCGTGCTTTCCCGGCTTCACGCTCGTCACCGGCGACCCGGTTCGGGAGGATGCCGCGAACGGCCGGCCCGCCCCGGCCGCCCCGGTCGTTTCGACCAAGTGAGAAACCCTACCCTTGAGACTACTCCTGATCTGGCGCGACCAGCGCACCGCAGCACCTGCCCCCGACGTCGTTCAGCGCCGCGTTCTCGAAGCCTTCGGCGAGATCGTGACCGAAGGGCTGACGATGCGCCTGCTCGAGGCCGGTGGAGCGCACGTGCTCTTCGCCGAGTTGCCGGTCAAGGGCTTTCGAGCGCCGTTCTTCCAGGAGGACGACGAGGGCTGGGCGCTGGCGACGGAGTACCCCTGGCAAGCTTCACAGCTCCTGCGCGCGCACGGGATCGAAGTCTCGAAGAAGCGCGCACTCGTGGCCCTCGGACGCCTGCTGCGCGAGCGACCGGAGCTCGTCGCCGAGCTCGCGCCGCCCTTTTCGCTGGTGTACGCGCCGAAGGTAGATCCGAAACGGGCCGGGGCCGACGACGAGCTCTCGATCTTTACGGACGGGCTCGGACAGGCCCAGCTGGAGGAGCACGACGGCGGCGCGCTGTGGGCCCTTTCCAGCCGCATGAAGGCGCTCGAAGCCGTCGGCGTTCCGATGACGGTCGTGCCCGAGGACTGGGCGGTGCGCTTCACGCTGGGCTGGTTTCCGCTCGACCGCACCGGCTTCGACGGGGTTCGCCACGTCGGGCCCGGCGAGCGCTTCACGGTCCGCGGCGGGCGCGTGACGAAGGCCTCGACCGATGCGCTCGCGAGCTGGGTCCATCCGCCGCGACTCGCGCGTGACGAATGCCTCGAACTGGCCGAGGCCTCGGTCCTCTCGATGGTGGACGCCGCGCTCGAGCTCTGGAAGCGGCCCTCCGTCGGACTCTCGGGCGGCTGGGACAGCCGCATGGTGGCGTCCTGTCTCCTGCACCGCGGGGCGGACGTGGACCTGCGCGTGCGTGGCAACCCACGCCGCTTCGACGTTCTCTTGGCGACCGAGTTGGCGGAGATCGCGGGGCTCGAAATTCGCGCGAAGACCTCGAGCGGGCTTCCGCCCGAGGATGCGGACGCTTGCCGCGTCGCGATCGAGAAGGCGCTCGTCTGGCAGGCGGGAGGCATGCCGACGCGCAAGCACAAGACCTTCCTCGTCCGCAAGCCGCGCCTGGATGGCGGGGTCGTGAACGTGATGGGGCAGCACGGCGGGCTCGGCAAGGCCGACTTCGCGGTGAAGATCGATGCCAACGCGCTGGCGCCCGAGCAGTTCGAGGACGCGCTGGTCGACAAGCTGATGAAGGACTGCCCCGTCTTCCTGCACGAGCACTGGAAGCAGCGCGTGCGCGACATCGTGCGCGCCTCCTATCGTCAGGCCACGACGCAGGGGCTCGAGGGCCTGCACGCGTTGCACTACTACTTCCTGATCGAGTACACGCGCCGCTGGGGCTCGGCGTCGGTCAACTCCCAGACAGGGCTCGTGTTCACGCCGATTCTCAACCCGGACTTCGCCCGCGCCGCCTACGCCTTCCCGGCCCACGAGCTGCCGCAGAAGCCCTTCCACGCCGCGATCACGCGTCACCTCGCTCCGCAGTGGGCTGACGTGCCCTACGAGAGCCAAGAGGCGCGCGCGGCCGAGCACCTGAAGCCACGCCTCGCGGCGGTCGAGGCGCAGGCGACGGCGGAGGACCTGGACAAGGCCAACTGGAAGAAGCACCGTCAGTGGCAGAAGTACGACAACAGCGGCTACTGGCGCGACGTGGCACGGCCGCTCTTCGAGAAAGCGGTCGCGAGCGACGGCTTGGTACGCGAGCTCTTCGACGAAGAGGCGGCGCGCGGCTTGGCCTACACGAAGGGGCGGCACATCGCGGAGGACACCGTCGCGCTGGCCTACCTCGTGCGTGACGCCTTCGCAGGCACGCCCGCGCGTCCCTGATCCCGAGCTTTTTCATGTCCCGACTCCGCGAACGCGAACGAACGCACGACCTGCCGAAGCTCATCGGGGAGGTGCAGCTCGTGGCGCCGACGGAGGGCGAGGTGCGGGCCTGGGTCGAGCGCTGGATGCGACGTCCCGACGGCCCTGCGATTCGCTCGGTGACCTGGGAGTTCGCCCGCTGGAAGCCGGGCGTCTCGACGACCTGTTCTTACGACGTGTGCTTCGAGGATGGCGAACCCGAGGTCGTCGTGGCGAAGACCTATGCCGACGGCAAGGACAAGATCCTCACGCAGCGTCCGCTCAAGGCCAAGAGCTGGAGCGAGGTGTCGCCGTCGTTGATCCCGCGCGCGAAGGTGCCGGACCGTCCGACGCTGCTCTTCGTCAACGCCGCCGACCGCGAGCTGAAGGGCACGCCGGTCTTCCTGCTGCGCAAGAAGCTGGCCTCGTTTCTGCACAAGGCCGGCCTGGCGCCACCGGGGATGGTGCGGCGACGGCGGCTCGAGGCTCGACTCGTCCGCTACAAGCCCGAGCGGCGGGCGGTCTATCGCGTGCACGTGCGTCTGCGCGACGCGGGCAAGACGCGCTTCGACCTGGGCTGTCGGATTCATCCGCTGGCGGAGGCGAGCCGGATCGTCGCGGCGCGCGAGGCCTTCGAGGCCGCGGGGGGGAAGGACGTACCGCGCCTCTCCGGTCACATCGAGCGCTACGGAATCCTGTTCGAACCCTGGCTGGACGTCGAGACCTTCGATCCGGACACGTTCGAACACGCGGAGGATGCGGGAACCGTGCTTGCGCGCTTGCATGCGACGCCGTCTCCCCCCGCGCTCTCGGCGACCGCGCGTGCGGCCTTGAGCGCGACGGACTTCGAGGGGCTACGCCCGCTCCTGCGCGTGGATGCGGCGCTCGAGGCGCGCCTGTTCCCGCTCGAGATCGCTCCCTGCGAACGCGTCACGTGGTGCCACAACGACTTCCACCCCGACCAGGTCGCGCGTCGGCGCGACGGGACGTGGATGTTGCTCGACCTGGACGAGCTGGGGCCGGGCGATCCCGTGGCCGACCTCGCGAATTGGATCGCGGACCGCGCCGTCGACGAGCGCCTGGGAGACTTCGACGAGCTCTCGCGCGCGCTCTTGGCGGGCTACGCCCGTGGTCGAGGAGCTCCGGTCGATCGCGCGCGCCTCTTGGCCCTGACCGCGCGCGGCCTGGTCCACCGCGGAGCGGCGGCCGTACGGCGCCTGCAGAAGGACGCGCTCGACGTCGCGGCCTTCGCGCTGGACACCGCCCGCTCGTTCGTTCCCTGACGCAGGACTTGCGCACTTCACACCCCGTCCGGGCGGAAGCGGGAGCGGGGCCTTGCTACCGTGCGGCGATGGTGAACCCGCTCTTGTTCGTTGGCCTCGCGCTGGGTCTTCAGGACGCAGCGCCTGCGCAGGAGGAGACGCTCGCGACGGTCGCCGAATGGGAGGGCGAGCTGGGCCCCGAGGCGCGCGAACACGCCGTCTTTTTCGTCCCGGCGAAGGACCCGACGCGCGCGATCCTGTTCGGTGGATCGGGTTACGCGCCCTACGGCACACCCCTCGCCGACGCTTGGGCCTTCGACCTCGAGGAGGACGTCTGGAGCCCGCTCGCGCTCGCGGGCGACGTGCCGACGCCGGCCGGTTCGCGGCGGGTGGCGATCGTGCCCGGTGGAACGCAGGCCTACCTGTTCGGTGGCTACGGTCAGGGGCAGGTGCCCTTGGACGAGCTGCACCGCGTGGAGCTGCGCGGCGAGACGCTGCAGTTCACCGCGCTCGAGAGCGACGCGCCACCGGCGGCGCGCTTGCTCCACGGCTTCGGCTACGACCCTGGAAGCAACGCGTTGGTCGTGTTCGCCGGCGGCGGTGCGGCGGGCTTTCTCGAGGACACGTGGCTCGGTGCGATCGAGGGCGACCGCGTCCGTTGGCGGCGACTCGCCGCGGAAGGCGGCCCCGGACCCCGCTTCGGCTTCGCCTACGCGCTGGACGCGCGAACGGGTTCGTTCTACGTCTCGGGCGGACAGGTCCCGGGCATCGAGAACGAGGCCGCGCTCGAGTTCGCGAGCGACCTCTGGCGGCTGGACCTGCGCGCGGAGGAGCCGGCCTGGACACTCGTCGGCGAATTCGAGGCCGAGCGCTTTCCCGGACGGCGCAACGGCGCGTTCGTGCACGATGCCGAGCACGGCGAACTCGCGCTCTGGGGCGGGACGGCCGACGGGCGCAGCGTGGTCGCGGGCCTCTTCGTCGTCGACCTGGCGGGCGGCGAGCCCGGCTGGCGGCGCTACGACGAACCGGCCGGCATCCAACGGCGGGCCTCCGGCTTCGGCGTGCACGATGTCGCGCGTGCCAGGCTCTTGATGGGCTTCGGAAACACCGGCAGCGGGAGCTATCGCGACCTGATTTGCATCCCGACCGCCGCGACACGCCCTCAGCCGGACGGGGAATAAACGCCGATCGACGGTCGGGCTGGTCGGACGGAGCGCTACGATGCGCCGCGTCCCCCGGGGGAACCGGCCTGCACGGGGCCATCCGGCCCGTGCGTGTGGACGCGCGTCGAGGAACGTCTCGAAAGACGAGCAGCGCGATACCCGCAGGCCCCCCGAACCACCCAAGAAGGCTTTCATGCACATCACGAAGCACGCCGTCGCCTCGCTCGAATACACCCTGAAGGACGACGAGGGGGCGGTGATCGATTCGTCCTCGGGCGGCCCGCCGCTCGCGTACGTACACGGCGTGGGCGCGCTCGTTCCCGGGCTCGAAGAGGAGCTCGAGGGCAAGACCAAGGACGACGAGCTCTCCGTCATCGTGCCGCCCGTCAAGGGCTACGGCGAGCGCGACGAGCGCATGGTCCAGACCGTCGAGCGCGACCAGTTGCCCAAGGACGTCGAAGTCGAGGTGGGAATGCGGTTGCAGGCCCAGAGTGACGCCGGGGTCCACATCCTGACGGTGACCGAGATCGCCGGCTCCGAGGTGAAGCTCGACGCGAACCATCCCCTGGCCGGCATGAACCTGAACTTCGACGTCAAGGTCGTCGATGTCCGCGCCGCCACCGCCGAGGAGATCGAACACGGCCACGTGCACGGACCGGACGGCGGCCACCACCACTGAAGCAGGGAATCGTCATGCGTGCGGCCGGAATCACGTGCCTGTTGTCGCTCGTTCTGGCCGCACCTTCGGGTGCGCTCCAGGAAGAGCCCGCCGTCGCGCGCCGCTTTCGGCCGCTGGACGTGTTCGAGCTCGAGTTCGCGGATGAGCCCGCCATCTCGCCGGACGGTTCGACCGTCGTCTACGTACGCAACGGCTTCGACATCCTGAGCGATCGGCGGCGGCGTGCGCTGTGGTCGATCGACGTCGCGAGCGGGCGGCACCGGCCGGTTCCCGGGGCCACGAACGGAAGCGACGGCGCGCCGTGTTGGTCGCCCGACGGCGAGCGCCTGGCCTGGATCTCCGGCGGCCAGATCCACCTGCGTTGGCTCGACACCGGCGAGAGCGTGGCGCTCACGAACCTGCTCTCGTCGCCGAGCGGACTCGCGTGGTCCGCGGACGGTCGCTGGCTGGCCTTCTCCGCCGCCGTCGCAGAGACCCCGGAGAGCTTCGTGGACCTGCCGAGCGCACCGAAAGGCGCCGACTGGGCGCCACGACCGCGCGTCATCACGCAGTTCCACTATCGCCAGGACGGCGCGGGCTTCCTGGACCTCGAGTACCAGCAGGTCTTCGTCCTGTCCGCCGACGGAGGGACGCCCCGGCAGCTCACGCACGGGCCCTTCGATCACGGCGGTCGGCTGGCCTGGCTGCCCGACGGCTCGGGCCTCGTCCTGTCGGCCAATCGCGAGCCGGAAGGGACCGCGCCGCTCGACTCGGAGCTGTGGCGCGTCGACCTCGCGGACGGCTCCTTGGAAGCCCTGACGGACCGCGACGGTCCCGACGCGAGTCCTGCGCTCTCCCCCGACGGGCGCTTCGTGGCGTACACGGGTTTCGACGACCGGCGCCAGGGCTACGAGCCCACGCGGCTCTGGCTGCTCGAGCTCGCGAGCGGGGAGACGCGTTGCCTCACGCCCGAACTCGACCGCAGCGTGGCGGCGCCCGCCTGGTCCGACGACCGCATCTGGTTCCAGTACGACGAGCACGGCACCACGCGCGTGGCCTCGGTCGGAATCGACGGTGGCGCACCTCGTCCGAGCCCGGCGGTCGACCTGGGCGGCACGTCGCTCGGGCGTCCCTACACGAGCGGAGCCTTCAGCGTCTCGCGCTCCGGGGACCTGGCCTACACGCGCTCGCGTCCCAGTCGTCCCGCGGACATCGCGGTCGTGCCTGCCGGCGCCGAGGTTCCACTCGCGCGCACGGCCCTGAACGAGGACCTGTTGGCGCACAAGGAACTCGCGACGATCGAGGAGCTGCGCTGCACGTCGTCCTTCGACGGCCTTGCGCTCCAGGCCTGGGTCGCGAAGCCGCCCGGCTTCGACCCCGAGCAGACCTATCCGCTGATCCTCGAGATCCACGGCGGACCGTTCGCCGCCTACGGCCCGCACTTCTCAGCCGAGCTCGAGCTCTATGCGGCGGCGGGCTACATGGTGCTCTACGCCAACCCGCGCGGCAGCACGAGCTACGGACAGGACTTCGGCAACGCCATCCACCACGCCTATCCCGGCCACGACTACGACGACCTCATGTCGGTCGTCGACGCACTGCTCGAGCGCGGCCAGGTCGATCCCGAGCGCCTCTACGTCACCGGCGGCAGCGGCGGCGGCGTGTTGACGAGCTGGATCGTCGGCCGAACTGACCGCTTCCGGGCGGCGGTCGTCGCGAAGCCGGTCATCCACTGGACGAGCTTCGTCCTCACGGCCGACGCCTACGACTTCTTCGTGCAGTACTGGTTTCCGGGCCCGCCCTGGGAGCATCAGGAGCACTACTGGCGACGCTCGCCGCTGTCCTTGGTCGGCAACGTGACGACGCCGACGATGCTCTTGACCGGAGAGGCCGACTACCGCACGCCGATCTCGGAGTCCGAGCAGTACTACCAGGCGCTGCAGCTGCAGGGCGTCGAGACGGCTCTCGTGCGGGTGCCCGACGCTTCCCACGGCATCGCGGCGCGGCCCAGCCACCTGATGGCGAAGGCGTTGCACGTGCTCGCGTGGTTCGAGCGCTACGGCGGAACCGGCGACTGACAGAGCCTTCAGGTCCCGTGCAGGGGGCCCTTGGAGCGGGCAGGTGGAGCAGACGCCTCGGAGCGGAGATTTTCCGCGCGGGTCGCGGCCGTCGTTACAAGGGCGCCGCCGCGAGAGGTCGAAGATCGAGGAAGGACTTCCAGGGGCGCGCGCGGTTGCTCGCAATCGCGGTGCATCCCCAGGACGCGACGATGGCACGCGCTCGCAGCGGCCGTCGTCGAAGCTCCCGATTGGCGACCGGGACGTTCACCGACGCGTCGACCCAGGACTTGACGAGCGCCGTGACGTGGTCGCGCTCGGACGGCGGCGTCGTCGTCGTGAGCAATGCGCTCGGCACGCACGGACTGGCGACGGCCATCGGAACGGGCGTGACCTCCGTGACCGCCAGCCTGGGGGCCGTGAGCGACGCCACGACCTTCACGACGACGGATGCGCTCTTGATTTCGATCGCGATCACGCCCGATCCTCCGAGCACGCTTCTCGGCCTGACTCTGCAGCTGACGGCCACGGGCTTCTTCACGGACGGCTCGTCCCAGGATCTGACCACCGCGGTCACCTGGGCGAGCGGCAATGGCGCGATCGTGATCGTGCTCAACGTGCTCGGGCAAGAGGGGCAGGCGCTGGGCCTCACGTTGGGTTCGGCCCAGGTGACGGCGACGCTGGGCGCCGTGAGCGGCGCCACGACGTTCCAGGTCACGCTCTGAGCCGACGCCGGCGCAGAGGCGCCGCTCGTCGAGGCACGCGACGAGTCCTTGGCGTTGCGTTCGCGAGCTCGGATTCGAAGGGCTGAGACTGCGCGTGGGCCTCGGATCGACCACGATCAGCGCGACCCTCGCAGCCGTCAGCGGCAACGTGTCCTTCAGGTCATCCCTCGAGTCAGCGGGGGAGCCGCGCCGCCGTTCCGAGCGGCACGTGCGACTGCTATCCTCGGGGGATGGCGGACCCCACCTCGAAGGGCCCTGCGAGCGCGGGGCCACAGCTTGCCCGTGACTTCGCCACGACCCGTTGGAGCCTCGTCCAACGCGCCGGTCAGGAGGACGACGACGACGCGCGGCAGGCCGCCCTGTCGGAGCTCTGCCAGGCCTACTGGTATCCCGTCTACGCCTTCGCGCGCCGCCAGGGCAGCGCGCGGGTGGAGGCGGAAGACGGCGTGCAGGCCTTCTTCGCCGAGCTCCTGGAGGGGGATCTGCTCGCGCGTGCCGACGCCGACCGCGGGCGCTTTCGGGCCTATCTCTTGACCTGCTTCCGGCACTTCCTCGCGAACGGACGCGCGCGCGAGGAAGCCTGGAAGCGCGGCGGGGGACGGCGGCACGTCTCGATCGACGCGGCCCGGGCCGAGGGCCGTTGGGTCGCGGAGCCGGTCGACGCCACGGATCCCGAGCGCGAGTTCACGCGGGCCTGGGGGCACGCGGTGCTCGAGGGCGCGCTCGAGACCTTGCGCGCGGAGTACGAAGCCGGCGGCAAGGGCGACGTCTTCGCGGCCCTCTTGCCAACGCTCGGAGGGCAGCAGGAGTCTCCGGGCTACCGCGAGTTGGCCGAGCGCATCGGCGCCACCGAAGGCGCCGTCAAGGTCGCGGCGCTCCGCCTCCGTCGGCGCTTCGGCGAGCTCCTGCGCCGGCGCGTGGCCCAGACTCTGGTCGATCCGAGCGAGCTCGAAGACGAGCTGCGGGGCCTGTTCGAGGCCCTTTCCTGAGCGAGCGGGACGGCCGCCGGTCGCTCCCGACTCGAATGCGGCAGAAACCCGGTAACCTCCCGCGTCGGTTCTTTCAGCAAGGGTGAGGGAGGAACCTCTTCATGAACGATCGACACGACGAACGAGCGAGCTGTCCGCGCTGTGGTGCACCCTTGGCCGAGGGCGGCGTTCTCTCGGGTCTGTGCCCCGCCTGTCTCCTGCGCCAGGGAGTGGGCGATCCGGCGCCGTTCCTGCACGACGCCGCGCGTCCGTCCGGTGCGGAGGTCGAGCTCTCGGCGATCCAACGCGATTTTCCGCAGTTCGAGATCCTGGAGCTCGTCGGGCGCGGTGGGATGGGGCTCGTCTACAAGGCGCGCCAGCCGCGGCTCGACCGCACCGTCGCCCTGAAGATCCTCGCGCCGGAGGTCATGAGCCAGCCGGCCTTCGCCGAACGCTTCCTGCGCGAGGCCCGCGCCCTGGCGCGCTTGAACCATCCCAACGTCGTCGCCGTGCACGACTTCGGCGAGGTGAACGGCCGTTACTTCCTCGTGATGGAGTACGTGGAGGGCGCGCACCTGCGGCAATTGATCGAGCTCGGGCGCCTGCGCGCGGCCGACGCCTTGCGGCTCGTGCCGGAGATTTGCGCCGGGCTCCAGTACGCCCACGAGCAGGGCATCGTCCACCGCGACATCAAGCCGGAGAACATCCTCGTCGATGCGAATGGTCGTCCGAAGATCGCCGACTTCGGGCTGGTCAAGGTGCTCGGTCAAGACGAGGACGATTGGCGCCTCACGCGGGCCAGCCAGGTCATGGGCACGCCGCAATACATGGCGCCCGAGCAGATGCACCGGCCACGGGACGTCGACCACAGGGCCGACATCTACTCGCTGGGCGTCGTCCTCTACGAGATGCTGACGGCCGAGCTTCCGGTCGGGCGCTTCGCGCTGCCTTCCGAACGGGCGCGGGTCGACGCGCGCCTCGACGACGTCGTGTTGAAGGCCATGCAGCGCGAGCCGGCGCAACGCTACCAAGCCGCCAGCGAGATGAGCACGAGCGTCGAGGACATCGCCAAGAACCCGCGTCACAACCGCGAACGCAACGTCGCGCGCGATGTCGTCTGGCCCAAGGGCAAGCGCCTGAATTTCTTGAACAAGGACAAGCTCGACGGCATCTACGAGCTGCGCGGCATCATCGGAGTCGAGAACGAGGAACTGGTCGCCGAATACCGCAGCCAGCTCCTCGGGATCGCGCGTTCGAGCAAGGTCGAGACCCTGCGCTTGCCCCTGAAGGACCTGGCCGTCGTCAGCTTCAAGCGCGGCTTCCTCTCGTGCGAGATCCGGATCACTCTGCGCAGCCTCGCCCACGTCGAGGGCTTCCCGTCCGGCCCCAAGGGTTGCTTGCGCTTCCTGTTCGCGAAGGCGGACGCCGCTGAGGCCGAGCGCTTGGCCCGCCACCTTTCTCTGTCGCTCGAGAGCTGAGGTCGAGTCGCTCGCTACTCTCTCGACAAGGCTCGCAGGAAGGCCAGGAGGTTCTCCGCGTCCGCGTCGGTCATGTCGAGTGGCGCCAGATGCGGATCGAGCGTCGTGTTCGCGTTCGCACCGCGGCGATAAAAGGCCACGACGTCCTCGAGCGTGGCGAGGCTGCCATCGTGCATGTACGGGGCCGTGTGCACGAGGCCACGGAGGCTCGGAGTCTTGAAGCGGCCGGTGTCGTTCGGATCGCCCGTCACCGCGAAGCGCCCGGGCTCCGGCGTGCCGTCGTGCGCGCCGATGCCCGTGTTGTGGAAGTCCTCGTCGGTGAAGTGCGGGCCGGAATGGCAGCGCCAGCAGCGGCCGCGGCTCTCGTAGAACCACAGACCGGAGCGCTCGGCCTGATCGAGCGCCTCGCGTTCACCGGCGCGGAAGCGATCGACGGGACTGTCGTCGACGACGATGCCGCGCACGAAGGCGGCCAGCGCCGTGGCGAGCCGCTCTTCCGTCGGGGCACCGTCGAAGACGCGCTCGAAGGCGGGCCGGTACGTGGCGGAGGCGGTCAGGCGGGCGACGGCCTCTTCCAAGCGCAGGTCCATCTCGCGCGGATCCTGAATCGGCGCCAGGACCTGATCCTCGAGCCGCGTGATCCGGCCGTCCCAGAAGAAGCTCTTGCCGGTGCCACGGTTCAAGAGCGTGGGGGCGTTGCGGAGCGTGCGCCGTCCAAAGACGCCCTCGGACAGGGGCTCGTCGTCGGCAAAGCCCTTGTCCGGGTCGTGGCAGGTCGCGCAGGCGACACTCTCGTCGCGCGACAAGATTGGATCGAAGAAGAGCGTACGTCCCAACTCGGCGGCGGTTGCCGTGGGGGCGGCGTCCTGCGCGCCGGGCCCGGAGGCGGTGCAGACGCCGAGAACCACGAGGCCGAGCCCCGCGAGGGACCAGTGCGCGTGGATGAGCCGCATGCTCGCAGTCTACGCTGCGCGGGCGCGAAGGCACCGTCGACCTGTACGTCGCAGGTCACGATCCCGTAAGCGCGCCCGGACTTCGAGAGATTGCAGGCCGAGGAACGCAGGGCTAGCAGCCTGATGAAAAATTCATCCGGCGCGCTGCACGCGTCCGGAAAGCCCGGCCGGCACACGAGAGCCTCGCCGAATCGACCGATTCGCCTGCGTTCTCGCGCACCTGCCGGGCCTCCCGGTCACATGCATCGCATCCGAAGCACTTTTTCATCAGACTGCTAGGAGCCGCCAAGAAGTCATCAGGCTTCAGGACGACGTCCCTTGCATGTCATCCGGATGCTGGGCGCTCTTTCAGAAGCAAGTCGCGGGAGAAGGTGGGGCCACGCCTGACGTGTGTGGCCCCGCCACAGCTTGTGCTGGCCACGCTTGGTGAACTCTCGCAGCGCGTCCGGTGATTCTTGCCCGGGCCTGCTAGCAGGCTAGCGCCCTTGCCAGTCGGGCTTGCGCTTTTCGACGAAGGCCTTGGGGCCTTCGACGAAGTCTCGGCTGCGGATCATGCGCTCCAGGGCGGGGTAGTCCGCGTTCATCGCTTCCTTGACGGTGCCGTGGCGCATGCCTTCGATCGCGAGTTCTTTGGTGGCGAGGATCGAGAGCGGGGCGCAGGCGGCGATGTCGTCGGCCCAGCGGCGGGCGGTCGTCATGAGCTCGGCCGCGGGGACGACCTCGTTGACGAAGCCGAGCTCGTGGCCCTCTCGTGCGCTGACGTTGCGGCCGGTCAGGAGCATTCCCATCGCGTGCTTCAGCGGGATCTGGCGCGAGAGCCGGTGGATGCCGCCCGCGATGGCGGCCAGGCCGATGCGCGGTTCGGGCAAGGAGAAGCGCGCGGTTTCGCTGGCGATGACGAGGTCACAGGCCAGCGCGATCTCGAAGCCACCGCCGGCGGCGATGCCGTTCACGGCCGCGATGATCGGTTTGGCGCCGCCGTAGCGCTCTGTCAGGCCGGCGAAGCCCGTCTCCGGCGCGTCGGGCAGCTTGTCGGAGGCGGCCTGGGACTTGAGGTCGAGGCCGGCGCAGAAGGCGCGCTCGCCGGCGCCGGTGACGATCGCGACCCAGAGCTTCGGATCGGATTCGAAGTCGTCGAAGATCCCGGCCAGCTCGTAGCTCGCGGCGGGATGGAGCGCGTTCAGGACCTCGGGGCGATCGATCGTGACGGTAAGGAGCCGGCCATGGCTCTCGACGTGGGCGAATTCGGGCATGGGTTCAGAGGGAGACAGCGGTCAGCATGCGGCGGGAGCGAAAGTAGAGCGTGCCTTCGGAGGCCACGGGGCTCGACATGAACTCCTCGCCGAGCGGATTCGTCGCCAGGACCTCGAACGTGCGGCCGGCGCGAACGACATAGACGTCGCCTTCCTCGCTGGTGAAGTACAGCTTGCCGTCGGCTGCGATCCCCGAGCCGGTGAAGCCGGTTCGCCCTTCGCCGAGCCGCTCGCGGTAGATTTCCTCGCCCGACAGCGCGTCGAAGCAACCGACGATGCCGGCGTCGCTGCAGAAGTAGGCCTCGTCGCCGTAGACGATCGGCGTTTGCATGTAGATCCCCCGGCGGTCGTGGCTCCAGGCCATCGCCGCGCATTTCTCGGGGTCGGCCTCGAGCTTGCCCGTCGCGTTCACGTCGATCGCGTAGATCGGCGCGAGGCGACCGTGGGCGTTCGTGATGTAGATCAGGTCGTGGGCGACAACCGGCGTCGGCACCGGGATGTCGCCCCCGCCCTCGAGCTTCCAGAGCTCTTCCCCCGTCGCGAGGTCGTAGCCGCCGATGTGCTTCCAGCCGTTGCAGATGACTTGCGAGCGCCCGGCGCGCACGTCGACCGTCGGCGTGCTCCAGGTCGGGACCTCTTCGCGGTTCGTCCGCCAGATCTCCTTGCCCGTCCTCGCGTCCAGGAGCGCGACGAAGCTCTGCCCCTGCACGTCCACCTGGATCACGACCTTGTCGTCGTGCAGGATCGGCGAGCTGGCGAACCCCCACTGGGCGGCCTTCACCAGGAAGAAGCCCGAGTCGAGCACGCCGAAGTCCTGCTTCCACAGCAGCTTGCCGTCGTGGTCGTAGCAGTACAGACCCTCGGAGCCGAAGAAGGCGACGACGCGCTCGTCGTCGCAGGCGGGCGTCGACGCGGCGTGGCTGCCCTTGGGATGCCGCGCGATGGCGGGCTTGCCTTCCCAGGCGGCCTCTTCCCACAAGAGCTCGCCGGTGTTCTTGTCGTAGCAGAAGAGCAGGAAGCCGAACTCACTGTCGTCGACGACGGGATCGATGCTCCCGTAGAGGCCGACGCGCAGCTCCTGGTCGCCGTCGAGGCGCACGGCGGACGTCACGAACAATTTGTCACCGTGGATGACGGGAGACGAGTGCGCCAGGCCCGGTACGTCGACTTGATAGCGCACGTGCTCGCCGCTGTCGATGTCCCACGTCACCGGCGTTTTGAAGCCGTCCGCGATGCCGCGGCCACCGCGACCTCGAAACGAGGGCCACGAGCCGTCCGATGACGCGTCGTGCGCGCGCGCGGTGCCTTCGTCGTCGTCCCCTTTGGCACCGTCGTCGCCCTCACCCGCCGGCTTGCCGCCGCTTCCCCCGGGTGTCGCTTCAGGGAGGGATTCGTCGCCCATGCGCTCGACGCGCCCGAACATCTCGCCCGAGCCGCTCGAACCATGCCACACACCGACGTAACGGTCGTCGTGGAACAGGACGCGCGCCGAGTACTTGCCCATCATCGGGAAGCCCATGTCGTCGACGGTGATGACCGGTGTCGTCCCCGCCCACTCGACCGGCAGCGCCAAGCCCATCGGGATGGCCGTGCCCCCGAACTCGATCTTGGCCTCGAAGAACCACTTGCCGTCGTCCTGCTTCGAAACCCGCGTCAGCGTGTAGCTGTCCGCCTTCAAGCCCTCCATGCCCGTGATGGTCGTGAACCCGACCAGGCGCGCATTCGTCAGGAGCTCGGCGAAGGCCGCTTCGGCCTCGGGACCGGGACCGCGCGGGTCGCTCTGGACGGAAACGGCCTGCTGGGAGGCCAGGAGAGGAAGAAAAGCCGCCAGGGCGGCAACGCGCAGGAAGGGTCGAAAAGTCATGAGAACGGAGGAGGCTCTGGACGAAGGCGGAGACCGAGCAGACGTCGGGCGCGCGATTGTAGGCCCGTCTGCGGCTCACCCGGCCCCCCCTTTCGCGCTTCCCCCGGGGTCAGCGTAAGGGTTGTTCCACAGTCCGCTCTGCGCACCGAACGGCTACGAAGGCGGCGAGGACGGATCGCTCCGCCCCCGCCGCCGGCGAAGGAGGAACCCCCGCCTCGTGCTAGCTCGCAGCCATCACGAGCTCACGCGACCTGGCGGTCCCACGAGCTCGAGTCGCTGCGGCTAAAACGTACCGATCGTGATGTCGATCGCGTTCTGGAGCGTCACCGCACCGCTGACGAACGTGGCGCCTTGCGTGCAGAGCGTCGCGCCCAGGAGCGAGCAGTCGACCGGGATTCCGATCGCGTGGATCCCGGCTGCAATGTTGAAGGGCGAGACGAACGGCGGCAGGCACAAGAGCTCGCCGGCCACCGTGCCGCTCAGGAAGATGCTGTCGACGGGCCCGCCCAGGGCGATCGCGATGATGCTGCCCAGCGCGCCAGGGGTCACGATGTCGATCGTCGAGTTCCACACGCCGCCTACGACCGGGTCCGTCACCGAGACGAAGCCGTCCGGGTTGATCGGTGCTGGGCCGTTGCGTGCGGCGGTGCTGGCGGGCGTGATCGTGTCGCACAGGAGCCACGAGCAGTAGTCCACGTTCCCGTTCGAGACGAAGTTGCCGAGTCCATCCGCATTGATGACATCGAGCCCGTTGTCGAAGTCGGACAGGAAGCACGGGGGATTGCCCGCCTCGAAGGTCCCGGCCGTGTCGAGCGGTCCGCTCGTGTGCCCCCACCAGTTGTTCAAAGCATTCACGGTGCTGATGCTCGACGTGTTGATCAGGCCGAAGTCGTTGTCGAAGATCCGGTTGCCGTTCGCGAACACCGTCGACATGTCGGCCACGTTGAAACCCACCGCCAGACCGATCGTGTTGTCGGTCAACGTGCAACCCGAGATCGTCGCCTCGGTCCCCAGGCCGAAGAAGGTCGAAGCGAGCATGCCCGCCGACCCCGAGCCGTCCGAGGACGCGACGCCACGGTTGTTCGTCACCGTACAGCCCGTGATGGTCGCATCCCCGATCGAAGCCCCCGACGAGCCCACGCAGAGCATGTAGTCGAGGAAGTCGCCGACGCCCTTGCCGGTGTACGTGCAGTTCTCGACCGTGGCCTCGCCGAAGATGTGGAGGCCGATCCGTCCGATGTTCGTGAACTCGCAACCGGAGACGGTCAGCGGTCCCGAGGCCGTGATCGTCGTGATGGCCGTTCCCGCGTAGCTCGGACCGCTCGCGTCGAACTGGATGTCATTGAACGTGCAGTTCGTGACGTCCAGGGTCGCCTTCGAGCGAATTCCCTGCCATACGCGGAAGCCGTTGCCGTCGAAATCAAGATCCTCGAACGCAACCGTCAAGCCGTTGTCGATCAACAGCCACGCGCGGGCATCCCCGCCCGTCCCGGTATCGCCGGACTGTCGCAGGGTCGCCGTCGTCGCGGGCCGGAAGGTCAGGCTCTTCGTGAAGTGGATCTGGGGACCCTCGGTCCAATCCGTCACCAACAGCTCGAGCGTGTGCCCGTCCAGCGTGTCCGCATCGTCGATCGCCGCCTGCACGGACAGGAAGGTCTCGAGCGTGTCCACGTTGCGGACGATCGGCGTCGGGGCCTCGAAGTTCCAGTTGCGGCTGTAGCCGACCCCGAACGAGTGCGCGATCTGCACGTCGTCGAAGTAGCCGACCTGACCTTGGTTAAACGTGCCGACGCCGATGCTGACCTGGAACATCAGTGCGTCGCCGAAGTCCGACGTGAACTGAGCCGCCCAACCCGCGAGCGTGTTCAAGGGCGGTCCGCCGGCGGTGTTCGGCTCGCCGAAGCCGCCGGTCCACCAGAAGAGCCCGTTGTTCGCATCGATCGTCTCCGTCACCCAGGTGTCCAGGGGCGGATTCGAGCTGAGCGGCGTCCCCGGCGTCGACCCCGGCCCGTTCCACGTGGGCTCGAACACCAGCGTTCCGAAGCAGTCTCCCGCGCTGCCGGGATCGTCGCACAACGCGTTCGAGAAGGTCAGCTTCAGCGCAGGTGCGGCGGCGAGGTTCTGGCCAGCGTTCGAAGCCTTGTGCCAGGAATAGCTGATGACGAGCGAGCCGAAGATCGAACCCGGCAAGCCATAGGCGTCGAACACACCGACCTCGGCCTTGTCGTTGTTGTCGAAGGTGGTCGTCAACAGCGCCGCCCCCGTCGCCAGGGGTTGGTTCGCTTCCAGATCACCGCCGAACCCGACCAGGTCGATCGTCTCGGCCATCCCCGCGAAGCGCACGTCGTTCTCGTACCAAACGGACGGTGGCGGGTTCGGGGTAAAGGGCGCGAACTCGGTCACGGTCTGGGCGGTGGCCGCCACGGCCGAGACTCCCCCCAGGGCAAGGACGGTGAACGCGCGAACGGACACGTGGAGCAACAGCCTCATTCGAATTCCTCGGTGAGCAGCCCGGGAAGGACCGCAATTTCGACCGTACGCATCGTCCGGTCGCAAACACATGGGCAACGGGCGCCACAGCGACACCCGGGTTCAAGAAGGCCGGAGCGTACCCCATGACGCGCCGCGCTCCCCCAAACTTCGTGGGCTGGATTGCAGCAGGCCCGGGGAGATCCGGTAGTGCCGTCGGGGAATGTCAGGTAGCGAGCCCGCAGCCCTCCGAACTCGCGCGACCTGGCGTTCCCTTCGACCGGCTGGCGGCACGCTGCGACGAGCGCTCCAGGTCGCCTGGGGGGCCGCGGTTCGCCAGCGACACCGGACCGCATCGTCCCACCTTCTCGCGACGGAGGCCGGCGCCCCTGGCGAGGTCACCGACCGCCTCCGCGGCACGTGCGCAGGTCGCTGCGGACCGAACGCTCCGCGCGGACGTTCCGCGGGCTCGAGCCGCGACCCCGCCTCCTATACTTCCCGCTTGGCCTGCCCCGATCCGAAGTCACGCGCGCGATCGCGTTGGCACCCGCTCGCGCGCCTGTGTCTTGCGCTCGCGGTCAGCCTGGCGCCCGCCGCTTCCGCCGCTCGAGCGGACGGTCGCGCCAGCGCGCTCGCGGACGTCCAGAGGCTCGAGCAGGCGCTTTCGTCGGGGTCCAGGGCGGAGCGCGGCCGCCACCGGATCGAGCTGGCCGAGGCCCAGCGCCGGCTCGGTCGGTTGCGTGCGGCCGCCGAGCAGCTCGAGCAGGCCATGGGCGAGACGGATGACGCCGACCTGCTCGCGCGCGCCGCCTCCACGCGCGGGCGCCTCGAGCTCGAGCTCGGCAACCTCGACCGCGCCCGGACCGCCTTCGAGGTCGCGCGCGCGCATGTCGCGGCCCAGGAAGGCCACGGACCTCCGCGCGACGAGTCCTTCGCCGTGCGCCTCGACCTCGTGCGCTGGCAGGCGGCGCGACGTGATGCGACGGCCTTGCGGCGGGCGCTGCAGGAGCTGCCCGGTGCCCCGGACGATCCCCGACACCGGGCGGCGCGGGCCGAGGTGCTGGCGCGGCTGGGCCTCGTGCTTTGGCGCGCGTCCCGCGCCGAGGGTGGAAGCATGGAAGCCGCCACCCTCTTGAAGGACGCGCTCACGCGCCTCGCGGACGACCAGGACGTGCGCGTCGACGTGCAGCTCGCGCTCGCCGACGTCGAGCTGCGCGCGCAACGCTTCGACCAGGCTGCGGTCCACCTGACCGGAGCGCGCGCGGACGCGCAGCGGCACGCCGGCCTGCGCACGTCTCAGCGCCACGACCTCGACGTCGAGGCTTTGGCGGCGCGCCTGGAACGCACACGGGGTCGGCCCGCGGCAGAGCACTGGAGCGCTCTGCAGGCCCGCCTCCCGATCCTGCGGTCCGCGGTCCGTGAGCAGTCCTCGATGCAGCCGCGACAGGCACGCGTGCCCGCGCTGGAATCGGACGGAACGCGCGCCTTGCTCGGCGAGCTGATCCAGGCTGCGGTCGCGGTCGGTACGCAGGACGCGGAACGAACGGCGTTCGAGCTCGTGCTGGAGCTCGCAGTCTACGCACCGCTCGAACGCGACCTCGGCGCCAGCGCACAGACGCTCGCGACGGTGCGCCGCGACCTGTTGCGAGCTGACACGGGTCACGGCATCCTCCGCTACGTCGCGGGCGAGGACAGCACCTGGCTCTTCCTCGCGACGACGGAACACCTGCGCTGCACCGAGGTCGAGCGGCCGGACGTGCTCGCAACGCTCTGCGCGCGCACGGACGCGACCTTGCGCCGCGCCCCGCGCTCCGCATCCGATCGTCAGCTGGCCCGGACCCTGCTGACCGGGCTGCTCCGGGCGCTCCTGCCGGCCGACGTCCTGCCTGCGGTCCTCGGGCTCGAGCGCCTGACGATCGTCGGCGCCGACTTCGATGGAGCGGTGCCCTTCGGCGCGCTGCTGCTCGCCGACGGACGCACGCTCGGGACCGAGCTCGAACTGACGCGCGTGTCCTCGCTCGCCGCCGCCCTGGCACTGGACGCGCGCGCGCGAGCGCCGCTCGCGCTCGCCGCGGGCACGTGCGCGGTCCTCGGTGCACCGCAAAGCACCGGCGAGTTCGCGCCGCTGCCGCTCGACGCCGATCGCCTGGCACGCTTGCTCGAAGGTTGGCCGAGAGAGCGCGTGCACGCCTTCGCGGGCGCGGACTTCACGACCGCACGGCTCACCGAACAGCTGTGCGCTGCCGACGTCCTGCAGATCGTCACCACCATCGGCCGCGACGACGCACGCCTCGAGCCGGGCATCCTCCTCACGAGCGACGGCCTCACCGCGGGCTTCGGCGCGACCGAGATCGAAGCCTGTCCCGCGCCCCGCCTCGTCGTCCAGACCATCGCCTTGTCGCAGGCCGCGGATGTCGACCCCGCGCGCCTGGCTCCCTTCTGGTTACAGGCCGGAGCGCGAGCGGTGCTGCTCACGACACGCGAGCTCGAGCTCGAGCCCTTGTGTCGCGTCAGCGAGCTCGTGCACCGCGAGCTCGCGCGCGGCGCCAGCCCCGCCGCCGCACTGCTGCGCGCCCGACAGCGCCTGGCGCGCACACCCGGCTTCGAGGAGCCCTGGCACCTCGCCGGCTGGACCGTGATCGGAGCCGGTCACGCGCCGCTCGTCGCACCCCCGCCGCCCCGCGGCCGAGCACGCTTCACGATCGGTGCGCTGATCCTCGCGCTCGCCATCGGCTCGTGGCTGCTTCGACGCCGTCGCTCGCGATGCCGATGCGGCTAATCGTCGAGCTGAAACACGACATCGGCGACAGCGCCCTCTACGACGTGCGTTTCCATGAGCCCATAACTGGAGTCTGGGGAAGGTTGCGGGCTCATCAAGACGACTGTGTACATGCCTGGTCGAACGCCAGGCAATAGATACGGCGGAGACGTGAACTGGATGGTGCTCCGGAATTCAAGCGCGATTCTGCCCGTCTTGGGATGCCTGAACACCTCACCTTCGTTGAGGACCAAGTAGATTGACTTACCGTAGAGCAGTCCATCACCGTGTTGGACGTTGATGAGGATGCTACCCAACCCATCGGTCTGGACAACGTACTCCGATTGCGTGTCAGAGATCGTCACCACGGACTCTCCGTTGATGAAGACGCCATCCTGAAAAATCACCCTCGAGTCGTACTCACCAAAGGGTATGGCGTCGATGGTCTGCTCTCCATCTACGAAGAGACTTGACAGTTTGAAGGTCATCCTTTGAGCACCTGCCGTCCGAGCCCTTGGGACCAACTCGAGCACCCCCATCTTCTCGCTCCGACCGACGGGGGTGTGGTTGGCGATTCCGGGTAGAGGTGCGCTCAGACGAAGATGCAGCTCCCCCCAGTTCTTCTGGCTGGGGACAACAACGATGGGGAATGCTTCCAGCTTGTCATAGGCCAAGGGGCACCACAATTCCGTAGACACTGGTAGGTGGCCGGGGAACGTTGCCGTGTAGGTCAGAGGCCCAAGTACATCCAGGGATTGGTCCTCTTGCGTAAACAAGAACGTTCGGTCTAGAGCATCCAGATGTTGAATGGCCAATTGGACTCCAATTTGCCTGGAGCTCATTGCATACGAGGAATTGACAACATCTCCCCCTTTGTCCAAGAAGAGTTCCTTGAAGCCCTCGTCCATCTGTGAGGATAGATGTAACGGGTATCCACTTGGCTCTTCAAGACGAAGAGCTACTCCATACAACCCGTGAACAATCACCTCAATTGGAGTGCCATCCGCGGAAAGAGGATCTAGTCGTATCGACTTGGGAGTAACACATCCTTTGCCTCCGGCTGCGATCGAATAGTGCTCCTCCTGGCGCAAGCCGGAGAATTCAAAAGCGCCATCATCGTCCGTTGTCGTCAACAAGTGATTCGTGATGGAAGGCGACTTCAAAAGGGCGTTCATGCCTGCACCCCAGTCACTGCTTCCGTCGCGTCTCCAAACAAGAACCTGTACGCCTGGCCCGGCCGACTTTCCGCTGGGAAACAGCAAGCGCCCATGGATTCGACCTTCTTGCTCGAGGACGAACCTCAGCTTGCTTGGAAGCTCTTCACGCAAAAGCCTCCTTGCAATTGCATACCCAGGCGCCTTGACACGGACCTCTTTCTGTCGGATATCCTCTGCGACGACCAAACGCCCGGTCTCACCCGTGACCCCACAGAATACCGGAGCGTTCTCCCCATCAGCGTGAACCTCAGCCCCAGCAATGGGAGAAAGTTGCTTGTCCCACACTTCGATCAAGATTCCTGCGCCTGAAACTTCCGCCGTGGTTTCAGGCGCCGCATCCGCGACCTCTTTCCTTTGCTCTGGGAGGGCAGGCAATGGAGACCGCTCGTATCCGGCTTCGACCTGCAGCTCGGGTTGATGGACTGCTATCTTGGGAATGAACTGCTCCTCCCTCGACCGTGTCCAAACTGTGACAAAAGCCAGAACGCCTGCAAGGAAGGTGCCGACTAAGATTCTGCTGCGGTTCACGCGCTTTCAGAACTTGCAGGCGGCTTCGAATGCCCATGTATTGGGCAATACTTCTACTCCGCCGATAGTGCAGAGGCTGCCACCACAGCTCCCTCCGCAGCTCCCGGTGGCGCTAATTCCTCCTCCGACGCAATCATAGCTGATATCGCAACAACCGGAGTCTCCCCTACTACAAACACAACTCTTAGTGTCAGGGACAGTTACAACACAAGATGTGGCGCAAGGGTTTTTGCAAACGACAACGAGAAGCTCTCCCTGAGCTCCACCCTCGGTCCAGATGCGAGTTTCGCAATCAGCGTACATCCGACTTCCGACCAGAAGCAGCAGTGACAGAAAGAGTCCAACCGTAGATTTCATTTCAAACGCTCCGGTGAGGCGTCGCACTTGTTGCTAGCCGGCTCCTTGTGAGCCTCATGTGTCTCGACTCGTAGCAGTGATGCGCGCGGCTGTCAACGGTCTCTCCACATTCTCGCCAAGGCAAAACGAGCGCGCGACGCCGTCCTGGTGAGCGCAGAGCTACTCTTCGCTCAGCGCTCGCTGTGGCGAGCGAACGTCCACGGCGCGTGAGGCGAGCGCGATCCAGAAGAGCCCGTTCGCGCCGATCGCGAGGACCAGCAAGGCGGCCGTAGCCGGTGAACCGGAAGAACCCGGCGACGTGAGCGCGGGCAGAATCGCGAAGAACGCGGCGCTGGCGCCGATGAAGAGGCCGCCCGCCAGGAGCGCTCCGTACTCGCTGAACAAGAGCCGGCGTACGCGCCCCGGTCGAAAGCCGAGCGCGACCGTCAGGGCCAGCTCGCCGCGTCGCTCGAGCGTGTTCCGCAGGACCACCATACCGAGCCCGATGCTGCCGAGCAGGAGTCCGAGCGCGCCCAGGACCTGGAAGATGGCGAGGTAGGTGTTCTGCACCGAGTGGAAGGCGTCGAGGCGCTCACCGCTGGCCTCGAGCGCCAGGCCGACGTCGCCGAGCGCGCGCGTCAGCGTCGCGGACACCTCGTCCGCGCGCTCGGGCGGCGCGTCGATGAGAAAGCCGCGGTAGCCGCCGAGGGACGGGTAGCGCGCTTCGAAGTTCCGGTTGGCGATGACGAGCGAGCCTTGCAACACCGAATCGGAGAGCGCCGCGACGATCCGGACCGAGAACACGCGCCCGCGCTCGTCGGTGTACTCCAGCGTGTCCCCCACGCCCTTCTTCAGCTGCCAGGTCAGGCTGACCGCGTCGCCGATGGCGGGCACGACGTCGTCCTCGATCGGCTGATCCAACAGCGTCCAGGGCGAAACGCCCGGCGCGAGCTCGGTCTCGGTCGAAGCGAAGGCGAAGGCCCCGCGCTCGGCCAGCGCGCTCGGATCGACGCCGTAGAGCTCGGGAACGCGCGGCGCCGAGAGATTGAGGCAGCTCGCGTCGTCGCCCTCGCGAACGCGCAGCGGGACGACGGCCACGTCCATCAACGCGCCTTCCGGCAGCGCGTAGAACGCGCGCCCCTCCGCGGTGTTCAGGTCGTGGACGACGGCGAGGCTCGAGCGGCCGAAGAACGCGAAACCACCGGTCCCCGACGCGCGCTCGTGCGTGTTCGTGACCGGCCCCTGTCGGTTGGCGCCGACCGCGACGACGAGAAACGTGCCGATCGCGAGGAGCGCGGTCGTCGCGAGGCTGCGCCCCGGCATGCGCTTGGCGTTCTCGAGCCCCAACCGGGCCAGGCTCCGCACGCCGTCCGTTCCGTGCGACCCGCGGCGCAGGACGAGGCGCGCGAGGAGCAGTCCGGCGACCAGAACCAGCGCGCCGGCACCGAAGAACGCGCCGGCCGCCTTGGCTCCCGACGAGAGATCGGTCGACAGGCCGAGCACCGCGGCCCCCGCAAGCGCCAATCCCGCCGCGAAGAGCGAGCGGCGCACGTTCACGCGCGCGGGCAGCGCATCGACGCCGCCCTTCGAGAAGAGCAGTCGCACCGGCGGCTCGTTCACCTTCCTGCGCGACGTCACGACCAGGGTCGCGGTCGTCACGAGCCAGGACACGCCGAGGCCGAGGACGACGGTTCCGGCCGTCGCGTGGTAGGCGAGCTCGAGCCTCGCCACGGCGCCGCTCCACACACCCGTCAGACCGTGAATCACGAGCCGCGTGTAGAGCAACCCGAAGGGCAAGCCGAGGAGCACGCCGAAGAACGCGACCAGCGCCCCTTCGCAGACGAACACGCGCGCGATGCGCCGCGCCGGCCAACCGACCGCCGCCAGCATCCCGATCTCGCTCGCGCGCGCCTCGATGCCGAGCAGGAAGAGCTGCGCCAAGAGCAGGAGCGCGGCCACGATCAGGAAAAACGACAGTCCCAGGAAGAGTCCGCCGAAGTCCGTGGGCGAGGTCGCCGCCGTACGCGCGGCGGCCGCGAGGTCGCGCAAGACCAGCCCGAGCGCGGCCGGATCCATGCCCTCCCGCAGGGCGCTTCGCACCGCGGCCTCGTCGCCCGCTTCGAAGCGCACGCCGGTGAGCGAACCGAAGCGACTGGCCCACATGTCGCGCGCCGCGGCCAGCGAAACGAAGGCCTTCGGCGTTCCGCCGTGGTCGTCCCAGTAGACCTCGTCCACGTCGCGGATCCGGTCGAGGTCGACGGGAGTCCCGGGCTCCCAGTCGCGGCAATTGTCGGCCTCCGCCAGACCGGGGAAAGCGGGCATCAGCTCGCGCTCGGCCGCGAGCCCGGAGAGCGGGACGACGGCCTCGACAAGAAACGTCCGACGGCGCTCGACCAGCCGGCTGGACGCGTCGACCACGAAGAAGGCCAGCTCGACGTCGTCGCCGACCGCGGCACCGAGATCGGCGGCCTCCCACTCGTTCAGGATGATCCCGTCGGGCTGCGCCGGCGCGAGCTCGGGCCAGTCGAGCTCGCTGCGGCGCGCGAGCGGAGCTCGCAACGGTCCCAGGCCACTGACCATCGAGTACGGCGTCGCGCGCTCGCCGTGCCGCAGCTCGTTCACGAAGTAGGTGAAGACGGCACCGACTCCGACGCCCTCGAGCGCCGGCGACGAGGCGAGCGCCGCCACGACCGGGTCGTCGAAGAAGATGCGGTCCGAGATCAGCTCGCGTCGACCGTCGGGCAGCGTCTCGAGCGCGAGCTCGGCATCGGCGATCGTCCAGACCTCGCGCAACGGCCCTGTCAGGTCGGTGGCGGGAGCGGGAACGTGGAAGAGGGCCAGGTTCGCGCGACCTTCGACGTCGAGCTCGGCAGCGAGCTCGTCCAAGGCGACGAAGAGGTTCGCGGAGGGCTCGGCGCCGGTCTCGAGAGCGAACTCACCGAACGCCCCGCGCCCGACCAGGCCCGTGACCTCGAGGCGCAGGGCGAACGAGACGTCCTCGGGGGCGAGCGCCATGTCGCGCGGGATCGAGCTGGGCTTCTCGAGGCGCAGAACGAGCGGATCGCCGGGCTCGACGTCGAGCGCGCGCGCGAGGCGTTCGGAGAGCAGCGCACCGCCCTTGGGCGGCGGCGCCGGCCCCGCGCCGTCGGGAGCGAGCGCGAAGAAGCGCTCGTCCACGCCCAGGAGCGAGACGTCGCGTACGCGCTGCGCGCCGTCCGGCGTGGCCGCGATCGCGGGCAGCGAGATGACCGGCGCACCCTGCGTGCCTGCGCGGTCGTCGAGCGCGGTGACCAGTTCCTCACGGAAGAAACGGTCGCCGGCGATGAGCGCGCGATCCACGCGCCCGATGCGTCCTTCGGCCTGGCTCGCGAGCGTGAAGCGCACGGAATCGCCGACCGCGAGCGCACCCGTCAGGGTCGCCGTCGCGACGGCACAACCCAGCAAGACGCCGGCGTACGTACGACGGTTCTGCCGGAGCCCGGCGCGGACGAGTCCTGCGAGCCTCATCCCCCGCTCGCCGCCTGCGCATCCTCGCTCAGGACGCCGTCGGCCAGACGAACGACGCGCCCGAGCCGCGCGGCCAGGGCCTCGGAGTGCGTCACGCAGAGCAAGGCGACGCCCTCGCTGGCGTTGCACTCGAGCAAGAGGTCCCCGAGCGCCTCTGCCGAGGGCCCGTCGAGGGCGCCGGTCGGTTCATCCGCGAGCAGCAGCGCGGGCCGGTTGATCAGGGCGCGAACGACGGCGACGCGCTGTCGCTCGCCACCGGAGAGCTCGGCCGGTCGGTGGGTCAGACGCTCCCCGAGGCCGACGCGCTGCATGAGGTCTTTCGCCCGCGCCACGTCGGCGCCCGGGTCCTCGCGCGCGCCCGCCAGGGTCGGAACGAGCGCGTTCTCGAGCGCGGAGAGCTGGGGCAGGAGGTGATGGTGCTGGAAGACGAAGCCGACTTGTTCGTTCCGAAAGCGTGCGAGCTCTCTCGGGCCGAGCTGCGCGAGGTCTTCGCCACGGAAGAGCACGCGACCGGCGCTCGGCGCCTCGAGGGTGCCGGCGATGTACAACAGCGTGCTCTTGCCCGAGCCCGACGGACCGAGAACGCCGACGGTCTCACCCGAACGAAGCTCGAGCTCGACCCCGGCGAGAACGCGCGTCGGCCGCGGCCCGTCCTCGCCGAAGGTCTTGCGAACGCCGTCCAGCTTCAAGAGGACCGCGTCGTGGGTCACGGGCTTCGCGTTCATCGCACGTTCACTTGCCGCCTCCGGCCTCGACCGGTGACGTGTGCGCCGCCGCGGTCGGCCCTCCGGCGCCGGGCGCGGGCTTGTAGAGCGTGACGAGCGTGCCGCCCGCAGCCGCGAGCAGGATGCCCGCGAAGAACTGCCACGGCAGGCCCCCGAATCCGCCCTTCGGCGGGTGCAGCGAGAGCGCGACGATCGCGTTCACGATCGGCGCGCCCGCGAAGATGATCGACATGACGACCGCCGGCTGGCCCTTGGCTCCGAAGGCGAGCAGGACGCAGAAGGCCCCGACCGCACCGACGGCGCCGGCCACGAGCGACCAGCTCCAACCGGCCTTCGGGAAGTCCCACGAGGCGCCGTTCACGATCAGGAAGGCGAGCGGGGCCAGGACCGCGATCAGGACGTAGGCGATCCCCACCATGAAGAAGGCCTTGTAGCGCCCGTTGACCGGGTCGCTCATCCCGAGCTGCCCCATGTGGAGGAAGACGCCGTAGAAGCCCCACGACGCGACGGTCATCAGGGCGAAGACGATCCAGAGGTTGCTGCTACCGGAGCTCTCGGGCATGGCGGGACTCGATTCGGGGGGTACGGGGGGAGATCGGGATCAGGACGCGGCCATGCGCTCGACGATGGTCGGGGGCACGTCGACCGCACGCAGCCGCTCTTCCCCGGGGTGGCGCGTCACGCAGACGACCTCGAGCCGCCCGCGCGCGACGCTTCCGCCGGGCTCGCCGGTGCGAGCGTCCTCGGCGATGCGGAAGACGAAATCGTAGGCGAAGGCCTTCGCGTTCTTGGCCGTCACCTCGAGGTCGATGCCGAGCAGGTCGTGGTAGCGGACGGGCTTCGCGTAGTCGCAGCTCGCGTGGACGCGAACGAAGCCGAAGGAGAGCCCGTCGACCTCGCCATGGACCGTGACTCCCAGGGACCGGAAGAACTCGTGCTCGGCCGACTCCATCCAGCGGAAGAAGTTCGAGAAATGAGCGATCCCGGCCATGTCCGTGTCGGAGAACTCCACGCGGCGCGTGGTCGTGTAGCGGTTCGGCATGCGGCCGCATGGTATCGGCGCGGTCCCGCGCCTTTCCACTTCCATCGCGACGGAGTTGCGCCGTGCAAGGCCTACGAAAAAGGGCCGCCCGCGAGAAGCTCGCGGGCGGCCCGTGAAACGGCCTTACGTCGTTACCGGTCTCAGAAGATGTTGGTCACGACGTTGGTCACTTCGCAGGTCGCCATGTCGACGGCCTGGAGGTGGAAGGTCA
>JAJDEW010000061.1 GCA_029259595.1 Planctomycetota bacterium | reverse complement strand
CCCTCTCAGGTCTCATGAAGACTCTCCTCCCTTCTCTCGGGCCGGCCGGCCGCCTTCGGGCGGCCGGCCTTGGCCTTCTCCTTGGCTCGCGCTCGATGCGGACGCTCGCCATCGCCACGGCTCTCTCGGTCTCCACGCAGGCCGAAGTCATCACCGGTCAGGTGCTCGACGACGCGGGCTTGCCGGTCGCCTCGGTGAACATCGACGTCTTCGACGGCGCGGGCAACGAGCTCCTGCTGACCGATGACGGCACCGATGTGAACGGCTTCTTCACCACGACGGTCCCGAGCGCCGGGATCTTCACGGTCAGCTTTCGACCGCCTCCGCCCCCGACGACGACTCACCTGCGACGCGACCTTGCGAGCGTCGTCATCGTGGGCACGACGAATATTGGCACGGTCACTCTGCCGCCGGGCTATCGGCTGCTGGGGCGCGTCCTGCGTACGGGTGGCCTACCCGTCGGAGGCGTGCAGATCGAGACCGTTCCGGCCTTGACGGGGGTTCGCTACACCCCGGAGAACAACCTGACGGACGGCTTCGGCAACTACTCCGTGGCTGTTCCGCGGGGCGAGATCGAGCTGCGCTTCGATGCCACGGACGTCATCACGCCGGTCCTGGTTTCGCTGGCGATCCCGATGAACATGACCGCCAACGTCAACATCGGGGATCGGACCCTCATCCCGGGCTTCCGCGTCTCTGGGACGGTCCGTCGCGCCGACTTGACGCCCGTTGCCGGCGCGGACATCGATGCCGAAGACGTCGCCACCGGCGAGAAGATCTACACGCCGGGCGACAACACGAATCCGTCGGGCGCCTTTTCCGTCGTCGTTCCGCCGGGGACGTTCGAGGTCGAGGTTTGCCCCGAGGGCAACGATCTCCTGGTCGCGGACGTGCAGATCGCAGTCGTGGCATCGAACGTCACGTTGCCGGTCTTCACCCTGCAAAGCGGAGTCATCCTCTTCGGACTGGTGTCCGGATCCGGTTCGCCCGTGGCCGGCGTCGACCTCGACGTCATCGACACGGTCTCCGGCCTTCCGGTCACGACGTGCAACGACAATACGGCGGAGTCCGGCGTCTACGGCGTCGTCGTTCCGAACGGGACCTACGACCTGTCCTTCCGACCCCCGCTCGACACGGCCTTCGCGACCACGCGGGTCAACGGTGTCGTCGTCGCAGGCATGACCCAGGTCAACGTAGCGCTCGACGCATGTCCTCCCGCGACGAGCTATGGCGTCGGTCTGGCGGGCACGGGTGGGGCGGTTCCGGTGCTCTCCTCGACGGGCGGTCCGCTGCGCGCGGGCAACTCCGAGTGGGCCTGGACCATGGACAACCTCGTGGGTGGCGGGATCGGAATCCTCTTCGCCAGCACGCAACCGGCGAATCTGCCGTTCTTCGGCGGAACGATCCTGATCAACCCTTCGAACGCGGCCTCGTCGCGCTTTCCGTTCTTCGCGAACGGCAGCGTGGGTGTCGGCGGCGTCGGCAGTGCTCAGGTTGCGTTTCCGGTCGCTCCGTCGAGCGTCGTGGGACTGACTCTGTTCAATCAGTTCGGAGTTCTCGACCCGGGAGCCGTGAGCGGGGTATCCCTGAGTAACGGGCTAGAAGTCTCCATCTGCCCCTGAACCCCATGCTTTCCCGTAGAACGCTTCCCATCCTCGTTTCGACTCTCCTCGGCCTGACGCTCGCATGCTCCGGCAGTGAAAGCGTGGGTTCCGGCCCTCCGTCGGGTGGCGGAGGGCCCGTGAATCCACCGACAGGTGTTGCCGAGCCGCCCTTTTTGTCCGGACTCTCCGCCCTCGGGGCCGGATCGGGAGAGCTCGTCCTGCGCTGGACTCTGCCCCCGAGCGGCTTCGAGGCGGCGCTCTTCCTGGCCTTCCAGCCGGGAGACGTCTACACCGGACCTCCCTTCGCCGAAGGGCTCACGGGCGACGGCATGTCGGTCGGTGGCTTGACGGACGGCGTGCAGGTCTTCGCGGGGCTCGGCGTGCGTGCCGTCGGCACGGGCACCTACGAGCCGGCCGGAACGGTTCTGCTCGGCACTCCCGGAGCTCCGATCTACGTCGACGCGAGCGCGTCGGCTACCGGGGCAGACGGAACGACGCCGGCCACGGCCTTTCCCGACCTGTTCAGCGGTCTTCTCACGGCCTTCTCCTCGGTTCTCGGAGGCGGCTCGGGCAACCTGCACGTCCGCAACGGAACCTACGACGCGCCGATCCTGCCCGTCTTTGCGGGCGTCCACATCTACGGTGGATTCGACGGCACGTTCGATCTCGACGTGCGTGACCCCGATGCGGGGCTGACGATCTTTCGCGGTCTTCCCGGAGCGCCGATGTTCGACGTTCAAGGGGGCGACCCGGCGGCGATCTTCGACGGTGTCGTGGTCGATGGCGCCGCCAGCGCGAACGTCGGGATCGACGTGAACGATTGCGAGATCGAGCTGCGCTCGACGGCCGTCGTGAACTGCACGGACCGCGGCATCCGCATGCGCAACGGAACGGCGGATTGCCTGGACGTGACGCTGGCGAAGTGTCGGATCGCCGGCAACGGCGCCGACGGACTGTCCGCGATCGGGCCCTTCGACATGGAGATCGACGGCTGCAGCTTCGACTCGAACATCCAGGAAGGGATGGATCTCGACGATCTCATCGCGCCCGACGGCGGCCGTGTGACGCTCGACATCAAGGGCAGCCGCTTCTTCGGCAACGGCTCGCAGGGTCTCGACGTGGACCTCGCGGCTCCGCTGATCCCTGGACCGCTGTTCCAGGGCGAATTCGTCGTGAACATCCGTGGGTGCCGCTTCGAGCTCAACGGGCAGGACGGCTGCTTGATCGACGAGGAGTTCGAGCTCATCACCGGCTACAGCGCCCGGATCACCGTGCGCGAATCGATCGCCCGCGGCAATGCCGGGAACGGCTTCTTCATCGATGCGGACGGCGTGGACACGATGTTCCTGCACCGGCTGCTCTCGGTCGGCAACGGTGGGGACGGCTTCGCGATCGCGTCGGAATCGCAGACCGGCTTCGCGGTTCTGTCCTCGTCGATCAGCAGCGGCAACCAGGGCGCGGGAATCCGCGCCTCGAGGGGCATCGCGGCGACCGGAGGCAACAAACCCGTTTTCGCCACGCAAAGCATCCTGGCCGGCAACTTCGGCGGCGGCATCGTCAGCGAGATCGTCGATTCGAGCGCGACCTCCTCGATCGCCTACCTTCAACCGAACCCGTGGTCGGCAGTCTCGCTGCACGGCGTCTACCAGGAGGACGACCCGTTCGCGGGCACGTTCCAGTTCGTCCCGGAGGCCTTCCTCACGGCGACGGCCTGGGTCGACGTCCAGGTCACCGTCGGCAGCGTCACAGCGGTCGGGCCGGCTTCCGTGCTCGAGCTGGCCGACGACGACGTCATGCGCAACCCCGTGGCCTTCACCGGAAGCGTCATCGACCTCGACTCGGCGCCGGACACTTTCCGCATCCCCGGCCTCGTGTCGGTCTTCGGTCCCGGAGTCACCTCGGTCGTCGAGGACTGGGACCTGCCGCTCGGTTCGCCGGCAGCCGGAACAGGCTTCGCGGCGCCTGGCGCTCCGGCCACGGATCCGGGCGTCTGGGGTGCGCCTTCCCCCGGCTTCGCCGGTTTCCCCGACGAGGTCGAGGGCGAGCTCTTCTTCCTGAGGGCGACGACGCCGTCGACCGTACTCGGCGTGGGCGCGTTGCTCCCGATCGAGCTCCACTTCAACGACGATCTCGATCCGACTTCCGTCTTGCCCGGCAGTGTCCGTGTTGTGACCCTTGCGGGCGGTGAGCTGGCGATCGGCCTCGTGCCCGGCGTCGACTCGATCGTGGTCGACCCCCCCGCCGGAGGGTGGGGAACCGAAGCTCTCGTCCTCGAGATCCACCGCGGGCTGAGGTCGCTCGCGGGCGTCGAGCTGACCGCGCCGCTCGCGATTCCGCTCCAGCCGTTCTGACCCTCGAACAACTCCCCCTCTCTCGGGAGGGCACTCCCGCGCCATCTTGGGCGGGGTGCCCTCTTTTTCGTGGGAATGACGCGACGAGCGCGCGGCGGCATGATTGCGAGATTGTAGGACCTTCGGCTATACTGTCGCTCCAGGTCGACGCCGCTCTACCAGGCGCTGCCCGGGCAACACCATCTGAGGAAGGAAGAGATGAAGCCGCCCGCGCTCATGGCCCTGATCTCGGTTCTCGCGTCCGCGCCCGCCTTGGCGCAGACGCAACCGAGCTGGGTCCAAACCAACAAGGTCCTCCCCGCCGCCGGTTGGGGGTCGGGAGACAACTACTTCGGACGGTCCTCCGCGCTCGAGGAGGGGCTGCTCTTGATCGGAGCTCCGGGCGAGGAAGGCTTCCCGGGTGAGGCCTACCTCTTCGCGCCCTCGCAACCGGGTGTGGCCGGAGTGGACTGGGTCGAGTTCGCCCAGCTCCGCGCCCACGACGGGGCGCCGGACGACGACTTCGGTCGCTCCGTCGCTCACGACGGCGTTCACGCGCTCATCGGAGCGCCTCTCCGGGCCTCCGGCTCGGGGGCGGCCTACCTCTTCCGGCGCACGTCGGTCGGATGGTCCGAGATCGCGAAGTTCACCCGGGGTCCGGAGAGCTCCGACGCGCTGTTCGGTCGCTCGGTCGCCATTGCCGGATCGATGGCGCTCGTCGGCGCACCGGGCGAAGACCTCGTCTACGTCTTCCAGCAGGTCGCGAATGGCTGGGCGACGACCGGCGTGCTTACCCCACCGCGGTCGGCCTCGGGCTTCGGCTACTCGATCGACTTCGACGGATCGATCGCGATCGTCGGCGCGCCGGACGAGGAAGCGGTTTTCGTCTTCCGCCACAGCTACGACTGGCGCTTCGGGTGGACCTGGAGCCTCTTGGACGAGATCGTCACCCCGGACTCTTCGGGCGGACTCGACAACTTCGGGGCCGCCGTTGCGCGCTCGGGATCGACCCTCCTGGTCGGCGCGCCGGCGGACAAGAACGACGGGCGTGCCTACGCCTTCGAGCAGTTCGGCAACGACTGGATCCAGACGGCCACGTTCGCTCGGCAAGGCTTGCCGGACTCCTGCAAATTCGGCACCGCCGTGGCGATCGACGGGAGC
>JAJDEW010000007.1 GCA_029259595.1 Planctomycetota bacterium | reverse complement strand
CCGAGGCCGATCGAGACGACCGAGGCGAGGGCGCCCGGCGTCGCGATGTCGACCGTCGTCTGCCAGCTTTGACCGAGGACGGGCTCGGTGACGGCCTGATAGCCGAGGGCGTTCACAGCCGTTCCGTTGCGGACGACCGTGCTCGCGGCCGGATCGCATTCGAAGACCGAGGCCGTGACCTCGTCGATCGCGGCTTCCGTGATCGAACCCGCACCTTGGTCCTCGGCGGTGAAGCGGATGCGGACATTGGCGGTCGGCGTGACGTAGTCGGACACCCGGACCGTCTGGCGAACCCAACCACCGGCCTTCGTGACGAGTGACTTGACGTTCACCCAGGTCGAACCGTTGTTCGAGATCTCGACCACGAACGTGTCGTCGACGAGGTTGTTGAAGTACCACTCGGAGTAGGTGATGAGGCCGTCGCCGGCCGAGAAGTTCAGCGCCGGCGAGGTCAAGGTCGTCGAGCCGCCGTCGATGTCGTTGGCGCCCGCGGAGCCACCGACCGGGCCCTGGTCCGTGAAGAAGCAGCTCACCGTGCCGTCGGGATCGCCGCTCTCGGGCTGACCGGCGGCCTGGTTCGGATCGCCACGCTCCCAGGCACCCGTCGAGAGGCCGCCCGAGTTCGAAACGCTCCAGCCCGTGTTGCCGTTGAAGTTGTCGGCGAAGACGGTCGTGAGGCCGGTCGCGACGAACGCGCGGTGGCGCTTCGCCGGAGCGGTCGCCGGATCGAAGAAGGTCGCACCGGAGAGGTCGTCCACGCTGACCCAGTACTCGAGCTCGGCCCCGCAGAGCGAACCCGGAAGGTCGGCCTGCCACTGGTTGCCGCCGATGTTCGACATCGGGAAGACCTGGGTCCCGCCGCCGTCGACGCTGACGTTGAGCGCCACGGTCGAGGGATCCACGACGCTGGCCCCGATGCCCGTGAGCTCGACCGTGATCGGTTCGTCCGTGAAGGGCGCCAGGATCTGCGGCCGGGCAGCGGCGAAGGAGATCTGCACCGCGCTGAAGTCGACCGTGTAGACACCGTTCTGCATGTCGGAGATCAGGACGCGGTCCTCACCGATGAGGGGATAGACGCCCCAGGCGCCGGCGAAGCCCGTCGGCGCGGCGGTGCTCGTGTCGTACTGAGCCACGACTTCCCACGTGTGCGTGGTCCGGTCGATCTCGAGCACGATGACTCCGTCCGAGTAGAACGACGAGTAGACGCGATCGCCGACGATCACGGGGTTGTGTGAGCTGAAAGACGTGTCGGAGACATACGAGTCGCGCGGCACGAGCGTGATCGAAGAGCCGTTGTCGACGACCGAGTAGAGCCGCAGCGAGCCGCCCTGGCGCTCTTCGGCCAGCACCAGGTAGGCGCCGTCGTCCGTCCCCCACACCGCGTGCGTGTTCAGGCCGAGGGTCTGACCGAGGAAGGTCGGGGCCGAGCTCGCCAGGTTCGAGACGTCGTACATCTGGATGCTGTCCCAGGCCGCCGCGAAGAGGACGCCGTTCTGCACCGTGATGTCGTGGACGAACGTATTGCCGACGCCCGTGAGCTGGTAGTCCCAACCGGTGATCGAAGCCGGCGGGCTGTTGATGTCGTAGCTCGTGAGGTCGATCAGCGCGATCGTGGGATCGGCCGAGTTGACGATGTAGAGCCAGTCGTCCTTGAAGTAGGTGTTGTGGATCTGCTCGAAGAAGCCCGGCTCCGCGTCGATGTTCGTGAGGAACTGGGGGCTGCCCGGGACGCGCACGTCGAGGATCTGCACGCCGTTGGGGTCCGCCGACTCGAGCGAGACGAACATCAGGTCCGCGTTGCCCTTCACGTCCTGCGCGCTGGCCGCCCCATCGGGGTTCGGCACGTTCCAGGTCGAAGCCAGGCTCAGGTTCGAGGGGTTCGACATGTTCACGATGTCGACCTGGTTCTGCCCGAAGCGCCCCACGTAGGCGAACTGCCCGTCACCCCAAATGTCCGCGTAGGACGAGCTGACCTGGTTGAAGTTGTCGAGCAGGGTCGCGTTGAACTGGGCAGAGGCGCTGCCCGCTGTCGCGAGGACCAGCGCGCCGGGGAGGAGAAAGCGAAGAAGGGGGCGGGAACCGCTCAGGAGAACCATGCTTTGCTCTGGGAGAGAGAGTTCGGGGGGAGGGACAGACAGCGAAGCCCCTGGGACGCGAACCGGCGACCGAGGGTTCCGAAACGGACCACGAACCGCCGGCGCACACGCCTAGCGGCCACGAAGTCACCCTGGCCGGCCGCAAGCCGGCCCGGGGCCCCGGGAAGTCTATCCGATCTCACGGACTTTGCAGATCTCCCGTCTACCCCCCCGGAAGACACCGTCCGAGCCGATTCGGGCGCGTCAATTGGATCGAGCGCTGCAGGGCGGAGAGCCCCAGGGGCTCCCCGCCGCGTCGCCGGCCCTGCCGCCGGGCTCAGGGTTGGATTTCGAAGACGAGTCCGTTCGTGAGCGCCCGCCGCACCCCGAAGGTCGCGGCCGTGTCGATCAGGATGCCCTGCCCGTAGACCTTCTGGCCGATGAGGGCCGGGTTGGCCGGGATGTCGATCGAGAAGATCACGGGGACACCCGGCGTCGTCCACGGATCTCCTCCGAGGCGCATGAACTGCTCCGAGCGGTCGAGCAAGGACTCTCCGAAGGCTCCCGGCCCGGTCATGCCCTGGTTGGGGAGCAACGTGCCGCAGGGGAAGGCCGGATCGGGCAGGAAGGAGAGCTGGAAGACCGTCGCCGTTCCGGGCCCTTGGGTCCCGAGCGGATTGTCGAGCCCGACCTGGATCGTGACGCCCGGACGCGGAACGCCGGCGATCGAGACGAGACTGCCATCCGGGTTCACGCCACAGCCGTAGGGCGTGATGCCGGCGGTCCCCGCCGGCTCGTCGGCCGTGATGAATCCCGGCTGGACGAGCGTGTCGGAGCCACCCGGCCCGGTCACCGTCAGCGTGACGTCGTAGGTCCCCGCCACGGTGTAGGTGTGGGTCGGATCTGTCGCGGTCGACATCCCGCCGTCACCGAAGTCCCAGGCCCAGGCCGTGATCGACCCCGTCGAGCTGTCGAAGAAGGCGACGTCGAGCGGGATCTCGCCCGACTGCACGTCCGAACCGAAGCCCGCGACCGGGGCCGGCGGCGGTGGATCGTTGGCGACGATGAAGCCGAACTGCGTGAGCGAATCGCTCCCGCCCTCGCCCGTGACGAGCAGCGTCACGTCGAAGGTCCCCGCCACGGTGTACGTGTAGGACGGATTCTCGAGCGACGACGTCCCCCCGTCCCCGAAGTCCCACGACCAGGCGCTGACGACCCCCGTCGAAGCATCGGCGAACTGCACCGTCAACGGCACGTCGCCCGTCTGTACGTCCGAACCGAAGCCCGCCACCGGCGGAGCCACCGGCTCGTCCACGACGATCCAGCCCGGCTCCGTGAGCGTGTCGGAACCGCCGGGTCCCGTGACGACGAGCGACACGTCGTAGGTCCCTCCCAGCGTGTACGTGTGGGCCGGGTGCTGCACGGTCGAACTCCCGCCGTCGCCGAAGCTCCACGACCAGCTCGTGACGAGTCCGGTCGAAAAGTCGGTGAACTGCACGGCGAGCGGTGCCTCGCCCGTCTGCACGTCCGAGCCGAAGCCCGCCACCGGCGGCGGCGGCGGCGGATCGTTGGCCAGGATGTAGGCCGGTCGGAGCAGCATGTCGCTGCCCGCGGGGCCCGTCACCGTCAGCGCGACGTCGTACGTCCCCGCCACGGTGTAGGTGTACTGGGGACTCGCCTGCGTCGAGCTCCCACCGTCGCCGAAGTCCCAGGCCCAGGACGTGATCGTCCCGGTCGAGGCATCCGCGAAGGTCACGCTCAACGGCACGTCGCCGCTCGTCACGTCGGCCGCGAAGTCCGCCAACGGCGGCTCGGGCTCGACGGTCGCGCCCGCCAGGCGGAAGAGGTAGATCGCGCCCTTGTTCGCCCCGCCGTCGTCGTCGAAGCGCGCCCCGACCAGGAGGTCGCCCACGCCGTCGCCGTTGCGGTCTCCGAAGCTCGCGACCGCACTTCCGAACCAGTCGCTCGGGTCGATGTGTCCGAGGAAGCCGCCCTGGGTCATGCTGATCTTCTGCGAGCCTACGACGCGACCGTCGGGCTCCAGGAAGATCACGTGGACCGCTCCGAGGTTGGAGGTCGTCTGGTTGCCGCCGTCGTCGTCGAGGATCGCGCCGGCGGCGACGTCCGGGACACCGTCCCCGTTCACGTCGCCCAGGCCGGCGACGCCGAAACCGAACTCGTCCGCACGCGACACGGCCCCATCGAAGCCGGGGGTCAGGCGGTGAATCTTGCGGTTGCCCTTGACGGTCCCGTCGGTATTCAGGCGCACGATCCAAACCGCGCCGGACTGGAAGCCGCCCGTGTTGTCGCCGATCGAGCCGACCGCGAGGTCGACCACGCCGTCCCCGTCGATGTCGCCGAGCGTCGCCAGCGACATGGAGAGCGCAGCATGGTCCTGCACCGGACCCAGCCAACCGCTCGCCCCCTCCCAGATTTTTTGGAACGACTTCACGGTCCAATCGGCGTTCAGGAAGAGGATGTAGAAGGCGCCTTCGTCCGCCCCGCCTTGATCGTCGTTCGGCGCGCCGACAGCCCAATCGTCGACTCCGTCGCCATCGAGGTCGCCCAGGGAAACGATCGAGCGTCCGAACTCGTCGCGCGGGGACAGGACGCCGGTGAAGCCCGGGGTGTTGGCGCCGAGCTTGAACCAGCTCCCCACGGTTCCGCCGGATTCCAGCAAGAGGATGTAGACCGCTCCGACGTCCACGCCGCCGTCGTCGTCGCGAATCGAGCCGACCGCCAGGTCGGGAATGCCATTGCCGTCGACGTCGCCGAGGGCCGCGAGGGCTCGCCCGAAGCCGTCCTCTCGCTCGAGCAGCCCACCGAAGTTTCCCTCGAGGGCGCTGATCTTCTGGTAACCCAGCGGGTGGTCGTCGGCGTCCAGGAAGACGATCCAGACGGCACCGATGTTGTCCCCGTTGACGCCACCGTCGTCGTCGCCGTGGGCGCCGACCGCGAGATCCTCGATGCCGTCGCCGTTCAGGTCACCGACCACGACGACCGCGCGGCCGAACTGGTCGAGCGGATCGAGTGCGGGGCGCGGGAAGCCGACCGGCGCGACGGCGCTGATCTTGGCTTGACCGATCAGGGTGCCCGGTGACTGGGCCCAGGCGGTGGATACGAGCACGCAACCGGCCAGGCCGGCACGCAGAATGCCTCTCATGGTGTTCTCTCTCTCGGTGTGGCCTCGGGGGACATGAGGCCTGGGGGACGCTCCCACGGAGCGACACGGAAAATCCGGGTCGCAAGGGCCCGCAACGGCCCGGGATTCAATGGGAAGCAACATCCTATGGCGAAGGCTAGCCCCGAACACGAGGGTTCGAGAGAAAACCTGGGGGATTGTTCCGAATGCACCGGGTCGAAGCGACGACCCGCCCTTGGCCGCCGTGGGGAGACTTTCAGGGCAGGGGTACGCTCCCGCCGCGGCGGTCGGACCCGGAAATTCGAACGCTCCTGGCGTCCGCTCGGAAACTTCCGCCAGGCAAGCGGGGCGGTCGGGCCGTCGAGGGGGCACGACCGGTTCCCTCCGAGCCGAGCTTTCGACAGCGGCGCCGGCAGGCCTGGCTCGGCTCGGGACGGCCCGCCACGCCGTGGGTCCAAGGCGGATCGACCCCGATCGGGCGTCACTCGAGCTCGACCGTCACCTCGGTCGGGCGTTCGCTCACCGTGACGCCCGGCACCGTCACGCGGCTCGCACCGCGGCGAACCTCGAGCTCGTAGGTGCCTGGGGCGAAGCGGCCGAGCGCGAGACGGCCGTCGGCGTCGCTGCCCGAATTGCCGGAGAACCAGGAGACGACATCGGCCGACGAGTTCGAGGCGCCGCCGTTCACGGGGCGACCCGCCGGCGTGAAGAGCTGTGCGACGGCGCCGGGTACCGGACGACCGGAGGGAGCGACCACGATCACCGTCAGTGCTGCGCCCGTCGGGAGGGCTAGCTCGACCGTCCAGTCGTCGGACTCCAGGTTCAGGCCTTCGAGCCGACCCTCGGCGCTGCCTTCGGCCGTGGCGACGAGGTCGTAGGAGCCGGGGGCGACCGCCTCGAAGACGAAAGTGCCGTCGGGCCCGGAGCGCTCGGCGAAGACCAGCGGCACCGCTCCGCCGGCGCCGTACAGCACGGGCTCGCCGCCCTCGACCGCTCGCCCCTCGGCGTCGATCAGGCGTCCTTCGAGGCGCCGCGGCGAGGCGATCCGGATTTCGACTTCGGAGGTCGTGCGATCGGGTTCGATGGTGACGCTCTGCCGCGTGTCGGCCGCGTACTCCGGCTCGGCGCAGAGCGTGTAGCGGCCCGCCTCGTAGCCGTGGAAGGCGAAGCTGCCGTCCGCGCCGGTCGACACGCGCTCGTCCTGACCGCGGTTGTAGATGAACAGCGCGAGAAACGTGTCCGTGCGCAGCGCGGCGTCGCGGCGCAGGGTCACGGTACAGTGCTCGACCGGCTCGCCGCTCGCATCGTCCAGGACACGGCCCGCAACGCCACCCCCGGGCAGGGCCAGATCGATGCGCGCTTCGGGCAGGTCGGGCACGTCGACCGCCAGACGAACGTCATTCCCGCCGGCTTGATACAAGAACTCGTAGCCGCCCGGCGCGAGCCCGGGGAAGGCGTAGGAGCCGTCGTCCTGCACGCGCGCGGCCTTCACGTCGAGGCCCAGCACGTTCTCGCTCTCGAAGGTCAAGGCGACGATACCGCCCGTGCGCACGGGCTCGCCGGCGGACGCCACCGTCCCGAACACACGACACCCTCCCAGCGAACGGTCGATCGGGTCGTAGCGCGTGAGCTCCCCGGGCGGGACGTTCACGAGATCGAACTGCAGCGTCCCGAACAGGCTCATCGGCGTGAGGGCCTGATCCCCACGCGTCACCGCCACGAAGTAGCCGCCGCCGGCCATGTTCGGGATCTCGTAGGTCCCGTCCTCGGCCGAGATGCCCTGGTAGACGGCGGCTTCGGCCGAGCGATCGCCCGAGTACTCCGAGGGTGAGCTCGCCAGGACGTAGGCGCCGGCGATCGGGCGCTCGAAGCGGTCGGTGACGCGCCCGTGCAGCGTCGCTCCGCGCGTGAGCACCAGCTCGATCCCCTCGAGCTCGCCACCTTCGACGAGCGTCATGAGCGGACTCTTCGCCAGCGCATGGCCGCGCCGGCGTGCGAGCAACGCAAAGCTGCCGGGCTCGATGCCGAGCAGCTCGAATTCCCCGTTCGCAGCGGTGTTCGTCGCCCCTTCCCCGAGGAAGCCCATGCGGGTCGCGAAGCTCATGGCGGCATTCGTGACCGCCTCCGGAATCGTCTCGGTGTAGGCCCCGGCCGTCAGGTGTTCGTTCACGCGCGCGAACGTGCGCTGGATGCTCCAGTCGCCTTCGGGCAGCGGCGCCACCTGCGCACCCGGGACCGGATCGCCTTGGCTGTCAATCACGCGGCCGCGCACGCTGCCGCCCGGTACGAGCCGAACGATGACGCCGCGCGTGGTCTCGCCTTCGCGGATCTCGAGCGGGGCGAGCGGCAAGGTGTGAAAGCCCGGCGCCGCGACCGTCGGTGTGCATGCTCCGGCCCGCAGGCCCTCGATCCGGAAGCGCCCGCTCTCCTCTTCGAACAGCAGCGCCCCCGAGAACGGGTTGAACGAACTCGGCTCGTCGAACGGACGCCCGATCTGGTCCAACCCCGCCACGGAGAAGCGCTCGATCGGACGCGCGCGCTTGGCGTCCATCACGATGCCCTCGAGCGCGCCGCCCGCGTGCAGCACGACTTCGAGCTCGTCGGTCTCCGCGGGATCCCAACGCTCGCGGTGGTAGGCGTAGCCCGCGCGACCGAAGTAGACGTCCCAGGGCGGCTCGCCGGGGAAGGGCCCCGCAGCAAAGCGCCCGTCCGCGTCGGTCGTCGGGAAGCGGAAGCTGCCGACGGCCTGCTGCAAGAGCGACGCGAACGAGAATTCGAAGCTCAGCGGGTTCGGCATCGACGCCAGGAACCAGCGCACCTGCACGCCGGAAAGCGGCTGCCCCGCGGAGTCCACGACGCGTCCGGTCAAGCGCGGACCGCCGGCGAGCACGAGGTCGGGCGCGCGCACGCGCCCGGCACCCGCGGGGAACGTCAGCCGCGGCGATGCTCCCGCCACGAAGCCCGGGGCGCGCGCGACCAGCTCGAATTCGCCTGGTGGCACGTTGAAGAGGACGTAGCGCCCCTCGTCGTCGGTGACGCCGAGCGTGTCTTCGAAGATGCTCTCGACGAATTGCAGGTCGCGCAGCCCTTGGGGGACGACGGCGACCTCGGCCCCGGCGAGCGGCCGGAGTTCGGCCCCTTCGTCGGCGTCCGTCGTCGCGGACGCGAGCACGCGCCCTGCGAGCGTCAGCGCCGCGCGCCCCGTGAGCTCGACCTCGAGATCCTGGCCCGCGACGATCGCCGGCAGCGGGAGGTGCGTCACGCAGAAGCCGTCGCCAACCGCGTGCAGCTCGTAGCCTTCGCCCGGAGTCACGCCCGCGAAGACGAAGCGCCCCTCGCGATCGCAGCGTGCGTCGAGCTGTCGCAGCTCGCCCTCGCGGAAGGCCTGGACGATGACACCGGGACCGTGGAAGAGGCTGACGTCGGCCCCGCCGGCCGGGCGCCCGTCGGAGCGCAGGACGCGCCCGAGGACGCGGCCGCCGGGGCGGACGTAGCACGTGAGCGGACCGCCGTCACCGGACGGGGCGACGCGCGCCTGGACCAGGTTGTCCGGCACGTGTCGGGTTCCGCGCGCGTCGAGGAAGTATGTGCCTCGTCGCACCCCCACGAAGGCGAAGCGCCCGTCGGCGCCGCTGTGCGTCACGGCCACCGGTCGCGCGCGCTCGTCCATGCGCTCGCTCGTTCGCGCGAGCCGCAGGATGCGCCCCAGGAAGTCCGTGGCGCTGGGCGTGATCGGAAGCAGGTCGAGCCGCACGTCCGCGACCGGCGCGCCGCTCCCCCGCTCGACCACGAACCCCTCGAGCCGCCCGTCGCCGGCCAGACGCACGCCGGGCGCGACGTCGACGTCGGCGAGGTCCCAGGCCGCCGACCCCACGAGCTCGACCTGTTCCACACGCCCTGGCCCGGGCGCCACCGCCGCGGCCCGGGCAGAGTTCACCGCGTCGCGGGGGTCCGGACGCGCGGATTCCACCGCAGGCGTGCTCCGGGCGAGGCTCAGGACCAGCGCGACGAGGAGCCCTGCCAGGAGCGCTCCGCAAAGGAGCACGCTCCGCAGCGTGGACGCCCCGGCGCGGCATCGCCAGGGCCGCAGTCGAACGGGGAGGAGGGGCACGGCTTCACTATAGGCGCAGCCCCAGGGGGAGTCTTGCCGGGCGGAATCCGACCCGAGGCCCACGCGCGGCGACCGTCCCCGTAGAGCGCTGCGTGGGAGCCGCCCCGAAGAATCCATGGAAGGTCTCGTCGATTCGACCGGGCGGACCGTCGGAAGGGGCCGTGCGACGCGCAGCCCGACCCACACCCCAGACCGCGACCCCGAGCGACGAAGCGCTCGCCGCTCGCGCCGCCGACGGGGACGAGCAGGCGCTCGTCGAGCTCGTCGGGCGCTGGCAGGACGCGATCGTGCGGCTCGCCTACCGCCTGACCGGAGATCGGGAAACCGCCCGCGACGTCCGACAGATGACCCTCCAACGCCTGCTCCGTTCGATCGCGTCCTTCGAAGGGCGCGCGCGCTTTTCGACCTGGCTGCACCGGATCGTCGTCAATCTCTGCCGCGACGTGCAGCGCGGTCGGCGCGACGAGCCCTTGCTCGCGACCGATGCCGCCCTGCAGAGCCCGGCCGGGATCGAAGAGCGGCTGGAGCCTTGCCCGGACGGTGCTCCCGAGACCGCGCGTTCGATCGCGCGGCAGGTCCTCGCCCTGCCCGCGCGCGAACGCGAGGTCGTCGTCCTCCGCCACTATCACGACCTGTCGTTCCCAGCCATCGCCGAGATCCTCGGTGCGCCCGAAACGACGGTGAAGTCGCGTCTCGCGCGGGGCCTCGAACGCCTGCGCGAACGCCTGCTGGATCTGCAACCATGAACGACCGACCCGAAGACGACCCGACGACCTGCGAGGCGTTCCGTTCCGAGCTCGCGGCGCGGCTCTACGAGCCCCTTGCACCCGCGCGCGAGACGGCGCTCGGGGCCCATCTCGCGGGCTGCCCGGCCTGTCGGCTGGCGCAAGCGGCGCAGAGCGAAGCGAAGGACGAACTCGCACGCTGGACCCTGCCCGACGGATTGGAAGGCGCCGAAGATCCGCGCGCCCTCGTCGAGCAGGCGCGGGCGTCGCTCGCGCTGGAGACGGACGAGCACGCGGAAGACGCGGGCGTCGAAGGCGCCACTCTCCGGGCACTCCGCGTGCAGCCCCGTGCCGACCACGACACGCCCACCCGTCCGAAGCGACGGGTCGCGGGCGTCCTTGTCGCAGCCGCCGCGGCGCTCTTCGTCGTCGGCCTCCTGGGCGGGGTCGAGCTGGAAGCAGGCGACGGTCGGATCACGCTCGCCTTCGGGCTGCCGGGTTCCGACCGCGGCGCCGACGAGGCCGCCGAGCGCCAGGCCTTGCTGGAGGAGCTCGCGCCGCGCTTCGCGACGCTCGCAGCCGAAGTCGAGGCGCTGCGCCTGACCGACGAGCGTCTGCGGCGCGACCTCGACGACGGACGCGCGCGCACCGACCGCGCCCTCGAGACCGCGCGAACCGAACGCCGCTTGCTCGGAGCCGAGCTCGCCGCGGTGTCCCAGGCACAAGACCGGGAGAACGACGGCACGCGACGGGCGATCTTCGACATCGCCTCCGCCGTGGCGCTCCTCCCTCAACAATAAGGAAGCTCCCATGCTCTCGAACTTGATCCTGCTCTCCCTCCTCGGCCCGCTGCCCCAAGATCCGGGGCTGCTCGACCCCGTACCGCGCGACGAGACCATCGTCGAGGTCGCCGAGGACATCGAGGTGCTGCGCCGCCTGCTCGTCCGCGGCATCGACGCCGTGCTCTCCCCGGACGACTCCGACACGAACGCGCGCGTCCAGGTCACGACCGGCTTCTTCCGCGTGACCGGCTCGTCCGGCTCCAACGTCGGGCATGCGCGCGGGTTCTATGTTCCCGGCGGCGGAGCCTTCTACTCCCTCGACGTCACGGTGCCGGCCATCGCGGTCCCCGAGCGGACGGCCGATCCCGACCAGCCGCGTGCGGCCGACGACGAGTGGAGCCAGATCGAGCGCGAGGTACGCCGCGGCGAGACGACGTCCAGCGGACCTGCAGGGCTCGCCGCGCGCGGGACGACCGTTCTGAGCTCGCTGGCCGGCCAGGCCGCTCGCCCCTTCGAACTGGACCCCGAGGCGATCGACCTGGTCGAGCACGCCGCGCTGGAGACGATCGCCCGCCACGCGAAGAACATCGCAGGCCTGCGCCCCGGTGAGTTCGTCACCGTCGCGCTACGCTTGAAGGCCAACAACAACCCGTTGACCTCGTTCGTCGGCAGCGGGCTGGGCACGCAAGAGATCGACTGGAACAACTGGGTCTCGACCAACGCGTCGTCCCGCGCTCCGGACAAGAACCTCGTGATCCGCGTTCGGGCCGGCTCGCTCGCCCAGCTGCGCGATCCCGACGACGTGCGCGCCGACGCCGGGAACCGTATCACGCTCTACTGAGACTCGGGTGTGACGTAGGCCGCCGTGATGCCTCCGTCGACGAGGAAGTTCGTCCCCGTCAGGAACGAGCTGTCGTCGGAGGCCAGGAAGAGCGCCGCCTTGGCGATCTCCGCGGCTTCGCCGAAGCGGCCCATCGGGATGTGGACGAGCCGACGCTGACGCTTCTCTTCCGTGTCGAGATACTTCATCAAGAGCTCGGTCCGCAGGGGTCCCGGGCTCAGGGCGATGACACGAATGTTCTCGCGCGCGTGGATGACCGCCAGCTCGCGGGTCAGCGCGAGAACGCCTCCCTTGCTGGCCGTGTAGGCCAGCTGAGGAGTGGCCGCGCCCAGCGTCGCGACGAAGGAGGCGGTGTTGATCACGACACCGCCTCCCCTGCGCCGCAGCGCGGGAAGCCCGTACTTGCAGCCCAAGAAGACCCCGCGCAGGTTGATCGCCATCGTCTGTTCCCAGACGTCGAGCGCGGTCGAAACGGCGTCATCGTCGGCGGGGTGACTGATGCCGGCGTTGTTGAAGAGCACGTCGAGGCCGTCGAAGGTGCGCTCCGCGAAGGCGACCATCTCTTGCGCGTCATCCGGGCTCGAAACGTCCGCGTGCACGAAGGCGGCTTGACCCCCCTCCGCCTCGATGTCGGCCACCACGTCCTTGCCGGGGTCGTCGGCGACGTCCGCCACGACGACTCGCGCTCCCTCGCGTGCGAACAGGAGCGCGCTCTCGCGGCCGATGCCGCTGCCCGCGCCGGTGATGAGAGCCGTCTTGCCTTTCAATCGCATCTCAGCCGTCCTCGGAATGACGTTCGCGCCGGGCCCTGGCCCAGTCGACGAGGGTACGGAAGATCCCGAGCTGATCGGGATCTTCCTGAAACGAGAGCTCCGGGTGCCACTGCACCGCGAGCAGTTCGGAACGCCCGTCCAACTCGACCGCCTCGACGACACCGTCGGGCGCGTGGGCCACGGGCACAAGACCGCGACCGAGCTCGCGCACGGCCTGGTGGTGCCACGAGCAGGGCGAGGCGTGCCGCGTGCCCATCGCCCGCGCCAGGAGGCTGCCCGCCGCGACGGTCACGGGGTGGCGCACGGGCGCGCGCTCGGGCGAGCGGTGCGCGACCGCCTCTCCCACCTCGTCCGGCAAGTGTTCGATCAGTGTGCCGCCGCGCGCCACGTTCAAGACCTGCAGGCCGCGACAGACACAGAGCAACGGCAGATCGCTCACGACCGCACGGTCGACCAGCTCGAGCTCGCTCGCGTCACGCTCTTCGTCAACGTCGTAGAGCGTCCCCGGCCGAACGCCGTCGTAGCGCACCGGATCCAGATCTCCGCCTCCGGCCAGGAGCAGCGCGTCGACCGTCTCCAGCCAGGCGCCGAGACGTCGTTCGCCGGGCGGCAGCAAGACCGGGATGCCCCCGGCCGCTCGCACGGCGTCGACGTACTCGCCATAGAGCGTGAAGCGGCCCTTTTCGTCGCGCCCGTAGGTCGAGAGTCCGATGACGGGTGCGCTCATCAGATGCGTTCGAAGTACCGCCGCCGCTCCCAGTCCGTGACCGCCCGAGCGCTCGCGGCGTGTTCCTGTCGGAAGAAGCGCGTGTAGTGGTCGACGACCTCGTCCCCGAAGGCACGGCGCGCGAAGGCGCTGGCCTCGAAGCGGTCGGTGGCCTGCGCGAGGTCGGAGACGAGCGCGGCGGGACTGCCCGGCGTGTCCGCGCCTTCCTTGGACGCATAGGCGTCGCCCGTGAACATCGGAGGCGGAACGAGCTGGCGTTCGACCCCGTCGAGCCCGGCCGCGAGCAGCGCCGCGAAGACGAGGTAGGGATTCACGTCCGCGCCCGGGATGCGGCATTCGATGCGCAGCGCGTTGCCCGAACCGACGACGCGGAAGCCCGTCGTGCGGTTGTCGAAGCTCCAGGCCATCCGCGTCGGCGCCCACGAGGCCGCCTGGAAGCGCTTGTAGGAGTTGGGGTTCGGCGCCAGGAAGACCAGGACGTCGGGCACGTTCTCCATCCACCCCGCCAGGAACGAGCGGAACACCGGCGAGCAACGGACCGGGCCCAGCTCGTCCTTGCCCGGAAAGGCGGAGCCTTCCTCGTTCCACAGGCTCATGTGCACGTGGCACGAGCTACCGGCCTGCTTCTCGTCGATCTTCGCCATGAACGTGACGCTGCGCCCCATGCGATCGGCCAGCTCGCGTGCGACCTGCTTGTAGACGACGTGGCGGTCCGCCATCGCGAGCACATCGGTGTAGACCACGTTCAGCTCGTGCTGCCCGAGTCCCCACTCGCCCTTCGAGTTCTCGACCGGCACGCCCGACGCCGCGAGGTGGCGCCGCAGCGCACCGATGTAGTCTTCCTCGCGCGCGGTCTGCAACGTGTGATAGTCCTCGATGTAGGTGCTGACCGGCGCAAGCCCGGCCCAACCCTTCTCCGAAGCCTCGCGATAGGTATCGCGGAAGGTGTAGAACTCGAGCTCGGATGCCGCCTGAACCGAGAAGCCCGCCCGCGCGGCGCGCGCCACCGCGCCCTTCAAGAGCGAGCGCGGCGCCAGCGGCAGGAGCCCCTGTTCGTCCCGATCCAGGACGTCGCACAGGACGTGCGCGGTCCGCTCCGCCCAGCTCGCGAGCCGCAGCGTCCCGAGATCCGGCACGAGGTGCACGTCGCCGTAGCCCTTGCCCCAGTTCGCGAAGGCGTAGCCCTCGACCGGGTTCATCTCCATGTCGACGGTCAGCAGGTAATCGCAAGCGTGCGTCCCGTGCTCGACGACCTGATCGAGAAAGTTCTTCGCGTCGTAGCGCTTGCCCACCAACCGGCCGTAGAGATCGGGAAAACAGACGACGACGGTGTCGATGGCCCCCGACGAAACGGCTGCGACGAGCGCTTCGGTCGAGAGCATGCCGGTGGGTGCGGACATGGAACTGCGGCGGTTGTCTTGGGAAGGGGGCCCACAGGGGCCCGCAGGCTCCTGATCGATATCGGACGGATCCTCGATCGAGAAGAACGAATCCGCCCAACCCCGCCCCCCGTGGTCGGAAGGTCCCGGGCGGGGGTCCTTGCGGAGGTCCATGGCCGTGGGCCTCCGCAGCCTCGGGCACCCTCCCTTCTCCCCGACCGTCCCCTGCGTCGCTGGCGCCGGTCGGCCCTCAGGCCAAGGTCGCAGCGAAGGCCGCCGCGGCGGTCCAGAGGCGGTTTTCGGCCTCGTCGATGACGGCCGAGCGCTTGGAGTCCAGCACGGCGTCGGTGACGACGACGTTGCGGCGCACGGGCAGACAATGAAGGAAGAAGGCATCGGCCGTGCGGGTGAGCTTTTCTTCGTCCACGATCCACTCCGCGCGCAGGTCGGACTTCGCGCGCGCTTCGCTGGCGGGATCGAGCTCGAGGGAGCCCCAGCTCTTGGCGCATACGACGCGCGCGCCGGTGTAGGCGGCAGCGACGTCCTCGGTTTCGGTCAGCGAGCCGCCGGCGGCTTCCGCGCGCGCGCGGGCGGCGGCGACGACCGTAGCATCGAGCCCGAAGCCTGCGGGGCGCAGGAGCGTCACCTCCATGCCGAGGTCCGCCGCCGCGAGCAGCTGCGAGTGCGGCGTCGCAACCGGCAGCGCCTTCGGATGCCAGGCCCAGGTCAGGACGTACTTCTGCCCGCGCGGCTGGGGCAAGCGCTCCTCGATCGTCTGCATGTCCGCCAGGCCCTGGAGCGGGTGGAAGCGATTCGACTCGAGGTTGAGGACGGGTACCTCGGCGTGCTCGGCGAGACGCTCCAGAAAAACGTCATCGAGCGCGGCCGGCGCCGTCCCTTCCGCTGCTCCGACGGTGATCCGGTCCGCCTTGCGCACCCCGATCCAGCTACCGAAGCGCGAGAGCACCGGAGCCAGCTCGCGCACGTGCTCCTGGGTCTCGCCATCCATGACGACGCCGTCCCTGTGCTCGAACAACCAGGCGTCGCGGCCGGGCTGGACCGTGACCGCTGCCCCACCGAAGCGCGCCAGGGCGGAAGCGCACGAAACGCGCGTCCGCACGCTCGGCTGAAAGAAGACGAGCGTCGCCACGCGCCCGCGAAAGTCCGGCACCCGATCGCCGGCCTTGATGTCGCGGGCCAGCGCGACGAGGGCGCGCACCTCCTCGGTCGAAAGATCCAGCGTGGACAGGAGCGAGCGGCCGGAGAGCGATTGCATGCGGCGATCTTGCGACGAGGGACGACGCGCTGCAACGTCGCGGGGGCGGGGTGGGGGCAGGGGATTCGCTCGCCTTCGCGCTTCCCCTCGCTAGGCGCGGTGGACACCCACCCTCAGAACGAGGCGATCACGGCCGCGTGGGACGCAACCCGAGGGCCAGGCGGTCCGAAAGGCGCGACCCGAGACCTCCTCATGACGCGGCGCGCACTCCGTCGCGCGCCTGTGCCTGATTTCGCGGCGGCCGCGAAACGGCACAAGCACGGAGCCTGCGGCTCCGAGGCTGCGGCCCGCCTGCGGCGGGCCTCCGCAGCCATCGTCCCCGCTCATCGTCCCCGCCGATCGTCCCCAGGCTTCGTCAGACCTCTTCGCGGGCCGCGCTGTCGGGCAAAGACACAGACCGAGCGGGTCCTTCGGCCAAGGCGCCGCCGCTGATACCGCGAGTTCAGGCCAACCAAGCCAAGGCTCGCGACGAAGGTCGACAGCGAAGACGAACTCCCACAGCGAGGGCTGCGCAGGCACGCCGAAGGCGGGCCGTAGCCTCGGAGCCGCAGGCTCCGTGCTTGTGCCGTTTCGCGGCGTCAGCCGCGAAATCAGGCACAGGCGCGCGACGCAGTGCGCGCCGCGTCATGAGGAGGTCTCGGCCCGCACCTCTCAGACCGCTCGGCCCTCGGGTTGCGTCCCTCGCGGCCGTGCACTCTCGTTCTCGCGGTTGGCCTCCACCGCGCCCAGCGATTGCAAGCCGAAGGCGAGCGAGGCCCCCCCAAGCCCCCCCTCAGTACGTCCCGATCGTGATATCGATCGCGTTCACGAGCTGGAACGTCCCGCCCGCGAGCACGGCACCTTGCAAGCAGAAGGTGTAGTCGATCAGGATGGCCTGGTCGGGGATCGGCAGGGCGTGGACGCCGAATCCGAGGCTGAAGGGCCGCAGGAAGGGGGGTGCGCACAGGAGCTCGCCGTGCACGCTGCCCGCCAGCGGGATCGGGAAGGGGGTGCGGCCGTTGGCGGAGACGCCCAGGACGCTGGCGACCGCGCCGGGGACGAGGCCCAGGTTCACCGTCCCCTGCCAGGTGCCGCCGGCGACGGCGCGAGCGGCTTCGGCCAGCGCGTTCGGGTTCGCACCGGTCCCGTTGTGACTGATTGAGGTGCCGACCAGGCTGCGGTTCTCGAACCAGATCGCCAGGTCTCCGACCAGGAGGTCGACGTGCCCGTCGCCGTCGAGATCGCCGGCGGCGAGCTGATCGACTCCGACACTCGTGTGCTCCTGGATCACGCGCGGCGTGAAGCCGTAGCCCGAGCCGTCGTTCTCGTGCCAGTTGAAGCGGGTCGAGAAGGGCCCCTGCACCTCGGAGATCACGTCGAGATCCCCGTCGAAGTCGACGTCGACGGGAATGGCGCGGTACAAGCGCCCGAGCGAGACGGCGCGCGAGAAGATGCCCTGCCCCTCGTTGCGGTACCAGCGCCCGACCAGGGTCGTGGGATTGTCCAGCAAGGACGCGACGAACAGATCGTCACGCCCGTCGCCGTCGAAGTCGCCGACCGTCGCGTCCGGTGCCGCGGCGGCCGCGATGCCCGTGTTCTCGATTGTGTGCGGCGCCCAGCTCGAGCCGTCGCCCGCGAGGTTCTCGACCCAGCCGACGACGTAGCTGCCGGAGGTCCCGCCCGGGAACGGAATGATCCAGGCTCCGCCCAGGTCCAGGTCGCCGTCGCCGTCGACGTCCAGCGCCTTGGCCGAGATCGCGCCCGCGTTGCCGATGATCGACGTGCTCCAGGCCAAGCCCCCACCGAGGTTGCGGTGCAGGACGACCGGCGCCGTCGAGTAGATCGCGCCCGGATGGGAGACGACATCCAGGTCCCCGTCGCCGTCGAAGTCCGCCACGTCGAGCTTGTGTCCCAACCCGATCGAGCGCTGCGACCAGCCGAAGCCGGTGCCGTTCACGTTCTCGTAGAAGACGAGGCCGGCGCTCGTGCCCTGCGAGGTCCGCAGGAGCAGGTCCAGATCCCCGTCCCCGTTGATGTCGACCAACCCGACGAGCGCCCGCACGCTGGCCGCGGTCGGCACGACGCGTTCGGCCCAGATCTTTCCGCCTCCGTTGGCATTCTGCAGCCAGCGGATCCCGGTCGTGTCCCCGATCGCGACGTCGAGGTCGCCGTCACCGTCGATGTCTCCCGCAAAGGCATCGCCCGAGTGGGAGGTCGGAAGGACGTTAGCCGCGGAGAAGAGGCCGTCGAGCGCGGTCTCCTGCGCCGAGACCACGCTCGCGAGCACGAACGGAGCCAGCGCCAAGAGCGAAAGGCAGGATGGGCGGAAGGGGGATTGGAACTTCATGAGCAAGGACCCGGGTCGGGGCAAGGCCGGGCGCAGACAGGAAGAAAGCGAACGGAAAGCGGCAACACGGAAAGTCGAGGGAAACGACTCGGAGCCGTCATTGTCCACCCACGGCGGGCTCGTGGATATCCGCGAATCGGCGGCTCTTCGGGAATCGCTCCTGGGACGTGCCAGAGCGGTCCCGGGTTCCCGAAAGGAGTTCCGGGAATCGGGAGGCCACGGCCGGCGCCTGCCCTCGGCTCGCCCAGGAGCCCGGCACGGCGATGCCGAGTCGGCAGCGCGTGCGGACCGGGCCGCAGCGCCTCAGCTCAACGGGATCGGTTCCGGCCGGACGACCAGATCGATCCCGGTCGAGCGCTCGACGATCTCGTTACGAACGTTGCAGAGCACCTTCTTGGCCTCCACGCGCTCGGCGGCATGCCCGAAGGCCATGATCGTGATCCGATCGCCGGGTTGGATCTTGCGTGCCGCGGGGCCGTTGATGATGACCGCGCCCGAGCCCTTCGGGGCAGGCTGGGCGTAGGTCTCGAGGCGCTCCCCGTTGTCCCGACAGACGACGAGCACCTTCTCCCCCGGCCACAGGTCGACGGCCTGGAGCAGGTCCTCGGGGATCGTGATGCTGCCCTCGTAGTCGAGGTTCGCGTCGGTGACGCAGGCGAGGTGAATCTTGGACTTGAGCTGAATGCGCAGCATGGCGGTCGGGCACGCCCGGGATCGGGCGGGTTGGGCCGGTACTCTAGCCGTTCGGGGTCGTTCGGTGTCAAGGCCGGCCGTCCGTTCGCTTCGCGACGGCTGCCCTCCGTCCGCAGGCGAAGCGTGCGAGCGGCGGGGGCCTGGCCGCTCGAAGGCGGCCCCGGACGTCGCGCGCGGCGGACTTCGCAGGCCTCCTGCTCCTCTTGGCACAATGGGCCCGGTGACGGAAGCCGCGCTCTGGGGGAACCAGCGCCCGGCGTAGTGCCGAGCCCCCCACGGGCCTCCGCCTCCGTCCCCCGCTACAGACTGCTACCATGGCCCGGCCATGGTCCCCGACTCCCCTTCCGGCGCTCCGGCGCCCGCCGCTCCCGGTCCGGGCGAGGATGCGGGCCGGCGCGCGGACGACGCCGCCCTCGTGAACAAGGCCAAGGACGCGACCGTGATGCTGCGGGCGGCCGCCCAGGGCGGGGCGCTGGAGGGCAACGCCCTGCTCGAGCTCCTGTACGACGAGCTGCACCAGCTCGCCGGCGGCTACCTTGCCCGCGAACGGCCCGACCATACGCTGCAGCCGACGGCCCTCGTCCACGAGGCCTACCTCAAGCTGATCGACGGCAGCAGCGTCGACTGGAACGATCGCCAGCACTTCTTCGCGACGGCGGCCCGCGCCATGCGCAACCTGCTCGTCGACCACGCGCGCGGGAAGAAGCGCGCCAAGCGCGGCGGCGGCTGGAAGCGGGTCGAGATCGACCCCGCCATCACGAACGAGGACGACGAGGCGATCGACCTGGTCGAGCTGGACCGCGCCCTCGACAAGCTGCGCGAGCACTCCGAGCGCCAGGCCCGGATCGTCGAGCTGCGCTACTTCGCGGGGCTCTCCGTCGACCAGGTGGCGGACGTCACGGGACTCTCCGAGCGCACGGTCGCCCGGGACTGGCGCTTCGCCCGCGCCTGGCTCTTCAAGGAACTCTCTTCCGACTGAGCGTCCCCTTCGGGCTCCCGGGAGTCCGAAGTTTCGGCGCTTGCGCTCCGGCCAGGCCTGCACAGCGTCCGATCCTGAAAGAGCGGGACCGGTCGGTATGGGGATACCGAGCGCCGGCCCGCGACCGCATCGGCGCCATCGGGAAGGTGGCGGTCGCGAGGCTCGCGACGGGGGGAAAGATGGGCACATCCGGCCAGCGGCCTCAGCGGAGGTCCGCATGAACGTGGGACCGATCTCGTTCGGGTTCTCGCCGCTGCGCGCGAGCTCGATGCGCGTCGGGCGCTTCCAGGTCGAGTCGGGCGCCACGGTCGATGCGCGTCCGGACCTGCGTTCGCTCGCCGGCTACCTGCTCGATGCGCGCGAGAGCCTCGAGGCACTCCTCAGCGCCGCACGACCCGAGCGCACGCGCTCCGGATCCGGCTCCGCGGCGGCCACGGCCGGCCTCGCGACCTCGAGCTTCTCGCTCGGACTCGAGACCACGCCGAAGGCGGCGGTGCTGCGCTCGGCCGAGGAGGTCAACACGACGCCCACCTCCTACTCCACGCACGTTCCCGAGTTCGAGGGCGCCTCGTCGCCCGACGTCGAGATCCAGGGTGTCTACGACGGCTCGCACGGCGACACGACCCTGCGCTTCGAAGTGGCGAGCGGGGGCTTGGTCGGCTTGACGTCCACGCGCCTGAACGTCATCGCGAACGGCCAGGTCGTCGAGACCGTCCAGTTCGCGGGCTCGTACGACCCGGGCACGCCGGTTCAGCTCGAGAACGGGCTCACGATCGCCCTGGGCAGCGGGACGACCTTCGCGAACGATGGCTTCGAGATCGAGGCTTCGAGCTCGGTCGGGACCGCGGTCGACCCTGACGCGAGCTTCGACGGCACGGGCGATGACGTCCCGGAGTTCGAAAGCGCCTTCGAGGTCGGGGCCGGTTCGTTCACGATCAACGGCGCCGCGATCTCCGTCGCCTCGGACGACACGCTGACCGACGTCCTGGCGAAGATCACGGCCTCCGCCGCCGGGGTGACGGCGAGCTTCGACGCGCTGACGGAGACCGTGATCCTGACGCAGGACACCGAAGGCTCGGCGGAGGCGATCACGCTGGGCGCGGACACGAGCGGCTTTTTGGCGGCCACCAAGCTGGACACCGCCGTGCTCGAACCCGGAAGCGACGACGAACGGACGGCGGCGCTCGCGGAGGTCGACAGCCTGTCGGGGGTCGTGGCCGGGACGTTCTTCGTCCAGGGCGTCGCGATCGACGTCGACCCCGCGCTGGATTCCCTGACCGACGTGCTCGAACGCATCGAGGCGAACGTCGAGGGGGTCACGGCCACGTACGACGCGGACTCCGGCCGGGTCACGATCTCCGGTGGAACAGGCAACGAGCTCACCCTGGGCGGCGATGCGGCCGGCTTCCTGGCGGCGATCGGCATCGACGAAGGGATCTACGAAGCCCAGCCCCAGACCAGCGGGCGGCGCCGCTCGCAGATCTCCTTCCACGACACGGTCAAGACCCGCAGCGGACTCCTGGCCCTCGAAAGCGCGCTCACGCCGCTCACGTCGCTGCGCCTCGGCGGACGGGCCGGCGACCGGCTGGCGGGCTTCGGTGCCGAGCTGCGCAAGGTGCTCAGCGAATCCCTGGCGGAGGTCGACGAAACGCTCGGTGACCGCCAGTTCGTCCGCACCGAGTTCGGCCTCGACTTCGACTTCCGCGGCAAGGACGAGGTTCTCCAGATCGACCTCGACCGCTTCCGACGCGCCCTGCGCGAAGACCCCGAACGCCTGGTCGGCTTCCTCGCCGGCGAAGGCGGCTCCACCGGCCTGCTCGGACGTATCGACCGAGCGCTCGAGACCACCTTGCGCGGCATCGCCAACGGTCTCGACCCGACCCGGGACGCGGGGTTGATCCTCGACCTGCGGGCCTGAGCGTCCGCCGGAGAACGGTCTTCCGATCCCCGGGCGCCGGCGTCCGCCGGGTGCGGCAGCCGACAACGCCGGCGAACTCGCCCGCAGCACGGTGCGCGCGCGAACCGTAGGATCTGCGCATGCTGGCCTCCACGCTCGTCGCCTTCCTGTCGCTCGCCGCTCTCCCACCGCAAGCGGACGTCGCGAGCGCGCAGCGGCCGAACATCCTGATCATCTTCTCCGACGACCACGCCACGCAGGCGATCGGGACCTACGGCTCGGTCATCAACCGGACGCCCTCGATCGACCGGATCGGCAAGGAGGGCGCGGTCTTCATGGAGAGCTTCTGCACGAACTCGATCTGCGCGCCGAGCCGCGCGGTCATCCTGACCGGACTCCACAGTCACGCGAACGGCGTCCTGACGAACGCGGAGAGCTTCGACGGCTCCCAGCGCACGTTTCCGAAGCTGTTGCAAGCGGCGGGCTACGAGACCGCGCTGGTCGGCAAGTGGCACCTGAAGTCCGACCCGACGGGCTTCGATCACTGGCGCGTCCTGCCCGGCCAGGGGCACTACTACAACCCCGACTTTCGCACGCCGGAAGGCACGACACGGCACGCGGGCTACGTCACCGACCTGATCACGGACTTCACGATCGACTGGTTGCGCGAGCGCGACGGCGAGCGTCCGTTCCTGATGATGTGCCAGCACAAGGCGCCGCATCGGTCCTGGATGCCGGGGCCCGACGAGCTCGGCCTCTTCGACCAGCTCACCATCGCGGAACCGCCTAGCCTGTTCGACGACTGGACGGGACGCGCGAGCGGCGCGGCCGAGACGGAGATGACGATCGCCCGGCACTTCCTCGGGCGCTACGACCTCAAGCTCGACCAGCCGGCCTTCCTGGAAGCGAGCTGGGAACTGGCTCCGCGCGAGCGCATGAACACCGCCCAGCGCGCCGCCTGGGACGCGGCGTACGGCGCCGAGAACGCCGCCTTCGTCGCCGCGCTCGAAGCGGGCGAGCTCGACGAGCGCGCGCTCGTGAGCTGGAAGTACCAGCGCTACGTCAAGGACTACCTGCGCTGCGTCGCCGGCGTGGACAAGAGCGTCGGACGCCTGCTCGCGTACCTCGAAGCGAGCGGACTGGCCGCCAACACGATCGTCGTCTACGGCTCGGATCAGGGCTTCTACCTCGGCGAACACGGCTGGTACGACAAGCGCTGGATGTACGAAGAGTCCATGCGCATGCCGCTGATCGTGCGCTGGCCCGGCGTGACACGCCCCGGCGCACGGCCCCAAGCCCTGGTGCAGAACATCGACTGGGCGCCGACCTTCCTCGAAGCCGCCGGCGTCGACATCCCCCCAGGGTTGCACGGACGAAGCCTCGTTCCGCTGTTGCGTGGCGAAACGCCGAAAGACTGGCGCACGAGCCTCTACTACCGCTACGCCGAGTTCCCACGCCCCCACCGTGTCCCGCCCCACTACGGCGTGCGCACGTCGCGCTACAAGCTCATCCGTTATCCAGCGACGGACGAGTGGGAGCTCTTCGACCTCGAACGCGACTCGCGCGAGCTCGAGAGCCGGCACGCAGACCCCGCCTACGCCGAACGACGCGCGGAGCTGGAAGCCGAACTCACACGCCTGCGCGCCTTGTACGGCGACGCCGGTTAGCCGCTTCCATCCCGAGGACCAGGGCCAATCGAGTCAGAAGCCGAGCCGCACGCCGAGGTGCAGGCTCTGGTCGAGTTCGATGTCCTCGACGCCTTCGACTTCGACCTCGAGGAAGCGGTAGCCCAGGAAGCCCGAGACGTAGTCGGACAGATCGACCTCGAGCCCGAGGCCGAAGTCGACCAGGCCTTCGCCGTCGTTGAAGGTGGTGATGTCCGGCGCGAACGACACGTCCGCGATCAGGCGCATGGGATAGGGCGCCTCGATCGAGTACTGGCCGAGGGCCGACAACGTGATGGCCGGAATCTCCTCGTCAGGCGTGTCGAGCAGGACGTAGTAGGTCCCCATCCCGAGCCCGAAGTCGAAGGGCCAATCGGCCACCGGATCCCCGACGCGCAGGAAACGGAAGTGCCACAACGCATCCTCGTCCTCGTTCGTGAAGAAGCTGGCCGTGAAGTGGCCGATCCCACGGTCGAAGGGCGAGCGGTAGGTGAACCACACCGACTCGTCACTGAACGAAAGCCCGAGCTCGTGGCGCGGTTGGGCGAAGCGGCTGCGCTCCACAGGCTTCTGACGCGCTTCGGGCTCCTGGAAGCGCGGAGGCGGCTCGCGCAGCGTCGGCGCGGTGTCCTGGGCCGCGGCCGCTGTCGTCGCGAGCGCCAGGGCGCACGCGGCGGCCGAACCGATTCCGAAGCGACGCGCAGTCTTCGAGGTTGCCATGGGCGGCGATCGTAGCCGTCAAACGGAGGCGACGCCACGACGGGCGCCCCCGAGCGCCTGGGTGCGAGCCTCGGCCTTGCACCGCGGCGCGTCGCCCATCGCAAAGCGACGTCGCTCAGAGGGCTGCGCCGTGACGCACGCGCTCCGGGACCGCGGCGGACCCCGCGCTGGGCAAGAGCAGCAGGACGCCGAGCGCGAACCAACCGACCATGGGTACGAACGCGAGGCAGCACCAGAGACGAGTCCGCCCGGCGTCCTGCAACCGGCGCATCATCCCGGCCAGGGTCGGGATCAGGCAGATGATCAGTAGCAAACTGCCCGACGACAATCTGCCCTGCAGGGCCACGATGCCTTGCGTCGGAGGAGCGGGCACGCGCCCCACGGGAAACAACCCGTCCTGCGACACGGTCAGCGCGGAAGCGAGCAGCAGGTTGACGAGGACGAAGGCCCAGAACTCGGCCCGGCTCGTACGTCCGCTCCAACTCAGGCCGCGCTTCCACATGCCGAGGTAGGTCGCCACGCGGCCAGTCTAACGGATCACCGAGAAGCTGCGCCGGTCTCCGGCCGGGAGGTCCGCGGAATGCGAGAGAACTGCGGAGGGTCCGTGGATGCGACGAAGGTCGTTCGGTCGGCCCGGTCCTCCAGCCCTCCCGCAGCGCGACGCGAGCGTCGATCCAGCGCCTGGCGGCGAACCGGCCTTGCCGCTCGCGGGCTTCCGCACGAGGATGGGCCGTCATGGACACGAGAGGAGCGCGTTCGCCGGGTCGCAGACGGATCGTCGCCTCGGTCGTGCTGGCCGGGGCCGTCGTGGCGCTCTTCTACGGGCTCGTGTTCTCCACGCGCCAGGACGAGCTCGCGGCCTCGGAAGCAGCGCGCGCACGGGAGACGTCCGATGCTCCGGCGCGCCTCGCGGAGGTGCCCGGGGAAGAAGCGGCGGACGGAGAGAAGCGCAGCGCGACGCGAGCCGGGCCCGAGCTCGAACCCGCCCCGCCGTCCGCGACCGTCCCCGCCACGCCGACGATCGCCTTCGTCCTCGATGCGGCCACGGACGAGCCGATCCCCGCCCTGGCGCTCGAAGCCGGGCGCACGCGCGCCGACTCGGACGTGAACGGCAAGTTTGTCGATTCGAACGGCCTGGACGCCGACGCGCGCACCTGGACCTTTCGGGACGAGTTGCACGGGACGCACGTGCGCTCGCTCGCCGCGTCCGAGCTCGAGCGAACGGACGAGGCCTGGATCGCGCGGATCGCCATCGGTCCGACGTTCCGGCTCGCCTTGCCGGCGCGCGAGGCCGAGCGGTTGGCCGAGCTGCGCGCGCGGCTCGTGGAAGTGACCGCCGACGGTGTGGCTCATTTCGGTTCGTGGCAGCTCCTCCGACCGCACGCGACGCCGTACTTTCGCTACGACAATCCGTGGGAGCCGAACGACGCGGGAAGTCGCTTGCGGATCGAGCTGCGCGACGAAGCGGGCACCTGGTTCGGGGCGAGCACGACGCCTGTTACCGGCACCATCGGCCTCCACCCGGGCGCCATCCACGTCGAGCTCGATCGTCGCCTGGGCAAGGTCCAGGGCCGGGTCCTCGACACGAACGGGGTCGGCGTGAAGCGCGCGCGTGTGTCGGCCGTTCCGATCACGGCCCGACTGCTCGACAGCGACACCGAGTGGCCCGAGGACTTCACGGAAGGCGACGGCTCGTTCGAGCTGCGCGGGCTGGCCTCCGGGGCCTGGAAGGTCGTCGCTCGTCCTCGACGCGGCGAGACGCCGGCGGTCGAGCGGCTCGAACTCTCGCCCGGGGCGCAGCACGAGCTCGAATTCGTCGTCCCCGCCGCGGTCTACGCCGGAATGATCTCCGGCCGCCTCGAGAGCCGCGCGGGACGCGCCTTCGACGTCGAGCAGGTCGTGCGCTTGCGCGCGACGGACGGTCGCGACTTCGAGCTGTTCGACGTTTCCTCGCGGGCGGGAGGCGGTCCGCTGGCCTTTCGGCAGTACGGCCCGTCGGCGGAGAGCGACGGCGCGCACGTATTCGAGTTCAACGAGGTGCCCGAAGGAACGTACGAAGTCTCCGTCGTCGCGCGCGACGGCTGGGACTGGGATCCACCGATCCAGACCGTGACGCCGCCGAACGAGGAGCTGCGCTTCACGCGCCTCGACGATGAACCGACGCGCCGCGTTCGCTTCGCGCCCTTCGACGCGGAGTCCGGCGAGGCTCTCGTCGACTTCGGCGTCCAGCTTCAGCAGGGCGCGCTGTGGAACGACGAGCCCGTCGCCGAGCTGGCCGCGGACGGCTCCCTCGAGCTGCCCGCCGGTCGGGACTTCACCTTCACGCTCTTCGCTGCGGGCCACGTGCCGGCGCGCGGCACGAGCGCCGAGCTCGCCGCTTCCAGTGCGACCGCGGACAACACCCTGGTCGCGCGCCTTGGTCTGGCGCGCGGCTATGGACTGCGACTGCTCCTGCGCGACGTCGGGCTCGGCTTCGACGCGGACGACCGCGGTGGACGCGTCGCAGCGCTCGAACGCCCCCCGATCGCAGGCGCCGACATCCTGGTCGACGGACGACGCGCGGGCTCGAGCGACGCACACGGCGCCTTCGTGCTCGAGCTTCCGACCGCGCCCGCCCATATCGCGATCCAAGCGCCCGGCTGGCGGGTCGTCCCGTCCCGCCACTTCGTCGACGGACGGGTCCGCGGCGAGGCCCGCGACGTCGTCGTTTGGATGACGCGCGAGTAGCGCTGCAGCGGAAAGTGCGGCCAGCGCGCGGATTCTTGGCACGAACGAAGCCTCCGCGACACGAACGACCCGGACGGCATTCTCCGCAGCCCCACCCCACGGTGGACGAGTACGGTGCCCGGGGACGATGCCGAGTGACGATGACAGAGGACAAAGGCAAAGGACGTTGGAGCGGCCGCGAAGGCGCGTCCAAGGGCCGTGTCGAAGGGTCGTCCCCAAAGACCCTGTCCAAAAGGACAGTGAGACCGCCTAGCGTCTCTGTCTGCCCTACCCTGGAGCGCACCGCCGCTCCCGCCCTCACCCCGGAGATCCCATGAAGGCTGCCGCGATCGTTCTCTTGCTCGGCTCTTCCCTGTCGCTCGCGCACCCTCAGAGCGGCGTTCGAAGCGCGGCCCACGCTCCCGCCTTCCACGGAATCCGGCTCGATGCTCCACGGACCTACGATGCGGGCAGCGTGGTCGAGGCCCTGGTCGCGGGGAACCTGAACGGCGACGGTTCCACAGACATCTTGGTCGTGAAGACGGGCGTCGGACCGCGCGTTTTCACGGGGACGCTTTCGGGCGAGCTCGAGCTTGGTTTCGACTTTCCGCCCGACCCGCTCTTGACCGGACCCAACGGCGCCGCGCTCGGTGACTTCGACCTGGATGGACGGACGGACGTCGCGCTCACCTACCACGGCTTTCCCTACGACCAGTTCGCCGTCGCGCTCTGGTTCGGGGTCGGAGACGGCACGTTCCTGGCCGGCCCGACCTTCGAGATCGAGGCCGTTCCCTCCACGCGCGTAGCAGCCGGCATCCGTGTGGCCGATGTCGACAACAACTTCGCTCCCGACATCGTGCTGCTCGGAGCCACGCGCTTCTCCTTCGCCAAGCCCGAGCTGCACGTTCTCTTGAACGACGGCTCCGGCGCCTTCACGCTCCTGCCCGCACAGGACCCGGGCGGCTTCACGGGTCGCGGCCTCGAGGTCGGCGATTGGAACGAGGACGGCTTGCCCGACGTGTTCCTGAGCTCGAGCAATACGCCACAGCTCCTCCTCGGCAACGGCGACGGCACCTTCGCGACCCCGCAGCCTCTGGGAGCCACGGGCCTCGACCCGCTCGCCGCCGACGTCGACGCGGACGGTCATCTGGACGTCGTCGCCAGCAGCGGGGACACCACGCGCGTCTTCCTCGGAGCGGGCGACGGCACCTTCGCGACCGCGATCGAATCCACGACCGCGCTCGGTGTGTCGTGCGTGCTCGACCTCGACGGGGACGGCCTCATCGACCTCGCCCGTCTGCGGTCCACGCGCCTCACGACCTACCGCGGCGACGGCAGCGGTGCCTTCGCACCCCTGCAAACGCTCGTCACCGCGCTCGATTCGGATTCGCTCGTCGCGGCCGACGTGGATCGTCGGGGAGGAGCGGACCTCGTCGTGGGCAGCACGTGGTCCCGCTCGCTCGCACACTTCGCATCCGATCCCTCGGCTCCGGGTGAGCTCATCGGTGCGAGCCCCTCGCCGATCCTCGGCCCCATCGTCGCGGCGACCACCGCCGACGTGGACGAAGACGGCCTGCTCGACATCGTCGGCACGCAGGAGGACGCGCTCGTGCAGGGTGCCGCCGTTCACGAGGGCGACGGCTCGGGCGGCTTCGTCACGACGACCGCCCTGGCCGGCGGCAACGTCCCGGTCTCCGTCGCCAGCGGGGACTGGAACGACGACGGTCACGCCGACGTCCTGATCGGCTCGTCCGACGAAGCGCTGGTGCTGTGGCACGGGGACGGAACGGGCGCCTTCACGTTCGCCGCCACGCTCTCGAGCGACTGGCCGAGCCACGTCGCCGCCGGCGACTTCGACGAGGACGGGTCGACCGACATGCTCGTGTGCGAGTACATCGACGACCTGCTGCGCCTGCGGCGCGGCTCGGCGGCCTTCGCACCGGGGCCCGCCCTCGCGGTCGGCGCCTTCCCCGCTCATGTCATCAGCGCCGATTGGAACGCCGACGGTCACCTCGACGCGGGGCTCGCGACGTTCGTGCCGGCGCAGCTCGAGATCTGGCTCGGCGACGGAAGCGGGGGCTTTGCAGCGAGCGCAACGGTCCCGACGGGCATTCGTCCACGCCAGCTCCTGGCGGTCGATCTCGATGGGGACGGAGTGCTCGACATCGCGAGCGCCTACGAGGGCGGCGGTACGTCCGGTCTCGTCACGGCGCTCGGAAACGGCGACGGCACGTTCGGGCCGGCCAGCACGATGCTCACCGGACGCGACCACGCCTCGTCGCTCGCAGCGCTCGACTTGGACGCGGACGGACGCCTCGACCTCGCGGTCGCCCACGGTGCCCCGTTCTCGCTCGGCTCGGGGCAGCGCACCGGAGATGTCACCGTCTTCCGGGGCCACGGCGACGGCAGCTTCGCGGCGCCGATCGCCTTCGGCCTGGGCTCGGGGGCGGTCGCGCTCTTCGCGGCCGACTTCGACGGCGACGGGCGCACGGACCTGGCCGCGGTCAACGAGTCTCCGGCCGAGGTCGTCTTCGTCCGCAACCTGCACCGCACGACGCCGAGTGGACATCTCAGCGCGCCGCGCCAGCTACGCTGAGCGAGCCGCGACTCGACGCCCCACGACGACGCGTCGTCAGGGCAGCGTGACGCGAAAGCCCCGCTGCACGAGCAGCGGAGTCAACCGGTCGAGCCGGGAGGCCTCGCGCCTCCACGGCGCGATCGCCGTGTAGAAGCGTGCTCCCGTTTCCCCTGGCGCACCGAAGTCCTTGTCGGTGCCCAAGCGCGGATCGAGAAGCCAGGTCCCGACGAAGAGGCCTTCCAGGAGGCTCCAGGCGCCCTTCACGTGCCCCTTCATGAAGCCGCGCTCATAGAAGAACGAGGCCGTCTCCGCCGCGCGTCCTTCCACCGGGAGTCGACGCAGTTCGCTCATGGCGCGCAGGGGCAATGGGACGCGCTCGCCCGCGGGCAGCTCTGAGCGCGTGTCCTGGGACACCACGCGGTGCGAGCGGCTGGCCAGTGCGAAGACGACGCGTGAGCTCCCCGGCACCGGCGCGGCGGGGCGTGCGTTCAAGCGTCGACCGACGACTTCGACCTCGTCGTGCGGCCAATCGACCGGCAAGACCGCGTCCGGACAGGTCGTGGTCGGGACCAACGCCAGATAGCAGCCGCAGGTGTGCACGCTCGTGACGAACAGCGGCTCGTGCGTCGCGGCGTCGAGCGTCACGAGGCCGAGCAAGCCCGCGTTGCGGTGCAGCGCGTAGAAGGCCTTCGGCGTGAAGCCGAACTGCTCGAAGTGCACGCGGTAGACCAGCTGCAAGACGTCTCGCTCGCCGACCCGGTCGGTGCGCACTTCACAGAAGACGGCCGGCGTCCGGGGATCGACCCGCGCCTTCTCCGAGCTGCCCCAGGCGCGCAGCGTCGGCGTCCCGATCCGGTTCCAGTCCGAGGCTCCGGCCGCGACCGTCCAGACCGGCGCCCAGGCCAGCAGAAGCTCGGCGTGCTCGCCCGCCAGCGAGCCGGCGACGGGCTCGTAGACGAAGACTTCGCGGCCGGCCTCGGGCTCGAAGGCCGTCGCGACGCCATGCAGGACCGCGCAACCAGCGGCGAAGAAGCAGGTGACGAGTGCGAGAACGATGGTGCACAGACGCATGCTTCCTTTGTCGCAAACGCACGCGCCTCGATCCAGGCCGCAGCGAAGGTCCGCCGCAGGTGGGCAGCGAAGGTCCGACGCAGGCGGGCAGCGAAGGTCCGACGCAGGCGGGCAGCGAAGGTCCGACGCAGGCGGGCCGTAGCCTCGGAGCCAAAGGCTCCGTGACGTGCCGTTTCGCGGCGCAGCCGCGAACTACGGCACAGGCGCGCGACGGAGTGCGCGCCGCGCCCTAGGTGGTTGGGGCAAGCGACTGCCCGAACGTCGGCCTTCGGGTTGCGTCCCTCGCGGGCGTGACCGGTTCGCTTCTGCAAGACCCTTCCAGAGCGCGAGCCGATTGCGAGCGAAGCGAGCGAGGCGTCCAGGTGAGCTCCATGTTCGCTTCCGCCGGGAAGGGCCGCGGAACACGGGGCGACGGTCCGAGGTCCGACGGACTGGCGCGCCGGGAAGGCGCGGGCGAGAACGATTCGAGCACGGCCGCGAGGGACGCAACCCGAGAGCCGGGGCTCCGAACATCCGCGGGCCGGCACCGACGTAGGACGCGGCGCACACTCCGTCGTGCGCCTGTGCCTGATTTCGCGGCTGACGCCGCGAAACGGCACGTCACGGAGCCTGCGGCTCCGAGGCTACGGCCCGCCTGCGGCGGGCCTCCGCGGCCTTCGCCACCGGCCATCGCCACCGGCCATCGCCACCGGCCATCGCCACCGGCCATCGCCACCGGCCTTCGCCACCGGCCTTGACCCAGGAACCCGAGAGGGGCCCTCGTTGTGGGATTCGGTGCGCCTCGGCCGGGGCTTTCGGATCTCCTCTGGCCCGTGCGCGCCTTCTTGCCTACCATGGACGGTTCTTCCACCCCTCTTCACAAACCGAAACGCAACGACCATGTCCATCATCCAGGAAGGCGCTCAGGCGCCCGACTTCAAGCTGCCGAGTCACCTTGGTGACGACGTCGCGCTGTCGAGCTTCCGGGGCAAGAAGAACGTACTGCTCGTCTTCTACCCGCTCGACTTCACCCCTACATGAAGCATCGAGATCCCCGGTCTCAACGCGCTCCTCGGGCGCTTCGAGACCATCGACACCCAGGTCCTGGGTGTCTCCGTGGATTCGAAATTCTGTCACAAGGCTTGGGCCGAGAGCTTCAACGGCATCTCGTTCCCGCTGCTCGCCGACTTCCACCCCAAGGGTGAAGTCGCCGCGGCCTACGGCCTCTGGCTCGCCGACAAGGGCATCACCGACCGTGCCACGATCCTCGTCGGCAAGGACGGCAAAGTCCTCTGGGCCGAGTCGGTCGGTCCCGGCGGAGCTCGTCAACCCGGCGAGCTCTTCACGCGCGCGAGCGAGCTGAAGCAGTAGCACGCTCCGCCGCGGACGGCGTCCGATGGCTCTCGGGCTGCGCACGCCGCTGCACACGGAACGGAGCGGTCCACAGTCCGTGGACCGCTCCGCTTGCTTGGTGGCGAGCTCCCTCGCCACGCGTCACCCTCAGACCGCCTCCGCCGCTGCCTTGCCCGCGATCGGGAGCGTGATCTCGAAGGTCGTCCCCAGGCCGATCTCCGTCTCCAGGGTGAGCTCTCCCCTGTGCTTGTCGACGACGATCGAACGGGCGATCGCGAGCCCCTGCCCCGTTCCCTTGCCGACCCCCTTGGTCGTGAAGAAGGGGTCGAAGACGCTCGCGCGAATCTCCTCGGGAATCCCCCCTCCCGTGTCGGAGATCGTCAGGACGACGCGCTCGTCCCGGGCACGGGTTCGAATCCGGATCGTCCCCTTCTCCGACGTGCCCGCGACGGTATCGGCGATCGCGTGGGCAGCATTGACCACGATGTTCAGGATGGCCTGGTTCAGGTCCCCGCCGAAACAGGTCACGAGCGGCAGGTCGCCGAGATCCTTTTCGATCTCCGCCACGTACTTGTACTCGTTGCGCGCAATGACCAGCGTGCTCTCGATCGCCCGGTTCAGGTCGACGGCGACCATCGTCTTCTGGTCCGGATGGGCGAACTCCTTCATCGAGCGCACGATCGTCGCGATGCGACCCAGGCCCTCGAGCGACTGGCCCAGCGCCTGTGGAATGTTCTCCAACAGGTAGTCGAGGTCGGCCGCTTCTTCCGCATCTTCGATTCGCGCCACGGCCTCGGTCAGGTCTTCATCGAGCTTTCCGGAGCTCACGCACCGGCGTAGCTCGCGCTGCTTGCCCAGGAGATCGGTCAGGTCCCCGGCCGCATCCTCGAGGAAGCGAACGTTGTCGGTCACGAATTGAACGGGGGTGTTGATCTCGTGCGCGACACCCGCCGCAAGTCGGCCGACGGACTCGAGCTTCTGCGCTTGCCGCAGCTCGAGCTCGACGCGCCGCTGATCCGTGACGTCCAACAGGATTCCCTGGGACTGTCCGTCGACGCCTTCGACGTCAGCGCCGACGCTGCGTAAGCACACCCAACGTCCGTCGTCATGCTGAAGGCGAAACTCGCCGTCCCTTGGCGGGCATGACACTTTCCCGTCCGTTCCTGGAGCTTGGAAATCCGCACGGTCGTCCGGGTGCAAGCGGGTCATCCAGAACCCTGGCGCGAGCCAATCGTCCTGGAAACAGCCCAGGAGCGCGCTGGCCTGCGGCCCCACGTAGGTGAAGCACTGCTTCGCGCCATCCCAGATCCAGGGGATCGCCCGCGTCGTCTCGACCAGCGAGCGGAACTGCTCCCGGCTCGTCTCCAGTTCCTTCGTGCGATCCACGACCTTCCGCTCGAACGAAGCGTTCAGGCGATCGATGTGAATCATGGTGTAGACCACGTACGCGAGCAGAGCAGCGAAGGCCCCGAACAAGAGCCAGCGCGTCGCGTAGACCCGCTCCTGCAAGCGGGAGTGCCCTCGCGTGTACAGCGCGCGCGACTCACGCATCCGACCCCCGACATCGAGCGCCAGGATGCCGCGCAACTCGGCATCGACCGAGTCCTGCTGGTCGATGACGATCCGACTCAGGAACAGCACCGTGCCCAGCCGGCTACCCCATTGGGGAGGAAGACCTTGCGAGCGTCGATCGAGCTCACCGAGCAAGGTCTCGCATTTCCCTCGCAGCGCCTCGTCTCCCGTCATGCTGTAGCGGTACACGAACCCCAGGAGCGCTTCGACCTCGTCTCGGGACTCGGCAGCCAAGCTGTCGTCGCTCGTGGTCACGAGCTTCTCGGCCGCCTTGGGCAGGCTTCGCAACGCGTTGTTCAGCATCGCGTTCGAAGAGACATAGCTGTCGACGAGCGTCGCTTGGGTCTCCAGCTCGAGCTGCAGGCGCTCGAGCGCCGCGGCCATCTCGCGACCATCCGCTCCCTCGAGCAAGGAGGGCGCAGCGAGCAGAGCGTGAGCGAGCTCGCGCCCACGTTCCTCGATCGCACGCAGCCCGTCGTAGTTGCGCGCCAGCCCGTAGCGCAGGGCGAGCAGCTCCTGCCCGTGCGCCGACTGGATCGTGTGGAGCTCGTCAAAGGAGCCCAGGACGTCGAGGTGTCGATCCACGCTCACCGAACGAGTCGTCGCCAGAAGGACCGCGAGGAGGATCCCGACGGGAAAGATGACCGCTACGCGAAAACGGGGCATTCGTCAGTCCTGATTCGGTCCATCCAGCGTGCGCAGAAAGGCTGCGATCTTCTCGATCTCGCTTTCCTCGAGATCATCGCCCAGCTGGTATTTGGCCATGATCCGCACCGCCTGCTCGAGCGTCGGAACCGAGCCATCGTGGAAATAGGGCGCGGTCCGAGCCACGTTCCGCAGGGTCGGCACCTTGAACTTGAAGGCGTCCGTGGACTCGTTGGTCACGTTGTACCGTCCGAGATCGCTCACGGTCGCACCGCCCCGATCCACGAAGAAGTTCGAGGCCTGCCCGAAGCGCTGATGGAGGTTGCCTCCGACGTTGACGCCCTGGTGGCAGGTGATGCAGCCGACCTCCAGGAAGAGCTCGTAGCCCTCTTTCTCCACGGGAGTCAGCGCGTCCTTCTCACCGCCCAGAAAGCGATCGAAGCGCCCTCCCGGCGTGAGGAGACTGCGCTCGAACGTCGCGATCGCGAGGCGCACGTTCGCCTGCGTCACTCCGTCCGGCCAGAGTTCTCGAAACTCCGCGACGTAGGAGGTGTCGCTCTGGAGCGTGGCGATGACGTCCGACCAGGTCGAACCCATCTCGTCGGGGTGAATCAGGGGCCCGCCGGCCTGCTCCTCCAGGGTGACGGCCCGACCGTCCCAGAACTGCCGGAAGTTCAGGGACGAGTTCAGCACGGTCGGCGCATTGCGCTCCCCCTTGGCCCCACCCACGCCGATCGAGACCCGCCGCCCATCGTCGCCGCCTTGCGCGAGGTCGTGACACGACGCGCATGAGATCGTCCCGTCCCGGGAGAGCCGCGCCTCGTGGAAGAGCCTCCGTCCCAGCTCGACGACTCGTTCGTCGAGGTTCTCCGGAGCGGGGATCGGTCGGATCGCGGTCGCGCTGAGTTCGGTTGGCGAGATCGACGCTTCGGGATCGGAGCTCGTCGACATCGCTGGGGCGACCGACGAAGCTCCTTGCCGAGCGATCACGCCAACGAGTGCGATGATCGAGATTCCGGCGAAAGGGAGAACAAGGGAGGGCCTCATGGATCGTTCGATGGCAAGGACTCGAAAGGGTCAACCCCGGCGTGCACGGCCGACAAGCGCTCGCGCTAGCTTGGGTTCAAGGCTCGCAACCGAGTGCCTATCGTCGGGCTCGGATGCGGAACTGAAGGCGCCGCGCCGTCGGACCGGACTCCTTCTCGATACGTCTCACGCTCCTCCGCTGTTGTCTTTGGAGTGACACCGCCGTCACTCTCGAGGAATCGTTCCGCACGACCCCTGCGTGGCTCGAACAGCCGCAACTTGACGCGCGAGACATCGAACGAGCGAACGTGTCACTCCCCTCGATCGGTAGCCCACGAAACTTCGCCATCGGTGTCCTCGATCCTCGACGACGCAGGAACGTGGCAAACGTACTTGGACGTGAACGACCACCGCAGGAAATCGGCTCCCTCGCAACCGCTTCTCGAAGAGCGCCGGACGAGTCCGCCCTGGCGCGACGGGACGCTCGCGACACCGACCCGTGCTGTGCTTCGCGCGACTCGGCGGGCTTCCCGACATCAAGCGCTGGCCAGGAATCCGCGCCTTCGGGAAGTCCGGCCCACCCATCCGTCTAGACGCTGGAGCAACGAGGGACTAAGGTCGCGCGCGCGTCCAAGGCGAACGGCGCGACAACAGACAGGCAATGGTCAACGAGGTGCGCACTGAGCCGGACTTGCGACCGCCCGCAAGGCTGCGCACAGTGCTGGCGTGGTCTGCCGTCGTCGGCGCGGGAGGAGGCCTCCTGGGGTTCATCTACCTCGCCGTCCTCCACGGCTGCGAGCATGTGCTCGGGCCGCACGCTCGGGGGCCATGGCTTCACTTGCTCGTCATGGCGGGCATCGGCGTGCTCATCGGGCGGCTCGTGCGGATGCTCGGCTCCCCAGGCGACATCGAGTTGCTCATGGACAACGTGCATGTCCTGGAGAACGGCAAAGCCGACGTACGACAGCTCCGCTCCCTCCTTCCGATTTCGCTCCTCTGCATCGCCTCGGGGGGTGGGGCTGGGCCGGAGGCGCCGCTCGTTCAAACGACGGGGTCGACGGCGCAGTGGCTTGCCGAACGCCTGCGAGTGTCGAGCGTCGACCAGCGCATGCTCACCATCGCGGGAATGGCAGCCGCATTCACAGTCCTCTTCGGCGCTCCGATCGGAGCTGCACTCTTCGCTCTGGAGATCCTGCACCGGAGGGGCTTGCAGTACCACGAGGCGCTCCTTCCCGCCGTCGTATCGTCCCTCATCGGCTATGGCGTGTACGTCGCGGCATCGGGTCTGGGATTGACGTCTGTCTGGCACTTCACCATCGAAGCGGAGCCGGTGCCGCACGACCTCCTTTGGGCCATGGGTGCGGGGGTGGTCGGCGGTGTGGTCGCGCTCGCCTTCACGAACGCTGTGGAGTTGGGCCGACGGGCGATTGCTCCGGTCCCCGAATTGTGGCGCCCCGCTCTTGGTGGTCTCATCCTCGGCTCCCTCGCTTTGCTCTCGCCGTACGCGCTGACCTACGGCAAGCACCAGATCAATCCGCTGCTCTCGACGGCTGCGGCTCCGGCCTCGTTCTTCGCGCTTGTAGCCTTGGCGAAGTTCGCGGGCACGACGGCGACCGTTGCAAGTGGATGGCGCGGGGGGTTCATCATCCCGCTCTTCTTCATCGGCGCTGCGCTAGGGCACTCGTTCCACGCGCTCCTACCGACGACGAACGAGGCGGTCATCACTTGCGCGCTCATGGCGGCTGTCAATACCGGCGTGACGAAGACTCCGCTCGGATCGACGCTCGTCGTGTCGAAGATGGTCGGGCTCACGCTCGTGCCAACCACGGCGATCGCAGCCGTGCTGGCTCTCCTGCTGACGCACCGCTCGGGACTCATGTCGAGCCAACGCGAGCGCCTCGAACTGTAGTCACGGTCCAAGCCCGCGAGTACATCCGCCTGGGAGTCGTTGTCCGGGCCCCGCACACCGGCCTTCGGGCCTTCGACGATCAGCACGGCTCCTCGGACTTGTCCATGCCGCCGAGTCGCGAGCGCCGGCGACGAAGCGGCGGGGCGACCGACGCGACCCGCACTGTGACCGTCTCCAGCGGTGCCGACATTGACCCGTCTCTGGACCGAAACGAGTGGTCGCAAGTCGATCTCGGATGTCTCCCGTGTTCGGATGCCCGCGCTGCTTGCATCGCCTTCAACCCTTGCTATGCTCCGCCGTCGCCCTCCAAGCGGCTGTAGCTCAGTTGGTAGAGCGTCAGCTTCCCAAGCTGAATGTCGTGGGTTCGAGTCCCATCGCCCGCTCCACTCAACTCCCGTAGCTATCGGCGTTTAGGCTCGCGCGCGTTGCCGAGTCGGCCCGGTCGAGGAGTGCAGAAAAGTGGTCAGTGACCACTTTCTGTACCCCGAATGCCGATAGGAGCCGACATGGCTCGGAAGAAGAAGGGACCGAAGGTCCCCGGTTACCTGCACCACAAGGCGAGCGGTCGCGCGTTCGTCATCATCGCCGGGAAGCGCGTCTACTTGGGCAAGCACGGGACGCCTGAGAGCAAGGCTCAGTACGAGCGCGCCATCGCCGAGTACCTGGCGAACGGCCGACAAGCCGTGCCTCATCCGGAAGAAGATTCCGGACCGGCCGTCGTGGTCATGATCCTCGCCTACTGGAAGCACGCGGAGACGTACTACCGGCGCCAGGACGGGACTCCGACTGGCGAGGCCGAGCGGAACATCCGGTACGCCCTGCGCCCGCTCCGCGACCTCTACGGGGACACGCCGGCGCGAGACTTCGGTCCGTCCAACTTGGAGGTCGTCCGCAACCGGATGGTCGAATCCGGCCTGTCGCGCAAGGTCGTCAACCAGCGGGTCGGGATCATCCGCCGGTGCTTCCGCTGGGCGGAGTCGAAAGAGATGGTGCCCAAGGGGATGTTCCACAACCTGACGACGCTCGCACCGTTGAAGGCGGGCCGGTCGGAGGCGCAGGAGACCGAGGAAGTGGAGTCCGTGGAGTGGCAGCACGTCCGCGCGACGCTCGAACACCTGGCCGACCATGTCGCGGCAATGGTTCTGCTCCAATGGGAGACGGCCATGCGTCCGGGAGAGGTCGTGCAGATGCGGGCCTGCGACATCGACCGGACCGACCCTGAGGTCTGGTTCTACCGGCCAGCCCAGCACAAGAACAAGCACCGGGGCAAGTCGCGTACGGTGCGCCTCTTCGCCCGTAGCCAGGCGATCCTCGGACCCTACCTGGAGAACGTCGACGACCCGACGCGGTTCCTGTTCGCACCGGAGGGGCACAAGGCGCGGAACGCCTGCTACACGACGACGACCTACGCCCAAGCCGTCCGACGTGCGGTCGCGGCAGCGAACGCTCCGAGCCGGCAGGAGGCGATCCTGGAGACCATCCTCCCGATGGTGCCGATCCAAGCACACGAACGCCTGTCGAAGGCAGTGCGGCGCATCGTGGCCAACCTCGACCTGAAGCGCGTCGCGCACGCCATCGAGAAGCAAGCCGCGCGGTGCGGCTTCGATGCCGCGCCCGTTGTCGATGCGGCCGAGCGTGCGTTCGACGAGCATGAGGACGCCGTCCCGAGCTGGTCGCCGAACCAGCTCCGACACTCGGCCGCGACACGGATCGCTCGCGAGACGGATCCGGAAACGGCCCGTCAAGCTCTCGACCACTCGTCGCTTCGCACGACCCGGATCTACGTTGACCCCGACGAGCAGGCAATCACTGACAAGCTCCGGAAGCTCGGATAACCATGAGTGACCACGAATCCTTCAAGACGCTCACGCAACGGCTCGTAGATGAGGTCCGCGCTGCGACCATGCACTACGAGCTGTACCGAACGCTTCGGCAGTCGGCCAAGGAGTACGGACGTGCGCTGAATCAATCGCGGCATTTCTGGAGCCTCACCCTGAACGCTCACCTTGAAGCCTGCCGAATCGCGCTGTGCAGGATCTACGATCAAGAACGGCGCTCCCTCGGCCTTCGCAACTGGATCGAGAACTTCAGGGAGACCGTCCTCCCGACGATTGACGATGCCGAAGAGCGTGCAGCGCACCACAACAGCACGCCTGTCTCGGATTCCAATGCGGAGCGCGACCTCGGTCTCGTTTCCGCGAAGGATCCACTGGTCAATGCTCTCATCGTTCAGCGAAACAACGCGATTGCTCACGTTAGCCGGGGCTGGACAGACGATGGGAAGTCCGTCTTCGAGTCGTTCCCCCTCACTTTCGCGGATTTCGAGAAGCTCATCGCACGAGCCGAGTCAACGATCAACAGGTACTCGACGTTCGTCTACGGGACCAACCACGGGATGCAGACATTCGAGGACGACGACGTGTCATTCGTCCTCACGGCGATCAAGAGTGCCTCTGAACGCGGCCGAGTTTGAGATCGAGCAGAACGAGAGCGATGGAGAAACCACATGCCGACAGTGACCTTTCTAGTTGGGCTCTGCGGGTCAGGCAAGACCCACTACGCGGAGGAGATCCTCATTGAGCGGCACGAGTATTTCGACGGCCCATATGGGGGAGGCGACTACCCCCGAATCCGCGATGCACTTGCGACTGGAACGGATTGTGTCGTCGAAGAGGTCGAACTGTGCAAACGCCCCCACCGCGAAACGGTACTTGCCCAGCTCGCTGGCGTTGCCGACCTCGAAACTGTATGGGTCTACTTCGCGAATGACCTTGAAACTGCCAATCACAACGTCACGGTCCGGAAGAACAAGAAGGATGCGCTCATGCATCGGTGCATCAACGACGACCTGAGCCCTCAGTACGACATCCCGCCTGACGTAGAACCGATCGACATCTTTCGATTGCCCGATACCGAGTAGGAACGCACAGCCCTGAACGAACGATGGCGAAGATCAACTACCGACATCATGCGCGCCAAGCTCACCAGCGCGCCGACGCGGAGATGGCTTCGGGTGACGATGAACGCCTGAAGTACGCGGCGTTGGAACTGCGGATTGCAATGGAGAGCCTCGCCTACGAGAGGGTGCTGAGCTACCGATCCGAGCTTCCGGCCGACAAGCTCAACGTATGGCAGCCCCGCAAGATCATGGAGGTTCTCCTCGAACTCGATCCCAAGGCGGACAAGACCTCTTCTCTTGCCGTGGCTCGGGAATCCAGTCCAGGCGTACGGGCGGAGCCGTTCAAGTCAATGGGCACTGACCGTGTGGTCTCGAACAAAGAGATCAAGAAATACTACGACAAGCTCGGCTCCTACTTGCACGCGCCGACGGTCAAGCAGGCGGAGTCCGGAGACACGACACCTCCCGACCGAGTCAGGGAACGATGCCGGCAGATCGCCGACATCATTGGCGAAGCCCTTGCTTCTCCAGTCTTCAACATCAATATCCGCAACTCGGCGACTCTCCCATGCGAGCGGTGTGGAGAGCAGATCGTGCGCCGGATGCCGCCGGGCGAAGACGATGTTGATGCGGCCTGTCCGAAGTGTGAAGCCCCCTACACCATCGTTCAACTGGAGGGCAACAAGGTGGAGTGGCGCCCGCAGCAAGGCGAGTTGCGGTGCGGGGACACGTCATGTGCCACCCCGGTGTTCACATGGCGGGATGAGATCACGGCAGGTGCGCATTGGACCTGCGACGAGTGCGGCGGAACGAACGTGATTGCCCTCGGTCTCCAGTTCACGGCCGCTGAGAAGAGCGAGGCCGACTCCGACGCGAGTGAGGTAGAAGCGGAGGAAGGCGACTGACCTTGCCCTCGCACGCCTCCTACTCTCCCGAGCCGATTCGCCATCTTCGGTAGAGTCGTTCCATTGACGGGCTGAGGAGTGCTCGGCCTTGGTCGATCGACCTCCCAACGGTCGGGGTCTTCTTCGCTGGACCTGGTCTCTCCGTGACGATGAAGCCGCTCTCGATGAGCTGCGCGAGCCGGTCATGGTCCGGCAGGAGATCGACGGGGATCTCCACACGTTCAAGCAGATGACGCTGCGACACGCTGCCCTGCTTGCTCAGCAGCACCGACTTTCCCACGGCGACGTAGTAGCCAGAGTCTTCCACCACCTACCTCCGCAGCCCAAGCCGGATCTGACCGGAATCGTAGTGCTGGCCTGAGTCGCGTCGCTCGGAGTACCCGTTTGACTCGCGTCGGGTGACGCGCGAACCGGATCCGTAACCACCCCCACGGAAGAACATCCCGAGGAGCAGGAGGGACGCTACGTAGTCGTCGTGTTCACCGCGCGGGGCACCCATTCGCCGAAGACCGTTGACGCCGGGAGCGTCGGAACCGTCGAGGTATGCGAACTTCTCCAGTTGGTCCGTCATGTCGGGGCAGAGTTCCCGCACGGGAAGTGCAATGCGTCCACGTTCGAGGAGCACCGCGAGGTTGCGCACCATCGCGTTCTTGGAGCTTGGGGTGAAGACCTCGCCGCGCACGCCGCCCTCGAAGTCTCCGTTGGACTTCATCGACTGCACGACTGGCTTGCCGAGTCCGGACTCGTCCACCCGAAGCTGCGCATCGTTGTAGTGCGCGACGATCTGACGAACCTGGCGGATCTGCTCCTCCCAAGGGAGCTTCCGCCACGCCTTGACATAGGCGACGTGCGCACGCCCGTCGTCCTGCTGACGTGCGACTGTGAGCACCGTGTAGTCGTGACTCATAGCGATGTCGAGTCCCGCGACGTAGATTTCCCCCGCGACCGGGTTCTCCCACCTCGTCACGTTGGAGCACGTCTCGATTGCGTCGTGGTAAAACACGGCGCCAGCGCTGGCGACCAGTTCGCCCGCGTACTCCTGCTGGAAGATGTGCTCGGGTAGGCGGTCGCGAATCTTGCGAATCTCCGCCTTCGATACGCGCGGGTTGACCCACGTCGGGAGCTTGATCGCCCACACGTCAGGGTCGGAACCTCGCAGTCCGACGCGAAGGTGGTTCGTCCACCACCCGACGGTTCCACGGGGCGTGCTGATCGCAAGCACCCAACCGAGCCGGTCGAGCAAGCGCGTTGAGAGCGACGATTCCCAGATGTCGTCCGGGACAGCCGACGCCTCGTCGATGACCATCGCATCGACGCTCGCGCCGGTCAGTGCGACCTTGCCGCGTTCCGTGGACTTGCGGAGGATGCGCGCTTTCTTCCCGGCCAGGTTGTAGATGGCAAGCTCGCCGTCGCCTTCCTTCATGGAGACTACGTGCTCGGGGAAGTGCTCTTGGAAGATCGAGCAGACCATCCGGAAGCAACGGTCGGCGAGTGAGTGAAGCGGGGCCACGCACCAGCCCTCGAACTCGTGCTCGTTCGGCGCCAGGGCTGCGGCGACCATCTCCCACGCGCCGGCGTGGGTCTTGCCGAAGCGGACACCACACGACGTGATTCGGAAGCGGTAGCCGCCGGGGAGATCGTGCGGGCCAGCGTCGTGGATCGCCTGCTGTCCGGCGTGTGGAACGTAGCCAGCCTTCTCGAACAGTGCGGCCTTGTTCAGCACCGCGCGCTTGAACTTCGGAGCGACCACTACTCGACACCTTCGTCGTCGTCGCTGTCGAGGTCGGGAACGTCAATTGTCACTTGCCGACGAGGACGGATCTCAGCCTCGATCGTTCGCGGCTCGTCGTATGCCACGAGCGCCTCGAACCTCTCACGGAGGATGGTCTCGATGGTCAGCGTGCGCTTCGATTCCGGCTCGCCCCGCGCCTGTCGTTCCAGCTTACTACCGACCTCGATGAGACGGAGAGCTTCGGGAACGGACGACGGTTCGAGGTAGCAGAGAGCGTCCGCACCCTTGCGCACGAGATCTTGCGCCACCTTGATGTGGTGGTCGTTCATCTCGCGAACGGCGAGCCGAAGCTCCTCGTCGGCTTCATCCCGCGCCGGGGCTTCGATCAACGCGAGCCGCTTATCCCAGCTCCCTCTCCGCGCAAGTCGGAGGATGGTGCTGTCGGCCACGTCGAACTCGCGCGCGACGGCCGCGTAGCTCCGGCCGGAGCCCATTGCGCTCCAGACTCGGAAGGCAGCCTCGGGGTCCACGCGGCGCCGGGCATCGCCCTGGGAAGCGCGTACGACTGGGTCCGGCTTCTGCAAACCCTCACGAGGCGTGCTGCCCAGCCGGTTGGCTAGGGCATCGGAAAACTCGGTACTGGGGCGTTCCATGAGTGGTGGTAGCACCCCCACGGGATCGCGCAAGACAATGCAGTTTCTTATCTCTCGATGGCCTGGTGCATGAAAGTCGCAGGCCAGGCTACGATGGGGCCGAAGTCACCCTCTCTCCCTCGGCGGGGTTCTCTCTCCCTCCCCGCACGCGCCTCTCTCGGGCGCCCCCTCTGGGCCAGTGCAATGCGAGCTGCACTGGCCCACCTTTTTTCTCGGGACTCGCGGGGCTGGCGGAGCAATCCCCTAAAGCACCCGCCAGGGGATTGCCGAGGAACCTTTGTTCCCCCCTTTCCCGCCACGGATCCGTCCCAACTGATCCGGATGGGGATCTCCCCTGCACGTTGAGCTAGTCATGTCACAAACCGCGCCCCACGAAGTCTCGCTGACCACGAAGAACACCGCCTCACTCACGATGGGGATCGCCGCCATCGTCGTCGGGATCATGGCCCTCCTATTCGGTTGGGTTCCGTTCCTTGGCCTGTTCGCCATCCCCGTCGCCGTGCTCGGACTCGTGCTCGCCGGCATCGGGCTTCTCCTCGCTGTCATGCGGAAGTTCAAAGGTGCCGGGCTTCCCTTGCTCGGTGGCGTCCTGTCCATCGCTGGAGTGGGCGTGCCGCTCCTTTCAACCGGAGGAGCTTCGGTTGCCATCTCGGAGACGGCGGAAGAAGTCTCCACTCAGATGGACACGGCACGCGAGCGTATCGCACAGGAGCGTGCGCAGCGGGAAGAACAAGAGCAGCAAGAGCGCCAGCAACGAGAGCAAGAAAGGGCCCAGGCGGAGCAAGCAAAGAAGGATCGGCAGGCGTCGTACATCGCCGACCAGCTCGACCTCTACGACGTTGAGGCGTCGTACATGAACGCGATCCTCGACGGAGAAGTCCCCGGCGTTCTCTTCAAGCTGAAGAACAAGGGCGACCAGACGTTGGAGAGGGTGAAGATCACCGTCTACTTCAAAGACGAGTCGGGCGGGATCATCGCCGAGGAAGACTTCCACCCCGTGAACGTCAGCTCGTACTCGTCGAGGAACAACGACCCGCTCAAGCCTGGCTACGTGTGGCAGATGGAGAAGGGCCGCTTCTACACCGCGAAGTCCGTACCGAGCGAGTGGAAGGAAGGCAGCATCGAAGCCAAGATCACCGAGGTACGATTCGCGGAGGAGAAGTCGGATGGCACCGCGCAGTAGACGTGCTTCCATGTTCCTTCGACTGCTCGCCTTCGAGCTAGAGAAGTTCCAGGAATACCGCAGCTCTGTCACGGGTTCTCTCGCTGCTGACCTGGATCGTATCGGCGAGCGAGGAGACGCGCTGCCTCCTGAGGAGCAGGAGGACTTCTACGACCGGATGTATGACGAGATCGCGCTCGTCCGCGATGAGTTCCCGCCGCTCCTGAGATCGACCACGTACATCGCCTTGTACTCTGTACTCGAACACCGCCTGCGGCGTGTGTGTGACTTGCTCAAACGGGGCGAGTTCCGCAAGTTCAAGGGGAAGCCACGAGAATCATATCTCGACCGCGCGCGTCGGTTCATCGAAGAGAAGTGCGAACGCCCGTTCCCTGGAACGTCGCCCGAATGGTGCATGTTGAACGGTCACTATCGCGTCGTCCGCAACTGCCTTGTGCATGAAGCCGGCGAGGTGCGTGACAACAAGGCGGTCTTGAGCGCTGTCGCCACTCTCAAAGGCATCGAACTGACCGACAGAGGTGAGATCGTGCTTGAGGATGGATGCCTTGACGGGTTCTCCGGCAGCATCCGCGCGTTCTTCGACGACCTGGCCACGATGGTCCTTTGATTCCCCGCAGAGAAGACAGCATGAAGCGCTTTCTTGGAACCATGACTTTGGCAGGGCTCGCCGCGTGTTCGACGACGCCCCAAGTCGCATCTCAGCGAGTTCAGTCGCCTCCGGCGAGTACCCCGACAGCGCGACAAGCCCCTCCGTCCGCACAGGCGGTCGCGGCCCCGATAGCTGCGCAGCCGGTAGCGACGCCCGAGGTTGCTCAGCCGGTCGATCCTCCCGCGCCGGCCAAGGCGAAGAGCAAGCCCGTGAAGGTGGCCAAGGTGGAGCCCAAGGAACCGCCCGCGCCAACGTTCACGACCATCGTGAGTGAGATGGGGTCGCCTGTCACGTTCGACAGTGTCTTCGCCCAAGTCCGCGAGATCCCGCGCTTCAAAGACGAATTCGAGACCACGAGTCAGTTCGAGGAGCGCCAGGCAGTCGCGCGGGCGGACTGCGAGAAGCTCTACCTGATCGAAACGCCCGTCGATGACGAGTATGCACGCTACGACGCGGACAAGCAGATACTCGTGGTCGTCACGTACGCGCTGACGAACACGCGCGCGTCCAGCGACGAACTCAACGCGGCGTTCGGCTACGGATCGGAGCTGAGAAAGTCCGGGCAGGAGTTGGGGTTCAGCACCATCTCTTCCAACGTCATGTGGGCTCTCCCCCGTGAGCGGAGAAACGTGGGAACCTATGACGGCTCGAACGCCTTCGGCGCGACCGCGACGATCACCAAGCAGGAGGGTGTCGCGCGCGGTGTGTTCGAGCGCGAAGGCAAGTACAAGGAGAACGTGTGGGTCGAGGCCCCGGAACCCTACAAGTACGGCAAGGAGACTCCCGAGCCTGTCGCGTTCGAGATCAAGGCCGACCCGAGTACCGCCAAGGCGCTCAAAGAAGGCGGGCTACGCGCGGCGATCCTCGTCTCCCCGGCTCCGCCGTTCTACGTGACCGGCGTGGACACGTTCTCGCCGACCCTCCGGGCGCCGTACGATCGCAAGACCGATGTGCGCTATCTCATCGGCGACATCCAGTGTGCCGCGCTCTACGACGCGAACGGCAAGCTGCTCGCAACGCGGGCCACTCGCTAGAGCCGGTCATGAACGACACCCCGTGTGAACGCCTGCGCGATCCACACGCCTTCCTCGACGCGGAGGAGCTAGGGCACGTCCACGCGACGATCGAGGACCTGAAGAGGGACCGGCTATGGCCCAACGTGTCCTCGGTCCTCCGGCATGGAGTCTTTCACGTCACGGGTGTCAAGGGATGGGCCGGAATCAAGGAGGCCGGTTCGATCCTGCCCAATGATGGTGGACGCACGCCCATGTTCGAGAAATCGCCGCGTTGTCGCGGATGGAGTCTCGGCGGAGTCTGCCTATTCGACTTCGAGAGTCCGTGCATCGAGCTTGTCGCGAAGCAGTGGGAGTTGGCGGCTCGGTACATCACGCTACATCCAGGCGAGCCGGATCTCACTGAGGAAGAGCGCGTGCAGAACACCATTCGGACGTTCAGCGATCCGGACTACGCCGGTGTGCCGTACCGGCCTGTTTTCATCGTACAGTTCGAGGATCGCGACGCACTGCCCGGTCCCTGGGAGTATTGGAGATCTGTGGGCGACGGTGTCTGCCCGAATGACTGCGTACCCTACGTGGAGTGCTGGCACAAGGCGCCGATGCCCTTGAGCGCCGCGACCGCCGTTCATGTGCTTCGGCAGAGTGCGAAGCAACGCGAGGAGCGCTGGCGCACCTACGGAGTAGACGAGTCACTGACGCTCGACGCCGCTTAGTCGGGCAGCCGCTCCAATCTCGCGTTTGTAGATGCACAGACAGTCCTCGTTCTCCGCCGCGCTCAGCCGGTGAAAGGCACGGGGCAGCTCGGAGACTTCGAGCGTCTTCCGTCCCCGACCGAGTCCAAGTGTGCGCGCACCGTCGCGAGTTCCGGAGTGCAGGTAGACCCGAGTCGGTTCGAGCTCGATGTACGCTCCAATCCGGTGCGCGATGTCGTAGGTGACGAGGGGTCCAACCATGTGGATGTCCCCGATGGTCTCTTCGATCCGGTCGTGCAGTTCGTCGAACGACTGGCAGCCGGCGAGGTCCGTACCGAGTAGCCGACGGCGGGCTTCCTCCAGCGACTCGCGTGGGATCCGGTATTGGTGAGGGTGACGCTTGCCGCTCGGCAGCTCACACATGGCTGCTCGGCTGACCACGTCGGGAAGACTGCGCTGAGCTTTGAAGAACCGGAGTTCCCGACCGGCGCGCTGACGGTAGTCGCGGATGTAGGCAGACACGATCGCCTCGAACGAATCGTCTGGCCTCTCGTCGCGGCTTGCGCAGGGTACGTCTTCAGGGCTCACACCCCGAGGCTACCGAGTCGTCGCGTCGGTTCCAGGGTAGGTGTCTAGCCTGCGCAATCTCCAAGCTCTGCACGTTCTCGTGGGGTCAGCACTTTTGACCAAGAGGGTCGGAGGAGCGTTTCTCGAAAAGGCTCTACGTAGCCACCCTCTCCGACCTCGACCCGATCGACGCGCGCACACCGACGCGCGAAACGAACTGGAACAAGTGCGCCGCACGTCCTCCGATACGGGGATAGGGTCGAAGTAGGTCACGAAAACAAACGGACGAGAATCAATATTCTCGCAACAGTTCGAGCGACCCGCTCACCGAAGAGGAGAGCACACACGAACTAGAACGCGAGCGCGCCGGGCTGGAACCCGACGCACCCGCTTGGCCACTGAATCGAGGTTACCGATTCCATGACCCACACCAAGACTACCGACCGTGCCGCAGTGCTTGCCAGCTTCCTTTCCCTCGACGTTGAGGACGTGCAGGAAGCCACCTACGGAGACCACACCTACGAGGCAGACGGGGAGGAGTGGCTCGTCTTGACGGACGAGGAAGCCGACACGGCCGCGCGTGAGTACATCCGCGAGAGCGTCTGGGCCTTTCGGCCCGAGTTCCTCGCCGACTACACGCACGAGGGCATCGACGCGGACACGTTGCAGGCGATCCAGGGGGAGCGGTGCGAGGACGCGAACGCCCCCATTCTGGCGCTCATCGAAGCGGGTGCGGGCTTCGAGGACTTCGCAGCGGACGCAATCGGGGCGGACGGGCGCGGGCACTTCCTTTCGCAGTACGACGGCGAGGAGCGCGAGTCCGGCGACTTCTACCTCTACCGGACCAACTGAGGGGGGCACCATGACGAACGAAACAAACGGGGTTCCCGTGCCGGCTGGCTCACGCCTGCCGGCTCTCGCTGAGCCTCTGCCGCTCGAACGGCATCCGGTGGCGGTCTACCTTGCGTCGCTGGCGAAAGGCTCACGGCGGACGATGGCAAGCGCGCTACGAGACGCTGCCGGACTCCTGTCCGGTGGTGGATGCGACGCCGAGTCCTTGGACTGGTCGGCAGTACGCTACCAGCACGTCGCCGCGCTGCGGACGCTCCTCGCCGAACGCGGAGAGAAGCCCGCGACCGTGAATCGGAAGCTCGCGGCCGTGCGCGGCGCGCTACGAGAGGCGTGGCGACTCGGGCTCATGTCCGGCGAGGACTTCGCCCGCGTCGCGGACGTGAAGGGAATCAAGGGAACGACGTTGCCAGCCGGCCGGGCGCTCTCTGCCGACGAGGTCGCGCGGATCAAGGCAGCGTGCGACCCCTCGACCATCGTGGGGCTCCGGGATCGGTGCGCGCTCGCGCTCATGGCCCGCGCTGGGCTCCGACGCGCGGAGCTGGTCGGGCTCGACTTGGAGGACTTCCGAGACGGACACGAGGCGTCCCTCGTCGTCCGGGGAAAGGGCTCGAAGGAACGGCTCGTCCCGCTCACCAACGGCGTGCTCGAAGCCGTCCGGGACTGGGTCGAGGTACGCGGCGCGGAGGCGGGCGCCTTGCTCCTGCCGGTGCGGCGCGGAGGAACGATCGGATGGGGCCGGAGGCTGACCACGTCGGCCGTATGGAAGCGCCTTCGCGACATCGCGCGCACGGCTGGCGTCGGCGACGTGTCGCCGCACGACCTCCGCCGGACGGCCTGCACGGCGCTCCTGGACGCCGGGGTAGACCTGGCTACTACGGGGCGCCTCTTGGGCCATGCTTCGGTCGAGACGACGAAGCGATACGACCGGCGCGACGAGCGGGCGATGGCCCAGGCTGCGAGCCTCGTCCCCTTCTAGGACTGCGCCCGGGGACTCGATTCCGGTACACCCCCGGGGTAGGAAACCCTTTCCGCATGGCCCTGGGCCGGGTGGGCCTGCGGGGTTAGGGTCCTGTCGGCCCCGGAGACGGAGGGACGGACCATTTCGGGGCATACCACAAGATGTAGCGCCCCAGGAGGCCAGAAAGGTGGGAAAACTACCATATCCAGTAGTCAATCGGCCTGCGTGAGCCTTCACACTCCTGCCGAACGGCGCCGGGTGGGACAGGACTGGGACACGCCTGGGACAGAGCCCCGTCCCGACTTATGTCCTTTCACCGCATGGACTTACAGCGTCGCGATGGGGTGGGACAGGACTACGACGATTCCTCCTATGCAGCACGTCGAGGGACCTCCTCCCCTTTATGTCGACATAAAGGGGGAGGTGGTGGTCCTATCTCCTCTCGCGTATAGCAATTCTCTCTTCTCCTGTCCCAAGGTGGAAGAAGGGTAGAGAAACGCCCTTGTAGGGGTCGTCAGTGCTGTTTTTGGGTGGGACACGACCACTGTCCCAGTACTGTCCCACCTGTCCCAGCAGCATCTCACTTTGGTGAGGGTGCGCACCGAGCTGGACTCGATCCCATTCCAGCTCAACCCGACCTCAGCCCCGAGGCCGGGGTACGGTTGACTGCTGGGAGTCTGGTTGGGTTGATCTCCAACCGGAGGAGGGCACGCCGTTCCGCCCTCCACCCCGGCCTCTTCTTGATGGTCGGGATGGCGAACACCAGGAACGGCAATGACTCTCACCGACGACACGGACGGGACACCGCGCGACGCCCGAACGAAGCTCACGGAACCCGAGCGCCGAGCTGCACTCGCTCGCCTCGTCGAGGACTGCACCGAGAACGGGCGCAAGCTCGACGAGGACCCGAGGTGGGCCGCAGTCCGAGCCATGTCCCAAAGCTCACCCCCGGAAGATCATCCGGACAGCGACTTCCTCGACGCGCACAGAACTGCCCTGGAGTTCCTTTCCCAGCTCCACATCGAGAGCCTCTCTGGCCGCTCCGAATCGGATTCGACCGACGAAAAGAGTCAGTTCTGGCGTAGGTGGTTCGCGTTCGACGTGCTCGATGAGATCCCAAAGCACGTAATGAGTCGCGTCGTCAGTAGCGGATCTCAGCGCGTAGGAGACGAGTGGGTCGGGGCGCACGAAGCCCTCTTCAAGGTCGCCCACGCCCGCGAGCATGGGAATCAAGATCCTGCGCTGGACCTCGACGAGGTACGCGACGGCTGCATTGATGAGACTCGGAGCGCGCTCGACGCTTGGACGAGCAAGACCCCTCACTGGAACGAGCTTCACGATTCCGAACGAGCCGTCATCCGAGCACTCCTCATGGTTCAAGGTCGGGAGAACGAACGACTGACCTCCGACGAGATTGGGAAGTCGGCAGGGGTCGATCGCGGGAACCGAAACAAGGTCCTAAAGAGTGCGATCGAAAGCCTGAAGGACCGTGCGGTGCTCGGAGAGACCCCGCGCATCGGCCGAGCCCGGCGGTACTTTTTGAAGCGGCTCCCACGCGCCATCCCGAGGATCGAGATCCCGTAGGGGACCGCCGGGGGACCCCCGGCTGAGTCGTCACGCGCAACTATTCCAGTGAGCGAAAGCCATTGGAGTAACAGCGCAATGAACGACAACGACAGTTTCCCGCAACCTGGGGAGCATCTCTACGAGCTAGGAGAGACGCTGACGAAAGCCGTCAAGCGGAAGCTCGGCATCCCCATCGGCGAGAGCACCCTCGAATACGCCTACCGGTCTGGGACCGCCACCCAACTCGGACGCATCCACCTCGGCGCGTGGAAGGCCGGACGCTCGGTAGTGACCAGCGTAGAGGCCGTCCAACGATGGTCGATCGCCTGCGCGAGGGCGCAAGCAGCCTCCGCACCGGCCCCGCAGCACGACGAGCCGAAGCAGTCCAAGCCTCGTCGTCATCGCCGCTCGAACATGAGCAGTGCAGAGCAGGCGCGAAGAGCTGCCGCCGAGCTGGACGAGGCTGGATTCTAGGAATGGAATCCCCCGGCGCTCCGAACAGGCCCCTCGTCAACGCGCTCGCCCGCGTGAACGTCGAGGGTGTAGGAACGCTCGACGAGTTCCGCTCGCCGTCCACCAGGCAATCGGGCTGCACGTTGCTTTCGTGGGAGGAGTTCACGTCCTCGAATATGGAGAGCGACGTTCACTTTCAGTGCTGCGCGGCCGTGACGGCACAAGGGGTCCCCCTCCACCGCCGCACCAAGCGAGAAGGCGAGAAGGCATCCGCGCGACTCCGCAAAGACACGCTCGCCTCCCTACGTGCCGAGGGCTTCGACATCCGCTGCACGATGTACGTCGCGGACTTCGACTGGAAAGACAACGAACACCTCACCGACTGCGAGGGCAAACACTGGACGCCATCCCGGCAGGAGTGGATGCGCGCCAACCTCGCCACGCTCCAGGCGCGGCTCGTCGAGATGGGCCTCGGCTTCGCGTACCTCAACTACACGCACCACGGACTTCGATTCGTCCACGTCTACGACGAGCCCGTTTCCTGCGAGGACCAGGAGCACATCATGGCCGCGATGATCGCGGTCTATGCGCGGTTCGGGTTGATGATCGACACGGCCGTCGGGGACTGGACTCGCGTCTTTCGAGGACCGCGTGTGAAGCGTTCGTTTCCAAAGGACGCCGACCGTCCCGACGAGAGAACTTGGGAACAGGACTGGTTCTACGAAGAGCGCACAGACGAGACCATGTGTTCGGCGAAAGTGCTGGCACTACCCGCGCCCGTGAAGAAGACGACGGCACCGGCGAAGGCACCGGTGCCGATGTACGAGGGCGACATGCCAACGCCCGAGGAGTGCATCGCGCTCTTCGAGGAGCCGACGGGCAGGGGCGGCACGGCCCGCAAGACCGAGCTGTACAAGAGCCTGAAGACGCGGATGCAGCGCATCGACGACCCGCACTTGTACGCGGCGCTCGTCCACCAGATGCCCTACCCCTTCGAGCACGGGCAGGTGAACACCGACATGACGCGCGTCGTCGGCTCACTCTGCGGCCGACTGTACGGCGAGCCTTACATGGACGGACCCGAGCCGATCTTCGCCATGCTGCTACCTGGTGCGGAGGAGCTGCCGACTGACAACCCGTGGATCAACATCCTCTGGTCGATGTGCGTGCGCATGTGGACCGGCGAGGCTGCGCAGCACAAGGCGAAGGAGATCGAGCAAGAGAAGGCCGAGGAAGAGCAGCGCTCACGCATGGAGGAGCTGCTCGACAACCTCCGGGCGCTCTACCCCAGCACCCCAATCGACCAAGCGTGGGCGATGCAGCACGCCATCGCAAAGAAGGGACGAGACCACTACCTACTCCGGCTGGATGGCACCTACGGCACGATGGCGTACGAGGAGTCCACGCTACCCAACGCCGTACGCGACAGCGGCATGGAGTTCCTCGTGAAGCTGGAGGAGATGCGTGGCAAGTCCCTCGTCTATCTATCCGGTCGAGACTTGGTGAAAATGCACGGCTTCAGCCTTGCGGGCATCGGACACTCTGCGTTCGTCAGTGGCGCCGTCCTCCGATTCGAGGGAGCAGGTCCCACGCTTGTACTCCAGGCGTATCAGCGCCGCCGCATCCCGTGTAGGTTTCACCAGGAGGTCGATGACCTCTTGCACCGTTCATTCGGAGCGCAACTCAAGCTGTTCTACCTCTGGGTGGGCGAAGCTCTCGCGTTCGACGAGACAGGCTCGCTCCCGTTGCTATTGGTCATCGGAAAGACGGGCGGATGCAAGACCCTCGTCACGGCGGGCCTCGGCCACGCGATGGCAGGACGAGAAGTCGTCAAGGCGAGCAAAGCCTCACAGAGGTTCAACGCGGCACTCTTGCATAGTCCCATCGTTCACCACGAAGAGGAGTTCCACACCGCAAGGGGAGAAGATTCCCCGGCCCAGGCCATTCGCACGATGATCGGCGGCAGCTCGCTCAATACCGTCGAGCGCAAGGGACGTGACGTAGGTGGCGGTCTCGAAGTGCAGCTCCGCGTCATCGTCACCATGAACTCGAAGGAGCGGGCCGTTCGCACGATGATCGGCGACCAGGATCTTGAACCCGACGACATCGCGGCAGTTGCCAGGCGAGTGCTGGTCATCGAGACCGAGGAAGGCGTAGATGACTGGCTCGAAGACTACGCCGAGAAGCACGGCCGCCGGTACACGGACAGGTGGTTGGAGGACGACAAGCTCCCCGAGCATCTCCTCTGGTGCTACGAGAACCGAGACCGACTGCGCGGCGAACTCGAAGACGCCGGCATTCTCCCGCCGAACTCAAAGCACGGCCGGTTCTTGCTTCCGTCGAACGCTCACGACCTCTTCCGCGCGCAGGATGCGGAATCCGAGGTTCCTGACGGGCTCTTGTGCAGCGTTGCCCAGATGTTCACCTGTGTTCCGACGGCGGTGCTCGACTCGGGCTCAGGGGAAGCACTCCGGTGTGGACCCAAGTTGCTTCTGCTCACGGGACCGCTGGTAGATCGGCAGGTGGACGACCGCTTCGGTAGCACCCGAAAGAGACGGGTCGCGGCCGTAGACCGATTGTGCTCCTCCAAACCAGACATCCCCTGGCGCCCTGTGCCTGGCGCTAAGAAGAGTCGGTGGCGCGAGCTGGACACCGAGTTCGTCCTTCGGCTCTTGGTCGCCCGAGGCTTCGAGGATGTCGCGGACGATCTCGCAGCCGTCCGTGGTGAGCCTGATCGTGTGACGGATCAAGGCGCTGCGTAGCACAGGGGACCGCCGGGGGACCACCGGCCAGGCCACGGCGGCGGATACTGAAGACAGTTGAGCGGCACCAATGCGCGCTCGCAGTGACCACTCCCTTACCCGACAGGAACCACATCATGTCCGACATACCGAGAGACGAAGCCCTCAGGGCCGAGCACGCGCGCATCAAGGCGAACCGTGCGCGAGCAAGAGAGGCAGCTCGTGCAGCCGACGCCTTCACCACGGGCAAGACGCGCGACAAGCTGGCCGAAGCGGAAGCCGAGGTCGAGCGCCTCGAAGCCAAGTCCGAAGCCCAAGCGGCAGCGCGCCGGCTCATGCACCGGAGGACTTCACGATGAGTCCCTTCGACGAGATTCGGCTCCAGCGCGAGGAACTCCGACGCGCGCAGGTCTCCCGGCTCCGCGAACTCCTGACAGCAGTCGCGGAAGATGAGGAGATCGACATCGAGGAACTCGACATCCTTCTCACCGATCTGGGCGTGAGCATCGACCACGCCGAGGAATTGCTGAGCCTCACGAGAGCAGTGTTGCGAGCTGAGGCTGAGCAAGTCGAAGCCGAAGAGAACCTCGACGGTCTGAGGGAGAGGATGATCGCTGCACGGGAGGCGTATAGCGCGAAACGCGACGCCTACGAGCGCGAGCACGGAGACCCTCTCAGCAATTGTCATCCGAGCGGCGACTTGGTTCCGGCGGCGCGCAAGATCGTCCAGGAGCAACGAGCCGTGGAGGTACTCGGCGAAGTGGTGTTCAAGGCCCAAGAGCGCGCGGCCGGGGCCGATGTAGATCGCGCGAGCGAAAAGCTCCAGGCGGCACTACAAGCCGCCGGAATCGAAGAGCCTGAGCAAACCGCAGAGGCCAGTGCGACTCGCTCGGCATCTGCCTCTCGCTCGGGCGGACCTGCCACGGACGAGATCCTTCGGGTGTTGGCCATGAGACGGGAAAGGCGCGAGAGCTAGGTGCTCCGTTCCCCCGGGGAGCTTGCGGGTTTCGATCGTCTCGTTCGCCCGCAGGCTTCCCACCTTCCCCCAGCGATCCAACATGAAGCTACTCCAATTCAACGGACTCAACGCTCGCCAGCGAGGGGCTCTCACGCTCGCGAATCTGAACTGCGCCTGGGTGTTCAACCAGGGCCGCGACGACACCCGTTCACACGAACACTACGAGCACACCCTCGAAGTCTTGTGGCAGGCCGTGACGGCCGCGCACTGCGGTCTTCGACTCGATCACCCTCCGGCCGACTTCGACTTCTTCGGATTGGAGCGCGCTGCGTGGATGGACCACGCCAGCGTCCTTGTGCTGCGCGATCGCGTCGTGGAATTGGTAGCCGAACCGTACGGCGGCGTCGCCTCCGACTTCGACGACCGCATGGACCGCGAGTGCGCTCGGCTCGGACTGGCATGGTCGAGGAAGCCGTACCGCGCCACGTACTGGCCGAAGTACACCGAGACGATCGTCGTCACGCGCATTGACTACGAGGAGCCTGGGTCGCGACTCACGACGGATGAGCACGACGCCATCTGGCCTCAACTGGTCAAGATCGTGGAGACGTACGCGCCGTGACCCTCCCGGCTCCCGTCCCCCGAAGCAATCTCGCCGAGCTGACCGATGACGATCGCGCCACGCTCTTCGAGCAGCACCGGATGCTGGCTCGTTGGTGCGCGGGCAAGTACGCGAAGATGCCGGGTTTCACCCATGACGACATCGAGCAAGCATGTCTCGTCGGCTTGTGGAATGCGTCCAGACTCTTCGACGTGACGAGAGGGGTCAAATTCACGACGTACGCGGTAAGGTCGATGAGGAGAACCGTGGTCCGGCAGATTCGGGAAGAGCGGCTCGGGATAAGGATTCCCAGTCGTCTCCACGACCAGCTCGGCAGACTCACTGTTGCGCCGGCTTCGCAGACCGACCATCTCGACTTGTCGGAGCGAGAGCAGCAGGCTCTTCGCGCCTTGCGCGCCAAGTCGATCGACGCGAACTGGAATGACCAGGAGCAGCGACCGGGCGAGCTTGCGGACGAGTCGTCGAACCCGGCCGACCTCGCCCTCGATGCCGACATGGTCGAGACCCTCCTGCACCACATCGACGCGCTTCCCGAGCGAACCGCGAAAGCAGTGCGCCTCTACTTCGGCATCGGGTGCCAGCCCAAGACCCTGGCGGCCGTTGGGTCCGAGATCGGGATCACCCGCGAGCGCGTCCGCCAGCTCGTCCAGGACGCCATCCGTCAGCTTCGGCACCGGATGACCCGACGCGGTCAGTAGCCCGGCGAGTTGGGCGAACTGCAATTGCCTGGCTCGCTGGAGCCCCGCCACAGGGCGAACGAGGCTCATGACGACCGACGACACTCTACACCGCTGGCACGAGCAGGGCGCCACTCAGGCGGCCTCACGGGAAGGTGGGTGCGCTGTCTCGATTCGGTCGCCCACTCGCCGGAGACGGTCCGAGACGGCGTGCCTTCCAAGGTCGTGCGTAGCGGCCCTACGAGAAGATCCTTCCGACCAGGTCGCCGTAGCCCCAGATGAAGGTGCCGGCCAGGATGAAGACGGCCCCGAGACAACCCGCGACTCTGTCGAGGTCGGCCTCCGCGAAGCTCCGAGAGGTCTCCTCGTCGAACGCCACGCTGACCGTTTGCCCCGAGTCGTCGGAAGACACGATCTTCCCCCGCGCGAACGTGGTGTCCACGCCTCCGACGCCTGGGACTCCGAGCCTCATGATGCTGCGATAGGTGAGCACCGCGCCGGTCAGCGCAACCCACGAACCCGAGCGCTGGAACCAGCCCCATGACTCCGATCCCCAGTCGGCCCAGATGGACCCGATGACGACCGCGATGGACAGCAGTGGCAGGGCGGCGAGGCTCGTGGTGATTCGCTTCATTCGGGGTTCGTCAGTTCGCTGCTCGGGGCCGGGTGGCCACGCAAGGATCGCGGTTCGTAGAGGCTGGTTCAAACCATGCTGACGCTCTACGAACCGGCAGGCGCGACCCGCACTCTCACCCTCTCCAGCGGCCCCGGGGTTGACCACTTTCTTGACCACTTTCTGTACCGAAACGAGTGGTCACGAGTTGTTTTTGGTGGTCCTCCGTGTTCGGCGGCTTGCGCTTGCGCAGACGTAAACCCTCGTGTAGCCTTCGGTTCTGCACTCTTGCGGCTGTAGCTCAGTTGGTAGAGCGTCAGCTTCCCAAGCTGAATGTCGTGGGTTCGAGTCCCATCAGCCGCTCCAGGCGCCCGGGCGCGATCGAACGCCTCGCAATGATCCGGGAGATCGGTCGGCTGCTTGGGCAAGGCGCGGCGAGCGCTGAGCCTGGCGTCGCTCGACCTTGCCAGAAGGCGTCACACCGCCTGCATTCTCACGTAGTCAGGTGCGCCGGCTCGTGATGGGCGCCGTGATTGGCGCGTGCGCCGCTCTTGCCCTGTGCTCCACAATCGGATTCCGACCATGCGCCTCGTTTCGCTCGCTCTGCTCGTGCTCCTCGCCTCTTGTTCCGGCCGCTTGCACAGCGGCGCCGACTTCGCGGATGCCATCGCCGCGGCGCACGGTTCGGGTGGGCTCTACGACATGCCGCCACTGCAGTTCCACTTGACGGTGGAGTTCGGTGGGGAGCGAGCGCTGACGGCCGACGGGACGTACGACGCGCGCACGGGGCGCGTGCGCTTCGTCGACGAGGCCGGGGGAGTAGCGGTCTTCGACGGACAGGAGGCTTGGCTCGGCGCCTTCGCGATCGACCCGCCCACGCAGATGCGCTTCCATCTCCTGACGTGGCCCTACTTTCTCGCTGCTCCCTGGAAGCTCGGCGATCCCGGCGCGCGGCTCGCGACGCCGGGCGCGCGCCAGCTTGCGGGCGCCGAGCGCCTGGCGGCTCGTATGACGTTCGGAGAGGGCATCGGCGACACGCCCGACGACTGGTACGTCGTCTACGCCGACTCCGACGATTCGCACCTGATCGCGCTCGCCTATGTGGTGACGTACGGCAAGTCGCTCGAGGAGGCGCAGGCCGCACCGCACGCCGCGACCTACGACGCCTTCGAGATCGTGAACGGGTTGCGGCTGCCCACGCATCTCACGCTCTGGAACTGGAGCGCGGAAGCGGGCCTCGTCGGCGAGCCCCTCGGGACAGTGCAGTTCTCGGACTTGCGCTTCGGACCGGTTCCGGACTCGACGTTCGCGCCCCCCGCCGGTGCGCATCGCGTCCCGGCTCCGCGCTGATTCGGGTGGCCGAGAATGCGCGGTCGGACCGCGACCATCCCGCAGATGAGAACGAGCTGCGACGTGCGACCCGGCATCTGTCGGAAGAGCCTTCGCCCTGCGCGCCTCCCGAAAGGCTCCCGCAGGACCCTGCCCTCGCCAGCGTGGGACCGTAGCGGGTTTCGCATCCGGCCCTCCCCCCCTATGCTGGCGCTCGACTCGGCTCGAGTTCCCTACGTCCACTACACCCCTCGCTTTCCCAGGTTGCCGCGATGAGCTTGTCACGATCCGGAGCTGTGCTCGCTTCGCTCGCCCTGTCCATGCCCCTGGTCGCGCAGGGAACGACGCCCACCACGCTGGTCGACTGGGCGCTGGACTCCGGGACCGTCGCCAACGACGGCTTGAGCGGATCCGACGAACGGGAGGCCGTCCTCTCCTTCCTCGTCGTTCACGACGGTGCGAGCACGCTCGCGCTGCACTTCGCCGACGTGCAACTGGCCGGAAGGCTTGGCAGCGGCCGGGAGTCCCTGCTGCGCGTGACGTCCCTGCTCGACGCGGCGGAGCAGGTCCTCGACGCCCGCCACGTCGCGCAGTGGGAGCGTCGCACCGCCTACTTCAACGGCGACTCGCTCCTGGTCGAGGTCCTCGCGGCCCCGGGGACCGGCGACAACCGCCTCGTCCTGCGTGCGCTGGAAGTCGGCACGGCCGCGTCTCCTCAGGAGACCCAGTGCGGTCCGCTGGACGATCGCCAACCGTCCTTCGACAACCGCGTCGCGCGCCTCATGCCGATCGGCTGCACCGCCTGGATGCTGGACGACTGCGGCAAGTGCTTCCTGTCGGCCGGACACTGCTCCGGAGGCGGGGGTTCGGTGCTCCAGTTCAACGTGCCCATGTCGAGCGCCGGTGGCAGCGTGATCGCCCCGCCGCCGCAGGACCAGTACGCGGTCGACGGCAGCTCGTACCAGTTCGAAAACGCGAGCGACGACTGGCAGTACTTCGGCGTCTTCGCGAACAGCAACACGGGCCTCACGCCCTACGAGACCTATGGCGCCGGATTTGCGCTCGCCACACCGCCGGGACCGGGCGGCAGGACGATCCGGATCACCGGCTACGGCACCGACAGTTCGCCGAACTTGACGTTCAACCAGATCCAGCAGACGCACACGGGCCCCCTGGTCGGAACGGGCACGAACCTGAACTATCAGACGGACACGACCGGCGGGAACTCGGGCTCGCCGGTGATCTGGGAAGAGCAGGGCGTCGCGATCGGCATCCACACGAATGGCGGCTGCTCGACGTCGGGTTCGGGCAGCAACAGCGGAACGCCGATCACGGCTTCCGCCCTGCAAGCAGCCCTGGCCAACCCCTCCGGCGTGTGCGATCGGTCCGCGCAGGCGGCGACCGTGTTCCGCAACGGAAGCGGAATCAATCCGGCCAGCTTCTTCCCGGTGACCCCGCCCGTGATCGGATTCGACTTCCACAGCCAGGTCGACGTCGCGACCCCGGGCGCCACGGCGAGCGTCGTGGCCTTCAGCACGAACGGGCCCACCTCCGGCCTCGTCTTCAGCGTCGGCGAGCTGCTGTGCGTTCCGCCCTTCTCCACCTCCGACGTCGCCGTCGGCACTCACGCCGTAGGAATCCCGAACGACTGCATCCTGATCGGCAAGGTCTTGAACGCCCAGGGCGCGACGGTTCGAACTGCCCCCTTCGAGTTGCAGCTGACCAACGCCATCGACATCACGATCGGCACCTTTTGAACTCGGACCTGCCCCGAACGTGACGGTGCCGCGGATGCGGACGGCCGGCTCGCCCTCCCGCGCACCGCAACGTCAGTCCCGACGGACGACCATCACACGATCGACGCCGGGAACGGGGTGGCGGGTTCGCGCGCCGTCGAGCCAGCGCACCTCGAGCTCGTCCACGGCCGGCGTGTCCCCGAGGCCGAAGTGGACGCGGGGGTCGCTGGCCGAGCAGTAGCTGTAGCCCGATCGGACCTCGCGGCGCAGGGTGCGGTCGCCGTCCTGCAAGTGAACGGTCGCTCCGAGCGCGTCGCGTCCGTGTTCATCGAGCACGCGCACGGAGAGCCAGTGACCGCGCCGGGGGTGAACGTTGCGCAGGACGTACGGTGCGGCGTCCTTGTTTGCGACGACGAGATCCACGCCACCGTCACCGTCGAGGTCGCCGAAGGCGACGCCACGGCTCGTGTGCACGAGCAAGCCGGCGGTCCCACCGCGCGGGTGCGACTCTTCGAAGCGCCCCCCGGCCATCCCGCGAAAGAGCAAGTTCGGCTCGGCCAAGGAATCCGGCGTGCCGTGGCCGTCGACGTCGTTCGCAACGCGCCCGGAGGCCTGGTAGAGGTCCAAGCGCCCGTCGTTGTCAAAATCGACGAAGCCCGTGCCGAAGCGTGTGAAGGTGCGGCTGGTCGTACCGAGTCCGAAGCGGCCGGTCGCGTCTCGAAACGAGCTCCCGTCGTTCAGGAAGAGCGAGTCGGACTCGCCACGCAAGTTGCAGACCAGAAGATCGGGGTGCCCGTCCTCGTCGAGGTCGGCCACCGCGACGCCCATGCCGGCCTTGGGCTTGCCGTCCTGGTCCATGGCGCAGCCCAGGAGCAGGCCCTGGTCCTCGAAGCGCCCGTCCCCGCGGTTGACCCACAGCTGGTCCGGGCGACCGTCGTTCGCCACGAAGATGTCCGGACGACCGTCGGCCGTGAAGTCTGCGCTGACGACGCCCAGTCCGGTGCCGATGACGCGCCCGAGCCCCGCGGCTGCGCTGATGTCCGTGAAGCGGCCGTCGCCGTCGTTGCGATACAGGACGTCCACCGCCGGCGCGTTGTAGAGGGCCGGTGCGCAGTAATCCCGCTGGCCCAGTCCGTTGAAGCAAGCCTTCTCGGTCGCGACGCTCCAGACCAGGTAGTTCGTCACCCACAGGTCGAGATCACCGTCCACGTCGAAGTCGAAGAAGACCGCGCTGGCTCCGAAGCCAAGGTCCCCTACCCCGGCGGCGGTGGTGGTGTCGGCGAAGGTCGCGTCGCCGCGATTCACGAGCAGTACGTTGGCCCCGACGTTCGTGACGTAGAGGTCGGTGAGCCCGTCATTGTCGACGTCGCCGGTCGCCACACCGATTCCGTAGCCGCGGTCGTCGGCCCCGCTCGCGTCCGTCACATCCTCGAAGCTGGCGCCGCCTGCATTGCGATACAAGCGATTGCCTTCGCATTCGGAACGCGGGGCCGACAACGAATCGGATTGAACGAGATAGAGATCGAGGTCACCGTCGTTCTCCAGGTCGACGAGTGCCACGCCTCCGGCGACGATCTCGGGAATGTAGTAGGCGTCGCGATGACCCGAGCGGTGCACGAACTCGACTCCCCAGGCCGTGCGGACCTCGACGAACCACGGCTCTGGCGCGCTGGACTGCGCCAGGACGCTCCCGGATTCGGGCTGCGATGCACCACTCTCGGTCGGAGAGCAGGCCGCAAGGCTCGCCGCCATGAGCGCGCCCGCCCGGCTCGGAGCCCTCACCCGCCTGCCTCCCGGCGCTTCTCGCGCAGGTCGACGACCGCCTGGCGGATGGTCGCATCCTCGGGCGCGAGCTCGCGCGCGCGCTCGAGCGGTCGCGCCGCCTCTTCGAGCCGGCCCGAGTTCGCGAGCGCCGCGGAAAGGTAGAGCAAGGTCGCCGGCGCGTCGGGACGCAGGACGTCGAGCTGCTCGAGGTAGGGCACCGCGTCGGCCCAACGGCCCAGGCGACAGAGGCCGAGCGAGGCCTTCTCGAACCACAGGGGATTGGTGCGTTCGAAGTCCGCCGCGCGCACCCAAGCCGCGACCGCCTCAGGCTCGCGGCCGAGATCCAAGAGCACGTCGCCGTGCAGCGCATGGGCCGTGGCATAGCTCGGGCTCAGCTCGCAGGCGGTCTCGATGCTCTTCAACGCGAGGGCCAGCAGACTTCTGTCCACCGCACCGTCGGCGTGTGCCTTTTCCTGCAGGGTCCCGGCCAGATGCAGATGCACCGTGTCCTGCAAAGGCTCGAGCCGCCGCGCCTCGAGCAAGAGGTCGATCGCGCGGTCGAGTTCTCCCCGTCGACGGTAGGCCCGATGCAGCGCGATGTGGATGAGCGTGTCCTCGGGTTCGCGTCGGAACAGGTCCTCGAGCGCGCGCGCCGCCTCGTCGACCTGGCCCTGCTCGAGCCGCTCGAGCGCGCGCAGGAAGTCGGTCCGGTAGCCCTTGCGCAAGGCCAGGACCTCGCGCTCCCACGGGTCGTCCCGCAGGGCCTCGCCCCCCTTGCCCGCCGCCAGGGCACGCGCCGCTTCTTGCGCTCGCCCGACCGCGCGCAGGGCCGTCCCCAGGAGGTAGCGGGCGTTGTCGTCGCGCGGGTTGCGTTCGAGATGGGCCTCGAGGACGTCGACCGCCGCGGCCTCGCGTCCGCTCTGCAGGTGCACGCGCGCCAGCGTGACGTTGGCGGCGGCGTCGAAGGGGGCCACCTCCAAGGCGCGGACCAAGGACGCCTCGGCGGCCTGGGGCTCGCCGGCGCCAAGCTGCAGGAGCGCGAGCCGCCAGTAGGCCGGCGGATAGGACGGCGCGATTCGCGCGGCGGCCTCGAACGCCTGGCGGGCTTCGTCTTCGCGCCCGAGTTGTTCGAACACGAGCCCCGCGCAGTGCTGCGTGCGAGCATCGTCCGCAACGCGCGCCAGGCTCTGCGCGTAGGCGTCGGCTGCCAGGCCGAAGCGGCGGTAGGCGTGCAAGGCCATCCCGAGCTGCCTCCAAGCCTCGGAACGGCCAGGATCGCGATCGACCCCGGCAGCGGCCGCTTCCAGGAGTTCGCGCGCCTCGGGCGCGAGCTCGGACAGATCTCCCAGAGCGGGCGCGCGGCCCGCGAGCCCGGAGCCGAGCGGCTCCGGGGTTCGACCCAGGCCTTCTGCGCCCTGGGCCGGATCGAGGGACTCGCCACAACCCGCGAGTCCCAGGGCCACCCCCACAACGCAGGCGGCCAACGGCCACGGACGAACGGGCGCGATGGGTGCGGCGATGGATGACGAATGTGAAATGACGACCCCCAGCTCCTCCGCGAGCGGTCGCGGCGCGTACGCGTGTAAGGCTACAGTTTAGCGCGATCGCCAGGGCGCGCTACGTCTCCGACCCCACGACCCGTGTCCCGACAGCGAGCCGCTTGCCAGCGATCACCGGAGATCCCTGCGCTCTGCTGGCCGATCCCCGCAGCCCGACACGTGCGCTCGAGGTCTCGCTTGGGCACCCGTCCCTCGTGCCATGGACGCGGCCGAGCCCCGTTTCCGGCGCGAACCAGGACCCGAGAACGGCCCCAGACGGGGCCCAGCCGGGAGGATCCGATCGGGGGTGGCGCAACATGCACCCAGGAGATGCGCTTCGATCCGATCCGTGGGGCGAACTGCAACAGAGGCTCTAAGCCTTCTTGCGACAACACCTTATGATGCCGGCTGGGACCCCACCGTGCGTGCTTGGTGCATTTTGCTCCACTCCGGCTCGAGCCGAGGGCCGGCGTCGAGCGCGTCCCCTGGACGGAAACTCCTTCCGGAGCAGGACTTAGGAAATCTGTTCGGGCTCCGGCACAGGCCTTGCTCTCTTCGAGGGCGCGAAGAGCGTGGTGTTCGTCTCGAGCCCGGCTCTTCCACCCCATCGATCCAAAGCGCGTTCCCGGGCCCGCGAGGCCCACCGAGGACGCTGACACGAAGAGAACAACATCAGGTCATGAAGAAAAATCTCGCCCTCGCCCTCGCGGCATTCGTCGGGTTCGCCACGGTCTCGGAAGCTCAGAAGAGCTCCACCAGCGGACCGGCGTTCAGCGCGACCTCCGCCGCGCCCACCTCGCCCGAAGGTGGCGGAACCGTGGTCGTCACGCCCACGATTCTCAGCCAGACCACCGTCGGCGGCGCCACGACGCTCGTCCTCGACATCGCCGGCTCCGAGAGCTGGGACTCCCAAGGCGACGCCAGCAACATGGTCCTCAACGTCCCGCTGCCCGCGGGCTCGTCGATGACGGGCATCGGCTGGGACGCCACGGTCGCCACGCAAGGCGGTAGCTGGCTCTCCGAGGCCGTCATGTACTTCGACGGCTCCGATCAGGACGGCTCCGGCCTCTTCCTGACGATCGGCGTCGGCAATGACTTTGCCGGTACGTCCTTCTTCACGAGCGCCGGCATCATCGACCTGTCCGACAACGGCATCGCCGACATCCCGGTCCTCGGCGACAACACGCTGTACATCGAGCTCTTCGAGAGCTTCGACGACGCAGCCGACACGATCGACGCGACCTACCCCGCGCCCAGCACCCTCACCATCGTGTACGAGGGTGGCGGCGGCGGGGCCGTCCCCACGGTTTCCGAGTGGGGCCTCATCATCATGACTGCTCTTCTCCTGATCGGTGGTGCGTTCCTCGTCGTGCGTCGCAGCATGACGGAAGCGACCGCGGTCTGAGCGAACGAGATCCTTCGGGATCCCGCGTATGAGCGGCGCGCTTCGGCTTGGTCCGGGGCGCGTCGCTTTTTTCGTGTTCGCCCGGCCCAGGACGCCGGGCCCGACCGCAAGCACCCGCGAAGCGAGCCCGCGCCCCGCCCCCGCCGTTGCCTGCACCGTGGAATCGTGCCAAGGTAGCCGGGAGGTCGCGCGAAGCAGCAAACGGAGCATGTCGGGGTCCAACGCCAAGACCCCCGCGGTCGCGCGGGGCGAGGGAACGCGCCATCTGGCCACCTTCCTGTTCCAGGCTTCCCTGCTCGGCTACGTCGCGCTGGGCTGGCTGCCGATCGACCATCGCGGCCCGCCGCTCCTGGCAGTCGCCATGGTCGCGAACCTGGTCGCCTTCCTCGTCACCCTGCGGGGGCCGAGCGCGCTGCGCCGCGCCGTGCACGTCGCCGCCCCGCTCGGTGGGATCGCGACTTGGACCTTGCTCGCGCACTGGAGCGGAGGCGCCGCCAACTCGCTCTTCCTCGCCGGCCTGTGGTTCGAGATCATCCTGTCGGGACTGACCCACTCGGTGCGCGGCATCCTCGTCATCGCGACGCTGGCCTTCGCGGCGATCTGGGGACAGCAGCTTCCGCTCGGCATCGATGAGGTCCTCGGGCCGCTCTCGATCCAGAGTTCGTTGCTGCTCCTCGCGGGTGCGACGACGGCCTGGATTCGCCATTCCTGGGGCGGCCGCCAAGCGCGGCTCACGACCCGGCTCGGTGAGGAAGAACGCCGGCGGACGTTGACCGAACAAGAACTCGAGGACGCGCGCGCCCTCGCCGTCCTGGGAGAGCGCAACGCGCGGCTCGGTCACGAGCTGAAGAATGCCGTCCACAGCATGAAGGGCTTCAGCACGCTCCTGCAACGCGACCTCACCCGCGCCGGGCTCGACTCGCCCGCCCTGCGCGGCCTCGCGGGCTCGATCGAACAGCTCGACGTCCTGGCGCGCGAGACCTTGCGCCCGAGTTCGAACGGCCAGCCGAGTTCGCTCACGCGCGCGGAGGTCTTCGAGCTGGCCGATGAGACGCTCTCCGATCTGACGCTGCGCTACCCCGAACTCGACTGCCGCGTCGAGGGCGAGCGCGCGACGGCCGGGCGACTCGGCGTCTCGACCGGCGTCCTCGCGGAGATCCTCACGAACCTGATCCAGAACGGTGTCGAGGCCATGGAGGGTCGCGGAGAACTCGTCGTGCGGATCCACGGCCCGGTCGAAACGATTCGGATCGAGGTCAGCGACCGTGGTCCCGGCATCTCGAACGAACTGGCCAACCGGATCTTCCGAGCGGGCCAGACGACGAAGGCCGACGGACACGGCATGGGCCTCTACATCGCACGCCGGCTCGTCGAGGCGGCCGGCGGACATCTGTCGGTCGGCCCCAACGAACACGCGTCGCCGGGCAGCACCTTCCGCATCTCCCTACCCGCCTTCCGCGAGGTCTGATCTTGGCGTCCATCCTCGTCGTCGACGACAACACGTCCAGTGCCAAGTACATGCAGCTCGTCCTGACCGGCGAGGGGCACGAGGTGCGCACGGCCGAGAACGGGCTCGAAGGTCTGCTCGCGCTCGAAGCGCGGCTCGCGGATCTCGTGATCACCGACTTGCAGATGCCCGAGCTCGACGGCATGGAGCTGCTCGCGCGCGTGGGGCAGCGCTGGCCCGATCTGCCGGTCATCGCCGTATCGGTGCAGGAAGAGGTCGAGACGGTCGTCGCCGCCGTGCGCCAGGGAGCGCTGAACTACCTCCTGAAGCCCGCCACGCCGGAGAACATCCTGCAAGCCGTCGACAAGGCGCTCGTGCAACGGCCGGCTGCGACCGAAGCGGCCACCGGCGCTGCGCTCTCCACGATCCGCGGCAAGAGTCGCGCCATGGTCGAAGTACGCCACCTGGTCGCGCTGGCGGCCCGCACCGACGTCAACATCCTGATCACCGGGCAGACCGGCACCGGCAAGGAAGTCGTGAGCCGCGCGATCCACAGCGCTTCGAAGTTGGCCGAGCGCCCCTTCGTCGCGCACAACTGTGCCGCGACGCCGCCCGAGCTCTTCGAGAGCCACTTCTTCGGCCACAAGAAGGGCTCCTTCACGGGTGCGACTCAGGACCGCACGGGTCTGCTCGAGGCCGCGGACGGTGGCGTGTTTTTCCTCGACGAGCTCAGCTCGATGCCGATCGAGCACCAGGCCAAGCTCCTGCGGGTGATCGACGACGGCGAGGTCGTGCGTGTCGGCGACAGCGTTTCGCGGCGCGTTTCGGTGCGCTTCTTCGCGGCGGTCAACCGGCCGCCCGAGGCGATGATCCGCTCCGGGGAGCTGCGCGAGGACCTCTACTACAGACTGCGCGGCGTCGAGTTCACGCTGCCGCCCTTGAACGAGCGTCGTGAGGACATTCCCGAGCTCGCGGCCGGGTTCCTGGACGAAGGCCACCCGGGCTTCACGAACGCTGCGCTCACGGCCCTCGCCGCGCACGACTGGCGCGGCAACGTACGCGAGCTCAAGAACGTCGTCCAGAGCGCTCGCTCGTTCGCCGGGGACGAGCGCGTCGACGTCCCGCACCTCGAGCTCTCCTGGCCCGGCGGGCCCGGAACCACCCGCAGCGCGGCAGAGTCCGCCACGCCGGTCCCGCCGACGCTGCGAACGCTGCGTGCGATCGAGGAGGATGCCATCCGCCAGGCGCTCGCGGCCTGTGACGGCAACCAAAGTCTCGCGGCACGTGCGCTCGGCATCGACCGCTCGACGCTGCGCCGCAAGCTCGGCGCCATGAACGAGCGCGGCGAGAGCGACTGAAGCGACGATCCATCCGCGCAACGGTCGGTCCTCGTCGTGCTCGCGAGCCGGTGGTAGCATCTCCGCCCGAGCGAACGCATGAGCGACGACACGACCGAACACGGAGACGCGCCGGAGGGCGCGGGCAAGCCCTCACTCGAACAACTGGCAGCTCGTCGGGAAGCCGCCAAGCTGCGTGCGAAACGCCTCGTCGTGCGCTTCTTCGGGGTGTTCTCGGCGATCATGGTCGCCTTCTACCTCGTGTGGGTGACGCCGCTCGTCAAGGACGACCTGTTCCCTCACTACCTGAACGCGAACGCCGAGGCCAGCGCCGCGCTCTTGCGGCTGTTCGGCGCCGACGTGCGCACGGACGGCCAGATCATCCGCTCCAGCGTGTTCACGATGGAGGTGGCGCGCGGCTGCGACGGCCTGCAACCGATCATGTTGTTCCTCGCGGCGATGATCGCGCTGCCGTCGTCCCGCAAGGCGAAGGTCCAGGGCGGCCTGGCGGGCACGGCCATCCTGCTCGCGTTGAACCTGCTGCGGATCGTGTCGCTGTACTTCATCGGCGTCCACTACCCCGACTTCTTCCACATGATGCACGTCGACGTGTGGCAAACGATCTTCATCTTCATCGCGCTCTTCCTGTGGGCCCTGTGGGCACTCTGGGCGCTGCGCATACCCGAGAAGGGTTCCGATGGACCGCCGCCAGCTCGCTAAGCGGGTCCTGTTACGGCTCACCGGAGTGCTGGTGTTCTTCGGTGTGTCGATGCTCGGAGCCACGGGTTTGCCGACGCTCTACGCCCACGCGTTTCGCAGCGCCTTTCCGCCCGCCCTGCGCGTCGTCTACCCCGACATCGACATCCGGATGAAGTCGTTCGCGAAAACGACCGACGCCTTCAGCGCCGGGCAGATGCACGATACGGAGCTCGTGCTCATCAACCAGCGCGACACCTACCAGGGCCGCAACCTGAAGGGCGAGAAGCCCCTCAGTTCGGGCTGGTACGGCTACGTTTCGACGGCGCTCTTCCTGGCGCTGGCGCTGTGGACCCCGCTCGCGTGGCGCAGCCGCTTCCGCGCGCTGGCGATCGGCTTCCTCCTGGTCCAGGCCTTCGTCTTCTTGCGGCTCGCGCTGCTCGTGCTCGACGCCTTGAGCCAACCCACGCCGCTCGCGGCCTTCCACCCGGGCGAAACCTTGTTCCGCATCCAGTCCTTCGCCTACCAGACGATCAGCAAGGAGCTCTTCCCGGCCTACGTCGTGCCGCTTCTGATCTGGGGCCTCGTCACCTACCGCGAGAGCGAGAACCTGACCTGGCTGGCGCAGGACACGGCGACCGCTTCTGACGGGGCCTGAGCCCTACCCGGCGTCCCGTCGCCTGGGCGGCGGCCCGAGCAGGGTCGCGAGATCGGCCGGATCCGGTTGCGCGAGGCGTCGCGCCAGGGCCGCGGCCAGCGCGTAGGTTGCCAGCGCCCAGGCGGTCCCGAGCGCGAACGCGAGCACGAGGCCCGACCACGCCACGCCGCCTGCGCCCGCCGCGCGCAAGCCCTCCGCCACCAGGAACACGTCGTCGCCCAGGATCGTCGTGCGCGGCTCGAGCGCGGACCAGGGCGGCAGGCGCGTGAGCAGGAGCGAGCCGATCTCGTAGGCGTCGCCGATCAGGGACACGAACGGCGCCAAGGCCCAGGGCAGCCACCACGCGGTCCAGAAGGCGTGCTTGCGGCGGGCTGCGCGGCGCAGCGCCCAAACGCCCGGCCAGAGAGTCAAGAGGTAGGGCGCGAAGTCGGTCGCGAAGTAGATCGCGTCGTTGCCGCGCGTGTCGAAGCCCGACAGGCGGCCGGCGTATTCGCTGCCGGAAACGACGAATGGAAACACGCGGGCGAGCAGGGCGCCGCCGTACTTGCCGTCGATCTCGAGCTGACTGATCGTGCCGCCGGTCGCGACGCAACCGGCCGCGTGCAAGAGCTCGTGGATCGGCACGTAGACGAACCAGCCCGCCACGAGCCCGAGCAACAGAAGGCCGAGACCCACGAAGCCCCGCTCGACCGCGGCGTTCAGAGCGGCCAGGGTGTCCCGCGCCGGCATTGAGACCGCCGCGACGAGGCGTGTGCGCAGGCTCCTCATTCCAGCCGCCTCACGGAAGGCCCGGACCGCGTCGCCCGCTCGTCGAAGATCGGGACCGTAGGACTGCGCTGCATGGTCCCATTCTGGCGCTCGCGCGCCACGACACAACGGGCCAGCTGCGATCGCTCACGCAGGATCCGGTTCGCCGCTGGTCCGCATCGCCGCGACCATCACGGCCGTGTCGGCGATCTGGTCGAAGCGAACGATCCGTCCATTTCGCACGCTGTAGACGTGGGCGAAGTCGGAGCGCATCGACTTGTTCGTCTCGACGTGGGTGCCCTCGTAGTGGCCGAGGGCGACGACGCGCTCACCGCTCGCGATCAGCTCGTGCACCGGTGCGCCGAAGCCTTCCCAGATCGAGCGGTTGCCCGCGAAGACGCTCGCGAAGACCGCCTCGCGTCCCCGCCGCCGGGCCCCGCCGGGGAAGCCCTCGCATTGGTTCCACTCCACGTCGGCGTCGATCAGCTCGCGCAGGGTCGTCTCGTCGCGCGTGGCGAAGGCCGCGTACATGCGGCGCACGACGTCGGCCGAGCGCTCCGTATTCGTTGCAGGATCGTTCATGAGCTTTCCTTTGTTGCGGTCTCTCGGCTCAGCGTCTCCGCGATCCTCTTCAAGGTCGCGACGTCCCTGGGCTTCAGCGCCCGCAGCAAGCGCGCGTCGACCGCTTCGAGCGCTGCCGCGACGCGCCGATAGCGCGCCCGACCCGCAGGCGTCATGCGAACACGGACCTCGAGCCGGTTCTCGGCCGCACGCCGCCGCTCGACCAGCCCCTCGCGCTCCATCCGCGACAGGAGGCCGGAGACCGTGCCCACGTCCAGGTCGAGGGCCCGGGCCAGCGCCGTCACTCCCAGCTCGCCGTTCTGCGCCACGAGTCCCAGCACGTACATGCGCTGCGGGTTCGTACCCTCCTCCAGGTACGGCCGGTAGAAGGCCTGCGCCCGCCGCCAGCCCAGATAGAGCCAGAAGCACGGCAGCCCTTCGAGCTCGGAGCGGAGGGGATCGCGGTCGGGTCGGTCGGCCATGGAGAATCTGTTAGCACGCTAACAGTTGGCCTGCAAGGTGGCGTGACTCCGGAATCCGGCAAGCTCGGAGGGACTCGGCTTGGCTCTGTTTCTCCAGCCCTGAACGAGGACCGTTGCCCACCCGGATCGGCGCACCGAACCCGACCACCGCGACCGCTCGTGTGCTTCGGACCGCTCTGCGAAGGCGACGCGAACCTAGCAGCCCGATGAAAAAATCATCCGGCGCGCTGTACGCGTCCGAAGCACTATTTCATCGGACAGCTAGCGCTCGAGCGTCACCGTGACGGTTCGCCCACCCCAGCCGCTGACCGCATCGCGCCCTTGCACGACGACGGCCTCCAGGCCGGACGCCAGACGGACCCCCTCGAGCGAACGTGTGAAGGGCTGCTCGTGGGCGTGGTCATGGGTGAGGATGCGGATCCCCAGCTGCTCGTCGTCCGGGCCAAGGATGCGCCAGGCGTCGGCGTAGCGCTCGGGCGTGTCGTAGGGCGAGCTCAGCGTGACGTCGAAACGCCAACTCCCGTCGGCGGCGCGGGTCGCCCGCGCCGCGACGACGTCGGGCCAGCGCGGCTCGACCACCTTCGTCGAGGCCACGATCGGTGGGTCGTCCTGCCCGCCGCGACAGGCCGGCAGGAAGCCGAGCAAGGTGCCGAGCAGAGCCGCGGTCCGGAGATGGATCAGGGCCCCGGCCGCGACCCGCGTCACTCGAGCTCTTCGAGCGCTTTCCACGCCTCGCGCTTGCCGAGCTGGCGCACCTTGGACCAGGCCAGGAGTTGGCGCTTCTGCGGGCGAGAGCGTCCCTTCTCCCAGTTGTAGACCGTGAGTGGCGAGACCCCGATGAGCGCGGCGTAGTCGGCCGCGGAGAGCTCGAGCTTGGCCCGGTGGTTCTTCACCCAGGCGGGCGAGAAGCGCACCTCGGGGCCGTCCGACGTGGCGGCCGCGGCAGTCGACTTGCGCGGGGCTCCGGCTCCCTTCTGGAGACGCTGGATGAGTCGTTCTTGCTGGCTGAGGGTGCGCTTGAGAGAAGCGATGTCCTTGCGGTGGCGGGTCGTCGCAGCGCGCAGTTCGGAGAGCTGCAACTTCGCCTCCTTCTTCGCGAGGCGGCGAATCTCGTCCTTCAGGACGGTGGCGATATTCGGCATGGTTCGATCGGGCGTGTGGAGGGGAAAGCGCGGGAGCGTAGCACGTACCGGGGTACGGTCCAAGAAACCCGGCCGTGACGGCCCAGGAGCCGGTCGAGAGCGTCCTTCGGAGCCCCGACGAGGTCTTCCACTGTTGCTGCGACGCCTCGAGACGCCCTGGCATCTGGCGCTCGCTTCCAGAAGGCTCAATAGCGCTTTTCGATCTTCGCTCCGGCATAGAAGCGCGCCACGATCGCTTCGGGCGAATCACCGCGCCGCGCCAGGTACCACGCGCTCACTTGCGAGAGTCCGCAACCATGACCGAAGCCGCGCCCTTCCAGCACCAGATAGCCGGGCGCCTTGGAGGCCACCACGCAACGCTCCCAGAAGAGCGAGCGGATGCGGACCGGATTCACCGCCAGACGGAAGTCGGTCGCCGCCATCCACTGAAAGCGTTCCCTGCCGTCGAGACGGTGGCGGATGCTGACCGTCGCCACGCGCCCCGAGTCGGTGTGACGTTCTTCGACCGAGACCGCCTCGACCGCTCCGAATTGCGGTCGGTAGGCCGCTTCCTTCGACCAGGCCTGCAGCGCGGCGGTCACCTCGGGCAGCGGGATGTCCGCCTTCCAGTTTCCGTGCGAGGCCGAGAGCTCGAGGCCCGCGGCGCCCGGCAAGGCGGCCGCGTCGTCGACGACGGGCATGGCCGTACCGATCGGAGTCTTGCCATCGGGCGCGAACACGCCCGGCTTGATGCGGTCGAACGCTTCGGTCCGACCGCCGGAGCTGGCATGAAAGAGGGCCAGGACCGGAAAGCCGCGGAAGATCAGCACTTCGCCGCGCGTGGGCGCGATCGCCCTGGCGACGCTTTCGTGGCGCTCACTCCAGCCGTGGTAGGCCATGTCGACGCCGAAGTGCCAGTGCAGGTGCCAGGGTTCGTCGTAGCGCTCCATCCAGCGTGCGGCGGCGTAGCTGCGCGCGACGATGGCCTGGGCGGCAAGCGCACCCGCGGGCCACTTCGGACTCATCTCGGAGGCGACGACGCTCGCGAGATACTCCTCCATCGGGACGCGCTCGACGACCTGGACGACCTGGCCGACGCGCTGCAGAACGAGGTCGCCGGCCAGTTGCAGGCTGCGCTTCGCGCCGAAGCGCGGCAGGGCCTCGACCCGAAAGGGGGCCTGGCCCGCTCGACGCGCGGTGCCGGAGAGCACCGCCGGTCCGGAGAGGAGTCGCTCGCTGCCGTCGATGCGCCACCCGCTCTCGTGCACCCGCGCCGTCAGCGTCCCGGGCCCGACCTCCCGCGGCGGCCCGGCGCCCGTCAGGCGTGCGGGTTCCGCGAGCTGCACGGTCACGACGCTGCCTTCGGTCAAGAAGACCCGCAGGAGCGGCTCGTGATCGAGTGCCTGGGTCGCGCGCGGCGCCTCGGCCTGCCGTGCGGTCGACGCTTCGCCGAGGGCGACGGACAGGAGTCCCGCCACGAGGAGCGCCAGAAAGCGTCGCGTGAAAGTCACCCACCGACTGTAGGCAATGCGAATCGCCCGGGAAACGTCCGTTCGAGCCCAAAGGACCCGCGAGGGGGGCCGGACCCGGTTCTCATGGCGTCGCCCGGCTTCGAAGGGCATGCTCGCTGACCACTTCCAAGGCTGAAAGCCGCTGCGCGCGATTCCCAACAACGAAACCGCCATGAATTCGACGACCACGACCTCTCGCACCGGCTCGACCGGCAATGTCATCGCGGCGCTGTGCAACGTCTTCGTGCCGGGTCTCGGGCAGCTCATCCAGGCCAGGATTCTCCTGGCCCTGTTCTTCTTCGTCGCGACCTGGACGTGCTACACGCTGGCCGCCGTCGGCGCGATCGCGGTCCTGCCACTCCTGCTCTACATTCCGGGCGCCATCCTGCACCTCGTCTCGATCGTGAGCGCTGCGACCTGGCGCGGGAAGTGAGGCTCAGCGCGCGGCCAGGGAGAGCAGCTTCGCGCGCACCGGCTCGTTGATGACGAAGGCGCCGCCGTCCAGGTTCGACAGGACCACGACGACGAAGCCCTGGTCGACCCAGAGGTCCAGGTTCGAGGAGATGCCCGAGAAGCCCCCGCCGTGCCCGACCACCTTGCCCGCCGGGCCATCGACGACGGAGAAGCCGCAGCCGTAGTCCGCGCCGGCTTGATCGCTCCACAACGTGTCCAGGGACTCGACCGAGACCAGGCGACCCTCCAGCAAGGCTTGGGCGAAGCGGAAGAGGTCGCGCACGGTCGAGAAGCCGCCTCCCGCGGGGCCACCCCGGATCACGTGCGCATAGAGGTTGTTGCGCCAGCCGCGGGAGCTGGTCTCGTCGGGCGAATAGCCGATCGCCAGGTTCTCCACGGGCTCGTCCATGTCGTAGCAATCGGTGTTCGTCATCTCCGCCGGCGCGTAGACGTGCTCGCGGATGTAGTCGAAGTAGTTCTGCCCCGAGGCCTTCTCGATCACGACGCCGAGCAAGAGCATGCCCGTGTTGCTGTACTGCCAGCGCTGGCCCGGCTCGAAGGCGAGCGTGTCCCCTTGCACGAGCGGCTTGTAGTCGTCGACCTCGCGGAAGTTCATCCGTGATGAATGCGCGTACGTCTCGTTGAAGTAGCTGCCGAGACCGGAGGTGTGAGTCAGGAGCTGGAGCACCGTCACCCGGTCCGTGATCTCGCGCGGGAGCCAGCTCTCGTCGACGAACTTCGAGATCGGATCGTCGAGCTCGAGCTTGTCCTGCTCCTTCAGCTGCAACACGGCGACGGACGTGAACATCTTGTTCATCGAGCCCAGATTGAACTTGGTCTCGATGTCGTTCGGCACGTGGAAGCGGCGGCTGGCCTCCCCCACGGCGACCTCGAGCAGAATGTCGCCGTCCCTGGCCAGCAGCACGGTGCCGGAGAAGGCACCGGCCGCGGCCTTCTGACGGACGAGGTCCTCGAGCTCACGCACGAGCACCTCGTCGGTGACCGCGGGTGTCTGGAACGCAGGAGCTAGACAGCTGACGAGAGCGACGAGTGCGGGAATCATGGAATCTCCTCCGGTTGGCGCCCTCTACGGAAACCGGGCGCCGGCACGTGTACGAGTCCGGTGCGGAAAGTGTCAGCCCGGCGACGAGCGCACGAACAAGTCGAGCAGCAAGGCGACCCCGAAGCCGGTTCCCCGCTCGTCCTCGCCCGCCGGACCGGCCAGGTCGACGTGCAGCCAGGGCCCCGTGTAGCTCCCGAGGTTCTCCGCGATGAACTGGGCGGCGCAGGAGGACTGCGCGTTCGAGCGGTCCTTCACCGAGTTCTTCAGGTCGGCCACCTTGCTCTCGAACTCCTTGCGGAAGAACTCGGGGCAATACGGCAGGGGATGGACGAGGTCGCCGGAGGCACGTCCGGAACGGACCGTGCGGTGCTCGAGCTCTTCGTCGTTCGTAACGATCGCCGCGTGCCGACGGCCGGTCGCGACGAGCTGCGCTCCCGTCAATGTGGCGAGGTCGACAATCACGTCGGGCGCGAGGTGAGCGCCGGCATGGGCGACGCCGTCGGCGAGCACGAGCCGACCTTCGGCATCGGTGTTGTTGATCTCGACCGTCTTGCCCGAGGCCATCCGGACCACGTCGTCGGGCCGTACGCTCTCCGGACCGACCGCGTTCTCGGCCAGGCAGAACAGCGCGTGGAGCTTGTGCGGGTAGCCGCCGCGAACGGCGGCCAGAAAGGCACCCGCCACGGCCGCCGAGCCGCCCATGTCACCCTTCATGCCGGGCATGTGCTCCTTGCCCTTCAGGCTGAGCCCGCCCGTGTCGTAGACGATGCCCTTGCCGACCCAGCACACGGTCTCCCGCGCGCCCTTCGGAGCATGCGTCAGGATCGCCAGCGCCGGCGGATGGACCGCCGCCTTGCCCACGTTCCATAGCCCGCCATAGCCGGCCGCCTCCAGCTCGTCGCCGCGCAACACTTCGAGCGCGGCTCCCGTCGAGCTCGCCAGGAGGTGCAGCTCCTCGAGATAGCGATCGGTGTGCAGCTCGCAGGTCGGCATGTCGACGAGGCGCGCCGCGAGCCGGATCCCTTCCGCCGCGGGGGCCAGCAGAGGGTCACTGACCTCTTCGCCGTTCGGAGCGAGCAGCGCGATCGCGACCTCGGTCGAGCCCGCCACCTCCGCCCCGTTGGCCTCCCCTTTGCGGCTGTACATCGGAAACGCGCGCGGAACGGCGCAACCCGCGGCGAAGGCGTGTTCCTGTTCCGCCAGCGCCAGGAGGACCGCGGTACGCCCCTGCTTCGCGGCGCTGCCACGCAGGAGCCGCGTGATCGCATGGGGTTGGGCCGGCGCGTTGTGGCGGGAGCAAGCGTCGGGCAGCAGACCGACGACGAGCTCGCGCGGTCCGGATCCGGCGAGCCAGGTCGTCGTCCGCGCGCCGGCATCGCCCGGCTCGAGCCCCGCGAGCATCGCGTCCCAGACGGGGGCGGCACCCTCCGGGAGCAAGGCGCGCACGTCGCCCGAACGCAGCCGCGCGCGCGGCCCGAGGACGACGAGCGTCGTCGCTCCCTGCAGCGCTTCCCGCGGCGGCAGGAACACGAGCTCCGGCACGGAGCTCACCGTCCGCCCCCCGCGCCGCCGGCTTCGAGCGCGCGCTTGCCGCGGGGTACGGGAAAGCCACGGTCGCGCATCAAGGCGTCGATCGCGGGCTCGCGGCCGCGGAACGCGCGGTAGGCCGCGGCCGGATCCAGCGCATTGCGCGGCGCGAAGAGCAGTTCGACCAATTTCTCGGCCAGGGCGCGATCGTAGAAGCCGCCGGGCGCAGCCTCGAAGGACTCGGCCGCGTCGGACGTCAGGACGTCGGCCCACATGTAGCCGTAGTAGCCGGCCGAATAGCCTTCGCCCGAAAACACGTGCGCGAAGTGCGGGCTGCGGTGCCGCATGACGATCTCGCGGGGCATCCCGAGGCGCTCGAGCGTCTCCCGTTCGAAGGCGACCGGGTCGAAGGCGGCCGCACCGGCGGACAGGTCCGCCGTGTGGTAGGCCATGTCGACCAGGGCCGAGGCCAGGTACTCGGTCGTCGCGAAGCCCTGGTTGAAGGTCGCGGCGCGCTGGATCTTCTCGACCAGCTCGCGCGGCATCGGTTCGCCGCTTTCGACGTGGACCAGGAAGCGGTCGATCACACGGTCGGTCAGGAGCCAACGCTCGAGCAGCTGCGACTGGAACTCGGTGTAGTCGCGCACGCCGCCGTTCAAGGTCGGGTAGGCGACGTTCGACGACAGGAAGTGCAACGCGTGGCCGAACTCGTGAAAGAGCGTCTCCGCTTCGTCCCAGGAGACCAGCACGGGTTCCCCCGGAGCACCGGCGAGGAAGTTCGAGTTGTTCGAGGCCAGCGTCGTTCGCTGCCCGTCGAAGGACTCGTGACTGCGGTAGGCGGTGGCCCAGGCGCCCGAGCGCTTGCCCTGTCGCGCGAAGGGATCCAGGTACCAGAGCCCGACGTGCCGGCCTGTGTCCTTGTTCGTGACCTCCCAGACGCGCACGTCAGGGTGAAAGACCGGGACATGTCCCGGCGGAACCGGCGAGAACGCGAAGCGGAACAGTTCGCCGGCGACGTAGAACATGCCCTCGCGCAGCTTCTCGAGCTGGAGATAGGGCTCGATCTCGTCCCCGTCGAGGTCGTACTTCGCCTGCCGCACCTTTTCCGCGTAGTAGCGATAGTCCCAGGGCTCGATCCGCAGACCGGGATCCTCGGCGCTGGCGACCTCCTGCATGTCCGCGACCTCCTCCGCGACACGCGCCACGGCCGCGGGCCAGACCGCTTCCATCAGCGCGCTGGCCTGCTCGGGGGTCTTCGCCATGCGGTCCTCGAGACGCCAGGCGGCGTACGTTTCGTAACCGAGCAAGCCCACCCGCTCAGCGCGCAGGGCCAGGATCTCGGCGATCACGGCATTGTTGTCGTGCTCGTCGCGGTTGTCGCCTCGCGAGGTGTAGGCCCGCCAGACCTGCTCGCGCAGCGCACGATCGCGGGCAAAGGTCAGAAAGGGCTCGACGGACGAACGCGTGTTCGTGATGGCGCACTGGCCTTCCTGGCCACGCTCGGCCGCTGCGTTTGCGGCGGCCTGCACGTAGGACTCCGACAGCCCGGCCAGCCGTTCGCGGTCGACGAAGTGCACGTAGCCCTCCTCGTCGGCCAGCACGTTGTTGCCGAAGCGCGTGTGTAGCTCGGCCAGGCGCTTGTTGATCGCGGCATAGCGCTCGCGCGCCGCCCCTTCGAGGGTCGCGCCGTTGCGAGCAAAGCCGTCGAAGACCAGCTCGACCAGACGACGCTGGTGCGGGTTCAGGCCCCGGACTTCGTCGCTCTCGGCCACGGCGCGGATGCGCGCGAAGAGGGCGCGGTTCTGGGTGATCTTCGAGCGATATTCCGCCAGAGCGGGCGCCAGCTCCTCCTGGATCTGGCGAAAGGCCGGCGTCGAGAGGTTCGAGCTCCAGATCCCGTAATAGACCAGGACGCGATCCACCTCGCGCCCGGCCCCCTCCAGCGCCACGATCGTGTTCTCGAAGCTCGGGGGCGCGGGATCGTTCGCAATCGCGTCGATCTCCCCGAGGTGCGACGCCATCGCGGACGTCAGCGCCGGCGCGAGCTCGTCGAGCTCCAGCGCGTCGAAGGCGGGGACGCCGCCGTACGGTCCCGTCCAAGGAGAAGGCAGCGAGTTCTGGTTCATGGTCGAGGTGTCACTCGATGTCGTGGCACAGCCTGCGACGAACGCGAGGCTCGACAGTCCGATGAAAAAGAGCTTCGGACATGCTGTGGCGGGCCAGGTCCGCTGGCCGCGCACAGCGCGTCGGTCTTGTTCAGCGAGCTGCTGCCCGTGCAGGGGGATCTTCGGAGTCATGGGCGGGAGTCTAACGTTCCTGGTACCCGCACGGTGCGAAAGGGCTTCCGTCGGCAACCGCGCCCTTCTGGCACGCGCCGCGGAGTTTGGCCCTCGACATCTTCACGACGCGCACGAATCGGCTAGATTGGACGCTGCTCGCCCCTGCGGCCATGAACCCTCTCCTCCGTGCCCCCCTGTCCCGCCGGACCTGCTTGCGCGGTCTGGGCGCGACCCTCGCCCTGCCCTTCCTGGAAGCGATGCTTCCGCGGGGAGCTACGAGCGTCCCGGTCCCGCGGCGCTTCGTCGCGATCAACCTGGGGCTCGGGTTGCATCCGCCCGCCTTCTTCCCGAAGGAGAGCGGTCCCGACTACGAAACCACGCCCCTGTTGCGCGCGCTGGACCGCTTTCGCGACCGGTTCACGGTGATCGAAGGCCTGGACCACGGCATCGGCGGTGGTCACTACACCGCCCAGTCGTCGTTCCTGTCGTCGGTCGACTACCGCGCGAGCGACGTCGCGCGACGTCAGCCGACGCTGGATCAGGTGCTCGCGGAGGAGATCGGCACCGCGACGCGCTTCGAGTCGCTCGAGCTGGGCGTCGAGTTGGTCCATCCCCACGCGGAAGGCGGGTCGGTGAACCGCCACGGAGTCTGGTTGCCCCGCATCCAGCTTCCGAAGGCAGCCTTTCGCTCGTTGTTCGTCACGGGCACGAAGGGCGAGCCCTATCCTGCGGCGCTCCTCGACCGCAAGCAATCCGTCATCGACCGGGTTCGCGAGCAGAGCCGGCGCTTCGAGCGCGACCTGGGCGCGACCGATCGCGAACGACTCGACCGCTACTTCACGTCGATCCGGGCCGTCGAGGACGAGCTCGACCGGATCGAGACCTGGTCCAAGCAACCGGTCCGGCCCTCGCCCAGGCCGATCGAGTGGCCGTCCCAGTGGGACATGCTCACCCACGAACGCCTCATGCTCGCGGTGATGGCCCTGGCCCTCGAGGCGGACGTCACACGTGTCATCACGCTGATCATCAACGGCAAGGACATCGTGATGAAGCTGAAGGGCGTGACGCTGGGCTACCACAACCTGTCGCACCACGGAATGCGCCAGGACAAGATCGACCAGCTCTTGACGATCGAGCACAAGCACACGGAGTACCTCGCGCACTTCCTTGGCGAGCTCTCGGCGGCGGAGACCCCCGACGGGAGCACGTTGCTCGACAACACGGTCGTCTTGTTCGGCAGCGGGCTCGGCAACGCCAGCTCGCACTCGAACAAGAACCTGCCGATCCTGATCGCGGGCGGCGGGCTCGCGCACAAGGGCTCCTTGAAGTACGACGCGACGAACAAGCGACCCTTGTCCAATCTGTACGTCGATCTGCAGCAACACCTCGGCGTCGAAGCCGATCGGTTCGGAGCGAGCACGGGACGGCTCGGGAGCTTCGACTGATGGCAGGTCCGCGCTTGCGCCCGCGAATCCTCCTCCCCGCCGCCCTCGCCTTCGTCTCCGGGTTCGCGGCAGCCCAAGAGCTCGCCGGGTTCGAGGGCTTCGCCGCCGACTACTGCCTCGCGTGCCACGACACGGAGAAGGCCAAAGGAGACGTCGACTTCGAGTCCGCGCGCTTCTCGATCGAGAGTCCCGCGGACGCGGAGCGCTGGGAGCTGGTGAGGCTCGTCCTCGAACTGGGCGAGATGCCCCCCCACGACGCCCCGCGGCGCCCCGACGATGCCGAGCGCTCGGCGCAGACCGCGGCGCTGGCCGACGCGCTCGCCGCCTGGAGCGCGACGTCGAATCGAGGAGCCGGCCGCACGGGCCTGCGCCAGCTCACGTCGACCGAGTTCGCCAACGCCGTCCAGGACCTGTTCGGGATGCCGCTCTCGCGCGAGATGCGCGACCGGCTGCCCCAGGACGAAGAGCTGGAGAACTTCGACGTCATCGCGGAGGCGCAGCGCATGACGCGCGATCGGATCTCCACGTCGCTGGACGCGGCGATCGAGATCACCGCGGGGTGCTTCGCCTGGCTGGAGGCGAACGCGCATCCGGAACAGAAGTGGGTCCCGGGTGACGACAACCCCTGGGAGCTGCGTGGAACGAACGTCGCGATCGACTCCAAGGAGGAGAACGGCCCCCGGACCGAGCGCATGCGCCTGATCCTCGCCGCCTTGAACCGTGGCCGGGAACTGGACCCGGACGAGATCATGAGCGCGCCGATGGAGCGCGAACCGTTGGCCATCGGCCTCCGCGATTCCTACGTGGGCGTGCGGCGCAGTCGCTACCAGTTCCACGAGAAGGGCCTCGCCGCCATGACCTGTGCCTCACGCACGATCGCCGTTCGCCCGCCGGCCACCGAGTGCGGAACCCCCAACGTCGTGATCGGCGGGCGGTACCGCTACCGCGTTCGAGCCGGCTCGATCCGCGACCCCGAAGGCAAGCTGATGATCCGCGTCGGGATCCGCAGCAAGCGCGCCTTCCGCAAGGAATCTTGTCTGCCTCACGTCCGCACGCTGGCGCGCTGCGATGCACCGCCGATCGAGCAACCCGCCGACCTCGAGGGAACCGTCTGGATCGCTCCCGGCGAGCGCCTCGTCGTGCAGATGATCTCGCGGACGCCGAAGTTCCATCGGCTGCGCGAGGAGGACGTGCTCGCCTCTCGGATGCCCGGACTGGTCGTCGAGGCGATCGACCTCGAATTGTTGCGCGACGAGGACGTCGCCACACTGCGCGAAGGACTCTTCGGACCGACCGGAGCACGGCGGGAAACGCGTCGCGAGCCTCTGCGGGAGCTCCTGCGCCGCGCCTTCCGGCGGCCGATCGACGACGAGCTCCTCGAGCTCTTCGACACGAATTACCCCCAGGCCGAAGTCGACGCCGGGCGCAGCACGCACCGCGCTGCCGTCGCCGACCTCGTGGGAAGCGTGCTGGCCTCACCCTGGTTCTTGTTCGTTCGCGAGCCCGAGGATCCGGACGATCCATTCGCGTGGGCCGAGCGCGCCGCACTCTTTTTGTGGCGCTCGCTGCCCGCTCCCGAGCTGCTGGACCTGGCCGAAGCGGGCGCCCTGGACGAACCCGCCGGACGGCGCGCGGCGCTCGCACGCTTGCTCGAAGACCCACGCTCCGAGCGCTTCGAGCACGACTTCCTGGACCAGTGGCTCGAGCTCGACAAGCTCGGCTTGATGGAGCCCGATCTCTCCGTGTACCCGGAGTGGTCCGAGGACCTCGAGCGCTCGCTGCGCGAGCAGACGCGCGGCTACTTCCAGCGCATGTTGGCCCTCGACCGTCCACTCACGGAGTTCTTGGACTCCGACTGGACCCTGCTGAACGAGACCTTGTGCCAGCACTACGGCGTCCCGGGCTCGGTCCGTCCGGCGGTCGCGCCGGTCGACCTGGCCCCGGAACACCGCATCCGCGGCGGACTGCTCGGCATGGGCAGCCTCATGAACCTGACGACGAACGGAACGGCGACGAGCCCCGTTCTGCGCGGAGTCTGGGTGCTGCAAAGCCTCCTGCACCGCTTCCCCGATCCGCCCCCCGCCGACGTCGAGCCGATCGAGCCGGACATCCGCGGAACGACGACGATCCTCGAGCAGCTGGCCAAGCACAGCGAGGTCGCTTCCTGCGCGACCTGCCACCGCTCCATCGATCCCTTCGGCACCGCCCTCGAGACCCTCGACGTCGTCGGGCTCGAGCGCGCTCACTACCGACGCGTCGAAGTACGCGAACTCGAGGGTGCTCGCGGGAGCACGGAGAAGGCCTTTCTCGTGGACGGCGCTCCCGTCAGCGCGGGCACGACGTTGCCGGACGGGACCTTCGTCGACGGATTGGCGGGACTGAAGCGTTGGTTCGTCGAGCACGACGAGCTCTTCGCGCGCGCCCTCACCGCCAAGCTCATGACCTTCGCCGAGGGCCGCTCGATGACGGGCGCGGACCAAAAGCGCGTCGACTCGGTCCTGCGCGCCGCCGGCGGCCCACGGGCGGGCCTGCGGAGCCTCGTGGAAACGGTCTTGGTCGGACTCTGAAACGGCTCACGAGCGCAGCACGAACCAGAGCGCGGCACCCGCGACGCCCAGGGCAGCGACCCAGCACACGAGGCGCACGAGGCGCGCGCCCCTGATCGGCGCTGGCCGTGGTGGAGGCGCGGGCACGGTGCGGGACGGCGCGCTTTGCTGTGGGTTCGCGAGCTCTTCGCAGGCGGCCAGTACCTCGGCATAAGTCCCCGGCCGATCCTCCTTGTGCGGCGCCAAGAGCGTGCGAACGAAGGCCGCGACCGGCCGCGGCAACCCGGGTGTGAGGTCGCGCGGATCGGGAGCGGCGCCCTCCATCTTGCGCGCGATCGTCGCGATCAGGCTCGCGCGCGGAAACGCCATCGTGGCCGTCAGCATCTGATAGAGCAGGCAGCCGAGCGCGTAGATGTCGGCCCGCTCATCGACACGATCGGGATCGCTGAACTGCTCGGGCGCCATCGTCTGGGTCGAGCCGAGCACGTTGCCCTGCGCCGCCAGATCGGTCTTCGTCGTCCCGTCCGCAACGGGCCGCGCCAAGCCCAGGTCGGCGAGCTTGGGACGATACGGGAAGCGACCGGACCCTCCCTCGAGCGGCTGCAAGAGCACGTTCTCGGCCCGCACGTCACGATGGATGATCCCGCGCCCCGCGGCATAGGCCAAGGCCCGCGCCAAGTCGGCGGTGACCGCGAGCGCCGACACGAGCGGCAAGGGACCTGTCTTCGCCAGGTGCTCGGCCAGGACCGGACCATCGATGCGTTCCAGGACGAGGTAGCGCTCCCCGCTCGGGAGGCGACCGGCCGCGTGGCAAGCCACGATGTTCGGATGCTCGAGCGAGGCCAGCAGGCGGGCCTCGCGTCCGAAGCGCTCCGCGAAGAGATCCAGGCCGAAGCGATCGGCGAGCACCTTCACCGCCACCGGCCGATCCAGAAACGTCTCCGTGCCCCGGAAGACGACCCCCTTGCGACCGCGTCCGATCTCGCCTTCGATCGCGAGGCCTTCGATCACCGGCACCGGCGTCGAGAGGCCGGTCACCGCGCTCTCCTCCAGGAACTCGCCCTCGTCCTCCTCGCAGGCCAGGAGCGCTTCGATCTCGCTCCGCAGGCCCGCGTCACCGGCGCAGGCCTCGTCCAGGAAGGCGGCGCGCGCGGGCCCGGCCAGGTCCGCCGCATCCAGGAAGATCGCCTGCAGTCGTTCGTGGTGTTCCGTCGTCACGCGCCCTCCGCGCCGAGCCTACGGACTGCACCGTCCCGATGGGGCGGGGTCAACCCCGTCGCAGAGCATGAAGCGCTCGAGACCGCAGCTTGCGTGCAGGCCGCCGACGCCCGCGACCTCCGCGGGCCCGCCCCCTGTACGGGAGCGCCGCGCGCCGTCGGACGGTCGGTTCAGCGCTGCGCTCGAGCGCAGGTCTCAGAAGCGCTGGAGACGTCCCCACCGGAAGGTCACCGACCGTCCCGGGCGGTGGTCGACGACGTGCAGCTTGAAGAGCATCTCGGACTTCCCCACGCCCTCGAGCTCGGCGCGCAGCACGTAGGTGTGGCCCACCTTCGGCTCGAGTTGGTGGAGTCCCTGGGACGGCAAGAGGCCTTGGATCCGGCCGGCGTCCTTCAGGCGCACGACCCGGCCGTTCGGCTCGACGTACGAGAGCTGTGAGCCGTCCAGGTGGAGGCTGTGGAAGATGCTGACCGCGAACTCGGGCGCGCGATCGGTGGCCTTGTCGAAGGGCGGGACGTAGGCGGCGCCGAGGTCGATCAGGTCGACGCGCTCGTCGCGGGAGAACCCGAAAGTGAAGTGGTCCTCCTGGAAGACGTCGAACACGAGCTGGGCTGCTTCGAGCCGGATCTCTCCGTCGACGATGCGCCCGCCTTCCCGGCCGTTGCGAAAGTCGAAGGACGAACGCAGATCGTCGTTGGCCCACAGGGTGACGATGCGGTCCGGCTCAGGGGCAGGAACGCGAGCCTCCGAACGGCTCGCGCCCTGGAGCCGGGGCAGGAAGACGGCGACGGCACAGGCGCAGGCGCAGGCGGCGAAAGAGTGGCGGGTCTGCATGGCGTTCTCGTTGGGGTCGAGGGAGGCGGAGTCGGTGACGAACCGGCTCCGGCACGAACATGCTGTGCAAGGCTCGTGCCAGCAAGAGGCGTCCGTTCGACGAAAAGGCGCTCGGCACACCACCGGGGCGCAAGGGCTCCGCGCGGGCTCTGCGCACGTCTCCGCTCCGACCGTCCGTCGCCGCCCTCCGGGCGCTGTCCCCTCGGAAGGTCACCCCCCCCCGTCCACTCCTGCCCTGGCGCAGGCGCGCCGTGCATCGCAGGATGGTCCGCCGTCGCATGTCGCCTCCCCCGAGCCCCTCCAATCCTGCGCGCTCCGCGCCCTCCGCTCGCCAACGGTCCGCGCGTCGCCGCGTCGCACGGACGGCCCTGCTCGCGCTGCTCGGACTCGCCGGCGCGTGCGGCGGGCGCGAGCCGGCGAGCGTGTCCTTCGAGACCTTGCCCGACGGCCGCGTGCGTCACCTCGCGAGCGGGCTGGTGCTGGTCCGCATCGAGCCGGGCCGCTTTCGCATGGGAGCTCCGCTCGACGAGGACGAACGCGACGGGGACGAAGTCCTTCACGAGGTCACCATCGACGAGCCCTTCCTGATCGGCGAGACCGAAGTCACGAACGACGTCTGGCGCCGGGTGATGGGCCCCGCGGCGCCCGAGCTCGGGCCGACGCCCGAACTGCCTGTCTGGCGCGTGTCCTGGCACCGCGCGGCGGAGTTCGTGGAGCAGCTCAACGCCGAGAGCCCGGGCTGGCGGCTGCCGCGCGAGGCTGAATGGGAGTACGCCTGTCGCGCGGGGACGACGACGCCCTTCTCGTTCGGAGCCGACGTCGACACGGACCTCGTCAACTACAACGGCCGCTACCCGTACGTGCGACGCGAGCAAGAGCAGCAACGCGAGGGGCCCGAACCGGTCCGGAGCTTCCCCCCCAATGCCTGGGGCCTGTACGAGATGCACGGCAACCTCTGGGAGTGGTGCGAGGATCGCTATGTCTTCGACCTCACTTCGGATGAAGCTCCCGATTCGACACGCGGAGGCCCGCGCGTGATCCGCGGCGGAAGCTACGCCGAAGGCGCGAAGCGGGCCCGCTCGGCCTACCGCGACGGCTATCCACCGGAAAGCACGGGCAAGAAGTACGGTCTGCGCGTCGTGCGCTCGCTCCCGGATTGAAGGCGGCGGCTCAGAAGGTGCCGATCGTGATGTCGAGCGCGTTCTGCAGCCGAACATCCAGCGGCCCGAAGTCGACCGTGGCCGCCTGGGTCGCGAGCGAGAGGCCCAGGAGCTCCGGCGCGGCCGGAATCGCGATCGAGTGCTGCCCGGTGGCGACGTCCGTCAGCTGGGTCGGGCCGGCGCACAAGAGCTCACCGAAGGCGGTGGGCAAGCCGGCCAGCGGTCCGCCGAGCGAGATCCGCACGAGCGACAGGTCCGCTCCGGCCAGCGCGACCGTCGTTTCCCAGGGCGTCCCCGTGATCGGGTCGCTCGCGCAGGCGTAGCCCGCCGCATTGGTGCCCGAGCCGTTGCGGAAGACGCACAGCGCCGAGCCCTCGACGCGGAACACGTTGTAACTGAAGTAGGCGGCCACGTAGACGTTGCCGGCGGCGTCGAAGGCCAGGTCGGCGGGCCCGTCCAGGACGTGACCCAGGCCGTCTCCCTCCGGCCCGATGAAGCGCGTGATCGTGCCGTCCGGCGCGATCTTGTAGCCGGTGTTGCTGACGCCGCCGGCCACGTAGACGGTCGAGCTCCCGTCGACCTCGATCGTGCGCGGCGCGTCGAGCGTCGTCGTCGTTCCATCGATGATTTCCGTGATCGTCCCGTCGGGGGCGATACGGAAGGCGTTGTCGCTGAACTGACCCGTGACGTAGACGTTGCCGAAGGCGTCGGTCGCGACGCCGCGGGTTCCGTTCAAGACGTTGCCGAGCCCGTCACCCGCGGCGTCGATGATCGCGGTGATCGCCCCGCCCGGCGTGATCCGGAAGGCGTTGTCGGACTCGAAGCCCGAGACGTAGATGTTGCCGGCCGCGTCGAGCGCGACGTCGTAGGTGAAGGCCAGCGCGTTCCCGGCCCCGTCGCCGCTCGCGTCGATGACCAGGCTCACGTCCCCCGGGCCCCAGGGCGGCGCGATGCGAAACAGGTTGTTGCTCAGCGAGCCGGTGATGTAGACGTTGCCGGCCGGATCGAGCGCGATCCCCTCCGGATGCAAGAGCGCATTGCCCTGGCCGTCGCCCGAGCCGTCGATGATCTCGACGATCGAACCGTCGGGGCGAATCACGAAGGCGTTGTTCGACAGGCTGCCGACGACGAACACGTTCCCGGCCGCATCGACCGCGACCTTGCCGGGGTCGTCGAAGCCGTTCCCGAGCCCATCGCCATCCGGACCGATGATCTGCGTGATCCCCCCAGCGGGTGTGATGCGAAAGGCATTGTCCGACTCCGCGCCGGTGACGTAGACGTTGCCGGCGGCGTCGAGCGCCACTCCCTCCGGCTCGTCGAGCTCGTGGATGCCGTCGCCCGTCTCGTCGATCAACTCGATCACGGTCTGCGCGCCGGCGTCGGTCGCGAGCGGACCGGCGAGCCCGATCAACAGGGCCAGGGGAGCGAGTGCGGGGGTCGGTCTCGGTGTGTGCTTCATATCCGTCCTTCGGTTGCGGCGCGCGTACGGGACGTACCTGTCCTGCACGGGGCGCAGGCGAGTGTAGCCGCCTCCCCCAGGTCCACTCGCGCCTTTCCGGCCGGGGATCCCGGGCCCGGCCAAGGCGACGGCCAACGGCCCGCGCAAGCGACATCGACGAGGCCTGCAGCAGGCAGCGACCGGAGGCTCGCTCGACCGCCAGGAGCACGAGTTTTCTGGAATCGCCCGGCTGGGCACGCGCCACGCGGCACAATGTCCGCCCGACCGCGCTGCGCCGTCCGGTTCGCTGCGCGTCCAAGCTCTTCTTCGACCTCCAACCGCCCCTGGAATCATGTCCTCGACCCTTCTTTGGAAGACGGCGCCGCTCGTCGTTCTCGCGCTCAGTCCCGCCTTCGCCCGCCAAGAGAAGGCCTCCGACACCCTGACTCCCTTGCACGTGGCGCAGACGAAGTCGGTGCGCTCGGCCGACCTGTCTCCGGATGGCGAGCACGTGGCCTTCGTGCGCGCCGTCCCGCGCACGCCGGGCGAGGACGAGGACGGTTCGGCGCGCTCCGAACTGCACGTGCTGGACGTCGCGACCGGTGCGTCGCGGCCCTACGTCACCGCGGATAGCGGCGTCAGCGCCGTGGCCTGGACACCCGACGGCACGGGCATCACCTTTCTGGCCAAGCGTGAAGGCGACGCCGAACGTGCGCTGTACCTCCTTCCGCTCGCCGGCGGCGAGGCCCGTCGCGCGCTGATGTTCGCCGACCGCGGCATCGCGAGCTACGAGCTCGCTCCGGACGGGGTGCGTGTGGCCGTGCTCGCGGCCGAGCCGGCGAGCGACGAGCGCGAGAAGCAGGAGAAGAAGGGCTTCAAGCAGGAAGTCTACGAGGAGGACTGGCGCCCGACGCAACTGTGGATCGGGACCCTCTTCGACGACGAAGCGAAGCCGGAACTCGTTCCGCTCGACGCCCACGCGAGCTCGCTCACGATCTCGCCGGACGGGACGCAAATCGCCTTGTCCGTCGCACCGACGGCGCTGGTCGACGATTCGTACACCGAGCGCTCCGTCATGATCGTGAACGTCGCGACGAAGACGGTCACGGGCACGATCGCGAACGAAGGCAAGTTCGGCCAACTGGCCTGGAGTCCGGACGGTCGCGGCATCGCCTTGGTGGCGGCGCTCGACGCCCACGATGGTGCGGCCAACCGCCTCTTGTGGGCTCCGGTCCCGACCGACGGCGCGACGGTGACGCCGACGCCCCTGCTGGCGCCGCAGGCCTCGAACGCGCCGGAGCGCGACGAACACGAGGTCGCCTTCCTGCCCGACGGCCGGCTGGTCGTGCGCGGGAGCCAGGGCGCCTGGTCGACGCTCGACGCCTACTCCCTGAAGGACGGTCGGGCGGTCGAGCGTCAGGCGCTCGTCGAGCTGGAGGGTCCGGTGTGGGGCTCGTTCAGCCTGTCCGAGGACGGCCGGCGGGCCGCGCTCGTGGGCGCGACGCCGACGCATCCGAACGAGGTCTTCACGCTCGAGCTCGGCTCGGGCGAGCTCGCACGCCGCACGGACTCGAACCCGTGGCTCGCGTCGATCCGCTTCGCCACACAGGAAGTCGTGCGCTATCCCGCCCGCGACGGACTCGAGGTCGAAGGCATCCTGATCCGTCCGCGCGACGTCGAGGGTCCCGCCCCGACGCTGGTCGTCGTCCATGGCGGTCCGGAGGCGCACCTGTCGAACGGGTGGCTGACGCGCTACTCGTACCCCGGGCAGATGGCGGCAGCGCGCGGCTACGCGGTCTTCTATCCCAACTATCGCGGCAGCACGGGCCGCGGGCTCGGCTACCTGAAGAAGAGCCAAGGCGACCCCGCCGGCAAGGAGTTCGACGACATCGTCGACGGCGTCGACTGGCTCGTGGAGAACGGTGTGGCAGACAAGGACCGCGTCGGGATCACCGGCGGCTCCTACGGCGGCTACGCGACGGCCTGGTGTTCGACCTACTACTCCGATCGCTTCGCGGCGGGCGTCATGTTCGTCGGGATCAGCAACAAGATCTCGAAGGTCGGCACCACCGACATCCCCGACGAGGAATACCTCGTGCACGCCATGAAGCGGCCCTGGGACGACTGGTCGTTCTTCCTCGAGCGCAGCCCGATCTTCCACGCCGACAAGAGCAAGACGCCGCTCTTGATCCTGCACGGCAAGGACGACCCGCGCGTCGATCCGGGTCAGTCGCGCGAGATGTACCGCCACCTCAAGCTGCGTGGGCAGGCGCCCGTGCGCCTTGTTCAGTACCCGGGCGAGGGACACGGCAACCGCAAGGCGGCGGCGCAGTTCGACTACTCGCTGCGCATGCTGCGCTGGTTCGACCACTTCCTGAAGGGTGAAGGCGGCGAAGCCCCCGACAGCGAGATCGACTACTCGGCCTACCTCGGCCAGGACGACGAAAAGAAGGCCGTCGAAGCCGGCTACTAACCCTCGCTGAGAAGCGGGTTTCAGCGCGGCAGCGTGACGCGGTAGGCGAAGAGGCCTCCGTCACTCGCGACGAACAGCCGTAGCTCGCCATCCGTCTCGACCCAGGCGGTCTGCCAGACGCTGGGGACGCGTGCGTTGGAGTCGCGGTCCGCTCCGGCCACAGGAAGTGTCGTGGAAAGTGCGTCGAGGACTTCCTGGGAGGCACGCGCGCGGGGGGGATAGTCGCAGCGTGCGAGCAGCGCTCCGGTCTTGCCGTCCAGGACGAAGGCCGACGTTCCCCCCGTTGCGGCGACGAGACCGCGCGGTCCCGCGACGAGCGACGTGACGGGACCGGCCCCTTCGACGGTCGTGCTCCACAGACGCGTTCCGTCCCGCTGCACGAGCGCAACGCGCACCCCCGTGCCGGCCCGCCCCGCGACCAGGATCCGATCCGTGATTCCCGGCGCCACGCCCGTGAGCGACTCGAGCCGCGTGGCGTGGTGCGGGAGCTTGGTGCTCTCGACGGCGCGGCCCGAAGCATCGAGCTCGACCAGGCTCCGACCGTTCAGGACCAGGATACGGTCCCCCACGATCCGGACGGCCTTGCCCTTTGTCCCGGGTCGGCTCCACAGGCTCTGCCCGCGCGCATCGAAGAGCTCGACGCCTTCGACGTTGTAGACCACCGCGACCTCGGCCTGTCCGTCGCCATCGACGTCACCGACCGCGACGTCGTCGATCGGACCGGCGAGCTCGTGGCGCAGCATCCACGACGGTTCCCAGGACCCGTCGGGCATGACGCGCCAGGTCTCGAGAGCGTGCGCCCAGGTCTTCGTGCCGATGAAGCGCTCGGGCTCGCCGCCGGAGCCGGGCAGCGGGAGGAAGCGTTGGGCGTCCTTCGAGACCATCAGCGCCTCGCGCTCGGAGCCGTCGAGGCCGAAGCGCTGTGCCTTCGCACCGATGCGCGAGGTGACGAGCGAGCTCGTGGCCGGATCGAAGGTGACGCCGTACGTCGTGCCCACCACGCGGGCCCACAACGGCTCGAGCCACTCCGTGCCGACCGTGATCTCCTGGAGCCCGGCCCGCGGCTGGCTCGCGCCCTCCGACATGGCCCGCGCCTCGACCTCGAGCCATGCGAAGTCCGCGCTGCCGGCCAGGTCGGAGCGGGTCTTCGGGCTCACGATCGGATCCGCCAGGGCACGCTCCGCCATGTCGCGGTCGCCTGCACGCGCCTTGCGGCGGGCCCTTTGGACGACCCGCGCCTCGCGCTCGCGCCGCGCCGCGAGCGCTTGGTCGCCCAGGACGCTGCCGAACGGCGAGGCCCGCAGCTCGCGGAACACGGGCGAGTCGGCCAGATCCTCGAGCTCGTCGGCCGAGATTCCGCTGCGACGGAGGCTGTCGGCCGCCTCCTCGAGCCGCCCGGCCAAGGCGTTCGTCTCCGCCAAACGGACCCAGGCCCGGGCCCATGTGGCGTCGTAGCCGAGCGAAGCGCTCTCGCCCGTCGCGATCAACTCCTTCTGCGAGTCGAGCAGGTCCAGCTGGGCTTCGGCCAGGTCGAGTCGCGCGAGACTCGCGACCTCCGAGAACGTCTGGGCCTCGTCGCGGGCAAGGCTGGCCACCTCACGACTCGCGAGGAGCTGCACGTAAAGGGTCGAGATCACGGCGAAGCTCGCGATCAGGATCGCCCCGCTGACCGAGGCCACGGGATGCCGGCGGCACCACTTGGACGTGCGACCGAGGGGCCCCGTGGGCCGCGCCAGGATCGACCGACCGTGCAGGAAGCGCCGCAGGTCCTCCGCCAGCGCGCGAGCGGTCGCATAGCGCTTCGACGGTTCCTTCTCGAGCGCCTTCAGGCAGATCGTCGCGAGGTCGCGCGGCACGAGCGAGCGGATGTCGCGCGGATCCGGCGGATCCTCGATCGCGATCTTCGCGAGCACCTGATGGCTCGTATCGCCCTCGAAGGGTCTCCGCAGGGTCAGCGCCTCGTAGAGCGTCGCACCGAGCGAGAAGACATCCGTGCGGCGATCCAGGGGAGCGCGCGAGCGTGCTTGCTCGGGGCTCATGTAGAAGGGCGTCCCGAGCAGCTGGCCGGTCTCCGAGAGCCCGAGCGCATCGTGAACGCGCGCCAGACCGAAGTCGGCGATCTTGGGCTGGCCCGCGGCCGTGAGCAGCACGTTGGTCGGCTTCACGTCGCGATGGATGACACCTTGCTCGTGCGCCGCGTGCAGGGCATCGCCCAGCTGCGCGAAGAGCTGTGCGCACGAGCGGTAGTGATCCGCCGGGAGCTCGCTGGCCTCGCGCAGCTCGCCCAGGAGGTCGCCGAGGTTGCGGCCGTTCTCGACCAGTTCCTGCACGAGGAAGAACTGCCCCTCGTGCTCGCCGACGCCGAGCACGGAGACGATCCCCTCGTGACGGATGCGCGCACCGGCCTCGGCCTCGCGCCGAAAGCGTTCGACCGAGCCCTTGGCGAGCGAGCGCTCCCACGAGAGGACCTTGACCGCTACACGGCGCTTCAGGGAGATCTGGTCGGCCTCCCAGACGACGCCCATGCCGCCGCGGCCGATGACGCGTAGCAGCTCGCAGTCGCCGAGGCGGCGCGGCGCATCGTGGGCCAAGAGGTCCGCTTCCTCCACCAAGTCCCGCATGCGCTCGAGAACGGACGAACCCTCGGACAGCTCGTCGAGTCGACGCTGACACGCGGCGCAGGCGTCGATATGGCGTTCGAGGGTTTCGTCCCGTTCGAGCGCCGGGGCGGCGAGGATCCGTTTCAGGACCGACAGGTTCGGGCAGGCGGTGTCCATCTATTCGTCTTCCAGCTCACTGCGGAGTTCGTGCAGGCGCTTGGCCACCCGCGACTTCGTGTTGTAGACGACCGTGATCGGAACTCCGAAACGCTGTGCGACGGCCTGGGCGGACTCACCGGACAGGACCGCGGCGACGAAGATCCCGTAGGTCGCGGGCTCCACTTCGAGCTGCACCCGCGCCAGACAGCGACGCAGCAGATGGCGTTCCCACTCCTCGTCCCAGCGCTGCTCGAGCTCGTCGTCGACGACCTGGGACAGGCTCGCGTCGTCCGCACGCCTCTTGTCGCCTTCCGCGCGGCGGGCCTGACGCCGCAGGGCGTTCGCGATCTCGACGCGGGCGATGCCGAAGAGCCAGGCGGAGAGCCGCCCCTTGGTGCGGTCGTAGCTGCCGGCCCGGAGGCCGGCGGCGAAGGTCACGAGGATGTCCTGGACGGCGTCTTGCGCCGCCCCCCCGTCCAGGCCGGCGCGCGCCGCCAAGGCTCCGAGCGGAGCCCGAAAGGTGGCGTCCACGAGTCCCCAGGCACTGGCCTCGTCGAAGCGGGCAAGCTTGTCGAGGAGGACCGAGTGCGTGTCCCAGGACCTGGCCCGTCGGGCCTCGGGGCCCGGCGGCGCGGGGGGTGTCGATTCGAAAGGGGTCACGGTGACTCCGGTTGGTCAGCGCCGGTCGCCGTCTCTGACCGGACTCGGAAATCTTGGAGGAAGGGGCGGCCTTTCCGTGTCGATTGGTCCGCAAATAAACGTGGAAGGACACAACAGGAGCGCGGACAGAATCGGGAGGCAGAGCTAGGATTCCGGCTTCCACATCCAAGGCCTACCCGCACACGAAGGCTCCATGGTCGTTCGCCCCCCTGCCCTGCTCGGCCCGTTCGTCTTCCTGGCTCTCCTGGCCGCGGTCCCCGCCGCCCAGAACCTCGTCCGCAACGCCAACTTCGAGAACGGGGAGCTCTTCTGGGAGTTTGTACCCGGGGCGCGCATCGTCGCCGTCGGCACCGGTGCGTACAACGGCTCCCACGTGCTCGAGCTCGACGTGCCCGCGGCCGGAGTGGCGGGAGCGGCTCTGCAGGACTTGCAGCTCGCGCCGGGAGCGGAATACGAGTTCTCCTACTCGTACCAGCGCAGCTTCGCGGAGTTGAACCTGCGCATCCCCTTCACGCTCGGCGGCTATTCACCCTACAACATGATCGCGCGAGCCCTCATGCGCTTGCCTGCGGTTCCCGTTGCGTCGCCGCTGGTCACGGGGTGGACTCGCAGCACGATCCGCTTCTTCGCCGCGGAAGACGTGAGCACGTTGCAGATCGGTCCGATCAACTACCAACTCGTTATCCAGGATGTCCCCGGCGGCAAGGTCTGGATCGACGGCCTGACGGTCTTCGAGCTCGGCACGTGCCGCCAGGCGGGGATCGACCACGAGTTCGTCGCGACCCTCCCGTCGGAGGCGACGGTCGGGCAAAGCGTCGAACTCAGCATCTATTGCATGGATAGTCGCGGATCCCAGTCCAGCCTCTCGACGCGCAAGATGCCGGTGCTCGCCGACACGACCCTGGCCCTGTCGGGCGCTGTGCCGAGCTCGTTGCCGAGCACCCTCGTCTTCGACCAGAGCTCCCAGGAGGTCGTCGACGTCAGGTTCGAAACGCCGGGCGTCTATCGCATCAAGCTCGAGCATCCCAACGGAACGACGTTCCTGAGCAACCCGATCCGCGTCACCGCCACGGTTCCCCCGACGCGGCACTTCTGGGGAGACATTCACATCCACACCGAGTTCCAGCACGCGGGTTGGGGCGGGGGCGACGGCTTCGACAACCTCAAGTTTGCCCGCCAGCGCGCCCGCTTGGATTTCGCGGCCCTCTCCGAGCACTACCCGTCCTACGTCGGACCGTACTACATCCGCGAGATGGCGAACGCGACGCGTCGTCATTACGACCCGGGCAAGTTCGTCACCCTTTACGCGATCGAACGTGCGTCTTTCCCGGGACACTACAACACCTACCTGCGAACCGGCGACCGCTACGCGATGGTCGACCCGCGCAATCAACACACGCGCATCGAAGACCAGCTGGCCTTCTTCCGCAGGACCGGGACGAAGGCGCTCGCAATCCCCCACCACTTCAGCCTCCTGGATCCGGCCGACTGGCGGGGAACGAATCGGGATGCACGCCCGCTGGCCGAGCTCTACTCGTCCCATGGCTCGTCGGAACTCGCAGGCGGCTGGTGGCGGCACCCCACGCAGGTGGGACAGGACTACTCGGACGTGAGCGGCACCAAGGGGCACGACCTGCTCACCGCCCTCGAGCGCGGGCACCGGATCGGCGTGATCGGCTCGAGCGACGACCACGAGGCACGCCCCGGCTTCGAGGGCCTGACCTGCGCCTTGGCGCCCGTGCTCGACCGCCCCACCGTCTGGGACACGCTGCAAGCACGCCGCTGCTACGCGACCTCCGGCGCCCGTCCGATCATCGACTTCGCGATCAACGGCATCGGCGTGGGCGACGAGGGCTTCGAGCTCACGGGAGCGAGCTTGACGGGACACCTCCAGGTCCACGGCTCGGCGGTGATCGACCGGATCGAGGTCGTCTCCGACGGCTCCGTCGTCGACACGCTGTTTCCCGGCGTCCTGGACTACGTGAACCCCGCCCTGGACCTCGGCGTCTTCGACGGCACCAGCACCTGGTTCTATCTGCGCATCTTCCAGGCCGACGAACACCGCGCCTGGACCAGCCCGATCTGGATGTCTCCCGCGTCCGTACCCGACCTCTGCCTCGAAGCCAAGGAC
>JAJDEW010000060.1 GCA_029259595.1 Planctomycetota bacterium | reverse complement strand
GCTCCACCGAGCACGATCGGTGAGCTCGTCAGGAAGGGCTCGACGAACGACTGGACGCCGGGGAAGGCCGAGGGGCCGACGCCGCGACCGGTTCCGACCGCGAGCACGCCCATCGCGCCTCCGAGTCCACGGGAGATGCGCAGGGCAGCCGTAGGCGAGCCGTAACGCAGCGGGCCGCTGGCTCCGAGCACGGGCCGCAGCCCGCCCGAGCCGAGCACGCCACCGGAGAGCTGGTACTGCACGAGCGCACCGGAGTCAGGCTCGTCGAACTCGAGGTTCTCGAACATGTAGGTCCCGAGCCCGTCGATGTCGCCGTCGCCGTCGTAGTCGCCGAAGCGCATGCCGAAGTTGCTGCGGTGGTACCAGTCGCGCGGCGTGCCGAAGGCGAGCCCGCCTTGGCCGAGCCACACGCGCATGCTGGAGTAGCTGGTGAAGGCGCCCGGGGTGTGGTTGCAGGCCAAGAGGTCGTCCACCCCGTCGCCATTCACGTCGGCGATCCCGATCGGAGAGAGCTCGGGAGCCGTGAACTCGAGCACGACCGGGAGCGGGCCGAACTGGCCCCCTGCCTGCGTGTAGATCGACAGGTCGTCGGCGGACTGGCGCCAGACGAAGAGCTCCAAGCTCCCGTCGCCGTCGGCGTCCCCGAAGGTCCATCCCGTGTCGACGGTGTAGGCGTGAACGAGCTGTACGACGAAGGTCCCCGCGCCCTGGTTGAAGAGCATCCGCAGCTCGCCGTTGCGGGCTACGAGCAGGTCGGTGTCACCGTCGGCGTCGACGTCCAGCGCCTCGAGCGGCTTCCCCTCGTAGGCTGCGACCAGCGCAGGCGCGAAGACGCCGGTCCCGTCGTTCTCCCAGTAGCCGCCCTGGACCGCAAGGTCGAGGTCTCCATCCGCGTCCAGGTCCGCCCCTGGCACGTTGGTCTGGTCGGCGGGCATCTCGACGGTGTTCGGAACGACCGCCGTCGTCTCGTACAGACCGTTCGCGAGGCCCCCGTAGAGCGTCATGTCCTCGAAGACGAGCGGGGAGAAGATGTCGACCTGGCTGTAGAGCGCCACGACGAGGTCGCGGTAGCCGTCGCCATCGAAGTCGCCCCAGCCGACGACCTCCTGGACGAAAAAGGAGTGCGGCAGCAACGTGTGCCGCAGATGAAACTGGCCGCTGCCGTCGTTGTCGTAGCGGCGGGTCGTTCCGACCCAGTCCTCGTCACCGTCGCCGTCCCAGTCCTCCACGAGAATGCCCGTGGCGCCACCGGCGTCGTCGAAGTCGGGCTGGGAAGCGCGCGTCGGCAAGGTACCGGTGCCGCGATAGACTCCGCGCTCCGCCAAGGCGTCGAGCTCGCCGTCCCGGTCGATGTCCACCATCCAGGTGAGCGAGGACGTGGAGCTGATCCCGCCGTTGTAGATGCGCCCCGTCATCGTGAAGAGGTTCGAACCGTCGTTCTCGAAGAAGGTGAAGAGCGGCGTCACGAGATCGGCGTCACCATCGCTGTCCCAGTCGCCGAAGGCCAGCTGGCGACTGCCAACGTCCTCGATCCCGGCCGGCTCGTCGATCTCCTGGAGCGTCCCCAGGGCCATGCCGCCCGGTCCCTGCACGATCGGGAGGAAGAAGGTCTCGTCCGGGCTGAAGGCCTGCATGACGAAGAACCCGTCCTCGTCCCCATCGCCGTCCAAATCGCCCGAGAAGAGCTCGGAGTTGATGTTGTGGACCTCGGGAGGCAGCTCGAGCTCTGTCGAGGCGGAGAGCGTTCCGTCGGCGGCGGTCTCGTAGAACCGCATGGTGTGAAAGCCGTCGAACGCCACGGTCATCGCGTCGTCGTCGCCATCCGCGTCGTAGTCGATGGCCTCGAGGCGCCCGACTGCCGCGGTGGTCACGTCGAGCGAACCCAGGCTCGAGAAGCCCGCGCCGCTCCATTGCCACCAGTCGAGAAAGCGATCGAACGTGTCGGTGCTCGAGTGGGTCAAGATCTCGGACGTCCCGTCGCCGTCCGCGTCGCCGACCGTCAGGTAGGACACGATTCCGGTCACCGGGATGTAGCTCGATGCTCCAAAGGTGCCGTCGCCGTTTCCGTGCAGGATCAGGACACCCGAGGGCCCGAGCTGCATGCTGAGGTCCTTCTGATCCATCACGAGGTCCAGCTGCCCGTCGCCCGTGACGTCTGCGAGCTCGACCCAGTTGGCGACGTCGAACGAGCCGAAGCCGACCGGAATCGAACGCAAGCCGGCCTGCTCGAATTCGAGCTGCCCCAGATTGCGCCAGGTGTAGAAACCCACCGGGTAGGCGACGCCCGAGGCCGATTGGCCCGTAACGAGATCCAGGTCGCCGTCTCCGTCCAGGTCGCCGACGGCGATCACACCGGTCGTATCAGCGGCGTCGAGCCCCGAGAGCACGCGCGTCGCTTCGAACGGGCGGCTGCGCTCGAGCGCGCGCGTGCGGACGTGCGGCAGCGACTGCGCCGCGGCGAGGGTCGGAAACAGCGAGAGGGCCAGGAGGGAGAGTGTGCGCATGGGGACCTCGAGAGAGTCGGAGCGGCCACGGGGAGGCATTCTAGCAAGCAGCGAGGATCGTGCTTTTCGTAGGCATGAGGCGCCGGTCCTGGTCGGCGGATGCCGTCACCTTCCACGAAGGTCGCCTTCGATGGCTCTAGAAGCCCACTGGCCCGCCTTGGACGCGAGATCCCCGAGAAGTTGCGCGAAGTGCGAGGCTCCATGCTCGAGCGCCTCCGAGGTCTGAGCGCTTCGCCCCCGCGCCAGCGACCGAAGGGTGGCACCCGGAAGGGCCTGTTGCCGACGTCCGAGTCCTTGAAACGAAGCCCGAGAGGGACAGTCCAACCTTGGACGGCAGCCGCACGGCCAGCGGCGATCTCACCGTCAGAGGTCGTATCCACGAGCTCCTACGGCTGCTCGACACGCGTGCCCCTCGCAGCATCCCCGCAGACGGCCTGCCCGCGTCGAGGGCGGCTAGCAGCCTGATGGAAAAGTGCTTCGGAAGCGATGCATGGGACCGGGAGGCCCGGCGGGTGCGCGAGAACGCAGGCGAAGCGGTCGATTCGGCGAGGCTTTCGTGTACCGGCCGGGCTTTCCGAACGCGTGCAGCGCGCCGGATGACTTCTTCATCAGGCGGCTAGGATGGGGCCCGTGGAGTTTCTGCGGCTTTCCCGTGGCGGTCGGGGCTCTTCGCGTCGAGCACGGCTGATGCGAGACACCAACGACCGCTTGTTCGACCGCTTCCGCGACAAGGGCGACGTCCATGCTCTCGGTGCGGTGTTCGACCGGACTTCCCCCGAGCTCTTGCGCATCGCCATGAGCCTCGTGGGCGACCCCGCCGAAGCCGACGACCTGCTGCAGGCGACGTTCTTGACCGCGATCGAGCGGGCTCGACGCTACGACGGGAGCCGCCGGCTCGTGCCGTGGCTGCTGGGAATCCTGGTGCGGCACGCGCATGAGCTGCGGCGGACGCGGGCACGCACCCCGGACGCCGAGCGGCTCGAGCGCAGTGCAGCGCGGGATCCGTACGACGTCGTCGAAGGTCTCGAGCTCTCCGATGCGCTCGAGACGGCGTTGGTCGGGCTTTCCGAGCGCTATGCCGACATCCTGCGGCCGTTCCTCTGCGAGGGCCGCTCGGCAGCGGAGATCGCGCGTGAGCGCGGACTCCTGCCGAGCACGGTTCGCATGCGGATCCATCGTGGGCTCGAGCGACTGCGGCGTGCTCTACCACGCGGTCTGGCGCTCGGCGCGTTCGTCACCGCGAAGGCGGGGCGAGGTCTCGACATCGTTCGTTCCGAGGTCCTTTCGCACGCGGCGCACAGCGCGCCGGCTCTCGCCGCGGCGGGAACCGGCGCAGGCGCAACGGCGATCACGACCTCCTCCTGGCTCATCGCCACACGAATCGGAGGCCTTTCCATGCTTGCAAAACTCACTCTCGGATCCTGCGTGCTCGCCTTGGCCCTGGCCCTGCCCTGGCTGGGGCAGCGCTGGCTGAACGCACGCTCTACGGCACTGGCGACGACAGAGGCGTCCACCGTCGGTAACGCCCTCTCGCCCCGTGCAGAACCCACGGAGACCGGGATGGCGCGTGCCGACGCGACCCGGCTCGAGCAACGCGCAACCGTCGCACCGGTGGCAGCGCGCGACGACGCGAACGGGGCCGAAGGAGCCTTCGCGCTGGTCGACGGCCGCGTGCTGGAGTCCGATGGCGAGCCCGTGGTCGGAATCTCCGTGGCCCTGTGCGAGCTGCATCCCGCGCTCCTGGCCCCGCCGCTCTCGCGCGCGCTCTCCCAGCGTCCCCGACCTCCCGAATTCATCGTGGGACGGACGAGCACGGACGAAACCGGCGCCTTCCGTCTCACCAACGGGCGAGCGAACGCGGCCCATCTCCTCGGCATCGACCTGGGTGGTCCACGCGCCACGTGGCGTCCCTTGCGGGCGTCGCTGCCGGTAGGTGGTCGACTGGACTACGGCGACGTGATCCTCTTGCCGACGACGACGGTCACAGGACGCGTCATCGGAACGGACGGGAATCCGCTCGAGAACGTGCGCATCCGGCTGGGGTCGGGCACGGACGGGTTCGCCCTTGCGGTGTTCCGAATCCGGCCCGAGGACGCGTTCCTCCAGCTCGGAAGTCAGAACGTCTTCCTGCCTTTGCCGGCCTGGTTGACGCAGGTCGAGGCCTTGCTGCCGATCGTGACGACGCGCTCCGATCGCGACGGGAACTACCGTTTCGAAGGGGTCGCCGCCGGAAGCACGCTGGTCGTCTTCGACCAGCGAGGTCGCCCGACGAGCTCGCGTGAGGAACACTTCGCCAGCGGGACAGAGATCGATCTCGGCACCGAGATCCTGGCGGAAGGGGAGCGGCTCGAGGGTCGCGTCGTCGATGCGTTCGGCGCGGCGGTCGTCGACGCCGAGGTCTTCGTGGGTGACTTCGTCTCGTACGCGTCGACGCTCGACGCGGGCACCGGCTTCCTCGAACGCCGTAAGCCGACGGATGCGCAGGGAGCTTTCATCGCGACGGGCCTCGGTGAGGACCATGTCGTGGTCAGTGCGCGGCGCAGAGGGGCGTCGAACTGGCAGCACACCGTCTTTGCACATGCCCGTCAGCCGGTGACGATCACACTCGAGCCCCTCGCCCGGCTCGTGGTCACGCTGCGGGACGAACAGGGAGCTCCGGTCGCGGGAGCGCGTTTCTACGGCCGAGCCGTTGCGCCCGTGCCGATCCTGGCCGGCTTCCTCGAGCACACTCCGTTCGAGTCGACCGAGCTGGGTGACGGGCTCTATGCACTCGACGACATCTCCTGGGGAGAGCACGAGCTGCTCGTGCGAGCACCGGGCCACGGCTTGGTTGCGAGCCCGGTCCGCATCGGCAAGCCCCACGTCGAGCTGGACCTCGTCGCCCCCGCCGAGCTCCAGCTCGCCATCCGGTTGCTCGATCCCGACGGAGCCCCGGTGGCGGGCGCGTGGGTCGGCGCCTATCGCGGCGAAACGACGTGCTCTCCGGACGGTGGCCGCACCGATGCCGAGGGCCGTGTCCGACTCGTGGGCGTTGCGGCACGCGATCTGGCGGACGGCCTCGAGCTGCGCGCCAGCCACCCCGCCTGGGCGCCGTGCGAACTGACACAGGCTGCGCTGCAGTCCGATCCGACGGAGGAGATCGTCGTCCGCCTGACCCGAGGCGGCTCGGTCGACGGTCGCGTCCTGGGGACATGGGAGCGCGGCCCGCGAGACATCGTCGTGCGCCTCACGTCCGAGAACGCACGCTTTCCATCGATTCCGGTGTACGCCTCACCGTCCGAAGACGGAGCCTTCGCGCTCGACACCCTTACACCCGGTACTTGGACCTGGGCGGTCTTCGCTCGCCCCGCAGCGAACAGCGGTTTGATGGCGGCCTTCTCGGGTTGGGGCAAGACCTTCGCCGAGGGCGCGTTCGAGGTCGCCGAGGGCGAGACGTCAAGGCTCACGATCGATCTCGAGCCCCGGGCCGAGGCCGACGCTGCGGACAAGGCGACGCTGGCCGGAAGCGTGCGGATCGACGGGGTCGATGCCGTCGAGCTCGGGATCCAACTGCATGTCGAGCGCGAAGGCGGCCTCGCGTTCAACGAAGCACGCAGCCTCGAATTGGGCGGTGCCTTCGAATTTGCCTCCGTCCCCGCCGGGACGGCCTCGATCACGATCTCAGAACCCACGGCCTACGAAGGCGTCACCAAACTGCTCTACCAGGAGACGTTCGACGTCGAGCCCGGCGCCTACGTCCAACGCGACTTCGCCTGGGAACGACGCACGCTCTTCGTCACGGTGCTCGCATCCTCCAGCGGACGTCCCGTCGCAGGTGCGTCGGTGCGGGCCTGGAAGCGCACCGAACAGGGCGGTGCGTTCTCGGAAATGGCTCGAACCGGTCCGGATGGTCGCGCGGAGCTCTCGCTCTTGGCCGCCGGCGACTGGCATTTGAGCGCGCGGGACGACGAAGAAGGACTCGGCTCCGGACGAGTTCGAGTTCCCGCCGGGGCCGCCACGCACGCTGCGACCGTGGAGCTCGATCCCGGCGTCCCCTTCAGGGGCGAGCTCCGCCTCCCCGTCGACGTCCGCCCCGGGCCGGTCAACCTGCTCGTGGTGCGTCCGACGGATGGCCGCGCTGCGACCGTCGAGCAGGTCGAGTTCGTGAACGGGCGCGCGCCGTTCTCGATCGCGGGTCTGGGTGCGGGTCGTTACTTCGTCGGTCTGAACGACGCGGGGACGACCTTCGAGGAGTTCCAGATCGAGCTGCCGCCCGAAGGCCGCACGGACCTCGTTCTCCAGCTGTCGGCGGTCGCGGCGCGAGAGCTGCCGGCCTCCGCGCCGGTTGCCTTGCCTGCCAAGCAGCGCTGAAACGAGAACGGGCCGGCACGAACTCCCGGGCCTCGGGAGCGTGCCGGCCCTGCTTGCGCGCGAACTCCGGTCAGAAGTCGATCGAGACGCCGCGGATGTCCTCGCTCGAGCTGATCCCTTCCAGGGCGGCCTGGTAGAAGTGCGCGAAGGAGCCCGAGGTCGAGCTGCCCGTCGAGGTCGGCGTGAACTGGAACACGTCCTCGTCCGCACCGGTCAGGCCGCCGGAGACAGAGAAGTTGCCCGTCACCGAGAGGTAGACGACGTTGCCGGCGCCCACGTGGGCCGCGTCGATATCCTCGGAGCTGTTTCCGCCCATGCCGACGTCCGAGCCGTCGAAGAGGATCACGAAACTGCCCGAGGTCGACGCGCCGAGGCTCGAGGCGTTGAAGGCGAACAGGTCCTCGTCCGCGCCGCTTGCACCCGAGCCCGTGAAACGGCCGGTCGTCGAGACGACGAGCCGCCCGCTGTCGTCGATGGACAGGGCGTCGATGTCCTCGCTGTTCGAGGTCAGGCCGACGTCCGAACCGTCGAAGTAGAACGAGAACACCCCGCTCGTGTTCGAGCCGGTGCTCGCTGGCGTGAAGCGCACGATGTCGGAGTCGTCGACGCTCGTGCCCGACGGGCCCCCGGTGAGCCCGGGCACCGAGAAGGCCGCGGTGAAGCTCATCAGGATGTCCCCGTCCGGCAGGACGTGCAGGGCGCTCAAGGCCGCGCTCGAGAGCCCGACGTCCGAGCCGTCGAAGTACCACGAGTAGTTCCCCGTCGCCGTGTCGTAGACGAAGACGTCCTCGTTCACGAGGTTGCCGACACCGGGCACCGATAGGTTCGTCGAGCACAGGTAGACGGATGCGCCACCGGTCGGCGGATCGTTCACGGTGATGACGGCGGTATCCCCGTCGGTCAACGAACCGTCGCTGACGGTCAACGTCACGACGTAGGTCCCCCCCGCGGCGTAGGAGTGCGCCACGATCGAGCCCGAGTCCGTGTTGCCATCGCCGAAGTCCCAGTCGTAGCTCACGATCGGATCGCTGTCCGGATCGAACGAGCCCGTGCCATCGAGCGTGAACGTGTCCGTCGTCAGACCGCTCTGGTCCGGGCCGGCGTTCGCGACCGGCGCCTGGTTCGTCGGAACGGTCGAAACGGTCACGGTGGCCGTGTCGTCATCGGTCAGCGAGCCGTCACTGACGGTCAGCGTCACGAGGTAGCTCCCCGCCGCGGCGTACGAGTGCGTCACGATCGAGCCCGAGTCCGTGTTGCCGTCGCCGAAGTCCCAGTCGTAGCTCACGATCGGATCGCTGTCGGGGTCGAACGAGCCCGTACCGTCGAACGTGAACGTGTCGCTGGTGAGGCCGCTCTGGTTCGGCCCGGCGTTCGCCACCGGCGCCTGGTTCGCGGGCGGTGCCACCGCGTTCAAGCAGGCCAGGAAGTCGACGAGCCCGTTGCCGTCCCAGTTCGAGCCGCCGTTCGGTGAGTCGTTGGGGTCGTCGGGCAGGTCGATGGTGTTGGACTGGATGAGGGTCTCGATTTCATCGTTCGAGAGCGTGACCCCGAGGTCGCGCGCCCTGGAGATGACGAGCCCGGCCAGACCGGCCACCATCGGCGACGAGAAGGACGTGCCGCTCGCCAGGAAGTAGCTGGCCGCACCGGGGTTGCCGTCGGCCACGGACAGCATCGCCGCTCCGACCAGGTCGGTGCCGGGAGCGACCACGTCGACCGCCGCGCTGCCGTACTGCGAGAAGGACGCGCGCCCGTCGATGTCACCGGAGCCGCCGCCCAGGACCGAGCCCGAGTCGGAGGCTCCGACCGAGATCACGAACGCGAGCGAGGCCGGATACTGCTGCGACGACGAGTTCGCGTTGCCTGCCGAGGCCACGGTCACGACGCCCTGCGAGTGCGCGAAGTTCACCGCGCTCTGGATCGTCGACGAAAAGCCGCCGCCCAGGGACATGTTGACGACGTCCGCGCCGTTGTTGGCCGCGTACGTCACCGCGTTCGCGATGTCGACCACCGAAGCTCCCCCGTCGTCGGGGAAGACCTTGACGGCCATCAACTGGCAGTTCCAGGAGCCGCCCACCATGCCGCCGTCGTTGGCCGTCGCGCTGGCGCAGGAGGCCGAGAACGTGCCGTGGAAGACGTTGTCGTCCGGTGCGCCGTTGAAGTCGTTGTCGAAGCCGTCTCCGAACTCGGGGTTGGGGTCGTTGTCGTTCGACTCGAAGTCCCAGCCGTTGACGTCGTCGATGAAACCGTTGCCGTCGTCGTCGGTCCCGTTCCCGGGCACCTCGCCCGGATTCGTCCAGATGTTCCCGACGAGGTCGGGATGATCCAGGTCGATGCCCGAGTCGACGATCGCGATGACCACGTCCGAGCGCCCGGTCGTGAGGTTCCAGGCCGCCTCCGCGTTCACGTTGTTGGCGTCGTAGACCCACTTCTGCAGGTCGGACGCCACGCCGTTGTAGTTGTCGTAGAAGCCGTCGCTCGGGATCTGGTGCAGCTGGTACAGGATGTTCGGCTCGACGAAATCGACCCGCGGGTCGTCGCGCAGGGCGCGTAGGGCGTCGGCGACGTTCGTGCCCTCGGGCAACGCATAGTGGTGGATGCCGAGGCTCGCGTTGAAGCCCTTGCGCGCGAGACCGCGCTCGGCCTCGATGGCGCGCGCGGACGCGTCCTGCAGACCGCCGCCGTTGCGGTAACGGATCAGGACCTCGCCTGGAACGAAGGTCCGACGTCCGGGGTCGAGCACCTTCGTGACAACGGTACGGGTGAGCTCCGGGGCGGCGACGTCCGCCTGTTGTGCTGCGCGCTGAGCCACCACGAGTCCGGTGGACGCCAAAGTCACGAACGCGGCCCCGAGGACCGCCAGGGGGGATGTGAAACGCATGGAACTGTCCTGGTGAGAGTGGGGGAAACGGGCACCGGCGGCCCGCCGCAGGTTCACCAGGAAAGGGGATCACCCCGAAACGCGCAAGCGCACCCGTCATCGGCGCCCTTTTCGGTCCCACATCCGAGACTCGCCCCCGCTGGAACCGACGCATTCGGCCCTACGAGAACGCCCCGGACCTGCGCGAAGCCGGCCCGGGGCGTCCGATGTCGTGGCGCGGGGGTCAGTCCCCGAGCACGAACTGCGCGTCGAGCGCGCGCCCGATCTTCTCGGACAGGTCGCTGAAGTGGGCGTCCGTATAGGGATCGAAGGCGCCCGCCTTCTGGGTCCCCGTGTCGAGCGCCTCGCGGACCTCGCGTAGCTTGGCGCGGCTGAGCGAAGCCAGCGTGCGCGTGGCCGCGTTCGGTCCGTCGCTCTGCATCGAAAAGTCGATCAGGCGGTCGACGACTTCCGTCTGCAGGTTGCGTCGCGTGCTCGAGACGAAGGGCTTGCGCGCGCTGTAGTCGCCCTGGCCCTCGCCGCGGAGCTCGCTGAAGGACGCGTTCACGACCTTCGTCATGACCTCGGGCAGCGTGATCGCGTCTTCGCCCGCGGGGATGCGGAACTCGTTGTCGAACACGCGTCGCAGCGTCGTCGGGTTCATGACCATCGTGAGCGCCGCGGATTGCACGCCGATCACGAGGTCGTGCACGGCCATGGCCGGATCCGAGTTCCACGTCCCGCGGTCGCCCAGGTCACCCCAGCGATCGATCGTGAGGTGGTGCAAGAGCTCCTTCGAGAGCCCGAAGGCCTCCTCGTCGAAGGCGTTCGTGATCACGAAGTCCAGGGCACGACGCTGGGTCTCGGGCGAGAGGTTCTCGATCGGCGGCCGCGCGTTCGTCTGGCCCTTGACGTCCTTGTTGATGGTCGTCCCTCCGATCCAGTTCGCCACGATCGAGAGCGCCGTGACGTGCTGACCCAGGAGCGAGAAGTACGCGTCGCGCGCCTCGCCCCAACCCTCGCCGTCCTTGACCAGGTCGTCGACGATCTTGCCGCGCAGCTCGCCGATCAGGCTCATGCGCGACTCGCAGAACTGGATCGGGTCCTTGCCGAAGTCGTAGGTCCGCACGCGCGGGTCCGCACCGACCATGTCCAGGTTGTCCCCGAAGACGTGCTCGGGCTCGGACGAACGGTCCAGCACCGGCGCGAGGTCGTCGCCCAGGCCGTAGCCGTACTCGATCACCCAGTAGTCGTACGGTCCGACGTTCTGGATGACCCACTGGCCCTGCACTTCGCCGAGCCCGTGGTTGATGTTCGGCGGCGTGTATTCCATGACCGAACCACCCGTCGCGCGGTCGGACGGGAAGTCCTTCGAGTTGATCTCGGCCAGGTCGTAGATCGTCGAGCCCATGAAGTTGTGCTTGAGGCCCAAGCAGTGGCCGACCTCGTGCAGCGTCAACCAGCGCAGGAGTTGCTCGACATAGCTCTCGGGCAGGCCGTCGATCGTGTCCGTTGCCTCTTCGCCCTCGGCGCCTTCCTCGTCCGCGCCTTCCTCGACCAGGAGCCGCACCATGTTCGTCCCCAGCGCGGCGTAGGCACCGGCCAGACACGCGGCGGTGTGGTCGTCGACCGTGAGGCCGGCTGCGACCCATTCCTCGCGGAGGTGTGCCGCGATCCCGGCCGTGTAGCCCGGCGGGTAGACCGGCTTCTCGCCGCGCGCCACGCGTGCCGCGCGCTCGGACAGGATCTCTTGGCGGGTCTCCGGCGGAGCCAGGCGCACGCGCGGATCCCAGCGCGGGTTCTCGTCCAGCCAGGACACGGTCTCGGCCGGGAAGCCTTCCATCGCGATGGCCGGCAGCAAGGCCCGCAGTCCGTTCGAGAACGAGCCGAAGATGCCCGCGTTGATCGTGACGTCGGCGTCGAAGATCTCGCCCGTCTCCGGATTCGCACGGCTCGGGCCGATGGCGAACGAAGCCTGGTTGTTGTTCCAGCGGATGAAGTTGTAGCGCACGTCCTCGGGATCGACGTCCATGTAGGCGCCGCTACGCGAGTCCTGCTGGCGCACTTCGATGGCGCCGACCAGACCGACCTTCTCGAAGGCCTTGTTCCACTCTTCCAGGGCTCCGCGGATGAAGCGGCGGTACTTGATCGGCGTCGTGTGCTCGATGTACCAGACCAGGGGTTCTTTCGGCGGCGACAGCTTGAGGCTCGGATCCGCCTTCTCGAGCCGCCAGCGCGTGATGTAGCGCGTCCATGTCTTCGGCCCGCTGGTGGTCTTCGACATGTCGTTGAACGCGGTCGTGAAGTAGCCGACGCGCGGATCCGCTTCGCGCGGCTTGTAGCCCGTGTTCTGCGGCACGAGGCTGATCGAGTAGTGCAGCTCGGTCATGCGACCGCCGGACTGCGGCGCCATGTCCAGCCCGAACAGCGGTCCACCCGACGCGCGCTGCGCCAGCGGCAGCTCGAGCGCTACCTCGATGTTCTGCGGGAAGGCCTTGGCCTTGTTGATGCGCGCGAGCGACTGGTCTGCGCCGGCCGTCAGCGGCCCGAAGAACGTGGTCGATTGCCCCAGGAACAGGGCGTCGAGGTCGATCACGGGACCGCCGCCGGGCCCGGTCGTCACGATCGGCACCGAGGCGACGACGCGATCGGTGAACATCATCGCCTGCGACTTCTTGTCTTCGTTGTCGCCCGTCGCACGCACGCCCAGCTCGGGCTCCATCAGCGCGAGCTTGTCGCCGATCCGCTTCCAGTAGACGTAGTGCTCGCCCGACATCAGCAGCCCGACGCCCGCCAGCGGATTGCCGCCGGACACCACGTTGTGGATGAAGATCTTCTGCGACTCGAAGTCGGCCGGGAGCTCGGCCAGGATCTGAGCGTCCTTCTCCCGTGTGTAGAGGGTGTAGAGGCTCTTGTGGCCGTCGGCCGTCGAGACGACCTTTTCGAAGCCGTCGGCAACCGTATCGAAGGGCGGGAAGTCGTCCCCCGCGAAGGCCGACGGCGCCAAGGTGCCGGCCAGCGCGAGAGCGGGGACGAAACGAAGGAAGGTGGTGGGCTTCATGCGACTCTCCTGGGTAGGCCTGGAAGGTTCCCACACCAAGCGCGGTTGTCGTTCGGCCATGGCCCGATCTTACAGCACTTCAACCGCGGGGAGCTCGGGTCGGGGAGCCCGCCAAGGGCCGGCGGGCCGAGCGGGTCCCGGACGGGTCGCGGGCTCAGCCGAAGACGCGTTCCCCGTCCTCGAAGCCGACCCAGACGTCGCCCCGGCGCGTGCCGATGCGGACCCGCTCCCCGGCGTGGACCAGGGTGTCGACCGCGCCGGCCACCGCCGTCTCCCACACGAGCCCCGTCTCCTCGTTCACCCGGCAAACTCCGCGCCGGCACCAGACCAGATGGCGCCCCGGTCCCGCCTCGAGGATGCCGCCGAAGACGCCGCCCAGGCGCCCGATCGCCGCCCGGGTGGTGACGTCGAACTCGATCTCGGCCCCCCCGCCCTCGTGGTCCGCCCCGCAGTTCGGACAGCGCGCCTGGATGTCTCCGTAGCCGCTGCGGCAGTTGGGGCAGACGAGGAACTCCACGGGGCAGATGATAGCGGCGTGATCGTGCCCGCCCAGGGCTCGCGCGCTATCTTGTGCGTATGCAAGGCATCGACATCGAAGCGACCAGCACGATCTTGAGCGAGATCGTCGAGTTCGAGCTCGCCGGCGTCGTGCGCTTCACGCACTACGCTCTGATGGTCACGGGAGCCAACCGCATCCCGATCGTGGGCTACCTGAAGGACCAGGCAGACGAGTCGCTCGCCCACGCCTGGAAGGCCGGCGAGATCCTGACCGGGCTCGGCGGACACCCCTCCATGGGCATCACGCGTATCGAGGAAACGAACAAGCACGCGCTCATCGACATCCTCCAAGAGAGCCACAACCACGAGACGCGCGCCGTCGAGCTCTACCGCAAGCTGCTCGATGAGGTGAAGGACAAGAGCGTGTACCTCGAGGATTACGCCCGCTCCCAAATCGCGAACGAAGAAACCCAGGTCCTCGAGTTCCGCAAGATGCTGAAGGACTTCGGCTAACGATCTGGCCTGGGCGTCGCGGCGAACCTCCTGGGCTCATGTGTCCAAGTTGCAGTCGTAGTCGACGCTGAAGACGAGGCCTTCGTGGATCTGAAACTCGAGTTCCTCGAGGTAGGCTCCTGACTCCCTCCGCTCGTACTCCCAGGTCGTGACTCCCTCGTTGACCCAGATCTGATCCGGGCTTCCGTAGGCGTCCAGGAGCTCTTGATAGCTCCAGAAGCGATGGCGTTCTTGGAGGGCTCGGCACTCGGCCTCGTAGCGTGACTCGTCGTCCGCCTGCAACGCTTGACGCAGCTGCGACGTCTCGAGGGCGACGCCGCGCTCCACGAAGGCCGGCGGACGCAGGCCGAGCGTGCCGCCGGACGAGCGCTGCCGGAGCGAGCGCGCA
>JAJDEW010000059.1 GCA_029259595.1 Planctomycetota bacterium | reverse complement strand
CCTGAGCGATGCAAGGCTCAACGCGCGCTTGGGGGCCAGCAACGTGGCCTGGCTCCTGGACACTTACGACGGAGACGTCCGTCGCGCACTCGTGGCCTACAACACGGGCACCCGCCGCTTGAAGAACCTCTGCGATGCGGCCGGCGGGTGGGAGGCCTGGGTGGCCGAGCGTGAGCGGGCCGGCGATTCGAACCTCCTGGCCTACGCGGAGCGCGTGCTCCGAGCGCGCGAACGCTTCGAAGAGCAAGGGCTGTTCGAGAACCTCGAACGGGCCGACGAGCACCGCGACGACACAGCGCGGGACGAAGGCTAGCCCTGGAACAAGCGCTCAGCGAGGGCCCATTCCAGGGCTCGTGGAGTGATGCGGACTTCTGATCCAGGACAAGCGTCTTCGGGCATGGCTGAGCGCCTCCAGCGGGTCGGCTCCTGAGTTCGCAGCACTCGAAGTCGCCTTCTCGGCGACTTCGAGTGCTGCGTGCTGGGCGTTCGCGTCTCACTCCGGGGATTCCCACGAACGAGACCACCGGCGCTCTGCCGTGGGAAGGCGGGCGGCTGATCCCGCTCCATGGGATCCGGAGCGTGTTGCTCGGCTCTCTCGCCGGATGACCTCCTGACCGAGTCCGTCCCGAATCCCGGAGTGCTCTCCAGCCAGGCCAAGAGGGCGTTCGGTGGTGAGCGCGGGCTGCTCAAGCTCGGCTCGGACTTGCGACGACAAGGCCAAATCTCTCCTTCCCTTGTCATGTCCTCGCTCCCGCCCTGTTCCCGCTCCCCGCGGGACTTGCAAGCAGCGAGTCTCCACGGCCCCTTCACCGGGCTCGGGAGGCTCGTCGGTCTCGTGTTCTGTGTGCCTTTGCTGCTGGCTTCCGCGGCGCGCGTGACCGGGAACGAACTCGTCGACATGGCGGGTGCGCGTGTGGGGAGCGACCGCGAGCAGGAGTACAAGGTCAAGGCCGCCTTCCTCTTCAAGTTCCTGCGCTACACGACGTGGCCCGAATCCGCCTTCGAGACTTCCGAGTCACCGGTCGTCGTGTTGCTGATCGGTCACGAGGACATGCGCGCTGTGGTCGAGAGGGTGCTGATCGGAACACGGGTGGGCAAGCGCGAGGTGAAGGTGCAGAGCTCGGACAAGCTCGGTGACCTGGATGGTGTTCACGCACTCTTCTTCGTCGGCTTGGAGCGCAAGGAGAGGCGCGCGCTGATCCGCGTGCTGCGCGGCGAGAGCATCCTCGCGATCGGCGACGCCGAGAACTTCGCGGAAGAGGGTGGGGCAGCCAACTTCTACCTCAAGAGCGGCAAGGTCCGTTTCGCGGTCAACCGGGAGGTGGTGAAGGACGCGTCGCTGTCCATCAGCTCCGAACTCCTGAAACTCGCCAAGATCGTGAAGACCCAGGAGCAGGAGGACGAGCGATGACCTCGCAATTCCTACGGTCCCTGTCGATCCGCAAGCGCATCGGCTTCGTCATCCTCTTGAGCTGTTCGGCGGTGCTGTTCCTGTCGTTCGTCCTCCAGGTCCTCCGGCACTCCCGCGTCGTTCGCGAAGAGACCTACGAGTCGATCCGCGTCGCGACCGCGAGCGTCGGAAAGAACTGCCAGTCCGCGCTCGAGTTCGACGATGAGCTCTATGCGAGCGAAGCGCTGCTGGCCATGCGCCTCGAAGAGAGCGTGCAGCGTGCCTCGATCCATCGCGCGGACGGCGCGTTGTTCGCGGACTGGAGTCGCACGCCGTTGGCCGAGCGCAGCACCGACTTGAAGCGCCCCGGCGCGCTAGAGCTGCAGGAGGAGGGGCGGCTGCTCTTGATCCGGCCTGTTCGGTCCAACGGCCTGACCATTGGCTGGATTCGGGTCCTGGGGGACTTGTCCGCGCTCCAGGCCGAGGTCAACCGATTCGCCGTGCAAGCCGCACTCCTGTCCTTGGTCGGGCTGGCAGGCGCTCTGGCCCTGTCGTTCTGGGCGAGCGCTTGGGTCGCGCGTCCCATCCTGGGGCTCGCCTTCTCGGCGCGGGAGATCGACCGGCGCCAGGACTTCTCCGTGCGCGTGCCGAAGCAGAGTGCCGACGAGCTCGGGATCCTCGTGGAGGCTTTCAACTCGATGGTCGCCGGGGTGGCGGAGCGGGACGCCGAGCTGCGACGCCACAAGGGCGAGCTGGAGGTCAAGGTTCGCGAGCGGACCGAAGAGCTGGTCCAGGCCAACCGCGAACTGCTCGAGGCCAAGGACCAGGCCGAGGAAGCCGCGCGCTCCAAGGCGGAGTTCCTCGCGAACATGAGCCACGAGATCCGCACGCCCATGAACGGCGTCATCGGAATGACCGGACTCGTGCTGGGGAGCGACTTGGACTCGGAACAGCGCGAGATGGTCGAGACGATTCGAAGCTGCGGTGATCAGCTCTTGACGCTGATCAACGACATCCTCGACTTCTCCAAGATCGAGGCCCACAAGCTCGAGCTCGAGCTCATCAACTTCAATCTGCGGGCCCTGATCGAGGACCTCGGAGACATCTTTGCACCGCGCTATCACGAGCGCGGAATCGAGCTGATCGCGTTCGTTCACAGTCGTGTGCCCGTACTCCTGCAGGGCGATCCGTCTCGCCTCCGGCAGGTCCTCACGAACCTCCTGGGCAACGCGGTGAAGTTCACGCCCGAGGGTTTTGTCCACCTCGAGGTCTTGGTCCACAACGAGGACGAAGAGAGCGTCGAGCTCGAGTTGGTCGTGCGCGACACCGGCATCGGCATCCCCGAGGAAGGCATCTCCCGCCTGTTCCAAGCCTTCACCCAGGGTGACGCGTCGACGACGCGCCGGTACGGCGGGACGGGCCTCGGGTTGGCGATCAGTGCAGAGCTTTCCAAAGCGATGGGCGGGGACATCTCGGTCGAGAGCGATTTCGGTTCGGGCACCACCTTCAGGGTTCGTCTCCCCTTCGCGAAGCAGGCGGCCGGGAACGAGACGAGCGCTCGGTTGGACGATCTGGAGGGCAAGCGAGTCGTCGTCGTCGACGACAACGCGACGAACAGGAGGATCCTCGCTGGACAGCTCGCGGACTGGGGCTGCGAGGCCGAGACGTACGAGGATCCGAAAGTTGCCCTCGAGCACCTGCAAGCGGAGGGAATGGCCCCCGCGCTCGTCATCCTGGACTACCAGATGCCGGAGATGGACGGGCTCGAGGTCTGCGAGGCGCTGCGGGCGGTTCCGAGCCTGGTGCGCATTCCGATCCTGATGCTGACGTCGGTGTCCTTCCACGGGCGCTCGAAGGAGCTCGAGGCGGTGGGCGCCTCCGGTCAATTGATCAAGCCCGTCAAGCAATCCCAGCTCCTCAGACACGTCATGGCCATGGTCGGTGCGCAGAAGCACCACGACGAGGTGGGTTTGCCGGGACGGCCCGAACCGTTGCTCGAGTACGGAAGGCCGCACATCGGCGGACAGAGCTCGAGGATCCTGCTGGTCGAGGACAATCCGGTGAACCAGCGCGTCGGCGCTGCGCTGTTGCAGAAGGGCGGGTACTGCTGCGAGGTCGCCAACAACGGGAGGGAAGCCCTGGCGGCGCTCGTGCAACTGCCCTTCGACTTGGTCCTGATGGACTGCCAGATGCCCTTGCTCGACGGCTACGAGGCGACGCGCGAGATCCGGCGCCGCGAGCGTCGTCTGGGCGGGCACATTCCGATCGTCGCGATGACAGCCAACGCCATGGCCGGAGATCGAGAGAGGTGCATCGCCTGTGGAATGGACGACTACCTGGCGAAGCCCGTCATCAGCACTGACCTGTACGCGATCCTCGACAAGTGGCTGGGAAGTTCCGCCGAAGTCGGGGATCAGATGGAGGAGGACGTAGCATGAAGAGGCCCCTCGTCAAGAGCCCCGGAATCCGGGCTCTCGTGATCGCGATCCTGGCTGTACCGCAGCTCGCACAACGGGCCGTCGAGGCGGTGAGCGAGAGTCCAGACCCGGACGGCGACAAGCTGATCGAGCTCAGTCTCGAGGAGCTCATGGACATCGACGTCACCGTCGTGTCCCGCTCCGGAGGGAGCCTCTCGGAGACTCCGGCGGCGGTTTATGTGATCACCGGGGACGAGCTGCGGCGCTCCGGCCATTCCTCGATCCCAGAAGCCCTCCGCATGGTGCCGGGCTTCTACGTCTCGCGTTGGAAGACGGATGCCTGGGACGTGACTTCACGCGGCTTCGGGACGGGGTTGTCGAGCACGAGCTTGGCCTTCTTGAACCAATTGCTGGTCATGGTCGATGGGGTCGTGGTCTACACGCCGCTCTTCGCAGGGGTCTGGTGGCCCCTTCAGGACTTCGACCTGGCCGACGTGGAGCGCATCGAGGTCGTCCGTGGCCCGGGTGGCATCCTGTGGGGCTCGAACGCGGTGCACGGCGTCGTCCACATCATCACGAAGAAGGCGGCGGACACCCAGGGCCTGCGGATGACCTACCGCAACGCACGCGACGAGCGGCACGGCAGCATCCGGTCGGGTGGCGTGATCGACGACAACGCGAGCTACCGGGTCTGGGTCAAGCGCGCGGACTATGACACGCTCCACAATCCCTTCCTGCAGATCGACACGAACTGGTACCTGAACAGCGCCGGCTTCCGGGCCGACATCGCGACGGAGTCTGGCAAGAACGTGACGTTCTGGGGCCGTACCTATGAAGGCGTCTTCGAGGATACCGGCTTCGATCTCGTCACCTTCGTTCCCTACCAGGAGCAGTTCCCGAAGAAGGGCTTCCAGGTCTTCGGTTCGATCGCCGACCCTGAATCCAACTCGGCGGTGCAGGCTTGGTTCTCGAACGACACGCAGAACATCGTCACGCTGGCGAACATCAAGATCGACACCTTCGACATCGAGGCCCACCGGGGCTTCGAGCTGGGCGAGAACAACACGCTTTCCGTCGGGGCCGGCTACCGCCTGATCCACAGTCGCCTGTTCGGTGACGATCCCTTTTTTCTCGACTTCGATCCACGAGGGTTCTCGCAGAACAACTTCCGGGTCTTCGCCACCGACGCGTGGCGGATTCCGGACCTGGATCTCGAGGTCTTGCTAGGGCTGCAGGTCGAGCACAACGAGTACACGGACTTCGAGGTGCAGCCGACCTTGCGGCTGACCTGGACGCCGCGCGACGAGCTCATGTTCTGGGCCGGCGTGACGCGGGCCGTGCGGGTCCCTTCGCTCGAGGAACGCACGCAGAGCAGCACCAGCTTCGTGGTCGGCAACGAGGACTTCGAGTCCGAAGAGCTCGTGTCCGTCGAGGTGGGAGGCCGCAAGGCCTTCGGCTCCAAGGCCATGCTGGACCTGGCCCTGTTCTGGAACGACTTTGACAAGGCCGCCTTGGAAGAGCCTCTGCCCGGGGGGCAGTTCTTCCTCACGAACGGCGCCGAAGGCCGGGCCGCCGGCGGGGAGCTCGCCTTCGACCTCTGGCCGACGAGCGCCTGGAAAGTGCGCGGGTCGTACTCCCTCTTGGTCGACGAGTTCGAGGTCTCGGCCGATGGCAGCGAGCTTGCGACGGGAGACTACAGCCCCAAGCACCTCTACAACCTGCGCTCCTACTACGACATCAACGAGCGTTGGGAGTTCGATACGGGCCTCTACGCCGTGCGGGGACTGCGCGGAGACTACTCCGCCGCGGAGTACGTCCGCCTGGACGCCCGGCTCGGATATCGGCCCTGCGAGAGCCTCGAGTTCTCGTTCGGGGTCCAGCACGCCAACGATCCGGTCCACTCCGAGCTGGACCGCTTCGACAACGTACGACGGAGCATCTACGTCTCGCTTTCGTTCGAGCCGCAACCCTGACTTGCTTCCGGTAAGCCGATAGTCGGGGAACTCCAGCGGGCCGCGAGCTAGGATCCCGCCTCCTCGATCCGGGACCCGGTTCGCCCTAGTTTCCGAAGGAGCGCCATGGCGCACGTCTACTATCTGATCTCCGCCGCCGTCTTCGCGCTCGTCTTCGGGCTGGCCTTCGTGTGGCCGCCCGTGCTCTGGAGCCTCGTGCTCCTGGGCCCGCTGTTTCTGCTTGGCGTGCGCGACAGCCTGCAGCGCCGGAGGGCCGTGCTGCGCAACTTCCCCTTGATCGGGAACTTCCGCTATCTCTTCGAGCTGATCCGCCCGGAGATCAACCAGTACTTCATCGAGTCGAACACGGACGGCACTCCCTTCAGCCGGGAGCTGCGCTCGATCGTCTATCAGCGTGCGAAGCAGGCGGTGCAGACGGTACCGTTCGGGACCGAACGCAACCTGTACGCCGACGGTGTCGAGTGGATCGCTCACTCGATCGCAGCCAAGTCGCCTACGGACACCCGTCCACGCATCACGATCGGCACGGGCGAGCGGGCGTACTCCGCGGCCATGCTCAACGTGTCCGCGATGAGCTTCGGCTCGCTGTCCTCCAACGCGATCGAGGCCTTGAGCCGTGGCGCGAAGGCGGGGGGCTTCTTTCACAACACGGGCGAGGGGGGCATCAGTCCCTACCACCTGCGCGGCGGTGGCGACCTGTGCTGGCAAGTGGGGACCGGCTACTTCGGTTGCCGCGACGCGAACGGGCGCTTCGATCCGGAGATGTTTCGGAAGAACGCGTCCCAGGAGAACGTCAAGCTGATCGAGCTGAAGCTCTCGCAGGGTGCCAAGCCCGGCCACGGCGGGATCCTCCCGGCGGCCAAGATCACGCCCGAGATCGCCGCCATCCGCGGCGTCTCGGGCGACCACGACGTGGTCTCGCCGCCCGCGCACTCCGCCTTCGAGACGCCTCGACAGCTCGTCCACTTCCTGGCCGAGCTGCGTGAGCTGTCCGGCGGCAAGCCGGTCGGGTTCAAGCTGTGCGTGGGCAACCCGGTCGAGTTCGTCTCGATCTGCAAGGCCATGGTCGAGGAGGGGATCACGGTCGACTTCGTAACGGTGGACGGAAGCGAGGGCGGGACAGGCGCAGCCCCTCTGGAGTTCTCGAACTCCGTCGGGCTGCCGCTGACCGAGGGGTTGGTGTTGGTCCACAACGCGCTCGTCGGCTTCGGACTGCGCGAGCGCGTCAAGATCATTGCGGCCGGCAAGATCATCACGGGCTTCGACATGGCGAAGCGTATCGCGGCGGGCGCGGACCTGTGCAACTCGGCGCGCGGGATGATGTTTTCGCTCGGCTGCATCCAGGCACGTCGTTGTCACACGAACGCTTGTCCGGTGGGGGTCGCGACGCAGGATCGCCACCTTGTCCGAGGATTGGTCGTGGAGGAGAAGTGGGCGCGCGTGCGCAACTTCCAGCGCGACACCGTCAAGGCGCTGATGGAGTTGATCGGTGCCGCCGGGCTGGACCACCCCGACGAGCTGAGGCCGCACCACATCCAGCGCCGGATCTCGGTCAGCGAGGTTCGCCACTACGGCGAGATCTACCGCTACCTCGCGTCCGGCGAGCTCCTGGGCAAGAAGCCTCCGGAGGACTGGGCAGAGATCGTGGAACCCGCCGATTCCGACAGTTTCGTCCTGTCGGAGATCCGCGACGATCCGGTGTGAAAGCACCACGGACTTCCTCCCAAGAAGGCCGCATGGTGCGGCGTTCCAGTAGCGGAGGACATCCGGGCCGCACCGCCCCCGACGCGAACCCGGTCGGCGCGAACTCGTACGAGGCAGAGGGGAATCGGCCGCCAGAACGTATGCTGTCCCGCATGAATCGGGTCGAGGTGTGGGTACGACGACTCCGCCGGCGCGTGTTTCTCGCGGTCTTCGCGGCCGAGTTCCTGCGTGCTTGCGCGCTCCTGGCCTTTCTCGTCGGCGCGCTCGTGCTCGTGCTGCGCTACCTCTCGGGCTACGGGGCGAGCGAGCTCTTGCCCTGGCTCTGGCTCCTGGTCGTGGCCGTACCCTGGGCGCTCTGGCGCGCCCGCGCTCGGGCGCTCGATCCGCGAACCGCGGCCGTCTGGCTCGACGTTCGTTCGGGGGCGAGCGGCGCGCTTCTGACCGAGCTCGAGAGCCCCGATGCGCGCTGGGAGAGCCGCCTCGACGGCGTGCTCGCTTCCGGTCTTCCGTTGCCGGCGCCGGTCGTGCTCGGCCCGTTCGGCAGCGCTGCGCTGGGGCTCGTCTTCGCCGTTGCTGCCTATCTGGTCGGCGTGCCCCTGCCGGATCCGGGCCCGCCGATGGACCTCTTCGAGGCCCTGGTCGGGCGCCTGGGCGAGCAGCTCGCAACGCTCGAGGAAGACTTCGAGCTGGATTCCGAACTGGCGGAGGAAATGGCGAGTCGGCTGGCGTTGCTCGAAGAGGAGCTGGAGCTGGGCTCGACCGAGAGCCTGTTCGAGGCGCTCGATCATCTGGAGGGCCGCCTGGAGTCCGAGGCCGATCGCCTCGGTGAGGTGGCGCGCGAGGCGTCGGAGTCGCTCGTTCGCGCGCTCGAGAGCTTCGATCCCGAAGATTCGTCCGCGGCGCTGAGCACCCTTCAAAAGGCGCTGTCGGAACTGGCGGAGGGCGGCTTCGGCGAGCGGCTTTCCGAACAGCTCTTCGAACGTCTGGGCGGGGTGGATGGCGAAGCGGGCCGCCTGGGCGAGTTGCTCGCCGGTTCGGGGCTCGAGCTCGCCGGCGAGAACCTGAACGCCCTCGAGCTGCTCGAGCTCTCGCAGGGCCTGTCCGAACTGATGCAGGAGAAGCTCGCGAACCTGCGCGACGCGGGCCTGCTGGAGGACTTCGACCTGGGAGAATTCACGAAGGCCGGCGGCCTCGGCGAATTCCTCTCGCACGAGTGCGACGAGACCTGCGAACTCGAGGGCGAAGGCGAAGGCGGGACATGACCGTTCGGTTCGGGGCACGCCGGAGGCGCGCTCGAAGCTTACTTCGCCGGGAACGGCCTCGGCCGGGGTCCCGGGGCAGCGCCCCTGCGCTACGCGGGCGAGACGCCGGAGCAGGCCGAGGCCTTCACGCCACAGACACTCCCGTCGGCCAAGTACGGCGACGAGGAGCACGCGGGGACCTTCGGCATCGGGGTCACCGAGCACGATCCAGGACCGGAAGAAGAGTCGGCCGGACTCGTCGACGTCGAAGGCTCGACCGGTCGCTCCGCCTGGCAGCGGCGCCTCGCACCGCGACATCGCGGAGCGGTGCGGCGCTTCTTCGCCCCGAACGAGAAAGACGAAGACCGTTGAACGAACCCGCCCTGCTCTCCCCGGAGGCCATCGAGGATGCTCGCGCGAAGGCGTTGCGCGTTCTCGACGGCCTGAACCGCGCCATCCTGGGACAGGAAGAGCTCACGCGCTTCTGTCTCGTCGCTTGCCTCGCACGCGGCCACATCCTGCTCGAGGGCCTGCCGGGGCTCGGCAAGACCGAGTTGGTGAAGGCGCTGTCGCGCTTGCTGGGACTCACGTTCCGGCGCCTGCAGTTCACTCCCGATCTCTTGCCTGGAGACGTCACGGGCGGACACGTGCTCGAGGAGTCCGACGGCAAGCGTGGGCTCGTGTTCCACCCCGGCCCGGTCTTCACGCAGATCCTCTTGGCCGACGAGATCAACCGCGCCTCTCCGAAGACGCAGTCGGCCTTGCTGGAAGCGATGCAGGAGCGGCGCGTCACGACGCTGGGCGAAACGCGCGAGTTGCCGAGCCCGTTCTACGTGCTGGCGACCCAGAACCCGATCGAGCTGGAGGGCACCTACCCCTTGCCCGAAGCGCAGCTCGATCGCTTCCTGTTCAAGCTCGACGTCACCAAGGTCGACCGCGCGACGCTGGAGACGATCCTGACCGAGCGGCGCGGGGGCGTGCCGCCCGAGCTCGAGATGGTCGCCGACGAGACTACGCTGGCCGAGATCTTCGCGACGGTCGATGGCGTCTTTCTGCCGCGTGCGGTCGCGAACTACATCGCGCGCCTGGTCGATGCGAGTCACCCGGGCGCGCCGGGAGCGACGGAGACGGTCGAGCGCTACGTGCGCTACGGTGGTTCGCCGCGGGCCGCGATCGCGATCGCCGAGAGCGCGCGCGCCCACGCCTTGCTGGCCGGCAAGCCCAACGTCGGCTTCGACGACGTGCGCGCCGTCGCGCCTCACGCGCTGGCGCACCGCATGGCGCTCGACTACCGCGCCCGACTGGATCGCGTCGATGCGCGTGCGATCGTTCGCGCGCTCATCGACGAGGTCTCGGAACTCTCCGAGGAGTTGCCGCGCGAGGTGGAGACATCCCGCGGATCATGATCCTCCGGGTTCTCGCCTTCGTCGCCTGCGCGCTCCTGGCTCCGTCGCCGGCCGGGGCCCAGGGCGCCCTGGATCTCCAGGACGCCGAGGTGCGCGTCAATGCTTACTCGGCCTGGCCGACCGAGCTCGACTGGGGCTACGTGCCCGTGCGTGTCGTGCTCGAGAACTACGGGGACACGGACCGGACCGTGACGACCGAGCTGTCGCAGTTCGATCGCAATGCCGAGAACCGGGCTGCGCGCACGGTGCTCGTGCCGGGCGGCCGGACGGTCGAGCTCGAGCTCGCGTATCCGCTGTTCGGCCTGCGCTACGCGGGCTTCATGTTGAGGGTGGACGCTGGCGTCGAGCGCAGCCACACCTACGGGGTCTTCGACGTGTCGTTCCGCTCGAACCGGACCCCCGGCGTGGTCCTGGCGGCGACCAAGCCCTCGCCGACCGAGCTCGAGGCGTGGGCGGGAGCCTTGAAGACGAAGGACCTCGCGGCGCGCACGGGAACACTGCCGAACGTCGCGCTCGGAGGCGTCGCCTTCACGGACGCGCCCGTGCGCGCGGCGGCTTACTCGAGCCTGCGCCTCGTCGTGGTCGACGGATCCCAAAGCATTCCGCCGGCGGTGGGGCGGCCGCTCGTGAACTGGTTGCGGACGGGCGGAGTCGTCGTCGTCTCGGCTCCAGAGGCCCTGGAAGCGGCCCGCCGTCTGGACGGGGTCGCGCCGTGGCTCGAGCCGCGCTTCGAGCTGCCGCCACCGATCGCGTCCGCGGACACGACGGTCCGGGGGTGGTCGGTGGGCTTCGGCACGCTCGTCGCCGCGCCGACCTCCCGGGTGGCCGTGCTCGAGAACTTGGCCGAGGGTGTGGCCGAGGGAGGGACTTCGCTCGACTTGCCGGAGGGCCTGCGGGAGATCGTCGAGGCCGCCCTCGACGGCCCGGCCCCGATCGCTCCCGACGCTCGCCGTCGCTTCGCCGCGCCCGCCATCCCGGGCATCGACGAGCTGCCGCTGCGCGGGTACATGGTCCTCATGCTCTTGTTCGTGATTCTCGTGGGACCGGTGAACTTCGCCCTGGTGCGCGCGAGCGGCAAGCCCGCGCTCCTGCTGGTGACGATCCCCGTGCTCTCGCTCGGAGCCGCGGGCCTGATCCTGGCCTACGGCTTCCTGCACCAGGGTGTCGACGTCAAATCCGCGTCCTATTCGGTCAGCGTGCTCGATCAACGCCAACACACGGCACAGACGCTGGAGTTCCGCACCCTGTTCGCGGGCCTGTCGACGCGCGGGCTCGCGCCCGCAGCGGGAACGGTGTGCCTGCCGCTCGTGACGGACGTGAAGCGGTCTTCGTTCCGCGTCGAGCACGGTGAGGGGTTGCGGTTGGAAGGAACGTACGTGCCGGCCCGCAGGCGCTCGCCCCAGGCGGTGGTCGTCGATCGCGCGGCGCGCGCGCGCATCCGGCTCGCCCGTGCGGGGCAGGCGCTCGCGGCGCAGAACGGACTCGAGACGGACGTCGTGTGGATGGTGGCCAAGGACCCCGACGGGGTCCTCTACCACAAGGGAGGGGGCCGCGCGCGTGCAGGCGAAGCCTTCGAACTCGAAGCCGTGTCGCCCGGTGTGGACGCGGAGAAGCTCTTCGATTCGATCTTCGAGCTCCTCCCGGGCGACTGGGACGACGCGTCGATCGAGTCAGCCGATCGCAAGAACCACCTGCGCAGCCTCCTGCCCGCGACGACGCCCTTCGACACGCTCGATGCCCTGTGGCCGGCCAGCTATCTGGCCGTCGTGGACTCGAACCCCTTCCGCGATGACTGCGGGCTCGAGACGAACGAGCTCCTTGGCGTGCACTTCGTCGTCGGAGTGCTCGCCACCGGCGAGGAGGACTGGCGGTGATCCCGGCCCTGGAAGTGCGCGACTTGACCCGTCGCTTCGGGAACTTCACCGCGGTCGAGCGGCTCTCGTTTTCGGTGCAGCGCGGCGAGATCTGCGGCTTCATCGGTCCGAATGGGGCAGGGAAGACGACGACCATGCGGATCTGCTCGACGCTCGACCTGCCCGATCACGGCGACGTCTTCATCAGCGGCGAATCGGTCCTCGAGCAGCCCCGGCGCGTGCGGCGCAAGCTCGGGTTCATGCCGGACGCGTACGGCGCCTACAGCAACACGACGGTCGCCGACTACCTCGACTTCTTCGCGCGGTCCTACGGACTGCGCGGTGAGGAAAAGTCCCGGACGATCGCCCGCCTGGTCGAGTTCACGTCGCTCGGGCACATGCTCGAGAAGCTGACGACGGCGCTGTCGAAGGGGATGAAGCAGCGGCTCTGCCTCGCCAAGACGATGCTGAACGATCCCGACCTCCTTATCCTCGACGAACCGGCCGCCGGGCTCGACCCGCGTGCGCGCATCGAGCTGCGCGAGCTGGTGAAGGCGTTGGCGGGCATGGACAAGGCGATCCTGATCTCGTCGCACATTCTCTCCGAGCTCGGGGAGACGTGTGACTCGGTCGTCGTGATCGAGGAGGGCCGGCTCAAGGCGGCCGGCAACGTCTCCCAGATGACGGAGGGCATCCAACGCGAGCGCTCGCGCGTGCTGCTGCGGGCCCTGGTCGATCCCCAGGCGCTCTTGCGGGCCGTGCTCGAAGAGCCGCACGTCGAGGGGGCGCGCGTCGAACGCGGCGGCGTCGTGCTCGACCTCCCCGGCGGGGCCGAAGGCCTGGCGCGCTTGGTCGAGGCGCTCGTGAAGCGTGGCGTACGCTTGACCGAGTTTCGTCAGGAGAAGCTCGACCTGGAAGAAGTCTTCCTCTCGATGACGGACGGGCGGGTCCAATGAGCGCCGCGAGCCGTTTCCTCGAGCGCGTCGGCAACCTGCCGATCTGGAACCGAATCGCGGACCGCGGCAATGCGATCCTGGTGAAGGAGCTGCGCCAATCGATGCGCGGCCGCTACTTCGCGGTCATCTTCTGGCTGACGCTCGCCATCGCGACCATGATCGGAATGATGACCTTCGTCTTCCAGGACGGGGGGAGGGCGGACACGACCGGCACGGCCTTTTTCCTCGCGATGTTCGGGTGCCTGACCTTCGCGTCGAACCTGTTCGTGCCCTTCGCGGCCTTCTCGTCGTTCGGGGCGGAGTGGGAGGAGAACACCCTCGAGCTCCTGCTCCTCTCGAACCTCGAGCCGCGCCAGATCATCCTCGGCAAGCTCCTGTCCGCTGCCGTGCAGACGCTCCTCTATACCTTGGCCTTCGGGCCGTTCCTGGTCCTGGCCTTCCTGCTGCGGGGCCTCGACCTCGGCGTCGCCTTCGGCTTGCTCCTCTTCGTCCTGCTCTCGTCCATCACGCTCTCTGCCGTCGCCGTGATGCTCTCGACGCTGGCGAGGCACAAGGTCGCGCGGGCACTCTTGATGGCCCTCATGGCGGTCGCGCTCGTGGCCTTTTCCTTTGCGACGGTCGCCTTCGGCTCCGAGCAGTTGTTCTTCTCCCGCAGCGTCTTCAGCGATCGCTTCGTCCTGCTGGTGTTCCTGACGATCGCGGCGGTCGTCGTCTCTTATTGCGTGGCGTTCGGGTGCACGCGACTGGCGCATCCCGAGGAAAACCGCTCGACGACCCTGCGCGTCCTGACGACCTGCTGCTTGCTCGCACTGCTGGGCTGGGCGGCCTTCGGTTTCCAAGAATCCGGGGGCGACGACGAGGTGCTCTACGCCTTCGGAAGCGTCGCGTTCCTGCTCCTGGCCGTGACCAGCGCGTTGTTCTGCAGCGAACCCGAGCGCCTGGGACGACGCGTCAGGCTGTGGGTGCCGGACAACAGGCTGTTGGCACTGCTTTCCGGCGCCTTCTTTCCGGGGGGCGGGCGCGGAACGCTCTACATGGTCATGAACAGTGCGCTTCTGATCGGCGGTTTCGCCGTCGTGCTCGGCTACGCGGCACCCGGGTTCCCGTACGACCAAGTCATCGGCTTTCTCCTGGCCCTCACGGCCTACATGTTCGTGTACGTGAACCTGCCGGCGCTGCTCTTCTCGCCCTTCTCGAAGAAGCTGACGCGGCGCATCGCGTGCCGTATCGCCGTGCCCTTGTTCGCCTTCCTCGTCTTCTTCGTCCCGACCGTGACGGCCTTCGCCCTCGATCTTCGACGACCGTTCAACCACGCCGGCAACCCGGCGTGGGCCATGAACGAGTTCGCCCACGGTCGCGCCGACGGAGCGCTCATCGTCGGTCTCGCGATCGCGTTCCTGGTCGTCCTCGTGTTCAACCTTCCGCGCATCGGTCGGGGCCTGGGTGAGCTCGTCGCCGAACACGGCCGGCGGCAGACGCCGGGGAGGACCGCGGCGCCCGAGTCCCTGGCCGTGCCCGCGCTCGCCCTCGAGCACCCGGAGGAGAGCGGGGATGCCCGTCCCCAGCCCTGAGGCCCTTGCACTGGGGCGCGCCTGGCGCCTGGCCGTGGCCTTCGAGCCGCGCCGCGGCCTCGTCGGCGAGCGGCTGGCGCGCTCGGTCGGGTCCTCGCTCGAATTCCAGGACCGGCGCGCCTACCAGGCAGGGGACGATGTGCGCCACCTCGATTGGCGCGCCTTCGCGCGTACCGACCAGCTCTTCGTGCGCCAGTACCGCGAGGAGATCCAGCCGCGCCTCGAGCTCCTCGTCGACGATTCTCGCTCGATGGCGGTCACGCCGGAAAAGGCGCAGCTGACCGTCGATCTGGCGGCGCTGCTGGGGACGAGCGCGCTCGCGAGCGGCTTCGCGGTCGACGTGATCTTCCTGGGAGATCGCTCGGAGCGTAGCTCGCTCGAGCGCTTGCTGGGCGAGGGGGCCGGCTTCGACGGTCGCTCGACGATCGGTGCGAGCGTGCAAGCAGCGAGCTCGTCCTTGCGACCGGGTTCGCTGCGGCTCGTGCTGTCCGATTTCCTCTCGCCGCACGATGCGGCAGGCCTCGTGCGGAGCCTCGCGCGCGGCGCCGGCGGCATCGGCCTGTTGGCGCTCCTGGGGAAGGAGGACGCCGAACCGGTCGTGGGCAAGGCCCTGCGTCTGGTCGATGCGGAGACGGGTGAGCACCTCGACCTGGTCGTCGATCGAGAGCTCGTGGCGGGCTACCTCGAGCGTTTGCGACGGCTGGGAGAAGGGCTCGAGCGCGAATGCGCGCGTCACGGCGGCACTTTTGCCTCGGTCGTGCTCCATGGGGGGATCGAGGAATTGGCCCGCGACACGCTGGTGGAGCGCGGCATCCTGATTCCCGGTTGAGAATTCGGCGGGCGTCGTCACGATGCTCGCGACCCCGCGTACGGCCGGGATCGAAAGGAGTCGACCTTGCACCTCGCTGTCATTGGAAACGGAGTCGCCGGCGTGACCGCCGCCCTGCGCGTGCGCGAACGCCACCCGGATTGGCGGATCACCTTGATCTCGGGCGAGTCGACCTACCATTGGTCGCGCCCCGCGCTCATGTACGTCTTCATGGGCCATATGCGCTACGAGGACACGAAGCCCTTCGAGGATTCGTTCTGGGGTGAGAAACGCCTGAGCCTCGTGCGCGCCTGGGTCACGGGGATCGATACGTCGGCGAAGACGCTCCAGCTGCACCGGGGCGCTCCGATCACCTGGGACAAGCTCCTGATCGCGACCGGCTCGAAGCCGAACAAGTTCGGTTGGCCGGGGCAGGACCTGCGCGGCGTCCAGGGTTTATGGGGTCTGAACGACCTGAAGCAGCTCATCGACAACGTCGCGGCCTGCCGTCGTGCCGTGATCGTGGGCGGCGGCCTGATCGGGATCGAGCTGGCCGAGATGCTGCACTCGCGCGGCATCCACGTGACCTTCCTGGTGCGCGAGAGCTCGTACTGGAGCGGGATCCTCCCGGACGGGGAGTCGGCCATGCTGAACCGCGTCATCCGGGCCGAGGGTATTGATCTGCGCCTCGAGACCGAGCTCGAATCCATCGAGGACGACGGCAGTGGACGCGTCGGCGCGGTGACGACCAAGGCCGGGGAGAGGATCGAGTGCCAGGTCGTCGGCCTGACGGCGGGAGTCTCCCCGAACCTCGACGTCGTGAAGACTTCGTCGATCGAGACCGGGCGTGGCGTGCTGGTCGACCGTTCGTTTCGGACGTCGGTGCCGGACGTGTACGCGGCCGGCGACTGCGCCGAGATTCGCGGGGACGAGGGCGAGCGCAACGCGATCCAGCAAGTGTGGTACACGGGCAAGCAGCAGGGTGTCGTGGCCGGCGATGTGATCGCGGGGCTCGACCGGACCTACGTGACCGGCCTGTGGTTCAACTCGGCCAAGTTCCTCGACGTCGAGTATCAGACCTACGGGCTGGTGAATCGCGAGGTCGAAGGCGAGCGCAACCTGTACTGGGAGCATCCCGACGGGCGCCGCGCGGTGCGCATCGTGCACACGCCCGAAGGCGTGATCGGATTCAACGTCATGGGCCTGCGCTGGCGACACGAGGTCTGTGAGAGCTGGCTTCGGGCATCCGTATCCGTCGAGCACGTGCTCGAGCGGCTCGAGGACGCGAACTTCGACCCCGAGCTGTACGGTCGGCACGAGGACGCCGTCCGCGCGGCCTTCCGCGTCGAGCTCTCCGCCACGGAGGTGGCCGCGTCATGATCGATCCGGAGCTCTTGGCCTACGACTTCGACGAAGAGCAGGCGGGCTTCGACGAGCCGGCCGAAGTGGCCGCCCCCGAGTCGCCGTCGCTCTTCCGCCGCGCCGCGGTCGCGGTTCTCGCACTGGGAAGCCTCGGCTCGCTGCTCTTCCTGGCGGGGCTCGACCTCGGCGGCGGTTGGTTCGCGCTCGCGGCAACGCTCGGTCTCACGATGGCCGGGGCGGTGCTCGTCTTCCTCTCCCGCTTCGGCGGCACGACGCCGGGGATCAAGCACGACGGCACCTTCTTTCGCGGGGTCCAGAACAAGAACCTCGTGGGCTGGGGGCTGGGCCTGTTCATCACCGGCTTCTACGTGGTGCTGTACTTCTACGACGATCTGCGCGCGCTGGGGATGCCCGCGGTGCTCGAGCGCGGCATCCGACTGACCGATCCGCTGGCCGAGCTCTTGACCGGCAAGGCGGCCGATCGATGGTTCTTGTACGGAAGCCTCTACACGGCCGCGATCCTGGTCTTCGGCGTGCGGATGTTCCTGAAGTACCGCCACAACCGCTACCAGCTGGTGCGGACCGCGTCGGTCATGTTCTTCCAGCTGGGCTTCGCGTTCCTGCTGCCGAACCTCTTGAAGCTGTTCCACCGGCCGGAGTTCTACTTCACGTACTTCTGGCCGCTGAAGCGCGAGTACCTCTTCCCGGACACGATCGCGAGCCTCACTCAGAACGGAGCGAGCCTCGGCGTCTTCATGGTGTTCTGGGGCGCGGTGATGACCTTCGTCGCGACGCCGGCCTTGACCTACCTCTACGGCAAGCGTTGGTACTGCTCCTGGGTCTGCGGCTGCGGTGGCCTGGCCGAGACACTCGGTGATCCCTGGCGCCAGCAGTCCTCGAAGTCGACGAGTGCCTGGGTGGTCGAGCGCTGGCTGATCCACGGCGTGCTCGTCTTCATCACGCTGACCACCGCCTTGCTCTGGATCAACTCGGCCACCGCAGGCAGCGTGTTCGGAGGCGCCTCGCAGACGTTGTCGAAGGCCTACGGCTTCTACATCGGTGCGATCTTCTCGGGCGTCGTCGGCGTGGGCTTCTACCCGCTGATGGGGAGCCGCGTCTGGTGCCGCTTCGGCTGCCCGATGGCTGCCATTCTCGGGCTTCTGCAGCGCGCCTTCTCACGCTTCCGGATCACGACGAACGGCGGGCAGTGCATGTCGTGCGGCAACTGCTCGACCTACTGCGAGATGGGCATCGACGTCCGCGCCTACGCCCAGAGCGGCGAGAACATCGTGCGCGCCTCCTGCGTCGGCTGCGGCGTGTGCGCGGCGGTCTGCCCACGCGGCGTCCTGAAGCTCGAGAACGGCCCGAAGGAGACGCGCTTCGAAGGCTCCTCCGAACCCGTGCGGGCCTTCCTCGAGTCGTTCCGCCAACCCGACATCTACGACTACGCCGCCTGGCCGACCGACCCGGCAGCCGCGGAGGCGGAGACGGCCGCGGAGGCGCGCAGGCCCGCCGCAGGCGAAAGGGTGGGCGAGGGGCGCTGACGTCGGACTGGCTCGCTGCGCTCGCAAGCGCTGTGCGCGATGACACAGGATGCCGCAAGGACGATTCGATCCCGGCCGCGAGGGACGCAACCCGAAGGCCTCCGGCTCGGGCAGCCGCGAGCCCCAACCACCTCAGGACGCGGCGCGCCCTGCGGCGCGCGCCAGTGCCTGATTGCGCGGCTGCGCCGCGCAACGGCACAAGCACGGAGCCTGCGGCTCCGAGGCTGCGCTACGGCCCGCCTGCGGCGGGCCTGCGCTCCGCGGCCCCCGTCACCGACCTCGGATCCAGGACCAGCGACGAAGGA
>JAJDEW010000058.1 GCA_029259595.1 Planctomycetota bacterium | reverse complement strand
AACTACTTCCAGCAATTGCGCCTTGGGATGCTCCGTGCCTCGGTTCCATCGGATCAGATTGAATTGCTCGAGGGTGTGCAGGATCGCGTGGCGTTCCGCACGCCGCCGAGCACGTTTGTTTGTTGAGTCGAGAACGGCCTGGCGGCAGGCGCAAGAGGCAGCCTGATGAAGAAGTCATCCGGCGCGCTGCATGCGTCCGGAAAGCCCGGCCGGCACACGAGATCCTCGCCGAATCTACCGATTCGCCTGCGTTCTGGCGCACCCGCCGGGCCTCCCGGTCACATGCATCGCTTCCGAAGCACTTTTCCATCAGACTGCTAGTCCGGAGACTTCGCTTCGAGCTCGCGAATCTTGTCGTCCAGCTGCAGTCGCGGGTTCAGCTGGCGCGCGCGACGGTAGGCGCGCAGAGCTTCGTCGGTTCGCTCGAGACGTTCGAGGACGGCTCCGAGCTGCACATGAATCGAGGCCGTCTTCGGTTGCTTCGTCGCCGCCAACCGCAGCTTGTCCACGGCCTCGGCGAAGCGTTCGAGCCGGGTGAGCGCGGTGCCCCACTTCATGTACGTGAAGGCGTCGGGGCTGTAGCCCACCGTCGAACGCTGAAAGGCCTCGAGCGAAGCCTCGTCGCGACCGCGATCGACGAGCAGGCAACCCTGCAGGGCCAACGCTTCGGCCCGATTCGGCGTCCGTGCGAGGACCTCGCGCAAGTGCGTCTCGGCCAGATCGAGCTCGGGCTTCGCGTCCCGTAGCAGCATGCGCGCCACGACGAGCCGGGTCTCCGTGTCGTCGGGTGCGAGCTCGATGGCACGCAACAGGTGCCGCAGGGCCTGTTCCCGCCGACCGGTCTTCCACAGGGCTTCCCCCAAGAGCGCTTGGGCCTCGGGGGTGTCCGGGCGCCCTGACAGGTAGATCTCGAAGTCGCGTACGGCTTCGTCGAAGCGACCGGCCGCCAGATGTCGCTTGGCGCGCGTCAACGTGACGTGAACGTTGGCGCGCAGCGCCTCGACCTCCGCACGCAGCGGATCCTGGTCTTCGATCGCGGCGATTTCCTTGCGGGCGAGCACGGACGCTGCGCGGGCTTCCTTGCGAGCGCCCGTGCGCGCGTAGGCTTGGGCCAAGGCGGCGTTCAGGGACTGGTCTTCGGGAGCCTCGCGCGCGGCGGCCTGCAGGTGGCGCAGGGCCAGTTCCGGTTCCCTGAGGACGAGCAGGACCTGGCCGAGCCCGAGCTGGGCTGCGCCGTAGTCGGGAAGGCCCTCGAGCGCGCGCTCGAAAGCCGCGCGCGCTTCCTCGGACCGTCCGTGTCGGGCCAGAACTCGCCCGCGCTGCATCTCCAGCGGTGCGTAGTCCGGGCTGAGCTGCTCGGCCCGCTCGAACAGGGCCAGCGTCTCTTCGAGCGGTTTGCCGCAGTAGTCGTGGATCGTCGCGTGCAGGTACACGTGACGGAAGGAGTCCGGTTCCAGGGTCTCGGCCCGCGCATAGCTCTGGATCGCCGGCTCATAGAGACGGTGGGCGTCGAAGAGTGAACCCAAGCGCGACCAGGCCGCCGCATCCGCGGGCCGTGCGCGTACGTCGTCCTGGGCCTGGCGGAAGAGCGACAAGAGGTGCGGCTTCATCCCGGCCGGATCGAAGGCGGGGATCTCCACTTCCTGTGCGGGGGCAACCAGGAGAAGCGCACAGACGGCGGAGGCGATCGCGTTCATTCGTCGCTCTTGCGGCCGCGGCCGCGTTCGATGCGCAGGACGGTGTCGAAGGCGGGAACCTCGAACGTCTCCTCGAGGCCATCCAACCAGCGCACGTCGAGGCGCGCCTTCGCGCGTTCACCCGCCAATTCTTTCGGCACGCCGAAGTGGGCTCGCAGGTCGCTCGCACTCTGGTAGCTGGAGCCCGACCCGACCCGGTGCAAGAGCACGCGGTCGCCGATCGTGAGGCGCAGGCCGGCACCGAAGGCGACACGTTCGTAGCGCGGGTCGATCGCTTCGACGAGCAGCCAGTGCCCGGCCCGCGGCGCATCGTTGCGATAGAGGCGCGCGGGTCCACCGATGTTCGTCATGAGCGCGTCCAGGTCACCGTCCCCGTCGATGTCCCCGACGGCGAGGCCGCGCGAGATTTCGACGGTGTCACAGAACTGGGGGGCGAGCTCGTTCGCGAGCACGAAGTTGCCGGCGCCCGTGTTGCGGTAGAGCAGGTTCGGTTCGGCGTAGACGTCCCAGGGCGAGGGCAGCTTCGTTCCGGGCAAGAGCTCGCTTCGCTCGACCCGTCCGTTCACGACCAGGAGATCGAGGAGCCCGTCCAGGTCGAGGTCGACCGCGGAGGTCCCGAAGCCGGTCAACGCCACGCTCGAACGCGCGAGTCCGCTGCTGCCGGTGGCATCGATGAAGCCCGAGCCGTTTCCGAGGTTGCGGTAGAGCGTGTTGGTCTCCCTCGTCATGTGGGTCATGAAGAGGTCGGTGAAGCCATCCGCGTTGAAGTCGGCGGAGACCACGCCCATCCCGGCTTCCCACTTGCCTTCCATGTTGAGCGCGACTCCCAGGATCAGGGCGTCGTCGACGAAGCCTCCCTCACCGTCCTCGACCCACAGGGTGTTCGCGTAGCCGTCGTTCGTGACGTAGATGTCGAGCGTACCGTCGTCGTCGAAGTCGTCGCAGGTCACACCCAGCCCCGCCGCCTCGACGGCGGTGATGCCTCGGGACTCGGAGACGTCCTGAAAGGTGAGGTTGCCCTCGTTGCGGAGCAGGACGTCGGACATCGGGGCGAACGCGCGCGGGCCGCAGTACTCGTGCTGGTCCGCCTGGCCGAAGCATTTCTTGTCGGCGAGAAAGCGCACGTAGCGTGCCACGTAGATGTCGAGGTCACCGTCGCGGTCGAAGTCCAGGAGGCCGACGGACGAGCACCAGCCCGGAGCGTCGAGTCCGCTCGAGCGGCCGACCGTCGAGAAGGACTCGCCTCCCACGTTTCGCAGGAGCTCGTCCGGGCCATAGTTCGACAGGTAGACGTCCGGATGACCGTCGTTGTCGATATCGCCCACGGCGCAGCCCATGCCATAGCTCGTTCCCTGGGCCCCGGTCGTCGCGGTGACGTCGGTGAAGCGGGCACCGGCTTCGTTGCGATACAGGCGGTTGGGGGCCCCGTCCTTGCGGCGGGGATCCTCGACGTTCGGGCCGCCGTTGACGAGGTAGGCATCGAGGTCGCCGTCGCCGTCGTAATCGAAGAGCGCCGCTCCACCACCCATGATCTCGGGCATCAAGAGCTTGCCGGTCGCGCCGCTGACCTGGACGAAGTCGAGCCCCCACGCGTCGGTCACTTCGACGAGCCAGGCACCTCCGGGCGTGCTGGGTGGGGTCGCTTCGGTGCCGGTGGCGCCGGTCGGTGGTGAGCCGGAGTCGGGGGCGGCCGGTGCACCCGCGTCATCGCCATCGGAACACCCGAACAAGAGCCAGGTCGACAGAAGGAGCACGGACGGGGTGCGCATCGGTTCAGACTACCCCGCTCCCGACCCTCCAACAAGCGCGGGAAGGCTCGCGACGAGGGCCTTCCAATCGTCCGGCGTCAAGGCCTGCGGGCCGTCCGAGAGCGCGCTGGCCGGATCGGGGTGCACTTCCACCAAGAGCCCGTCCGCGCCGACGGCGAGCGCGGCTCGCGCGAGCGGAGGCACGAGTGCGCGACGTCCCGCGGCATGACTCGGATCGACGAGAAGCGGGAGGTGGGTCAATTCTCGCAGGACCGGGACGGCAGCGAGATCGAGCGTTGCGCGCGTCGCTGGGTCGAACGAGCGAATGCCGCGTTCGCACAGGATCACGTCGGGATTGCCCGCATCGAGGACGTACTCCGCTGCATGCATCAGTTCGTCGAGAGTGGCCGCGTGACCACGCTTCAGGATGACCGGTCGGGTCGCCCGACCTGCGGCTTGCAGCAGGCGGAAGTTCTGCATGTTGCGCGCGCCGATCTGGAGCACGTCGGCATAGCTCGCGACCAGCTCGACGTCCTCGGGAGCCACGACCTCCGTCACCACGGGCAATCCGACCTCGCGACCTGCCTCGGCCAAGAGCTCCAGTCCCGCCTCTCCGAGCCCTTGGAAACTGTAGGGCGAGGTCCGCGGCTTGAAGGCCCCGCCACGAAGGAGATGTCCTCCGTTCTCCGCGACCGTCCGGGCGGCGGCGCGCATCTGGGCTCGCGACTCGACGGCGCACGGACCGGCGATCAGCGTCGGAGGGGTGCCCTCGCCGATCTCGACCTCGCCGACGCGCACACGGGTGCTCTGGGGGAAGTAGTCCCGGCTGGCCAGCGGATACGGCGAAGCGTCCCGTGCGATCTCGAGGACCGCGGGCAGCGTGCGCAGGGTGTCCAGGAGCTCGTTGCGCGGCGCATCGGATCCGAAGGCTCCGATCCACTCCGATCCGCCGCCACGGTCGATGCGAACGCGTAGTCCCGCCTTCTCGATCAAGGTCACGATCTCGGCGCGTTCGCGGATCGAACAATCGGTCTTCAGTCGGGCGATCATGAGCGTGTCTCCGGTCGGAGCTCGGACAGGAAGCGTGCAGGGTCATCACCCCGTTCGATCGCTTCGATCAAGGCGGTGCCGACAACGAAGCCGTCGGCGTGAAGGCGAATGCGCTCGACCTGCGCGCGCGAGCGGATTCCGAAGCCACAGGCGATCGGGAGCTTCGTCGCAGCGCGAACGCGCGTGAGGTAGTCGTCGAGGTCCGTGGCCAGCGTCTGGCCGCCCGTGATCCCGGTCCGCGAGACTGCGTAGAGGAAGCCGCGCTCGGTGGCACCGATGCGCGCGAGGCGCGGGGCCGACGTCAGCGGGCTGACGAGCGGGATCAGCGCGAGATCTTGCCGCGCACAGCAGACGGCGAGTTCGCCGCTCTCCTCGAACGGGACGTCGGGCACGATCAGGCCCGCGACGCCGGCCTCGGCGAGGTCCCGGACCGCCGTGTCGAGGCCATGGGCGAGGAGCGGGTTCAAGTAGCTCATGAGAACGAGGGCCGCTCCGGCCTCATGGGCTCTCGCGTGCAGGACTTCCAACAGCCAGTTCAGCGAAACGCCTTCGGCCAGGGCCGCCCGGGCGGCGCGTGCCAGGGCCGGGCCGTCCGCGACCGGGTCGCTGAAGGGCAGTCCGATCTCGACCACGTCGGCCACAGCCGCCACCTGGCCCAGGACATCCGGAAAGCGCGCCTTCCCGGGATGTCCGGCGAGAACGAACGGCATGCAGGCCGGACGCCCCTCCGAGCGCGCCCGCTCGAAGGCGCGCTGCAGCTCGTCCGTGCGCGTTCGGGTCTTCATGCTCCGCACTCCGTCCGCAGGATGTCGAGGTCCTTGTCACCGCGCCCCGAGCAGTTGACGAGGATGCGTTTCCCGCGGAAGTTCCCGTGCGCGAGCCGGCGCGCTCCGGCGAGGGCGTGCGACGACTCCAAGGCCGGAAGGATGCCCTCGAGGCGCGCGCACTCGCGCAGGGCCGCGATGGCTTCTTCGTCGGTGGCGCTCACGTAGCTCGCACGACCGCTGGCCGCGAGCGCCGCGTGTTCGGGGCCGACGCCCGGGTAGTCGAGTCCGGCGGAAACGGAGTGGGTCTCGCGTACTTGTCCGGAATTGTCCTGCAGAAGGAAGCTGTAGGCACCGTGGAGTACACCGGGCGAGCCGCTCCCGATCGACGCGGCATCCCGGCCCGGGCCGCGGCCTCCGGCCTCGACGCCGACCAGGTCGACCGAGGCGTCGTCGCGAAAGGCGTGGAAGAGTCCGATGGCGTTCGACCCGCCGCCCACGCAGGCCACCGCGACATCGGGCAGGGCGCCCGCTTGCGCGAGCAGCGCGGCGCGGGCCTCGTGCCCGATGACGGACTGCAGTTCGCGAACCAACCACGGGTAGGGGTGCGGGCCGACGGCGGATCCGATCAGGTAGAAGGTCTCCGACGGCTCCTCAGCCCAGGCGCGCAGGGCCTCGTCGATCGCCGCGCGCAGCGTTGCGTCGCCGTCGTGCACGCAAACGACCTCCGCGCCGAAGAGTTCCATGCGCTGGACGTTGACGGATTGGCGCGCGGCGTCGATCGCTCCCATGTAGACGCGGCAGGGGAGCCCGATCCGCGCGCAAGCCGCGGCCGTCGCCACACCGTGCTGGCCGGCGCCGGTCTCGGCGACGACACGGGTCTTGCCCATGCGACGGGCGAGCAAGGCCTGGCCGACCGCATTGTTGATCTTGTGCGCGCCGGTGTGCGCGAGGTCTTCGCGCTTCAGCCAGATCTCCGCTCCCCAGGCTTCCGACAGCTGGCGAGCGTGGGTGAGCGCCGTCGGTCGACCGACGAAGCTCGTGAGCTCCTGGGCATAGGACGCCCGAAAACCGGGGTCGGGGAGAGCGATGCGAACGGCCTCTTCGAGCCCGAGCAGGGCCTCGAACAGGACTTCAGGAACGAAGCGTCCACCGAAAGAGCCGAATCGGCCGTTCGCATCGGGAGGAGACAGAAGGAGTTCGGTGTGTGCTCGGATCATCGCGAGGTGGAAGGGCAGTTCGAGCGGACAGCGGCGAGGAAGGCGCGCACGGCGCCGGGGTCCTTGCGGCCGGGTGCGGATTCGACGCCACTCGAAACGTCGACGGCGAAGGGCTGGACGAAGGCGATGGCGGAGGCGACGTTGTCGGGGTCGAGTCCTCCGGCAAGGACGAGTGGACGCCGTCGCGCAGCGACCTGGGCACGCATGATCGATGCACGCTCGCCGCTTCCGCCACCGCGACCGGAGTCGAGCAGGACGGCGCTCGCGAACGAAGCAACCGGACCGGAGGGCGCCCGGCCCGGGAGAGCCCGCAAGACGCCGGGGCGGTCGTAGTAGACGGGCAAATGGAAGGGCTCGGCTACCGCGACCGGACCGGCCTCGGCGTCGGACTGGAGCGCGTCGAACGGCAGCGAGGCGACGAGCTCGAGCTCGGCCCGTGTCGGCACGCGCGTCACGGCGACACGCAGGACGCCAGGGGGCACAGCGGCCAGGAGCCGGCCCAGCACACGTGCTCCGACGCGGCGCGGGGACGCGGCCAAGACGAAGCCGATCGCGTCCGCGCCCGCCGCGACGGCGACCTCGATGTCCGCGGTGCGGGTCAGCCCGCAGATCTTCACGCGCGGGCTCACGAGGGCCTCCCCCGAGCCTCCTGCAACCCGCAGGCGCTGCGCCCGGCTTCGAGGAAGGCCCCGACGGCAGCGCCAGGATCTTCGGCGCGCATCACGCTCGTTCCGATCAGAGCCAGCGAGAAGCCGGCCCGGGCGACGCGCCGGACGTCCTCGAGAGTTCGGAGGCCGCTCTCCGCGACGTGCGGGAAGCGAGGATGCATGGAAGCGGCCAGCTCGAGCACGCGTTCGAGACGGACGTCGAGCGTCTCGAGGTCACGCGCATTCATTCCCAGCAGGATGCGTTCCTCGGGGGAGCGAGGCTCCAGGAGCTCGTTCGTACGCTCGAGGTCGTCGCGGTCGAAGGCCTCGACGAGGGCGAAGAGGTCGAATTCCGCGCACGCATCCAGCAGGGTGCCGAAGGTCGCGTCGTCGACGATACGGGTCATCACGAGCACGCCCGATGCACCATGGGCCCGTGCCTCGACGACCTGACTCGGGTCGACGATGAAGTCCTTGCGCATGACCGGCACGCTCGTCGCTCGCGCGGCCTGGTCGAGGTCGACCAAGGAGCCGCGGAAGCCAGCGGGCTCCGTCAGGACGGAGACGGCGGCGGCTCCGGCCCTGGCATAGTCCGCCGCGCGCTCGGCCACTCGCTCCCCTCCGCCGCTCGCGATGCGGCCCTCGGACGGAGACGCCAGCTTGACCTCCGCGAAGATGTCGAAACGGCCCGACAGAGCGAGCGCGGTCGGGAGGCGCTTCAGCGCGAGGGTGCGCAGGTTGGCAAGGCGTTCCCGGAGCGTCTGCGCACGGCGACGACTGGAGGCCACGATTTCGTCGAGGTCGAAGCTCACGGCCGTCTCTCCGTGCGGCGCGCGAACTCGATGCGCTCGTTCAGGAAACGCTCCGCCCGCCCGCCGTCGAGGGCGTTCGCGCCGCGCTCGATCGCTGCGGAGACTCCGCTCGCCTCACCGCAGAGCAGCAGGACCAGGGCGGTGTTCAGGAGCACCGTGTCGCGCAGCGGCCCGCGCTCTCCGGCGAAGAGCTGCCAGGTCCGGGCGGCATTCTCGAGTGCGTCTCCGCCGGCCAGGTCAGCGGTGGTGGCCGTGGCGAAGCCGAAGTCGCGCGGGTCGACCGTCTCTTCTTCGACGTTCCCGTCGCGGACACGGAGGAGCAGGAATGGTCCGACCGTCGTGGCTTCGTCGAATCCCTCTGCACCGTGCACGACGAAGGCGCGTGTGTTTCCCAGAGCGCAGCTCGCGGCCAGCTTGCGCGCCGCCTCCACGCTGTTCGCACCGATCAGCTGGTGCGTGGGGCGCGCGGGGTTCACGAGGGGTCCGAGGAGGTTGAAGATCGTTCCGACGGCGAGTTCGCGCCGTACCGAAGCGACCGCCTTCGTTGCCGGATGGAAGCCCGGTGCGAACAGGAAGGCGAAGCGAGAGAGGGCGATCGCCCGGGCGGCTTCCGTGGGGCCCCCGGCGAACTCGATGCCGAGCGCTTCGATCAGATCCGCACTCCCACAGCGGCTCGAAACCGAGCGGTTGCCGTGCTTGGCGACCTGCACACCGAGGGACGCGACGAGCAGCGCCGTCGCAGTCGAGACGTTGTAGCTGCCGGAAAGGTCGCCGCCGGTCCCGCAGGTGTCCGCGAGGACGCCAGTCGTGGGGGACATGGGGCCGACGGCGACAGCGAGCATGGCCTCGGCGAACCCGTGGAGCTCTTCCGCGGTTTCGCCCTTCATCCGTAGCGCCGTCAAGACGGCGCTCTTGAGCGCGTCGGAAGGCTCGTTCGAAGTCAGGGCACGCAGGACGGCTCCGGCCTCGGACGCGTCGAGCGACGCACCACGCGAGAGATGTTTCAGGACCCCGCGCAAGCGCGCGACGTGTTCGGGGGAAGCGGCGACGGCGGGATTCACGTTTTGACCTCCAGGGGGGCACGGCGGGTCGAGAGGAAGTTCTTCAGGAGCGTTTCCCCCAGGGGCGTGAGGACGCTTTCGGGGTGGAACTGCAGCCCGTCGGCCGCGAACCGTGTGTGACGGACGGCGAGCACGACACCGGTCGCCTCCCAGGCGCTGACTTCGAGCTCCGCGGGCAGCGACGACTCCTCGACACAGAGCGAGTGGTAGCGTCCGGCTTCGAACGGATTGCGGAGCCCGCGCAGGAGCCCTCGCCCGTCGTGGAAGATGCGCGAGGCCTTGCCGTGGACGACCGCGGATCCTCGGACGACCTTCGCACCGAGGACGCGACACAGGGCCTGGTGACCGAGGCAAACGCCCAGGATCGGAAGACGACCGAGCAGCTCCTCGATCATCGCCATCGATGCTCCGGCCTCTTCCGGTCGGCCCGGACCCGGGGAGACGAGCAGGTGCGTCGCGCCGAGTTGGTCGACGTCGGCAGGCGCGACGGCGTCGTTGCGGCGGACGATGACGTCCGCATCCAGCCCACGGAGGGCCTGGACCAGGTTGAACGTGAAGGAGTCGTAGTTGTCGACGACGAGAACGCGCGCTTTCACGGAGCCACCTCCAGCGACCGGTGGGACCTGGGCGGGGGCGCACTCGGCGCGCGACCCTCGGGGCGTGACGTCGACCGCGGCCGAATCGCACGCTGGAGCGCGCCCGCCTTGGCCAGGACCTCGTCGTATTCCGCGTCGGGGTCGCTGTCGGCGACGATGCCGGCTCCGGCCTGGAAGGAATGGCGCTCCCGTTCGACGACGAGCGTGCGGATCGTGATCGCTTGATCGACGACTCCGTCGTGTCCGAAGTAGCCGACGGAGCCCGCATAGAAGTCGCGTTCGCCGTCCTCGAGCCTGACGATCTCTTCCATCGCCGCGAGCTTCGGTGCCCCGACAACGGTACCGGCCGGGAAGACGGCGGCGAAGAGCTCGAAGCCGTCGATGCCCGACTCGAGTACGCCCTTCACTCCACTCACGATGTGCATCACGTGGCTGAAGCGCTCGATCGTGCGGTAGGGGTCGACGGCCACCGAGCGCGCCTGTGCCACCCGTCCGAGGTCGTTGCGTGCGAGGTCGACCAGCATGACGTGTTCGGCCGCCTCCTTGGGGTCCGCGAGCAGCTCACGCTCGAGAAGCAGGTCCTCGGAGCGGTCGTGTCCACGTCTGCGCGTCCCTGCGATCGGCTGGAGAAAGGCGTGCGAGCCGGTCGAGCGCACCAGGGCCTCGGGCGAAGCACCGACCAGCGTTCGGGCCCCGAGCTCGAACAGGAAGTGGTAGGGCGACGGATTGCTGCGTCGCAGGTTGCGGTAGAGCTCGACGGGATCCGGTGCGCCGGTGCCTTCGAAGCGGGTCGACAGCACGAGCTGGTAGACGTCGCCCGCGGCGATCGCCTCCTTGGCCCGCAGAACCCGTGTTCGGAAGGCCTCGCGGTCGAGCTCGGGCCGCGCTGCGCCGACGGGCCGCGGCGAGGCCGTGGGGGTGGTCGGAGCAGACAGGAGCTTCGAGATCTCGCGCTGCAGCTCCTGCCGCCGGGACGCGGGTCCGTCGTACAGCAGCGTCGCGGCACGCGAACGCGAATCGATCACGAGGCAGGCGCGCGGAGCGTCGAAGGCCAGAACCGGGGCCTGATCGAGCGCCGAGCCGCGCACCCGGTCCAGCCGTCGAGCGAGGCCGTAGCCAGCCGCTCCGACGAGACCACCACGAAAGGCGAGCGCATCGATGTCGTGCTCGAAGCGCGGCGCCTCGGACAGGCGAGCGCGCAAGAAGTCCAGGAGCTCGGCGCGAGAAGCAGGCTCCGGAACGCGCCGACCGTCGACGGTCAGACCGTCCGCGTCCCAGCGGATCTCCTCCGCCGGACCGAGTCCGATCAGTGCGTAGCGGTCCGCGAGCGGTCCGGGGCGCGCGCTTTCCAGGAGGAAGCGCGGGCGCAAGGGACGCAACGCTCGGTACACGCCGATGGGCGTGAGGAGGTCGGTTTCGAGTTCGAATTCGTGCTGCATGGGCCTTCGGTCGCGGGATCCGAAGGCGGCACGAAAAAACCCACCTCCGGAAGCCCGCGAGGTGGGTTGTGATCAGTCAGCCGTTGCGTTTAGTCGGCACCCACCGTCGCGGAGCAGGGCCACCACCACTGGCCGCCGGGCGGCGTGGTCACTTGGAGCGGAGCCGCTTGGGCTCGGCGGTCGTGCGGGGAGGTGGTACGCATGGGGGGCAAGCGGAGTCTCACCCGGAAAATCGCAGAGGGCAAGGGGATCGCTCGCATTTCTTGTTCCCGCATCCGATCCTGAACGCATGAAGCACGGCAAGAGCGATCGACGCACGTTCCTCCTCTGGAGTGGTTGGATCGGCGGTGCCGCACCAATCATGTCTCTGTCCGCGAGCGCGCGGAGGGCGTGCCCCGCGCCTCGAAACGAGGACCTCGTCTGGCGAGCGATCGAGCCGAAGGAGCTCGAAGGGCGCGGCTTCGCCGAGATCGAGCGGGCGTTCGGTCGCTTGCCGAATCGCTTCGAGAAGGTGGTTTCCGAGCGGATTTGGGCCCTTTCCGGACACGCGGCCGGCCTGTCCCTCGCGTTCCGTACCGATTCGACTGCTCTGCGCGTTCGCTATCGGCTGACGTCCGGGGAGCTGGCCATGCCCCACATGCCGGCGACCGGTGTGAGCGGGGTCGACCTCTATGGTTTCGACGCACGGCGAGGATGGCGCCACGCGGGCGTCTCTCAGCCCGTTGCCCGCGACGTGGATGCGCTGCTGTTCTCCGGGGCCGATGGGACCGCGCGTGACTATCGGCTCTACCTGCCGCTCTACAACGGAATCGAGCGTTTGGAGCTCGGAGTGCTCGAGGATTCGCGCTTCGAGACAGCGTCGCCCCGTTCGCGACCGATCGTCTTCTACGGCACGTCGATCGTTCAAGGTGCCTGCGCGAGTCGCCCGGGAATGGCGGCGCCGGCGGACGTCGGCCGCAGACTCGAGCGGCCGACCGTGAACCTGGGCTTCTCGGGGAACGGGGACATGGACCCGGCGCTGGCCGGGGTGCTCGGAGAGGCCGACGCGTCGCTCTACGTGATCGACTGCCTCCCGAACATGACCCCCGAGCAGGTGAGCGAGCGGATGGTCCCGTTCGTCGAGGCGCTGCGGGAGAAGCAGCCGAACGTGCCGCTCCTCCTGGTCGGAGAGCGCGAGCATCAGGGCGCTTGGCTCGCGCGTGGCCTGGCGGAAACGCACGCGAAGAAGAACCAGGCTTTCCGTCGAGCGTACTTTTCGCTGATGGATCGAGGTCACCAGCGCCTGTTCCAGCTGGGGGGAGCAGACCTCTTCGGAACGGACGGGGAAGGCTCGGTCGATGGCTCGCACCCTTCGGACCTCGGCTTGCGTCGGGTGTCGAACGCGCTGGCTGCCGAGATCGGTCGGATGGGCTGAGGCACGCGCCGCGACCCGCGCTTCACTGCCGCGCTTGCGTGACGACAGGTGCGGAGGGCCGTGCGTTCATGACGAGCGCAACGCCCGCGAAGATCGTCAAGGACCCGAGGACCGTCGTCAGCGCGAAGGGTTCGTCCCCTGCCAGAGTGCCGAGAACGAGTGCGAGCACCGGCGTCAGGTAGGCGATCATGCTGAGTCGATAGGCCGGAGCGTGGCGCAGCGCCCAGTAGTAGGTGCCGAAGGCGACGAACGTTCCGAGGATCGCGAGGTAGAGCACACTGCCGACCGCGCGGGCACTCCAGTTCGATTCGAGCGGCTCTTCGAACGCGAAGGCGAGCGCACCGAGCGTCAAGCTGGCGATGAGCATCCCGTTGCGATTCAGGAGCGCTGAGCTGGTGCGCGCCGACCCCGCCTTGACCCAGATCGTGCCGATGGCCGTTGCGGCCGGGCTGACCAGGAGAATCAGTCCGGCGACGACGGCGTCGCTTCCGAGCGAGCGCAGGTCCGTTGCGAAGAGGATGCAGATTCCGACGAAGCCGAGGCCGAGGCCCGCCCATTGGCGTCCATGGAGGCGCTCACCTGGAACGAAGAGGTGTCCGGCCACTCCCATCATCATCGGGAAGCTGGCCCACAACACGCTGACGAGTCCCGATGGCAGTACCGTCTCGGACCAGTAGACGATCGCGTAGGGAAGCGCGACGTTCGCAAGGCCGAATGACCAGCTCGCGCGCCAGCTCGGCGGCACGCCACCTTCGCGACGGGCGATCCGCGGGCCGAAGAGTGCGAACAGGGTCCCCGCGACGATGAAACGACAGGTCGCAGCCGTGAAAGGGCTGAGGTCGGCCAGGCCCGCGCGGATGACGAAGTAAGTGCTCCCCCAGATCATCGTCAGCAATCCGACGGAGGCGTTGATCGTCCGGGACGTAGGAGCTCGCTCGTGCGACTTCATGGTCAGAGGCGCAGCCAGATGCGCTTCCTGTCGAGCAGGACGACCAGGGCGAGGTTGGCGGCCAGCCCCACGGAAGCGATCCACAACGGGTCGCTCCAGAGCTCCTTCGCCCAGGCCTCGATGGGAACGAAACGGTTCACGAGGTAGATCGTGATCGCGTTCCGACCGAGGGCGACGAAGGGACGTGTCCAACCGTTCCACATGCCTCCGTCGACGAGCGCCACGAAGAGGCCGAGGAGGAGCGCGCTGCAGCCGCCCGTGAAGACGGCGAACGAGCTCGTCCACAGGTTCTTGTTCAACGGCAAGGCGAGGCTCCAGAACCAGCCGAGCGCGAGCAGGGCCCCGCCGCCCAGGACGAGCTCGACGACCGCTCGACGAGGCCGTCCGGCACGTTGCAGGGCCAAGCCGGCCCAGGCGCCGAACAACGCGTTCGTAACGGCGGGAAGCGTCGAGAGCAGACCTTCGGGATCACCGTCCCCGCGGTGCAGGCGGCCGGGCAGGAAGCTCCGATCGAACCAGTCGGTCAGCGTGGCCCCGGAGGCGAGATTGCCGGTGCCATGTCCGGGAACAGGGATCCAGAGCAGGGCCGCGTGATATCCACACAGGAGGCCCGCGGCCCAGAGGACCTGGCCTCGCGGTCGCAAGCGAACGAAGAGCAGCGCGGCGCCGGCCCAGGCCAGTCCGATGCGCCCGAGGACGCTCGCGAAGCGCAGGTCGAAGTTGCCCTGGGGCCCGATGTTGTAGACCACGCCCAGGAGAACCAGGAGCAGCGCACGCCGCAGAATGTGGCTGTCGATCTCGCTCCGCGTCGCGCCGGCCTTGCGCCGTCGTGCGAGCGAGAGCGGCAAGGAAACCCCGGCCAGGAAGAGAAACAACGGGAAGACGAGGTCCCAGGCGGTGAAGCCGTGCCAGTCCGCGTGATGAAGCTGTCGCTCGAATGCCGCGAGCGAGCTCGACCCGGTTGCATTCGCCAACGCGGCGACGACCGCGCTACCCCCGACGATCCAGAACATGTCGAAGCCGCGTAGCGCGTCCAGGGAAGCCCAGCGGCGGGGCGCAGCAGTTCCGCTCATCGGGGGGCCGCGTTCGTGCCCGCGGTTTCGCCATACGTCCTGGGCAGGAACTGAGGCTCGGCCAGGCGCTCGAAGAGGGCGGTGGCCCGCTCCAGCGCACCCTCCCGATTGAGCGCAAAGGGATAGAAGACCTCCTGGTCGCCACGGTTCACGAAGAGCTGCATGGTCCCCTGGGACTTGTGCGCGGCGATGACCCAGTTGACCACGATCCGGTAGTCGAGTCGGTTCCGATGCCCGAAGGTCTGGCGGCGGTCGAAAACGAAGTGCTCGCGCGGATCGATCTCCGTGATCGGATAGCCTTCGAGCAGGGCTGGCTGGTAGGGCTCGGTCTCGCTTTCGCGCGTCTTCACGGCGAGGAGCACCGGCCGCTCTTCCGAAGGCAGGTCGCGAGCGGCCTCCATCGCGAGAATCGTGGCCGCCTGGTGGTGCCCGTGCGTTTCAGGCGTGGGTGCCAGCAGGAACACGAAGTCGTAGCGAGCGCCCTGCATGAGGCGGGTCAAGCGCTCACGGATCGACTCGACGTCCCATGGACCACCCTGGTCGAGCACCTCGTGCGGATCCTGCGTGTAGCGATGATCGATCTGATCGAAGAAGGCGATCCTTCGAAGTCCCAGGACCCGACCAGCCGCAAAGAGTTCGGCCTTGCGGATTTCCGGAAGCTCGGCGCGTCCCGTGGCCTCGTCGGTGAGCTCGAGCCCGTAGATGCGTTCGCTGAGCGTGGCGTACTTGAAGCCACCCTCACCATTCGTCAGAACAGCGAGGTCGCAGGCACCGTCGAGCCAAGTCGTGATCTTGTAGAGGCTCGCCGCGCAGGCCGATTCGTCGTCCGGATGCGCGGTCACCACGAGGACGCGCGGTCCTGTAGCTTCCGCGCGGTCGGTAACCTCGACGGCGCGCGGACCGGAAGCTCGGCAACCGGCCACGAGCAAAGCGCCGATCATCGCGAGCGCGGGCAGCGCGTGCGCGGAGACGAGGGACCTGAGGGGTCGCTTCATGGGCGCGCCATTCTCGAACACGGGGTGGGCACCTCAAGGTGGAATCAGGCTTTCACCGTCGAAGCAGGCATGAGCCGCGCTGGGAGGGAGCCGCTGACTCGTGCGCGGGGGTACGCCGCGGTCGGCACGAACGTCGTTCACGTCGTTGGGGCAGAGTCGGTCGGGCGGGCGCCAGGATCGGTCACTAACGGCACCTCGGTAGCGCGTCGGACACGCTGCTCCCTCGGTGCCCGACGTGTTCTGAACTCGTCATGATCCGGTAGGGCCCGGCTACGATCGAATCGAACCGAACGGCCGTGCGGGACGCCGTCGATCGTGCCGCGCTGGAGGCGAGCCCTCGCGTGTTGGATCTCGTGTATAACGGGTCTCGATCGTGCGTCGCGTGTCGACGCTGTCGAACCGAGGAGTCCCATGAAACTGCCGAGCTTGACCCCGCCCGTCGTCCTTCGACCGTTCCTGTTCCTCTCGTTCTTCGCGGCTCCGTTGGCTGCGCAACAACCGACCCCACTGCTCCAGGAGGGCGACGTCGTTGCCGGTGTCGGCGCAGTGACGAGGATCGACAACCTGGCCGTGGCCAACGGTGGGTTCTGGGTCGTCGAGGCGGATACCGACAACGCGGACACGAATGCGGATTCGGTGCTCGTGCGGAGTGGAGCGTTGTTCTTGCGTGAGGGCCAGGCGCTCGTCGCACCCGTCGGCGCGACCATCGGGAGCTTCGACGCCGTGAACATCTCGAACAACGGCGTGAGCAGCTGGAACCTCTTCCTCGACGGGACGAGCGGAGGCAACGACGACTCGGGCATTTTCAGGGGGGAGACGCTCTTGATCCAAGAGGGCGATGTCGCGACCGCCCCGGAGTTCGGGGTCGGAACCGTCTACGTCGGCTTCTTCGAAACGAAGGTCAACGACGCCTCCGACACGCTCGTCCTGGCCTCCGTGGACGACCCGTTGATCGCGACCTCGGTCGACAGGGCCCTCGTTCGGGTCACCTCGGCCGGGGTCCAGTCCGTGATCGTGAAGGAGGAAGACGTTCCGATCGGTCAGGTGGAGAGCGTCACGGACCTGCTGACGGGGCCGCATGCCTTCGCGTTCAACAATGCCGGGGATGCCGCGTACGTCGTGGACCTCACCGGCCCCACCACGGACGATCTCGCGCTCTACCTGAACTCGAGCACCGTGCTGGCGCAGGAGGGTGCCGCCTCACCCGTCGGCGGCAGGAATTGGTTTTCGCTCTCCGCGTGTGTCGTCGACTTGAACAGCGCCGGCGAGTACGTCTTCCGTGGCCGGCTCGACGGTGATGCGGCGACGGCCGACCTGCTCGTGAAGAACGGAGCGAAGCTCTTCCAGGAAGGAGACTCTCCCGCCTCGATTGGCCCGTTCCAGTTGACGGGCTTCGGGTCCGGTCCCGTCTGGATCGCGAACAGTGGGGACGTGCTGTGGTACGGCACCTGGGACGATCCCGACGGTGACGTCGACAGCGGGCTCTTCTTGAACGGGGCGCTGGTCGTGCAAGAGGGGGTGACGACCGTCGGGGCGGTCGCGATCGACACGCTGCGCGGGATCCAGGACGGTTACGCGCTCAGCGACGACGGCGAGAACATCCTCTTCGAGGCGATTCTGGACGACGGGACCGAGGGTGCCTACCTGCTCTGTGTTTCGAACGTCGCGGCGAGCTCCAGCTCGCGCAACGGGCTGGGGGGCAATCCGGTCGGCTTCTTGGAAGCGGCGCCTGCCATCGTCGGCTCCAACTGGCTCACGTCGGTCAACCTGACCGGAGCCCTCGCCAGCATCGTGGCGATCGGAACGGGAGGACCGGTGACGGGCTTGATGCTCACGGGCTTCGTCCAGGGCGAGCTCCTCTGCCTACCGCCCTTCCTGCCCTTCGACGTCTCGGTCGGTGGTCACGTCATTCCGATCCCCAACGACTGTGCGCTGATCGGTGCGACGCTCTGTACGCAGGGCGCCGCCTTCAGTCCGGGCTTGATCCAGCTCCAGAACGCGATCGACGTGACGATCGGAATCTGAGCGTTCGGACTTTCCCGGCGGCGGCCTCGGTGGCCTGGGGAACCCGGCCAGGACCTCGCGCGTCGAGAAAAGGCTTCCAGCGGGCGTGCCCACCTCCCCGGAGCGCGCTCCCGCGCCACAGCATTCCGCCTCGGGCGGGCAGGAACACCCGACCACAGGCCCCCCTGGCTCGGCTGGGACGGGCTACACTGGCAGCCCGATCCAAGAGTCGTCCGGCGCGCTGCGTGCGTCCGGAAGGCCCGGCCGAGGGACACGAGAGCTTCGCTGAATCCATGGATTCAGCGGTGTTCTTGCGTACCGGGCAAGCTTTCCGGTCGCCCACGCCGCATCCGAAGTACTCTTCATCGGACGGTTTGGCGCCCTCCTCCGACTCGCAGTTCAACGACGATGAAGACTCCCCTCACGGCTCCGGCCCTTTTCGCCGCCCTCGCCTTTTCCCTCGCAGCGCCTGTCACGGCTCACGTCGATCCGGGCTCGTCTCGCGCCGGGACGATGCTGACGAGTGTTCCCGGGACGATCTGGGACCTTGGTCGGGAGTCGGGTGGACAGCTCCTGTTCTGCACGACCCAGGGCGACGTCGGTCTGATCTCGACCGCCGGCGGTGCGATCACGTACCTGGCGACCCCGGCCGATTTTCCGCAGCCGTTGCGGGCGGTAGCGGAGACCCCGAACGGTGACATCGCCGTGATCGACACTCTGGGCGACATCTGGGTCCTGCCGGGCCGGTCGACGCCGCCCGTGCGGATCTATCAAGACCAGTACCTGATCGGAGACCCGAGTGATCTCGTCGTCGACCTGAGCGGGAACTACCTCGTGACGAGCGAGACACCGTCGGCCGGACAACTCGGGATCGGCTGGATCAGCAGCAACGGAAACCGCTGGTCCTATTACCTCGTCGAGCACCTGCCGATCTCCATGGCGGCCGATCCGATCAGCGGTGGCCTCTTCCTCGCCGACGAGAAGAACGGGGGCGACCTTCGGCTGATCGACACCTCCGACGAGACGCATCCGGCGTACATGCTGGACGGGACGACGAACTTCGGCTTCTCCGGGCCGCTCAAGGACGGCGACATCGCCGTCGAGGCCGATGGAGACGCCCTGTTCGTCACGAACCAGCGGCTCTACCGCTATGACCGCGCGCTCGGCACGACGTCGATTCTCTCGAGCGGCTATGCCCAGGTCCGCTCCGTCGCGATCGCGGCTTCCAGCGGAAACGTTCTCAGTGCCAGCGGTTGGAGCGCCTACCTCACGGAGTTCGCGAACCCCTCCATCATTCACGAAGTCGGGAACGTCGGGGCGCCCGCCAGCTTGATCGTGGCTCCGACCGGCTTGGTTCCCAACCGCGGCCTGCAGGTGTCGTTCTTCGGCAACCTGCGCGTCTACGAGCTGTCGGTCGATGCGGCCGGCAATCTGCTCGTCGGGGGCGACCTCTTCGGTGCCGATCCGTCGGTCCGCCGCGTGAACCTCGCGAATGGCAATCTGATTCCGATCGCGGACGACACCGACGGCATCACCGGTCGTATCGAGGGCATCGCCACGCGGGAGGACGGGTTGATCTATGCCATGACCGATACCGGCGTGATCCACACGATCCGAGAGAACCCCCTCCAGGTCGGAACCCACTACAACGATGCGGCCAACGTCATCGATTCCGGCTGGGACATGGCCTTGGGCGTGGACGGGACGCTCTATGTCGCGAATCGTGAGCAGACGATCGTGGGCGAGGTCATCGCCGTCGATCCCAGCGGAGCGTCGGCGACCCCGTTGGTCACGCTCAAGGAGGCGCGTGGCGTCGCAGCCTCACCGGCCACGGGCGGGCTGTACGTGGCCGAGTGGCAGAACATCGGGTTTCACGGAACGATCGACCACCTCAACCTCCAGAACAACAACCTCGTGACCCTTCCGGGGGCCACGATGCTGAACTACTCGAATGCGGAGTGGGGGGACGGCGACCTCGTCGTCGACGTCGAGGGGAACATCTATACGTGCTCGGAAGACGACTGGCGCGTCATCAAGTACGACCCGGCCAAGCAGCGCTATTCGACCATCGGCTCGAGCTACGTGAACCACCCGAGCGGAGTCGCGATTGCGCGCTCTCGGGCAGGCTCGGGCAGCACGACCGGCTGGAGCCTCTACGTCTCCGAGTTCGACTACCTCTGGGAACTTCCGAGCGTTCCGCCTCCCGCGATGCGGATCGTCGGTTGCTCGTCCCAGGCCGTCGCTTCGGTACGCAACGGCTCGGGAGCGAACCTCCTCGCCTATACCCAGGTTTCGCCGGGCATCGTGGGAGGAACGTGGGAGACCGCGGTCGACCTCTCCGGCACGGGCGGACACGTGAGCTTCGTCGCCGTCAGCCTGACCGGCGCGACGTCCGGTATCTTCCTGCCCTTCGGCGAACTCTTGATCGCACCCCCCGTGATCCTCGACTCGGGCTTCGGCGAGCATGCGATCGATGTCCCCAACCAGTGCGTCCTCGTGGGCTTCACGTTCGCGACGCAGGCTGCTTCCTTCACGATCGGCAGCGGTGCGATCGAGTTCCTGAACGCGCTCGACGTCACCTTCGGGACGTTCTGAAGGCTAGCTGCCCACTGAAACAGTCATCCGGCGCGCTGCCCGCGTCCGGAATGCCCGGCACACGCCGAATCCATGGATTCGCCTGCTCGCCTCACCAAAGCGGATGCCGACGCCCTGGCATCCGATCGACGGACTCCTAAACGTCCGAGCCCCCGGCGAGGATGTTGTCGAGCCGAATCTCTGCGGCGTTCTCGCCGAGGAAGCTCTGGATGAGGCAGCGCAGTACGTGCGTTTCGTCGTCCTGTTGCGAGATCCAGACGATGGCATCGAGGTCGTCACATCCGTCGAGGTAGGACTGGAGCCGGCGGACGGCTTCGACGTCGTTCGGGTCGCTCAGGCCTACCGTCTTCTTGGCACCCGCGATCAGCTGCAGTCCCGCTGCGTCGTCGAGGGAGTCCGAGAAGCTGCCCAGCACCTCGTAGCCTCGCGCCTCGAGCGTCGAGAAGAGCGAGCCGAGAAGCGGTGACGTGCCGGGGTTGCCCAGGTCATCGAGGACCAGCACGCGTTCCAGGCCCGTGCGATCGTCCTCGGACTTCGTCGACAGGCGCGGGTCGAGGTAGGGGTCCCAACTCCCGTCGTCCGTGAAGAGCGGACTGGCCTTGGCTTCCTCGAGGAACTCCTCCGCGAACGCCACCGATCGCTGAGCGGGGGTGCCTTGCGCCGAGTGAACGTAGGCGTTGCGATGCCGGTTGTCGGTCTCGAGCGTGGCATCGAGCAACACCAGGGACACGATGAGCGCCAGGACCGCGGCCAGGCCACGGCGACGGCGGCGGCGGCGGACGTGCGGCTCACGCGTCGGTTGTGCGGGCTCCTCGGCGCCCAGCGACGGACTCCAGGCCGGCGACGGCGGGGGCGGTGCAGCCACGGTGGCCGCAGCCGCCATACCGCGACCGTGGAAGGAGGGGAGATCGGCCGGCCGCACAGCGAACGGATCCGGGCTCGCAGCCAAAGTCGCGAGGTCGTTGCGCATCTCACGGGCGGAGGCGTAGCGCTGACCGATGTCGGCCATGGAACGACGCACGATCCACTCGAGGGCCTCGGGGCAGCGCTTCGTGACACGCGAGAGGCTGCCGTGGGCGGGGAAGGAGTTCTCGATGATCGAGTACAGGACCGCGCCCGCGCTGTAGAGGTCGAACTTGACCCCGTCGATCTCGTGGACCTTCACGCCCTGCAGGGCCTGGCGGACCATCTCGGGATCGCGGTAGTACTCGGTTCCGTGCGTCGTGAGCGTCATGGCCGACTGGAGCGGCGTCACGAGTCCGAAGTCCACGAGGTAGGCGCGCTCCTCGCTGATGATCAAGTTGGCGGGCTTGATGTCCTTGTGCCAGAGGCCACCGAGGTGGAACCGCTCGAGGTTGTAGAGGATGTCCTGGCCGTACGACAGGCCGCTCGCCAGCGCGGCGTCCGACAATCCCGCCGGACCGGACTGGGCGTGCAAGCGCTGGATCGTCGCGTCCAGCTCCTCACCGCGGACATACGGCATCACGTAATGGAAGCGGTCTTCGCTCAGATGGTGCTCCAGGACGAGCCCCAGCTTGCGCGCGGCTTCCAGGGCGCGGGACTCCCGAACGATCTGGGGCAACGTCGAGCCGCGCTCGATGGCGAAGGCCTTGATGACGACCTCGGCCGGAACGAAGCGTCCGGTCTCCCGCAGCTGTGAGGCCTTCTCGGGGCGAGGACGGGCGACGAAGAGCCGCGCTCCCGAGCCACCCTCGGGCAGGCCACGCACGATTGTGTAGCCCGGGAAGTGCTCCGCGTCCCCGCCACCCTTCTTCGCGACGCGGGGCGCACGGTCGACCAGGTCGGGCAGGCGTCGCTCGAGCCCGTCGACGAGCGCTCGCAAGCCCAGGAATCGCAGCGGGTGTCCGAGCACGACGCGATACACCGACAGCAAGGCGTTGATCAGCTCGTCCTCCGCGGCACGTCCGTAGTAGCCCGCCTGGGAGGGGCGAGCGATCAGGAGGTTGCCGAGCGCCAGCGGGGCGATGGCGATGCCCGTGACCAGGGCTCCCGCACAGTGCACCGTGTCCCTGAGGATGTTCTTGACGAGGCCGAGGACGTGACCCAGGAAGAGGCCGATGCCGCAGAACAGCTTGCCGAGCAGCCAGAAGATGCCCCGGAGGAGCTTGAAGACGAGATATCCGCCTGCCGTCACGGCCAAGAGGGCCAACATCGAGATGGGAATGCTCATCGCGCCTCAACCGAGCCTGGAAGGCCTCATGGGTTCGTCGAGCGGCCGAGTGAGCTCGATCCGCCGGAATGTGGGGCCGATCCTCCTCTCTGCTCGTTCAGCCGGTGGTACACGTCGGCTACGGCCTCATCGAAGGCGGCTTCGCTCTTCTTGCTGGGAAACAGGTCCAGGCCATTTCGGGAAAGCTCCTCCCACTCCTCGTCCGTGAAGCTGTACTTGGAAAAGACCTCCTGCAAGTGGTCGCGGAGGCGTCCGCGGATGGTCGCCAGGCGGCGACTCACGGTCGGCTCGCTGGTTCCGAGGCTCGCGGCGACATCCTTGCCGGAGCGGCCCTCGAGGATGCGCTGGCGAAAAACGGTGAACTCGCTGAAGCCACAGTCGCGCTCGACCGCGCGCAGCGCTGCCGCCACCTTGGCGTCGAAGACGGCCTGTTCGTAGGTCTCGTCCGGCGTCTCGGTCGATCCGGCGCCCGGGTCGTGGTCATCGATCGAGAGCGCCTTGCGACCGGAGCCCCGCTTCTGGGCCATGCGGCGATCGATCTCGTCTCCCAAGGTGTGGCGTGCGATCGCGAGCAGCCATGTGGAAAAGCGAGCTCCCCGATTGGGGTCGTGCCGGTCGATCGCTCCGGCCAGGGCGGTGAGGGTCTCCTGGGAGAGGTCGGCAACCGTCTCGGCCCCGATCCTTCCGCGGCCCCAGCGCGAGAGTTGGTTGCGCAGGATCGGGCCGAAGTTCTCCCAGAGTTCGAACCAGGCGGCGGGTTCTCGGGCGCGCAGGCGACCGACGAATCCGGTGGTGACGTCGTTGAGCATCGTTCAGGAAGGGGAGCGGCGTGGCGGTTCAGGGCCCCGAGAGCACATGGAACAAGTCTTTCGGCGCCAAGGGACGTCTTCCACTGCGGTGCGGCACCTGAAAGCGTCGCCGCATCCAGGGAATCGCCTTCCAGTTGCCTCACCGAAGCGGATGCCGACGCCCCGGCATCCGATGCGCTTGCTCGAGGGCTCCTAAACTCGAGACCGGGGACAGTATTCCTCAAATGCGGCCGATGCGCGCGGTCGACTTCGCCTCGAGCCGGGTGGGGGGGCCGGATCGGGGCCTACGCCTTGTCCGGGCTCCGTTCGGGAGCCCGCTCGGACGGCGAAATGGCTCCCCGACGATTCCCAACAACCCCGCATAGGCCCGAGACGGGCCGCCATCGAAGTCCGTTCCGCGGCTCGTCCGCTCGAATAGGAGCAAAAACCACAATGATGTGCTTCCTCAAGAAAATCTTCCGGACCGGCGTGATCGCGACGCTCCTCGTAGGCACTGCCGCAGGCGCCGCGGTGTTCGTGGCCGGTCCCAACCGTACCAAGGCCGTCATCGATCAGGTCCACGGCCAGGTCCTCGACCACATCGATCACGCGATCGATGACCCGACAGCGCTCCGGGCCCAGCTGCGCGAGATGGAGAAGGAATACCCGGCTCGCATCTCGCAAGTGCGCGGAGACCTCGCCGAGCTGAACGAGCAGATTCGTCAGCTCGACCGTGAGAGAGAAATCGCCCAACGCGTCGTCGAACTGGCCGATTCGGATCTGGCCGCCCTCGAGAGCGGCTTCCAAGAGGCGACGGCCCGCGCCGAAGTCGAAGGCAGCAGCCGGCTCGTTTCCGTCCGCGTGGAAAACCGGCCTCTCAGCGTCGAACGCGCGACCCTCCGTATCAACCAGGTCCGCAACACGAAGATCGCCTATGCCAACCGCATGGCGGACGCCCAGCACGATCTCGCGTACCTCGAGCAACAGTCCGAACGGATGAGCGAGCTCTTGCTCCAGCTCGAGAACGAGCGTGCTCAGTTCCGTTCGCAGATCCAGGCCCTCTCGCGTCAGGTCGACGCCATCGCCCGCAACGAGCGTCTCATCGGCCTGCTCGAGAAGCGCAACCGCACGATCGAAGAGTGCAGCCGCTACGAAGCGATCAGCTTGGACCAGATCTCCGGTCGCCTGGCCGAGGTCCGCAGCCGTCAGGAAGCGGAGCTCGACGTCCTGGCCCAGAGTCAAGAGCAGGGGGACTACGAGGACCTGGCCCGCATGCAGCTGGCCGGTGAGGCCCTCGAGGCCAAGGTGAGCGAGCTCGGAAGCGAGCTCCGCGACATGCCTTACTCCGCTAGCGTTCGCGTCCTGCGGGACTGAGCGCTCGCGGACTCTCGTAGTCCGAAGGAAGGCCGCCGGCAGGGGTGCCGGCGGCCTCTTTCGTATTTCAGAGCGACTGCGGCCTCTCGGCTACGGCGCGGGCTGACCGGTCGCCTTCACGACCGGCGTCTGGGCCTCGCTGTGCAGCCAACGTCCGAGTTCGTCCGCCAGCTCCTGGCCCGGGCCAGCTGGCCAAGAGCGGAACACGAACTCCTCCTTCCGTCGTCAGCGTCTCGGTCGAGGTCGCCGACGTGCGGGGGTAGAGCCGCCCCGGTGAACCGCAAGGTCACGAGTCGCGCGCCGTGAACCCTCGTGAACCGTGCCCGCAACGGACCAGAGGCCGTGGAGGTCTGCCCCTGGTCAGGATCTCCGCCGACCCTATTATCGCCCCACCGATGCGTGCTCCGTTGCCCTCCGTATTCCTCGTCTGCGTCCTCACGCTCGAGCAGGACACGCGCGTTCTGCCGTGGAGGTTCGACGTCGATTCGAGCGGAGTCGAACCCTGGGTTTTCGCCGTCGCCGTGGGTCTGACGGTCGTGCTCGCCGTCATCCTCCTGTTCGTGGGGGTCGCTTGCGCCTGGGCGCTGTCTCCGGCCGGTCGACTCCGGAGGCGGATCCGCAAGCGCATGCGTGCTCCGCGCCGACTCGTTCGCGCCATCGGTCGGGATCTGCAGGAGCTCGACCGAGCGCTGGATGCCTCCGCCCGCTCCTACGTCGAGGCGCAGGTGCTCGAACGGATGCGGTCCTTGTCCCTCGACTCTCTCAAGGACGAAGGAGCCAAGCGCGTGCGCTGGGGCGCCTTGCGAGACGAGGGTCTACGCACCGTGGCAGACTTGCACGGGATGTCGGCCCTGCGAATCGCGCGTGTGAAGGGAGTGGGCGCCACGACAGCGCCCCGCATTGCGGCGGCGGTCAAGCGCAGCGCGCAACGGGAGCGCGAGAAGCCGCCGACCGCTCCCGGGGTCGAGCTGGGTTCGAACTCGGCCATGGATCTGGCGCGCGACGCGCTCCTCGTGCTCCAGTGGCGCGACGCCCTGGGGGAGCCCTTCGGGTCGCTTCGGAACCAGCTGGCCCGGCTTCAGTCGCTGCGCGCCCAGTGGTCGCCTCGCGCGGGACTCTCCTCGTGGCTGTTCGAAGTCTTCGCACGGGAGCGTGCGGAGGAAACCCGCACAGGGCTGCGCGCCTTACTGGATGAGCTGGATGCTCTCGGCCGTTCCTCACTGCTCGCCGACCTCGAGACGAACTGGAAGAAGCTGGCGACGGAGCGACATGAGGCTCGCGAGCCCGATTACGTCCGGGCCGAAATCGAACTGTGCTTCTCCGACTTCCTGGCCCTCGTCGCGCAGAGCTTCACGAGGCTCGGTTTCGGCGCGCCGGATGGCGATCAGGCGATTCGTGGAGGCCTCACCGATGAGATCGTCGAGCGCGTCCAAGGGGCGCCGCTCGAGTGCTCTTCGCTTCGGGTGACCTTGCGCGCGTACCAGGAATTCGGTGCCAAGTACCTGCTCGTACAGCGACGTACGATTCTCGGAGACGAGATGGGGTTGGGCAAGACGATCCAAGTGCTGGCCGCCATGACGCATCTCTGGGAGCTCGCTCGCAGCGATGCAAGGTGTGCGCACTTCTTCGTCGTGGCGCCCGCGGGCCTGATCTGGAACTGGAAGCGCGAGGTCGAGCGGCGGGCTCCCTTTGCGGCCTGGGCGATCCACGGATCCGATGCACCGGACACGCTGCTCGCGTGGCAGCGCGACGGTGGGCTCGCGGTCACCTCCTACGCGACCCTGCGAAACCTGGTCGCGGACGGGGAGCTTCCCGATGTCGAGCTGGACTTCTTCGCGGCGGACGAAGCTCACTACATGAAGAACCCCGACGCCAAGCGCACACGAGCGGCCGTCGGCCTCGCAGAGCAAGCAGAGCTCGTCTGCCTGCTGACCGGGACGCCGCAGGAGAACCACCCGCGCGAGTTCCTGAACCTGATTCGAGTCGCACAGCCTGTCGTAGCCGCGAAGTTGCATCGCGCCGGCGACTTCGAGCAGGACGCACGCGCGGCCCTCCGCGACCTGTCCGGCGCCTTCCAGCGTGAGGTCGCGGGCGTCTATCTGCGGCGGAATCAGGCGGAGGTGCTGCAGGAGTTGCCCGATCGCATCGAGGTCGAAGAGTGGGTCGAGCTCTCCGGGACCGAGCTCGAGCTCTATCGCGCGGCTGTCAGGCGGTCGGATTTCATGGGGATGCGCTCCGCGACCTCGATCGGCTCGTCAGAGACCGCGTCCAAGCTCGAGCACCTCGAGGACCTCCTGGCCGATCACCGAGAGTCGGGGCGCAAGGTCCTGGTCTTCTCCACCTTCCTTGCGGTGCTGGACGCCGTGGCTCGACGCTTCGGTGCGGTCGGCACGATCCGTGGCGACGTCGACCCGAAGGCCCGCATCGAACTCGTCGAACGTTTCAGCGCCCTCGACGGCTTCGCGTTGCTCGCCTGCCAGATCGACGCGGCCGGAACGGGCTTGAATCTCCAAGCGGCTTCGGTCGTCGTGCTGATGGAGCCCCAGGTGAAGCCGACGACCGAGGACCAAGCGATCGCGCGTGCGCATCGCATGGGGCAGACGCAACGCGTGATCGTGCACCGACTGCTGGCCCGCGCTACGGTCGATGAGCGCTTGGTCGATCTCTTGTCGGCAAAGCGCGATCTGTTCGACGCATTTGCGCGCGATACCGAACTCAAGGGAGCGGGACTGCCGCCCGAGAGCTTGCAGCGGCGCGTGCTGGAAGAGGAGCGCGAACGCCAGGCGTCGGTTGGGGGAGTCTAGCCCGTCAGTCCGGAAGCTCGCCACGCAACAGGGTCGCGAGAACGGTGGCGTCGACATTCCCTCCGGACACGACGCAGGCGATCGTTCCTGTCCCCGCGCCGCCTGCGAGGGCCGCGGCCACGGACGCCGCGCCGGCTCCTTCGCTGACGACCTTCGCGTCCAGGGCGATGCGCCGAAGAGCCGCGGCGATGGCGGGCACCGGGCAGGGAATCGAACCCGTCAAGAGCTCTTGCGCCAGGGGCCACATCTCCTCGAGCAGGCCCTTGCCACCGATCCCGTCGACGAAGGACGGTCGCCAACCCACGTTCGAAGGGGCGCCGCTTGCCAGCGAGGCCGCCAGGTGTGCCGCCGTGTCGACCTCGGCGGCGAAGACGCGAACGGCTGGACGATGGATTCTGACGGCCGCGGCGATCCCGCAGGCCAATCCTCCGCCGCCCCAGGGGGCGACGATCGTATCGACGTCGGGGAGCTCCTCCAGGATCTCCAGCCCGATCGTCGCGTTGCCGGCGAGCACTTCCGGGTCGCAGACGGGGTGGAGGAAGAGGCCTTCGAGTCCAGGGTGGCAGCGTTCGAGCATGGTCTGCCACCAACGTTCGTAGGGCACCGTGACCGCCCGTGCACCGAGTCGTTCGATCGCCGCGAGCTTGGCGCGCGGGGCGGAGTCGGGCACGACGATCGTGGCCGGGACGCCCCGCGCGCGCGCCATCCAGGCGACGCCTTGGGCCCAGTTGCCCGCGCTCGCCGCGAGGAGACCGCGGGCGAGCTCCGCACTCGATGCGGCACCCACCCGGTTGGCCGCGCCGCGGAGCTTGAAAGAACCGATCGGCTGCAGGTTCTCGAGCTTGAGGAAGATGCGGGGAGCGGAAGGGGGAAGTCCGGGCAGCGGAACGAGGGGCGATCGAAGGGCGACGCCTTCGATCCGCTCGCGGGCCGTCTCGATCGCGGCGCGGTCCGGTGCGCGGAGGCTCGTCATCCGCGAAGACCCGTGAGGTCGACGCGCGTGCCGGCTCCCTCCTGTTCGGCGCGCTCCAGGAGGTGGCGCGCGGCCGCGAGGTCCTCGATGGCGAGGCCGACCGAGTCGAAAAGCGTGATCTCGTCCTCGTTGCGGCGACCCGGGAGGCGCTGGAGCAATACGTCGCCGAGCTCGCCAACGATGTGATCCGGCCCGATGCAGCCCTCCTCGACCGCGAGCAGGAAGTCGCCGGACTCCTCGCGCGCAGACTCGAGCCGGTCGACGAAGAGACGACAACGGCGCACGGCATCTCCGTCCAGTTCACGCGCATGGCGCATGCATGCTCCGACCGCATTGACGTGGGTTCCTGCCCGCAGCCAGGTTCCCTGCAGAACGGGTGAAGAGGATGAGGTCACCGTGCAAACGACATCCGATTCGCGGACGGCTTCGCGCGCGGAGGCGACGGCTTCGACCGAGACACCATGGCGATCCGTGGCCGTTCGGGCGAAGGTGGCGCAGCTCGCACGGTCAGGGCTGAAGGCCAGGACCCGCTCGAACGGACGAACGAGCAGCATGGCTTCGAGATGGGCTCGAGCTTGGATGCCGGTGCCGAGCAACCCGAGCGTCCTCGAACCTGCCCGTGCGAGCGCGCGCGTCGCGACGGCGCTCGCCGCTGCCGTACGGATCGACGTGATCTCGCTGGCCTCGAAGATGCCGAGGGGGGTGCCGTTTTCGGTCGAGAACAGCACGACGAGACCCTGGTGCGAGTCGTGCCGCGAGCCCGAGCCCTGTGCCATGACGCAGACGACCTTCAGACCGAGGGTTGCCGAGGCCTCGAGGTGTCCGGGCATCATGCCGAGCAAGCCCGAGCCGGTCCGCAGCCGCGCGGCCTGACGCAGAGGGTTCCAGCCTTCGTCGCGACCGAGCTCGGCGAGTGCGCTCGCGACGAGTTCGATGCACGTTCGCATCGGAAGCAAGCGGCGGACTTCGGCTTGCGAGAGGACGATCGTCGACATGGCGACCAGTTTGACGTACGAAGTCGGGGACTGGCCTCCAAAACGGCGACTCTGGCACACTGCGGGCAGGAGACCTCCTCGATCATGACCCTGGATCCGCACCCGGACCGCAACGCCTACGAAGCCGCCGCGGTCGTCTTGGAAGGCATCACGGTCCGAACGCCGCTCCTGCCCGTGCACGACGTCGAGGGAGGCGGCTCGGGGCGCAACCTCCTCTTGAAGCCGGAGACCTTCCAGCCGGTCGGGTCGTTCAAGCTGCGCGGCGTGTTCCACGCGGTGGCGCGCCTCGAGCCGTCCGAGCGAGCGCGCGGGCTCTGCACCGTCAGCGCCGGCAATACCGCTCAGGCGCTCGCCTGGTGCGGCCGGCACTTCGGCGTGCCCACGCGCAGCATCATGCCGGACACGGCTCCTGCGACGAAGATCGCGGCGGTCGAGGCCTGGGGAGGGCGTGCCGAGCTCGTACCGGTGGCGGAGGTGTTTCGCTACCTCCGAGAGCGGGGCTGGGAGGCGGACGAGGACACCTTCGTTCATCCGTGGACGGATCCGGACGTGCGCATCGGCCACGGCACGCTCGGGCTCGAGATTCTGGCGGACCGACCCGATGTCGACTGTGTCTACATTCCGGTCGGTGGTGGCGGATTGCTCGGAGGCGTGGGAGGGGCTCTGCGGGAGATGAAGCCCGGGATCCGCATTGTCGCGGTCGAGCCAGAGGGCTGTCCGGCGCTTCACCGTTCGCTCGCGCGCGGGGCGCCGAGCTCGGTGTCCTGCAACACGATCTGCGACGGTGTGGCGGTGCCCTACATCACCGAAGAGATGTTTCCGCTGCTCGCGGACCTGACGGACGAGTGCCGCCTCGTCTCGGACGACGCGGTCCGCTCCGCCGTCCGGAAGCTGGCACTCGAGGACAAGCTGGTTGCGGAACCGTCGGGTGCCCTGGCGTTGGCCGCGGCGCTCGCCGAGTGTGACTCCCGAGTGGGGACCGCGGTCTGCATCGTCACCGGGGGCAGCATCGATCCTGCCAAGCTCGCCGAGATCCTGACGGGGTCCTGACGCGCGCATGCGAAAGGGAGTGTGGAACTTCCTTCTCCTCTGGGCCCAAAACCGCCGGCAGCCTCAAGCCGGGGCGAAGATCGATCCGACCCTGATCTCTGGCACAGCACGAGTCGCCAACGCGGCTCGGGAGGAAACCCATGCTTCAAGCGATTCTGAAGGGAGTTCCCGCTCTCCTTCTTCTGTTCGGCTCCGTCTCCTGTAACGGGACGGGCTTCACTTCGTTTCTGAACTTCGGTGGTGGCGACCGCAAAGACGTACTCGTGGAACGCGTGCACGTCAGCCGGGAGCTGCATATCGAGACACGCGAGAAGCTCAACGCGGCGATGGAGGCCTTCGCGCTGATGACGAAGACTTCCGAGAGCGCCGAGCTCGAAGAGATCTACAAACGCTTCCAGGACGACACTGAGGACTTCAGCAGCCTGTCGAAGCGTTTGGCCAAGGCGATCGTGACACTCGAGCGGGACTCGACGTCCCTGTTTGCCGAATGGCGGACCGAGCTCGACGAGTACTCCAGTCAGACGCTCCGCCAGAAGAGCGAGCAGATGCTGGTCGAGACGCAGGACAGCTTCAATACGCTCCTCGCGAGCTATCGCTCCTGCCAGAAGTCCATGGAGCCCGTGCAGGCCTCCTTGTCGGACTACGACCTCTTCCTCGATCAAAACCTGAACCCCCGCGCGATCGCATCGCTGGGGGACACGCTGGACGATCTTCGCAAGCGCGTCGGCCGTCTGCGCAGCAAGCTGAACGAGGCCGTTCAGGCCTCGGACCAGTTCCTCGACCTCACGGAGGGCGAGGCTTCGCAGCGGGAAGAAGCGCCGCTGAAGTAGTCGACGCGTTCTCACGCGCGAGAGCACGAGCCGGACGGTCCTGTCGATCGTCCGGCTTTCTTCGTGCCGAAGCGGCTCAGGTCGATTCGAAGACCTCGTAGCCCTTTGCGCGCAGGAGGGCCACGATCTCGTCCCCTTGTCGGACCGTCTTCGTCTCCGCGAGGATCTCGACGTCGACGAATCCGATCGGGATGCGCCACCCCGTGCGGTGGTGCCAGACGTCGAGCACGTTCGTCTTGCCCTCGGCGAAGACGTCGAGCACCGCGCGCAGAGCGCCCGGCAGATCCTCGATGCGGACCCGAACGGGGCGATAGAACCCCGCTCGCGTGAGCCCCGTTTCGATCAGACGGCCGAGCGAAGACAGGTCGATGTTACCGCCGGAAATGACTGCGCACACGCGCCCCGAGCCCGGGATGCGATCGGCGGCGAGGGCGGCGATTCCGACCACCGCGGCGGTCTCGGCGACGATGCTGATGCGCTCCATGGTCACGATGATCGCGTCGGTGATGTCCTCGTCGCTGACCGTGATCATGTCGTCGACCAGCTCTCGGATCATCGGGAACGTATGGCGCCCCACGGTTCCGACGCGGATGCCTTCGGCGATCGTGGTTGGTGATGCGACGGTCTCGGGAGTCCCCGAATGGAAGGAGCGCACCATCGGATCGGCGCCTTCCGCCTGGATCCCGTAGACGCGGATGTCGGGGTGCTCGTGCTTGATCGCGGCCGCGACGCCGGCCAGCAGACCGCCGCCGCCGACCGGAACGACGACCGCTTCGAGCCCTTCGACCTCGTCGACCAGCTCCAGGCCGAGGGTTCCCTGGCCTTCGATGACGTCGTAGTCGTCGAAGGGGTGGACCGCGGTCCAGCCGTGTTCAGCCTCGAGCTCGAGGGCCTTGGCCTGCGCTTCGTTCCAGTTGCGGCCGAACAGGACGACGCGGGCGCCATACTGTTCGGTCCTGCGGACCTTGATCATGGCGGTCGCCGTCGGCATCACGACCGTGGCCGGTACGCCGAGCTGTTGCGCGGCCAGCGCAACACCCTGCGCGTGGTTGCCGGCCGAGGCCGCAACAAGTCCCTGCTCGCGCGCGGCTTCCGGGAGGCTCAGGATCTTGTTCAGCGCGCCACGGATCTTGAAGGAACCCGTGCGCTGCAGATTCTCCAGCTTGAGCACGACCTCGCGTTCGGCGGTCTTCGAGAACGTGTGCGAGAGGATCGCGGGCGTCGCGCGTAGGTAGGGTGCGAGCCGCGCTCTCGCGCTGAGGATACGAGAGTGGGTGGCGGCCAGGTCGCGCGCGCGCTCGAAGGGGACGAGCTGGAGAGTCATGGCGTCCAGCGGAGCATGCGGAGCTGCTCCGGGGAAGGCAGAGGCCGCCGGAAGGGGGCTCGGCCCTGAAAACGACTTGCTAGATACGGGCGTTGTTGCAATCCTGTTGCGCCGCAATGCGATCCGCACAACCCGAGCCCCGACACCTGCGAGCGCCCGGGCCGACTCCCTTCGGACGGCTCGTCGAGGGGTTGGCGTTGGCGGGACTCGTCCTCTTGGCTGACCCCGCTCGGGCGGCCGTCCGGGCGCCACAGCAGCACGTCCAGTCCATCGAGGATCTGAGGCAGTTCGCCGCACCCTCGATCGAGGGCGTGGGACCCCTGACCCACGTCGTCCGGCCGAACGAGGTCATCGAGCTCAACGGTCCCGGGCCCGACGACAACGTCGTCCATGCGGCCGGTGCCTATCCGCTGATCGAGGCCCTGCTCCTGGCTCGCCCGGGTGCGGTCATCGGTGTCGATGGTTCGATTCCCGGTGACAACTTGCAGATCGGAGGTGGCGACGCCGGTCTGAAGCTCTATCGCGCGCACTGGGGAATGACACCGATCGACGTGACGATCGTCGGGCTCCGCGCGAATCGGCAAAGCCAAATCCGTTCGTTGTACCTCCACAAGAACTTGAACAACGGCGAGCGGACGGGAGGCGTGGGGCGAATCCGTCTCCAGAACTTGACGATTCAATCCTCCGACTCGAGCACGCGCTGCATCGGTGTTCCGAAAGGCTCGGACTCGTTCGGCCTGGTTCAGATCTACGACGTCGACTTCGAGGGCGCGGAGGACGGCAGCTATGACGGCCTGGGCTACAGGTGGGGCATCCGTGCCTCCGGGCGCATGCAATGGGACATCCGTCGCGTGCACGCCGCTCCGGTTCAGGAGCACGTCTTCTACATCGATTCACCGTCGGGCAACTCCTACTTCATCGATTGCACGATGGAGGGATCCTGGCGCACGATGGTGCAGATCGTAAACCGAAGGGTCGACAATCCGGGGCCGTCGGGCTACGGCACACTCCTGTTCGAGAACATGCTGGCCTATGGCTGCTTCGGTGAAGGCGGTTCGGCCTTCACGGTCGCCGGGCACCTGGGCGGGATCGTTTTTCGCGACTGTACGGTCCTCGAGAAGCCGGGAGGCTCGCATGGCGCCCTGGCGATCTGGGTCGACGACTCACCGGAGCACGGAGCGCACTTCGATTCCGACGGTTTCGCGAACGGTCCCGTCATTCTCGACAACTTCCGAGTCTGGGCTCCGAATGCGGATCGTAGCCACTTGACGATCAGCGGGGCCCGCTCCGTGCATGTTGACGAGTTCCTGATTGCCGGCAATCGCACCGCCTTCGAATTCCGCCAGCTGGCCTGGCCGAACGGACGCGTTCGCTTTCTGGTCGAGGACCCCGTTTCCGGCTATCGAGGTTGGAACACGCCGAGAAAGGTGCAGTGGAACGAGGGTCGCGACCTGACGGACGACGAGATCGACTCGCTCTACTGGCCGCAGGACTGACGGTCGCGGAGGCAGCACCGGTCGGAGTCTGCGCCCCGCATCCGTCGTGGGGGAGTCAGCGCAAGGGCGATTCCGCCGCGCGCGTTTGCACAGGAGCGGTCGAGAGGTCGGCCTCGAGGACGAGGATCCGTCCCGATTGACGTCCGGCGACCCAGCTGTAGGCGTTCGTGATCAAGAACTCGAGCTTGCCATCGTTGTCCATGTCCCCCAGGCCCGTCGTGTCGAAGCCAAACGTCTCACCGGCCGTGGCGCAGGTGTAGGTGGCGAGCAGCGCGCCGCTCTTGCCGGAGTAGAGGTAGCACTTCCCGCCGCCGGGAGCGCCTTCGTCGTTCTGCCAGGCGCCGATCAGGAGATCGTCGCAACCGTCTCCGTCCACGTCGCCGGCCTCGGCCGTACCGATTCCGAAGCCGTCACCCGTGGCTTCGCCCGCGAGTGCGTGCAGGAGCTCACCACTTGCCCCCGAGTGCACGTAGATCCGCCCGGAGCCGGGGAGCCCGTTGGCGTTGCTCTCCCAGTCCGAGGCATAGACGTCCATGCGACCATCTCCGTCGACGTCGCCGACAGCCGACACGAACATGCGCCCGAGGTTGACGTCGTCCGTGCGCGAGTCGATCCGAAAGCCGAGCTCGGGCTCGTCTTCGCCCTGCGCCGCGCGGTAGACGAGAACGGCTCCGGTTCCCCCCGCTCCGTCGTTCTGTGCCCCGATCACGAGGATCCTGTCGTCCGCCCGGCACGAACCATCGACGGCGCTGCCGAAGCGGATGCCTTGACGCTCACCCTCGAGCGCGACCAAGAGGTCGCCGTCCTTGCCCGAGAAAACGTAGGCCTTGCCGGAATCGGCGCCCACGCCGTCGAAGCCCGGTGCGCCGACGATCACGTCGGAGTGGCCGTCATCGTTCCAGTCGCCGACACCCGCAACCTTGCGACCAAACGAGTCGCCGTTGCCCTCGCCGAACCACTCGTAGAGCAGTGCGCCGGTCTTGCCGGACCAGACGAACGCCGCTCCCGTTCCGGCTGCCCCCGCGGCGCCGGCAAGGATGTCCGCGTGTCCGTCGCCGTCGACGTCCCCGGCGCTCTCGATGCCAATGCCGAGCGTATCACCTGGTTGACCGTCCTTCTGGAAGAGGAGCTCGCCCGTGCGTCCCGAATAGACGTAGACGCGTCCCGCGTTCGGGCCACCGATCGACTTGAAAGGAGCCGAGGTGAGGATGTCCGTCACGCCGTCCCCGTCGGCGTCGCCGGCGTTGCGGCCGATCCAGCCGAACTGGTCGCCGGCGGCTTCACCTCGCAACTCGAGGGAAGGCCGGAGCTCCTGCAAGAAGGTCACCGCGCTGCCGGGCATCGGAACGAGGGCCGCGAAGCGCGGGTCGTCATGGAGCGAGGCCAGATCCGCGTCGCCCTGCACCTGCGCGACGTTCGAAAAGCCTGCCGCGAAGGCGCGCTTCAACCAGGCGATGGCCTCGTCGTCCTTACCCAACAGGGCGCTTGCGCAGGCCGCGTTGTAGGTCGCGTTGACGACCGTCGACGGGAACTTCGCGGCCTTGGTGTGAGCCTCCAGGGCGCGCTCGTACTCGCCGGCGGCGTGCAGACAATAGCCCAGCAGATACCAGGCTTGGGCATCTCCGGGCCGCTCCGTCGTGGCGTGCTCGAGGACTTCGATGGCGGAGCTCCACGCTTGCGTGCGCATGTGCTCACGTGCTCGAGCGAGGTCGGGGGACGTCGCTTGCGCGGCGGAAGTCAGGAAGAGCGCGAGAAGGAGCGCGAGGGGCTTCGACATGGAATGAGCTCGGGGTACGGGGTCGCTCCGTGAACCCTCCATCATGGCGCAAGCCAGGACGGAAGCGCGTTCCGATTGCGTACGAGGTCCGGAAGGTGGCGTCTCGCCGTCAATCGTCCAACAGCGGTAGCGGAAAGTCGGTCGAAGCGACGTGCTCCGATCGCATCAGCGCTTCCATTCGCCGGACGAGATCAGGATGTTGAGCGGCGACGTCGATCCGCTCCCCAACGTCGTTCTCGAGGTCGTAGAGCGCGAGCGTGAGCTTGCCCTCCCGCAGGTTGCGGCGTACCGCCTTCCAGCGGCCGTGACGGACGGCCTGTTGGCCTCCGTAGCCGGGAAACTCCCAGTAGACCGGGCCGCGGGCCTCCTGCTCGCGGCCGAGCAGCGTGGGCAAAAAGCTCTCGCCGTCGCTCGTGGTGGGCGCGGGGAGGCCCGCCAGCTCGGTCAAGGTCGGCAGCACGTCATAGAAGGCCGCGATGCGATCGGTCGTCGCCCCGACCGGAACGTGACCCGGCCAGCGAACGATGAGGGGTACCCGCAGTCCACCCTCGTAGACGCTGCCCTTCGCTCCCCGCAAGGGGCCGGCGCTGTCGAAGAACGGGGAGTCGGCGCCACCGACGTCGTACGTCGCGCCGTTGTCGCTGGTGAAGAAGACGGCCGTGTTCTCTTCGAGCCCGAGCTCGTGCAACAGATCGAGCAGCCGTCCGACGTCGCGGTCGATGCGCATGACCATCGCGGCGTAGGCAGCGCGCGGCGTCGGATGCGGAAGGTAGCCCTTCTTGCCGTCGTAGGGGGGATCGTCCCAGCGACCGACGTAGGGTTCGAGGGCGTCCTGTGGGGCCTGCAGGGCGAGGTGGGGCAGGTGGTAGGGCAGGTAAAGGAAGAAGGGCCGCTCGCGCTGAGCGCGAACGAAGGCGAGGGCCTCTTCCGTCATCCGGTCGTGGGCGTAGGTCTCGCCGACCGCATTGCCCCACGTGTTGCCGGGCAGGTCTTCGCGTTCCGTGTTCCGCCACAGGTGCGTCGGAAACAGGTTGTGCGCGACGCGCTGGCACAGGTAGCCGTAGAAGAGGTCGAAGCCCTGACGGTTCGGCTCGCCGCTCGTGCCCGGTCCCCCGAGGCCCCACTTGCCGATCGCAGCGGTGGCGAATCCCCCACGCTGGAAAGCGGTGCCGAGCGTCTCCGTTCCAGGCGGTAGCGGGAATTGCCCCTCGGGTTCGTTCGGGCCCCAGCCGCCGCGCTCGAAGTTGTCGCGGACGATCGCGTGACCGGGATGTCGGCCGGTGAGCAGGACACAACGAGAGGGCGCGCAGACCGGTGCTCCCGCGTAGAACTGCGTGAAGCGCAGGCCTTCGCGGGCCAGTCGATCGAGTCGCGGTGTCTCGATCTTCTGTTGGCCATAGCTACCGAGTTCACTCCAGCCGAGGTCGTCGGCCATGATGAAGACGACGTTCGGCGGACGCGCGTTCGTGCTCCCCGTTCCGCTCGCCCGACAGGCGAGTGCGGAACCGAGCAAGAGTGCGACACAGAACTGTAGCGTGGCGAAAATGCGCCTCGCGCTCGACTCAGAAGGCACGCGAGATCCCGGGCATCGGAATCGGATAGCGCCCGTCAGAGTCGGGAGTGGTCGGCGGCTCGGCGTCCCAGGTATACGCCGTCGGAACGAGCGCGAGTTCCGAGTTCAGGGCTTCGTCGAAGGTCACGACCTTGCCCGAGTAGGTCGCCATGCGTCCGAGGATCGCCGTCAAGGTGCTCCTCGCGCCGTTCTCCGCCTCCATGTGGGGTTGGTCGGAACGGATGGCGGCGAACAGGCGATCGTGCTCGACCTGGTAGGGGTTGGGGTTGTCGCCCTCGAACATCCAGTCACCCCCGGCGTGCTTCTTGATGACCCCGCGACTGACGTCGGCCGTGCCGAGCGTGCCGTGCGCGTGTTCGGAGACGCTGTTCCAGCAGCCTTGCTGGTGGCGACACTGGCTGAACATCTTGGCGCCGCTCGCATAGCTGAACTCGACGAAGTGGTGGTCGTAGATCTCGCCGAACTCGCGGCCCGTACGGACCTGGCGGCCGCCTTGTCCTCGAGCTTCGGTGGGGTAGTCTCCCTCGATCCAGTTGCAGACGTCGAGGTTGTGGATGTGCTGCTCGACGATGTGATCGCCGCACAGCCAGTTGAAGTAGTACCAGTTGCGCATCTGGTACTCCATTTCGGTCATGTCGGGCAGACGGTCCTTCACCCACACGCCACCGCTGTTCCAGTAACAGCGGTAGACGAGCACGTTGCCGATGGCACCTTCACGGATGCGACGCACGGTCTCGAGGTAGCGCGCCTCGTGGTGGCGCTGGAGTCCGACCCCGACCTTGAGGTTCTTCGACTTGGCCTTCTTGGCAGCAGCCAACACGCGCCGCACTCCGGGGCCGTCGACGGCGACCGGCTTCTCCATGAAGACGTGCCGCCCGCGCTCGACGGCTGCTTCGAAGTGCGCTGGACGAAAGCCGGGGGGTGTAGCCAGGATCACGACGTCGACGTCCACGTCGAGGGCCCTTGCATAGGCGTCGAAGCCCACGAACTTCCTGTCTTCCGGAACGTCGATGCGGCCGGGGGCCTCCGTCTCGAGCGCAGCGAGGCTGCTGTCGATGCGGTCCCGGAATGCGTCGGCGACGGCGACCAGGCGCGTATTCGGGTCCGCCGCCAGGGCCTGGTTCGCCGCTCCGGTCCCGCGCCCGCCGCAACCGATCAGGGCGATCCGGAGGACGTCTTCGTCGGTGTCCGCGGCGAACGGTCGGGACGCGAGGGCAGCCGCTCCGACGAGGGTGGACGAGCTCTTGAGGAAGGTACGCCGGTCGGAAAGTCGAAAGAGAGGGGTCATGTCAGCTCCTGAATTCGTGTCCCTGGAGAGTCGGGGACAGGGGCGCTTGCCGCCCGTGCGCACGATTTCCTTCCTTCGGGAAGAAGCTTGCGACAAGGGCGGTGGAAGATCCGAGGGATCGCGTTTCTAATGGTGATGCCTGCGAGCTTAACCATGGATCTTCAGTCAACGGAATCGAGGAGTGAGCGAATCCTTCAGGGGCGGGCCAAGACGCTTCAGGACCTCGCCAGTGGGGCTCCGCTCGATGCGGTTCTCATGCGCCTCGCCCTCTCTGCCGAGGAATCCAGTCCCGGCCTGCGCTGCTCCGTGATGTTGCTCGACGAGGAGCACAAGCACCTGCGGAGCTGCGTCGCTCCGGCCCTTCCGAAGGCCAGCCTGGCCCTGATCGACGGCCTGGAGATCGGTCCTCACGTGGGCTCGTGCGGCGCGGCAGCTTTCCACGGCGAGCGCGTCGTCGTTGCCGACGTCCACGACCACCCGAACTGGACGGAGTACGGCGAGTTCATCGAAGCCGCTGGAATCAGCGCGTGCTGGTCGGAGCCGATCCTGTCCCAGAATGGGGTCGTCCTGGGGACCTTCGCGATGTACTACGACGAGCCGCGCGAGCCGACGCCGGCCGAGCTGGAGTTCATCGAGAATTCGGCCGAGATCGCCGGCCTCGCGATCGAGCGCAACCGGGACGTCGCTAGCTTGCGCCACTCCGAGGAGCTCTTCCGTCAGCTCGCGGAGAACGTGCGCGAGGTCTTCTGGTTGACCGATTGGGTCGACCAGGTGGTTCTCTACGTCAGTCCTGCCTACGAAACCGTATGGGGGCGCAGTTGTCAGAGCCTCTACGATGACCCGAAGAGTTGGTCCTACGACCTCCATCCGGAGGACCGCGCGGCGGCGACCGCGGCCTTCGGGCAGGCCTCTTCGGGTGCGTACGACCTCGAGTACCGGATCATCCGCCCCGATGGTGAGATCCGCTGGATCCACGATCGCGCCTTCCCGGTCTACGACCGGGAAGGCCGCGCGTATCGCGTGGCCGGACTCTCCGAGGACATGACCGAGCGCAAGAACGTCGAGCAAGAGCTCCGCCAAGCGCGCGACGAGCTCGAGATGCGCCGCCAGAGCCAGGTTCGTTCCCTCACATCCGATCTCCTCCTGGCCGAGGAGCGCGAACGTCGTCAGCTCGCGATCGATCTCCACGACGGACTCAACCAGACCGTGACCCTGGCGCAGATCAAACTCGGTGAGCTCATCAAGCGCGCCGACCCGGAGCTGCAGCCCGAGCTGGAGGACCTTTTCGCCCTTGTTCGCACGGCAAACCAGTCCGTGCGCTCGTTGACGTTCCAGCTCAGCCCTCCCATCTTGCACGACCTCGGCTTCGAACCGGCGGTCCAGTGGCTGGTCGAGGACGTTCAGAAGACCTACGGCCTCACGATCACCTTCCAGGAAGCGGGAGGCAGGTCGGAACTCGACGAACGCGTCCGCGTGCTCCTGTATCGTGCGGTGCGCGAGCTCCTGATCAACGTGGCGAAGCACGCCCGTGCGACCTCGGCGCGGGTCAGCCTCGAGAGAGGCGAGCGCACGCTCCGAATCTCGGTCGAGGACGACGGGGTCGCCTTCGACCCGACGGTCGTGGGCACGCGCGGCATCGGCCTGTCCAGCATCCGTGAGCGACTCAGCCATCTCGGCGGCCAGATGGAAATCCGCTCGGCCCCCGGCACGGGGACGACAGCTACGCTCGAGGCCCCCTTGGCGGCCCAAGCCTCCCCCGGTGAATCCGCATGAAGGTCCTTCTCGTCGACGATCACCGCATGGTGCGCGACGGCCTTCGGGCCATCCTGTCGACGCGCCCCGGGATCGAGATCGTCGGCGATGCCGACAACGGGCGCGCTGCCGTGATCGCGGTGCAGAAGCTCGAACCCGACATCGTGGTCATGGACGTCGGCATGGCGGATCTGAACGGGATCGAAGCCACGCGTCGGATCAAGGACGCAGCACCGCGCGTTCAGATCGTGGCGCTCTCGACCCACTCCGACAAGCGCTACGTGCTCGGGATGATCGACGCGGGGGCATCGGGCTACGTCCTCAAGGAGGCGGCGAGCGACGATCTCGTGCTGGCCTTGAAGAGCGTGAGCGCCGGAAAGAAGTACCTGAGTCCGGAGATCACCGGCGTGGTTCTCGAACACTACAAGGACCGGGGTCAGCTGCCCGGTTCCGCCTACGACGTACTGGGTGATCGCGAACGCGAAGTGCTTCAGCTGCTCGCCGAGGGCAAGACGTCCAAGGCGATCGCGAAGGAATTGCACCTCTCCGCCAAGACCGTCGAGACCCATCGGCGCAACATCATGCGCAAGCTCGACCTGCACAGCGTGGCGGAGTTGACCAAGTACGCCGTCCGCGAAGGGCTGACCTCCCTGGAAGGTTGAGCGCGTTCGACTCAGGGGTTTCCCCGGTCCGATTCAGGGTTTTCCCGGATGGTCCTCGGCGCCGAATCAGGCTTAGATAGAGGCCTCCTGAGAGAGGGAGAAGGGTGGCCTGGAGACGTGCCCCACCGGGGAGAGGAGTGCCGACGTTTCCGCCCAAGGTCGTCCTTACATGCGAAGGGCGTTTTCCGGCAACGGGGAACGTCCTTCGCATTTTCAGCACCGCATGCGATCCACGGCTCGGGCGCTGTTGGCGATCGTGTTGACCTCTCGGTGGGAAAGCGAGCTCAGGGAACCACGATCGAGAGTTCCACACCGCGCGGGACGTCGGCGTCGAGCACGCTCTCCCAGCCCGGGTCCAGGCTGCCGCCGCCCTCCGGCAGCGTCATGCGCACGAACGCGCCCGGCCCGGCGGGCACCTGCTGCAGGAGCACGCCCCCTGCGTCCTTGCGGGTGAGGACCCGCGCCGAAAAGACGAGGCCTTCCGGTCCCAGCCAACGGTAGGCCTCCACACCGCGGGCTGCGGGATTCGGGCCCGCGAGCCGGATGCTGCCCGTCTCCAGCACGAGATCGTGGCGCGTCGTGCCGGGCGTCAGCTCGATCGGACGGTAGAGGCTCCAGGCCCCTCCGACGATCTCGAGGACATACGCTCCGCCCTGCGAGACGGCCAGCCGGAAAGTCCCGTCCGCGCCGATCGCGGTCGAGCCGAGCGACCGGTCGCGTCGTCCGCCGGTGGCCTTGCCTTCGAGCAGGCGTGCCCGCCAAGCGCTCGGATCGTGATCGCCGAAGCGGATTCGACCCTCGAGGATGTTTTCGCCCTCGGTCCGACGGTCGAGGTCGCAGCGGACGGTCTGACCCGCCTCGACGCGGCAGTCGTACGGCATCGGACCCGCGAGCGGGTGGGTCGGAAACCAAGGGGTCACGGTGCGGGGCGACGAGATCGGCGAGGTCGTCGGACGCAGCTGCCAGTCGCCGGGAGCCAGCTCGTCGAAGCGGAAGGCCCCGTCCTCGTCGACCGTCGTGGACCAGGCGATGCCCGAACCGTTCGAGGCGGCGACGAAGCTCGCTTTCCCCTGTCGTTCGGGCGGGAAGAGCACGCGTCCCTCGATCGCACCACCGCGCACGAGCTCGAGTTCGAGCGCGTGCACTCCGTTCTCGAGCTCGAAGTCCCAGGGGCCGAAGCGGGTCAGCGGAAAGCCCTCCGCTTCCACGAGGAGCGTGTGCCAGCCAGCCGCGTGGAGCGTCGCGACGAAGCTGCCGCTCTCATCGGTCGTCGCATCCGTCCTGCCGAGCGGAGCGGTGGTGAGCACGTGAAACGGGTGGTCCGGAGGCGCCACGTCGCGGCCATGGGCGAATTGGCCGTCCGCGAAGCTGCGACCGATTCCGATCGCCGCACCGCCGACCGGCCGCCCTTCGTGGAGAACGCGTCCCGCGACGGCTTGTCCCGGCTCGAGCGTGACGATCAGCGTAGAGTCCAGGTCGTCCGGTTGGCCCACGAGCGTCTTCGTTCGATAGCCGGGAGCGAAGGCCGAGAGCTCGAAGCGACCGCGCGGATAGGGAATGCGGGCGACGCCGTCCTCACCGGTCGGCGTCATGGGGATCGTCGGAAACAGGTTCGAATGCGTCAGGCGCCCGCGCACGTGTCCCCAGGCGACTCGTGCCCCGCTCGAGTCCTCCAGGACGACGTCCAGGAAGGCCGCCTCGGTCAGGGTCACGACTACGTTCGTCGCATCGGCGGAGAGCTCTTCCAGCTTGACCGGGCCGTGGCTCTCGCTCTGCGAGTGTGCGTGGACGTCGTAGGTGCGGCCAGGGCGAGTCGGGAACACGAACGAACCGTCGGGGGCGGCGTCCCGCCAGCTCCACTCGCTCTCGTTCGAGACGAGAACGACCTCTGCGTCCGGCACGGGTCTCCCCGTCGGGTCCAGCACTCGCCCCCGAAGTTCGACGAGCGCTTCGACTCGTGGAAGCACCAGTTCGACCTCACGCACGTCGTTGGCCTGCAACGGGAACGGTGCGGTCCAGGCCCATTCGGTACCCCGTCCGTGCCCCAGCACGAGCCCGTCGCCGGGTGGAATGCCGCGTAGCTGGAAGGCACCGTCCGGACCGGTCACCGTTCGCGGTCGATACGGAAGGTTTCGACTCCAGAACCCGCGCTGGCGGACGCTCTCGATGTCGTCCGGAAAATCGGACGCGTCGGCCCAGCGGACGTCGGCCTCGGCCAAATGCCGCCCTTCGCTGTCCAGGACGAAGCCGTGCACGCGAGCGCCGGGTGCGAGCACGATCGTGCCGAGGTCGACGCGGCTACCGGCGCGCGTTTCGATCGCGAGCTCGTGCCCGCGGAAGCCGTCGGCGAACACCGTCAACTCGACCCGCCCGGGCGCGATCGCAAAGCGCTGGCCGACAAGCCCCTCGAGCACCCGGTTCCACGCGATGGGACGATCGATCGTTCCTTCGGGACCGGTGCGGTCTACGACGTGGGGCGGGCTCGTATCGGAGATTTCGAGCGTGGCGCCCACGATCGGCCGCCCGTTGTCGTCGACGACCCGCGCGGTGAGCCGAAACTCGATCGCTTCGGCGCTCCTTGCGTCCGGCCCCGTCCGGAGCGCGGTATCCGGGGCGGTCGTGTTCGGGCCGAGCGCTTCGTTGCGGGAGGGGCCCGCTGCGCGGCCGTCGAGCGCGGACGGCGCCCACGCGTGCGGCGAACCACGGCCGCTCGCCGCTCCAGGCTCGGTCGCAGGCACCAGGGGCCGAGCCTCGCGCACGCTCGGGCGGAGGAAGAGCAGGAGCCCGGTCGCGGCGAGCAGCGCGAGCCCGAGGAGCCCGAGCCAACGCCCGCCCACGGTCCTGCCCCTCGAGGTCTGCGGCGTCACGCGGCGAGACCCGGATCGCCGCACGCCCGAGCGCCCGCGGCCCGCGCGCGACTTCTTCGCCGCCCGCTCCTGTGTTCGGTGTTCGAATCCAAGTTCCTTTGCGCCGCCCATCGTGCGGCGACGAACGCCCCACAATAGCGTTCGCAAAGCCTGTGGGTGCCGGGACCGACCCGGATTCGAGTCGCGATTGTCGAAGGGGGAGGTGCCCCGATTTCGAACGCGATAGAGGACATGACGGTCGATCGAAGCACTCCTCCGCGCTGGATCACGGCCCTGCGGCGGGCCCTTCCGGCGCCCTGGCTACCGCGCCCCTCCCTCCAACCGGAGCGGACAGGCGCACGCCCTGCGCTCGTGGTCGTCCCGCGGAAGCCCAAGACTTCCGGGACGGCGGATCGAGCGGAGCGAGGGGTTCGGTTGTTCCCCAGGGTCTGGTGAAGGGCAGGGCTCCGTCGGCGCGGAGCCCGAGAGCACAGCCCCGATCGAGGCCATCCCTCCCCCGGGCCTGGACGCGTGTCGGAGCGCGTCCAGGCCCGCCTTTTTTCCAAGGTCCCGAAAGAGGCCGATGAAGTCGGCGGGTCAGGCCGGATCGTCGCGCGAGCTCGGGGCTGCGCGCTAGCAGCCTGATGGAAAAGTGCTTCGGATGCGATGCATGGGACCGGGAGGCCCGGCGGGTGCGCGAGAACGCAGGCGAATCGGTCGATTCGGCGAGGCTCTCGTGTGCCGGCCGGGCTTTCCGGACGCATACAGCGCGCCGGATGACTTTTTCATCAGACTGCTAGGATGCGCGCCGTGAGACGCCCCCGCCTGTCGTCCGTTCCGCTGCTCTTCCTCCTGACTCTCGCCTGTTCAAGGGAGGCTACCGTGCCCACAGCCAGCGGGGCGGCTCAGGCGGCGTCCGAGCCGGCGCCGCCGGGCATGGTCTGGATCCCGGCCGGGACCTTCACGATGGGAGGACGCGGCGAACACGCGCGCCCCGACGAGCTGCCGCAGCACGAGGTCGAGCTGGAGGGCTTCTGGATGGACCGTACCGAGGTCACGAATCGAGCCTTCCGCGCCTTCGTGGATGAGACCGGATACGTGACGACGGCCGAGCGCGCGATCGACTGGAGCGAGCTCGCCCAGCAACTCCCGCCCGGGACGCCAGCGCCGGATCCCGAGCTGCTCCAACCCGGTTCGCTCGTGTTCCGGTCCCCGGGACGTGACGTACCCCTCGACGACGTCTCTTCCTGGTGGAACTGGACGACTGGTGCATCGTGGCGGGCACCGCAGGGACCCGGCTCGACGCTCGAAGGGCTCGAAGACCATCCGGTCGTTCAGGTCTCCTGGGACGACGCGGTGGCCTACGCCACCTGGGCAGGCAAGCGCCTTCCGACGGAAGCCGAGTGGGAGTGGGCCGCGCGCGGTGGGGCCGAGGACCCTCTCTATCCCTGGGGCGACGAGCGCGTGGACGACGGCGCCGTCAAGGCCAACACCTGGCAGGGCCGTTTTCCGGCCGCCGACCGCGAACGCGACGGCTTCGGTGGTACCGCACCCGTCGGGCGCTTCGCACCCAACGGTTACGGGCTGTTCGACATGGCCGGCAACGTCTGGGAGTGGTGCTCGGATTGGTACCGCAGCGATACGTACGCTCAGCGGTCGCAGCGCGAGCCCGTCCAGTCACCGAGCGGGCCGGCGACGAGCCTCGATCCGTACGAGCCGATGATCAAGAAGCGCGTTCAGCGCGGTGGCAGCTTCCTGTGCAACGATGCCTACTGCGCGGGCTATCGCGTGGGGGCTCGGATGAAGGCCAGCCCCGACACGGGCCTCTCGCATTCGGGCTTTCGCTGCGTGCGCTGAGCCGCTTGGACGCGTCTACAGGGTCGCGAGGCGCTCGGCCGCGAGCGGTGCGTCTTCGAGCACGCCGGCCGCCGAGGCGAGGCGGGCCAAGGCCGTGTAGTGCGCGAGGTCACGCGCGCGCTCCAGGGCGCCGATCAGGCGCGGGTTCTCCTGCCAGCCGTTCAGCCAGGCCAGAAAGGCGAGCCCGGCCTTGTAGCAGGACGTCGGCGGCTCGAACACGCGACGTGAGAGCGCCTCGCAGGGACCGAACAGTTGTTGCGCGCGGCGAGCGTTGCCGTGATCCAGGAAGCGCAGGGCCAGCGCAGCGGGTGCCGCGATGGCGTCGAAGATTCCGAGCAAGCCGTGACTGAAGTCGCCCAGTGCGAAGCGCCGTCCGCCGATCTCGGTCCAGCGCAAAGGGGCGGCGACGGGGCCCGCTTCCGTCGCTTCACCACCGCGCAGCAAGGAGCCGAACGAGAAGTCGTCACCGGTCAAGACGATCTGGTCGCGCGCGAGTGCAGCACGGCGGATCCGGACCTCGCGGGGGGCGTCGAGCAACGACAGCTTGGCGCCGCGGATACGCTCGGGGTTGTCGCGCAAGATGGTTTCGAAGCTGGTGCCCGGGAAGTAGTGCTCCATCTCCGGATGGAAGGCGGGACCGAGCCAGTGCACGAGCAGTGGCCCCTCAAAGCCCCGCGCGATCGCGCCGTAGACCTCCACGTAGTCCGCTTCGTCAGCGCCGGAGCGCGGCAGCCACGGTAGCGGCAGAACGATCGGAAGGCCGTGCGCGGCGTGGATCCGTTCGACCTGCTCGAGCACCGCGTCGATCAACCGCGTCCGGTTCGTGATCTCTCGCACGTGGTCCGCGCCAGCGCCGCCGACGAAGCCGTTCGTCAGCCCGGCCCGAGCCGTCGAAGCGAGCAGGCGTTCCGTGTCCGGCCACGCGAGCTCGAAGCGTTGGGCCGTGTCCATCGCCTCCGCAATGCCGAAGCCGTGCGCATCGAGCCGCGTACGCAGGGCCTCGGTCGCCGGCCAGTCGATCTCCTCGCCGTCGTTGCCACGGAGGACGATGTGGGCCGCGGCATAGACGACGCGCGTGCGTTCCGCCCGGCCGAGCGCATCGAGCTCGGCCCGGAAAGGCGCCAGGACGTCGTCGCGCAGCTCGAAGCGCTCGCCGCGCAACTCGACGATGGCGACAGCCACCTCAAAAGCCCTCGACGAGCTGCCGCACGTAGTCGGGCCCCTTGGTCCACACGCCCCAGATCAGGGATGCGGTCAGGATCGCCGTGGCGACCACCATGCCCGAGATCCACGCCAGCCCCTTCGGACCGCGCGGTAGGTCATCACCGAGATAGGCTCGCTTGCGCTGCAGGAGGATGAAGCCGACGTAGGCCGCCGGCAGGAAGAGGCCGCAGACGATGTTCGTCGGCACCGCGACCCAGACCGCCATCTCCTTCCAGAAGAAGGGCGCCAGCACGCCCGGTATCGGAACGAGACACATCAAGCGGTACTTCCACGAGCCCGCGGCGAAGCCGAACCACTCGACGCCGACGAAGCCCGTCGTCAGCATTTGCAGCGTGATCGAGCTCAAAGCCATGCTGAGGACGCCGAGGTTGAAAATGACGCGCCCGACCGTGGGACCTGCGACGTCAGCGAGCGAGCGCGCGGCCTCGATCGGCGGCAGGCTGCGAGCCTGGAAGTCGCCATCGAGGTAGATCGTGTTCGCCGTGGCGATGACCATCAGGCTGGTCGCCAGGGCGTAGGGAAGGAACATGCCCGTTAGGAGGTCGAAGCGCGCGAGGGCACGATGCTCGCGACCCCAGCCACGTGCGAGCAGCGAGTAGGGGTACAAGAAGAGCATGTTCACGCCGACCGCGGCAGACAGCCCCGAGAGGACGACGACGCCGCCCGCAGTACCGTTGCGTTCGCCCGGGATGCTCGGTTGCAGAAAGCCGCGCCAGAGCGCACCCCAATCCGAGATGCCCGTGCGCAGGACGACCAAGCCGAAGCAGAGGACGATGCTCCACACCATGTACTTCAGCGCCCGTTCGTACCACCGGACCATGCGTGGCGACGTGCCGTACAGCATGGAAAAGGCGATCGACCAGGCCAGGACGAAGAAGCTCACGACCTCGGGCTTCCAGTCGGAAAAGCCAAGCACGTCGCCCATGTCGCACAGGACGGCGGAAGCGAGCGAGTACTGCGGGAAGTGCCAGATGATCGACGACAGGAGCGCGCCGAGCGCCCAGGCCCATGCCAGCGGCGCCCCAGCGAAGCGACGCATGGCCTCGAACGGACGCAGGCCTGTCGACAGGGTCTGATGCGAGACGGCCGACAGCATCAGGATCCCGAACAGCATCGCGAGCGGCGCCACCCACAAGAGCCGGTAGCCGAAGACCGCGCCGGCGAAGAGCGAGGCCGCCGCGGTGCCACCGCCCAGCGTCATCGCGCTCTGCATGTAGCCGGGGCCGACGAGCTTCAAGTACCCCAACGAGCGTTCGGGCCAGGCGCGCGAGGCGAGCCTGCGGAGCTGCGCGCGCTCGGCCTCGAGCAGCTCGGGCGCGGGAGGTCGGGCCATCCGGAGCCCGGCCCGGTACTCCTCCTCGTGTTGCGGACTCACGCGTCGTCCCGCTTCGCCGAACGTCCGGCCAACGCGTCCTTGATGCGTCGGACCTCGGCCGCCTCGGGCAGCGCCTTGTAGCGCGGATCGAGCGGGTAGCAGCCGCTCACGAGCCCATGTCGGGGAGCGGTCGTGCAGTCGCTGAACGTGCGGCAGATGCGCTTGCGCGCCGGGACGAGGCCGTTCAGGGCGTCGGCCGGGAGCGTCGGATAGGACAACACCATGCGCCCCAGACCGACCAGGTCGACGTGGCCGGCGCGCAGCTCGTGCTGGGCGACGTGCAGCAGGTAGTCCTGGAAGTAGGTGTAACCGGCGCCGACGAACACGAGCTCGGGGAAGGCGCGCTTGCAGGCGCGCACGAGGCTCAGGTGTCGTGCGACGTCGATCAGCGGATCCGCCGGTGGGAGGTAGCCGTCGCTCGGCGGATACGTGGCCGGGCGCTGGAGATGCGGACACGTGTAGGGCGACCCGGCGGTGATGCTGATCTCGCGGAGGCCAAGCTCGCGACAGAGCTCGAGGAACAGAAACGGCTCTTCGAGTGCGAACGTGCAGGGTTGCTCGGGATCGACGCCGAAGCCGTGTTGGTAGGGAAGTCCTTCCGCGTCGGACGCGGGCGTACCCCGTCCACTCTCGGCGTCCTTCGTGAACGGTATGACGTCGGCGATGGAGACGCGTGTCGCGATCCCGAGCCCCGGGCAGTCGCGGCGGATGCCCGCGACGATGCGACGGAACAAGCGCGTGCGACCTTCGAAGGATCCACCGTACGGTCCCGGGCGCGTACGGGCCGCCAGTAGCTCGTGCATCAGGTAGCCGTGACAAGCCTTGACGTCGACGAAGTCGAAGCCGGCCGCCTGCGCATGTTCGGCGGCCCGCACGTAGTTCACGCCGATTCCCTCGAGCTCCCCGTCGGTCAAGAGGGGCGTCTGCGCGTCGAGTCCGAGGCGTCCGTCCAGGATGGGATGGTGGTGGGCGATGCGTGGCGCGGGACCGGCGGCCGTCGGCCGCGCGAAGCGTCCCGAGTGTGTCAGCTGCAGACCGGCGACGAAACGGTCCTCGACGCTCGAGTCCCGACGCCCCTCGTCGAGGGCGTTGCGCAAGGCCGCCATGCCAGCCGCGACGTCGGCGGCCGGGTTCAGCCACAGCTGGTTCGGATTGGCGCGCCCGTCCGCTTGAACGGCGAAGGCCTCGCCGCCCCAGATCAGGGCGGCACCGCTCACGCCGAAGTTGCGCCAGCGCGCGAGCGTGAGCTCGCTCGGCGTCCCGTCCACGTTCCCGTCCCAACCCTCCATGGGGTGGATCGCAAAACGGTTCGAGAGCGTCGTGCCGAAGGCCTCGAGCGGCTTGCCGAGTGGGCCACCGCGGCCCTCGAGTTCGGCATCGCAGCTCAGCTCCGGCGCGACGCGCGCCAGCTCCTTCCGAAAGCTCGTTAGGCTCTTGTGACGACCGGGAGGGGTGAATTCGACCTTCATGGGCGCCAGTCTCTCGCGGAGACGCGGTCCGTCGTCCGGGGTTCCACGTCGAAGGCGTAACCTTGGCATGCGAGGCTTCCCAGCGCGAGTTGTCCGTCGCGGATCGACAGCACGGCACCTTCGTCGTCGGGTTCGTACAGGTCGCCGTGTCGTTCGAGCGCAGCGGAGACTTCGACCGGCGGCAGGTGCCGCAGCCCGGAGAAGTAGTGATGGCCGTTGCGCTCGACGTGGGTCATGCCGAGCGCCGCCATCGTCGCCAGATCCTGCTGCAACGCGACGAGCGGCAGGTTCGTCAGGTCCTCGCCGGTCTGGAAGAGCCGCGCGTCGCGCGAGGCGAGCACGCGGTTCAAGAGCGCCCGAAAGACGCCCTTGCAGTTCTTGATCGAGACGCCGTCGTAGCCGCAAGCGATCGCGCGTGGAAAGGCTTCGAGGCCGTAGTCGGCCTCGTCGATGATCAACGGCGCAGTCCGTATGACCCGTTCGAGCCCGCGCAAGCGCTCGGGATCGAAGGAGTGCGCGCGCGCGAGCGGCTGCTCGATGTGTGTGAGGCGCTCGAGCAGGAAGGCTCCCTCGGGCGAGGCCTCCAGGCGCTCCAGGAGCGTCGCGAGCTCTTCGAGCGAGGCGAACTGTTCGTTGCCGTCGAGCGAGATCGCGGCCTCGTGGCGGCCCTCGGATCGCAGGATCCGCGCGATCCGGCCGAGGCGCTCGGCGTCCTCCGCCACGCGGCCCACGACCTTCAGCTTGAAATGCGTCAGGCCATACCGACGCAGGTCCTCTTCGAAGGTCACGGGCAACCCGTCGCGCGGACGCTCGCCATCGGAGACATCGCTCGCTTCGAGCGGATCCGCGAGCCCGACGGTGTGGCGGACGTGAACGGAGGTCGGCGTGTCGACGAGCCCGGCCGTGCCGTCGACTCCTTCCAGCGCGGGAACGAGCGCATTCGGGCGAAAGCCCAGGACGTCGCTCTTCAAGGCCTGGAAGAACGAGATTCCACGGGCTCGGCAGGCGGCGTCGATCAGCGCGCGCTCGACGAGGGCCACACCGAAGCCTGGCACCAAGCGGTCGCACGGAACGGGCTCGGTCGCGCTGCGCGCGGCGTAGGTCGCTCGCCACAGGCCGAAGACGGTGTCCTCGGGCAAAGCCGTCAGAGCGTCGGCGGCACCCCGTGCGCTCGCGAGCAACTCCTCGATGTCCTGGCCGACGCTGCGCTGCGGGTCCTTGCGGAACCAGCGCGGGACCAGGAGGTCCGAGGAAAAGCCCTCGACGCGCTCACCGTCCTCCGTAACGGCACGCAGACGCGCGAGGCAGAGCGGAGCATGCTCGAGTGTGGCGATGCCGAAGCGGAAGGGGAGGCGTGTGTGGCAGTCGGTGAGAAACAGCGAGACGTCGGTCGCGCGCAGACGCAACACGCTCAACGTCCGTCCTCCACGTCCTCGTCCGCTTGGTCGTCGGGAGCCTGCTGGGCGTCCGGGCCCGGGCCCCGCGCGGGCGTGACGCTGCCCGCAAAACGCCAGGATGCGCTGTGATCGAGGGCAAGCTCATCGCCACGCAGGGCCGCGCGGACCAGCTCGATCGGAATCGAGTTCTGTTGAAGGATCGTGTCGTGGAAGACTCGCTCGCTCAGCGACCCGTTCACGACGAGCTCCTGGCGAAGGGCGTAGAGCTGCAGGCCGCCGAGCATGTAAGCGCACTGGTACAAGGGGCCGTAGTTGCCGGCGATGTAGCGACGCACTTCGCTCGTGGCGCCGTCCTTCTCGTGGCCGACGCGCTCGACCAGGAAGGCGATCATCTCGTCGGGGGTCATCCAGCCGAGATGGAAGCGCAACGAGACGATGATGCGGGCGGCGCGATGCATGCGCCAGAAGAGCATCCCGATGCGATCCTCCGGACCGCGCGGCCAGCCCAGGTCCCACTCGACCATCTCCCAGTACAGGGCCCAACCTTCACCGTAGAACGGCGTCGAGAAGGGTCGCCGGTACGTGCGATGGCGTTGGGCCATGAAGCCTTGCAAGTGGTGGCCCGGGATCAGCTCGTGCGGTGTGACGCAGCGAGTGAAGTGGCGGTTGTTGCCGCGCAACGCCATCTCCTTCGAGGCGTGATCCATGTCGCCCGTCGGATAGGCGACCAACACTTTCTGTCCGCCGTAGGCCGCGAAGGGCAGGAAGCGCTGGGACTCACGCGACAGCATCTCGACGCGCCAGGTCTCCTTGCAAAGGTCGGGAATCGTGACCAGCTCACGCTCCTCGAGGAAGGCGATCATCTCGTGCGCCTGATCGGCGACCAGTGCGCCTTGTTCGCCGGGTGGAACGGAGAGCGCCTTGACCTGCTCGAGGGCCGCCTTCCAATCCGCGCCGTGACCGAGTTCGGCGGACGCCTGGGCGAGCTCGGTTTCGCACCAGGCGAACTGCGACTCACCGATCGTGATCAACTCTTCGGGCGTATAGGGGATGAACTCGCGCGCGAGCCCGGCGATCAGCGCCTCGCGCCCGATCGGCTCGCCGACGAGGGGATCGTCGTCCTCGTCCTTCTGGCCGGCGATCTCCTCGCGGAGGTGTTTCGCGAAGGCGTCGAGGGCCTCGACGGCGTCGTCGCGGGGTCCTTCCACCCACCAGGCGAAGGCGGGAACGAAGGGTGCATGGTGGTCGTACCAGCGCTCGAGGGCGTCTTCGAGCGAATCCAGGATGCGTTCGATGCGAAGCGCTCGGGTGGGGGTGAGAAGGCGCGAATCGGGCGCCTCATCGTCGCCAAGGACGGCTTCGAGTTGCGCTTCGAGTTCCTCGGCAAAGGCGCTCAAGAGCCCGGCGGCCTGTTCGGCGTCGACCGGTTCGAGCTGCCAGCGCGCTTCTTCGAGCGCGACGATCTCCTCGTAGCGTGGGAGCCAGGCACGTACCGCCGCGATGTCCGCGGCGCGACGCATCCGTTCGGTGTGATCGTGCTCGAGTTCGTGCGCGAGCAGGACCGCGTCGATGCGGCCATCGACGTCGAGGTCGGTGGCGTCGAGCCGCGCGAGCCGTTCACGCCAGGTCGCGTCGAAGCGCTCGAGCCGTTCGAACCGCGTCGGTGACGGCTCGATGTCATAGAAGCTTCGCAGGGCGCGTGCGTCGGTCGAATAGCGCTCGAGCAGCGCACGCAGCCCCCCGGGCTCGGCTTCCGACGCCTCCTGCCGGGAGCGAACGCTCGGCGTGGGCGAGGCGCAGGCCGGGGCCGCGGCGAGCAGGGCGAAGAACGGGGCCAACAGGACGGTGGTCAGCTCGCGGAGGCGGGGCGCAACGGCGGAAGTCATGGGGGGCTCGGACGGGGAGCGCGGATGGCGAGCGGAGATCATGCCATTTTGCGCACGCGCTTGCGGGCCCGTTCGAGGGCACGGATCAGCCGGCGCGGCGCCAGCGGCGCGCGCTGGCGATCGCCACACAGGCGAGCTGCGAGGCCCCGGCGATCACGAAGGCCAGCGTGTGGCTGCGAACGAAGGCGTCCCGAGGCCACCACTCGAGCACGGATCCGGCGACGAGCGGACCGAGCAGGAAGCCGAGCGAGCCGGCAGCATTGAAGCCGCCGAGGGCGGACGAGCGACGCTCCGGGCTGGCCACGTTCGTGACGAGCAGCATCGAAGGTACGAACATGACCGCCGACGCGAGTCCCATCGCGAGCATGAGCACCGGGAGTGTCGACCGCGACCAGAGCGTGAGCGAGGACAAGAGCAGGCCGTAGATCGAACTTCCCAGGAGGACGAACACGAGTACGGACGACTTGCCGAGCGGATCCCGGTCCGCCAGTCGCCCGAGCGGATAGGAGAGCCCCGCGAAGGGAAAGAGAAAGCAGGCGAGCAAGAGCCCGATCGTCTTCGGTTCGGCGCCGAGCACTTGCGACATGTAGAGCGGAAAGGCCGTCGTCAGGAAACCGACGGTGAAGCGATCCGCGAAGGCGAAGGCGAAGGGCAGCCGCAGGTTGCGATCGGACAGCACCGAACTCAACAGGAACGCCAAGGAGGCCCGCCGACGCGGTTCGAACTCGCCGCGCGGTAGAGTGCGTGTCGCCACGAGCGAAGCGAGCAGGATCAACGGAGCGACCCGCAGCGGCAAGAGCGGGTCCTCGGCACCGAGCCAACCTCCGAGCGGTGCGCCGATCGCGACCCCTAGCATCATGCCGGCGCCCATGAGCCCTAGCGTCCGTCCGCGCCGGCTCGTGCCCGAAGCGGCCAGGCCCAGGAGGACCGACAGCGTGGTGATGTGCGCGCAGCCCTGCACGAAGCGCAGGCCCAGGAAGACGCCGAGCGGGACGTCCGCCGTCATCGCCAGGAACGCCAGCGCATCGACAACGAGCCCCGTCGTGATCAGGAGGCGAGGCCGCCCGTAGCGGTCGGCCAGGGCACCCCCGATCGGAGCGAAGAGGAGCGCGCCGATCATGTTGGCCGACATGAACAAGGCGGTCGCGAAGTCGCCGGCCCCGAAGCGGTCCTGGACGAGCGGCCGCAGCACGGCGACGGGCAGCGTCACCGGGATCAGGAGGAAGGTGGCGGCGAGGACCCAGGCCAGGAGGGGCTCCTGGCCGCGGGCCGCTACCTGGTCCGAGGCCGCATCCGGCGGTCGGGCGTTCGCTCGGGGTTCAGGCGTTGGGGTCGTGGGCACGGCCGTCTCCGGTGGCCCCCGGATCCCAGGAGCACGTTGAACAAGTCATCCGGGGCCCGGACGACGTCTTCCGCCGTGGTGCGACACCCGAGAGCCTCGATGAATCCACGGCTTCGCCCGCGTTGCCCGTTGGCCCTCCCCCGGCGGATGCCGACAGTCCTGGCATCCGAAGCACTGTATCAACGGGCCCCTGGACGTCCGCAATGTCGGGCGGAAGACTCCAGTTCTCGTGGTCCGGCTGCCGAAAGATCTTCTCGTGAGTCCCGGAGCTCACGCCCCGTCGTTGCCACCCGCGAGCGCGGCGCGCGAACCGAGGGAAACGCTGCTTTCCCCGACCTCGTCAACGATCATGGGGAATATTGGCAAGATAGGATCACGAAGACGGTGGGGCGGGGTGCAATCGCTCCCATCGACGAAACGATAGCGGAGCAAGGCATTGAATTCCCTTCAAAGGACCGTCTCGTCCATTTTCCTCGCCCTGGGACTGACCCTCGTTCCCGCCTGCGGAGGCGGCGGCGGTGGAGGGGGTGGCGGCGGCGGTGGCGGCGGCGGTGGTCCGGCCATCAGCGGGACCAATTCGACCCTCGACGTCAGCTCGACCTTCGGAACCGCGGCCAACGGCGCGGCTCTCGTCACGATCACGGTGACGGTGCGCGATACGGCCGGCGATGTCGTCGCCGGTCAGTTCGTCCAGCTCGCTGCCACCGGCGTCGGCGGAACGCTGACGCAGCCTGCCGCGCTGACCGATGCGCTCGGCGTGGCGACAGGGACGCTGCGCTCCGCCGTGCCCGGGGTCCACTCGATCACCGCGACGATCATCACGACGACCGGCACGGTCCCGGTGGTCCAGACCGCCACGACCGAATTCGTGAACCTGCCCGCGGGCGGTCGCTTCGTCCGCACCGGCGGTTCCGACGCGAACACCGGCACGAGCCCGGCCGACGCCTGGGCCACGATTACGTTCGCGGCCACCCAGGTCAGCCCCGGCCAGACCGTTTTCGTCGGTGGAGGCACCTACACCGAGGCTGCCGAGCTCACGGTCTCCGGTACCGCGGTCGACCCGATCGTCTTCCGTGCGGATCCGGAGGGGCGCTTCACGGGCGACGCCGGAACCGTCCTCGTCGATGCGGCCGGCGGCGACTTCGCCTTCCATCTGAACGGCTCGGACTTCGTCACCCTGCGCGGCTTCCAGATCATCGGTGCGATGCCGACCGCCACGGGAGCGGGGATTTGGGTCGACGGGGCGAGCGACGTCGCCCTGCTCGAGAACTCGATCTATGGCAACACGCTCGGAATCCTGAGCGAAGGCGCGACGCGCGTCCTGGTCGAGAGCAACCGAATCTCGAACAACCTCGGCGTGGGCTCCGACGGCCTGTCCGTGACGGATACGACCGACTTCACGCTGGTCAATACGTTCGTCTACAACAACGGGCGCTACGGAGTGCAGATCACCGGCGGGTGCACGAACCTCGCGATCGATCTGTGCACGTTCTATCTCAACGGGGGCGATCAGATCCGCGAGGAAGTGGCGACCAACACGGGCGCCATCACGAACAGCCTCGTCACTTCGGGCATCGCCAACGGGATTCGGCTCGCGACAGGCTCGCCGCTGACCGAGACCACCAACCTGGTCTTCGGGAACGGTGGGCTCGAGCTGACCTACGGCAACAGCGGCGTCGAGTCCGGACCGAGTGGCAGCGCCTCCCCGATCTACCAGAATCCCAACGGGGCGGACGGCTTCCTGGGCGGAGCCCAGGGCGCGGACGACGACTTCCGGGTCAGCGCCCTCAGCCCTAGCCTGGACAGCGGCGATGCGACCGCTTCGACGCGCTACCTGCGGTACGGCGGCGCCCTGACGAACTGGATCACGATCGCGACCGGTGTGGTCGAGGGAGACGGCGCGGATGGCGACGTCCTGAACCTCGGCGCTCACGTGCCGGCGGCCTTGGACGAGACGGCCCCGCTCTCGCTGCTCGATTCGCGCGTCTTCTTCGGCCGCGACGATGACGCACGGGTCTTCAGCCGCTCGCGCAACGGCACGACGCGGCAATGGGCGACCAGCACGACTCGCACCGTAGGAGCGAACGCCCGCATCAAGTGGGTCGTCAGCGAGGTTTCGCCGCTCGCCAATGCGCAGGAGATCATCGCGGTCCTGTCCGACGACGGCGTTCAGACCGACCTCGTCGTCCGGACCTATGACGGTGCCCAGTGGACGGACTACGACGCGGACACGGCGCTCGTCGGCCGCATCCCTTCTTCCAGCGCAGATCAGCGCGGCTTCGACCTGGCCTTCGAGGACTCTTCGGGCGAGATCATGTTGGTCTTCACCGACGGCTCCAACGTTCCGATCTTCCAGACCTTCGACGGGACCTGGAGCGCCGAGGCCGCGGTCACCGGAGCTCCGATCTCGACCGGGGCAATCCTATGGGTCGAGCTCGTGTCCCGACCCGGAACCAACGAGCTCGCGCTCGTGACGCTCGACGCGGACCAGAATCTCGTGACGAGGATCTGGGACGGCACGAGCTGGGACGCCGGTCAACTCCTCGACACGCAGATCATCACGACGACCGAGTCGAAGGCCTACGACGCAGCCTATGAGACGCTGTCCGGCGACCTGCTCGTGGCCTACGGTCACACGAACCTGATCGAGGAGACACGCTACGCGACGCGCGCCGCCGGTACCGGCGTGTGGTCGGTGGCTCAAGCGCACAGCACGGACGCGGTCGGTGCGGTCTTCCGGCTCGTGCCGGATCCGATCTCCAATCGCATCGTCGCCGGCGTGTGCGAAGGCACGTTCCAGGACGACACGGTCGGCATGATCTGGGACGGGAACGCCTGGGGGAACATCGCCGAGATGGACCTGAACAGCGTCTTGAACCAGCGCGATCTCATCGTCGGGTGGCTCGGCAATTCCGGTCAGGCGGTCATCCTCTGGCGCGGAATCGACGGACCGGGCTTCGACTGGGCGCTCTACACCTCGGGAGGCTGGACCATCCAGCCCGACACGCTGCTCGCCGGCATCGGTGAGATCCAGTTCGCCGAGGCCTTCGCGGTGCCGAACGAGAACCGGCTCTTGGCCCTGATCGTCGACGACACGAACGCGCTCTACGCGGCCGTCTGCAACGGGGCGACCTGGTCCCTCGAAAACGGCGGTCAACCGCTCGGAACGTCAGTCTCCGTGAGCGCGGGAAGCTCCGCGGAACCGTTCCACCTGACTCTCCGCCGCTGACCACGAGGAGGCTCGACCTCCGAGAAGCCCCGGCGCTGATGCTGGACCCCGGTCCCGCCTCGGCGCCGGTTCGTTTTCCCGCCCACGGATAAGAAACTGTTACGAAGCGGGTCGCGAGCGGGGTTCGCCGCAACGGGGCCGGTGCGGAAGGCGATCGGGCGGTCCGCGCCAAGGTTCTGGCACGCTTTTCGGGATGGAGCGGGGACGCCAACGGTCCCTGGGCGTAGAGAGGTCGCGGGGAGGATTCCCGGCGTGCTCGGATCGTTGCGGTCATGGAGGCGTTAACCTCCGGCTTCGCGCGAATCGCGCACCTGCCGCGTCCAGGTCCCGGCACTCCCCCGGTTCACTGTTCGGCGATCCTCTCCGCGTCCAACCGGTTCGCGACCCCACCGTATGACTTTGCTCTCCGTCTTCCTCTCTCTCTCTCCTGTCCTCGCCGCGCCTGCGACCGTCGCCGTCCCGCCCCCTCTGCAGGGGCAGCCCTCGATGGTCCGGACCGACCCCGTGCAGATCGCTTCCCTCCAAGATCGACGCTTCGCGAACGGTGAGCTGCGTGCGGCCCGTCGGTCCCACGTGGCAGGCGAGGAGGCCGGCCGCATCGTCGAGCTGTTGGTGGACGAGGGCACTCGCGTGGAGCGCGGGGCCGTGCTCGCGCGGATCGACGCGACCCGGCTCGAGCTCGAGCTCTCGGTCCTGACGGCGCAAACGGCCGTAGCCGAGGCGCTCGTGGACGAGCGCGGCCATGCCTTGACCCAGGAGCATCGCGACCTCGAAGCCGTGCGACGCCTCGTGGAGCGCGACGCCACGAACGCCAAGGAGCTCGCGGACGCCGAGACGGCCGTGGCCGAGGCGCAAGCGCGGCTTGCACAGGCCGAGCAGGAGCGTGCCGTCCTCGTGGAGCGAACGAAGCTGCTCGTCGATCGCGTGGCCGACACCGAAGTGCACGCCCCCTTCGCAGGCACGATCGCGTCGGTCGCGGTCGAAGCCGGGGAATGGCTGGCGGCCGGGAGTTCCGTGGCCGAGCTGGTCTCCGACGAGCTCGAGGTCTGGGTCGAGGTGCCCCAGCGTCACCTCGCCGCGTTGCGTGTTCCCAAGGGACCGCTGTCCGTGACCGCCGCCGCCGGTACGTCCGCCTTCGAGTCGGAGCTGTGGCGCGTCGTTCCGGACGTCGATCCGGGGGCGCGCATGCTGACGGTCATCGCTTCGCTGGCGCCGAACCCGGCGCTCGCGCCCGGCATGTCGGCCGTGGCCTGGGTCCCGATCGCCGAGCGAGCCGATCACAAGACGGTCGCGGTGGACGCGCTGCTGCAGAACGAGCTCGGTCCCTATCTCTTCGTGGCCGTCCCGGGCACCGAAGGCAGTCCTTGGAACGCTCGTCCGGTGCAGGTCGAGGTGCTGTGGCGCGAGGGCGGGCGTGCCGTCGTCCGCGGTCCCCTGAAGGCGGGCGACGCCGCGATCGTGGAGGGCAAGCAACGGCTCTATCCGATGGCGCCCGTCCAACCGATCGACGCCGTCCCGACCGCTGACTCCGGCGTGACGAGCGGGGAGTGACGACGATGGATCCCGTTCGCTCCGCCATCCGTCAACCGGTGACCGTGGTCGTCGGCGTCGTGCTCGTGCTCCTCGCAGGCGTTCTCGCGCTACAGCGGATCCCGATCCAGCTGACGCCTAACGTCGAAGACACGATCATCGCCGTCACGACCCGCTGGGAGGGCGCGAGCCCGCAGGAGGTCGAACAGGACCTCGTCGATCCCCAGGAGGAACGCCTGCAGGGCATCACCGGCCTCAAGCGGATCACCAGCACGTTGCAGCAAGGTACGGGCTCGATCCGGCTCGAGTTCGATGTCGGGACACCGAAGGAAGTCGCGCTGCGCGAGGTGAGCGACAAACTGCGCGAGGTGCCGAGCTACCCGGAGAACGTCGACGAGCCCGTGGTCGAGGCCTCGGACCCCGAGAACCGTGACTTCATCGCCTGGTTCGTCTTCGACTGCACCGACCCCGCGATCGACGTGCGCCAGCTCCAGGATTTCGCGGAAGACCGCATCAAGCCGGCGCTCGAGCGCGTCTCCGGCGTGTCCGAGATCAACGTCCTCGGAGGGCGCGAGCGAGAGACGCAAGTGCGCTTCGATCCCGTGCAGCTGGCCGAGGTCGGCGTTCCGATCGACGCGCTCGCGGCCGCGTTGCGTCGCACGAACGACAACGTCTCGGCTGGAGCCCTCGACGAGTCGCGCACGGAAGTGCGCCTGCGGATGGTCAGCCAGTACGAGAACGTCCAGCAGGTGCTGAACACCCTCGTCGCCGAGACCGACGCCGGGACCGTCTACGTCAGGGACGTGGCCGAGGTCGTCGAGACGTTCAAGGAGCCCACGGGCTTCGTTCGTTCGCGCGGCCGGCCCGTGATCGCGATCAACGCCCAGCGCGAGGTCGGCGCGAACGTCATGGAGGTCATGAACGGCCTGCAGGAAGGCGTGGACCGTCTCAACGCGCCGGGCGGCGTGCTGGACTCCTACGCGCGTCAACGCGGGCTCGAAGGGATCTTCACGCTCGAACAGGTCTACGACCAGACGATCTACATCGACGACGCGCTCGCGCTGGTTCGCAGCAATATCTGGATCGGCGGCGGGCTCGCCATCCTCGTTCTGTACCTGTTCCTGCGGTCGTTGCGTAGCTCGGGCATCATCGCTCTCTCGATTCCGATCTCGGTGATCGGAGCCGTCGTCTTCCTGGTGTCGCTCGGTCGGAGCGTGAACGTCATCAGCCTGGCCGGGATGGCCTTCGCGGTCGGCATGGTGGTCGACAACGCGATCGTCGTGCTCGAGAACGTGTTTCGACACCTCGAGATGGGCAAGACGCCGATGCAGGCGGCCTACGACGGGACGCGCGAAGTGTTCGGCGCCGTCATCGCGGCGACCTTGACCACGGTCGTCGTGTTCCTGCCGATCCTGTTGATCGAGGAAGAGGCGGGGCAGCTCTTCCGCGACATCGCACTCGCCATCGTCGCGGCCGTTTCGCTCAGCCTGCTGGTTTCCGTCACGGTCATCCCGACCGCCGCGGCGCGACTCTTGCGCCCCGTCGAGTCCAAGGCCGGCCCCGGCGGGATCCTGAAGCGTCTCTCGGCACCCCTGCGGGGTATCCCGGACGCGATCGCCGGGCTGATCGGCTGGCTCTCGCGCAGCGTGTTGGCACGGATCGGCATCGTCGTCGCGCTCACGGCCGCGAGCTTGGCAGGGACCTGGCTCTTGATGCCGCCGCTCGACTACTTGCCCGTCGGCAACCGCAACCTCGTGTTCGGCTTGATCATTCCGCCGCCGGGCATGAGCGTCGAGCAACAGGAGACGCTCGGCCTGCGGATCGAGGAGGGGATGCGGCCCTACTTCGAGGCGGGGCACTACGAGCGGGGAACGAGGGAGTACGAGGAAGCCGCGGCAGCGGTGCCGCCGGTCCCGACCTTCGATTTCGCGACGATGAGTCCGGGCGCGCCGATCGTCCCGCCGCCGCTCGAAAACTACTTCCTCGTGGCCTTTCCGGGCTCGATGTTCCACGGCGGCATCGGTGCCGAGCCCGAGCGAGTCGCCGACTTGCAGCCGCTCTTCCGCCACGTGACGCGATCGGACGTCCTGCCCGGTGTGATGGCCTTCGCCTTCCAGGTGCCGCTCTTCCGCTTGGGCGGACGCAGCGGTTCGGCTGTCGCGATCAACTTCTCGGGCGACGATCTCGGGCAGGTGACCGCTGCGGCGCAGACCATTTTCCTGCAGATGATGCAGGAGTACGGGCCGTTCAGCCTGCAGCCCGATCCGTCGAACTTCGACTTGCCGACGCCCGAGTTGCAGATCATTCCGAACCTCGAGCGCTTGGGCGAGGTCGGTCTGACGCCGACCGAGCTCGGGATCGCGGTGCAGGCCTTGGGCGACGGGGCCTTCCTCGGAGACTACGTCGTGGGCAGCCAGACGATCGACCTGAAGCTCGTCGCACGAGATTCACTGTCGGACGCTCCGCTGGCCCTCCTCGGTGAGCAGCCGCTGGCGACCCCGCGTGGCGACGTCGTACCGCTCTCCGCGGTGGCCGAGTTGCGGCGCGTCAACGCTCCCGGTCAGGTCAACCGCACCGGACGCCAGCGCTCGGTCAGTCTCCAGTTCACGCCTCCGCCGGGGATGCCGCTCGGTGCGGCGATCGCGAGCGTCCAGTCGACCTTGGAGCGCGGGCGGGCGGCCGGCGTGATCCCGTTCGACGTCGAGACCAGCTTCTCCGGCTCGGCCAGCAAGCTCGACGCGGTAAAGGCGGCCATGCTCGGCGACGGGACGCTCGCTGGCATGCTGGGAAGCTCGCTCATCCTCGCCCTGCTGGTCGTCTACCTCCTGATGTGCGTCCTGTTCCAGAGCTTCTTGCAGCCCCTGATCATCATGTTCAGCGTGCCGCTGGCGACGCTCGGCGGGTTCGCGGGGCTCTACGGCGTTCACGTCTGGAGCCAGTCCGATCCCTACATGCCGGCCCAGAACCTCGACGTGCTCACGATGCTGGGCTTCGTCATCCTGATCGGCATCGTCGTGAACAACGCCATCCTGATCGTTCACCAGGCTCTGCAGTTCCTGCGCGGCGAAGGTGACATCGGGGATGCGAAGGGGAGGCACGCGGACGAGCCGATGACACCGCAACGCGCGATCACCGAAGCGGTGCGCACCCGCGTGCGCCCGATCTTCATGGGCACGATGACGTCGGTGCTCGGCATGTCACCGCTGATCTTCATGCCGGGGGCGGGCTCCGAGCTGTATCGGGGACTCGGCAGCGTCGTGGTGGGAGGCCTGTTGGTCTCCACGGTGTTCACCTTGTTGCTGGTGCCATTGCTCTTGTCGCTGGCCTTCGACGTGCAGGCACGCCTCGGCCTCTTGCCGGGGTCGAAGGAGAGCGAGGATGCGATGGTTCGCGGCGGAGCAACGACGGCCCGCTTCGGGACGACCTTGGCGCTCTTGGTCCTCGGACTCCTGGTCTTGCCGGGGTGCGGGGCACCTGCACCCCGTCGGACACCCGTGCGCGAGCTCGCGGCGGACGTCCTGCGGGCCGAGCTCGCTCAGCTCGAGGTCGGCCAGCGCCTGCCCGTGCCCGCCGACGAAGGCTCGAAGCTCGAGGAAGCCTTCGGTCCGCGGCTGGCCGAGCTCGAGGAGCTGGGCGGACCGTCGTCGTGGAACGTCGACGTCGATCTCGGTCGCGACCTGGACGGCGCCGTGCAACGGCGCGCCTCGCTGACCGTGGCGGAGGCCGTACAGCGCTCGCTCGGCTCCAATCTCGCGCTCGAAGTGACACGCCTGCAGACCGACGTCGATCGCGAAGGCATCACGGTCGCCGAGGCGGCCTTCGATACCGAGGGCTTTGGCACGGTCGAGGGCGAGACCGCCAGCATCCCGAATCGGGTGCCGGTCATCAACGGCATTACGATCGGAACGCCGAACAGCGCGCAGGATCGTGCGCTCCTACGGCTCGGACTGCGCCGTCGTCTCGCTGGAGGCGCGACCGTTTCGCTCTCGGCCTTCTTCGAACGCCTGAAGAACCGGACGGACGGGATCGACTTCGTGCCCGACCCCGCGTGGCAGTCCGGGCTCGCCTTCGAGGTCGCCCAACCCTTGCTGCGCGGCTTCGGTTCGCTCGTCAACCAGGCCGAGATCGAGCTCGCGCGGCGGCGATCCGAGAAGGCGGACGACGACCTGGCTTTTGCGGCGCTCTTGCTGCGCGAGCTGACCGAGGACGCCTACCAGGACCTCGTCGAGTCCTGGGCCGTCCTGCGCGTGTTCCAGCGCCTCAGGGACCAGGGCGACGCGGTCGAGCGCGTTCTGCGCGCACGGCTCGACTTCGACGCCAACCAGGCGGCCTATGCCGATGCGCTCGCGACGCTGCGTCGGCGCGAGTCCGACGTCCTGCGCGCGCGCCGTGTCGTGCGCGCCGCGTCGGATCGGCTGAAGTCGGTCATGAACGATCCCGAGCTCCCGCTTGCGGACGAGATCCTGCTCGAGCCCGCCCACATGCCCTCGACCGACGCGGCCCCCGAGGCGCTCGACATCGACGTCCGGGCCGCGCTGGCCCGGGCGTTCGAAGCCCGCCCGGACGTGCACTCGGCGTTGCTCGCGATCGAGGACGCCGAGCTGCGGGAGCGGCTCGCCGCGGACGCCAAGCGCCCCCAGGTCGACCTCTTTGCGAGCGTCTCCGTGGCCGGACTCGACGAGACCGTCTCCGATTCGTTGGATTCGCTGGCGAAGGACGACGAATGGACGGCCCTGCTCGGCTTCGAGCTCGCCCAGCCCTTCGGCGCGCGCGCCGGTCGGGCCGCCGAGCGTCAGGCACGCTTGCAAACGCGCCAGGTCCTGCTGGCCTACGAGGAGACGCTTCGCACGGTCGTGGCCGAGGTGAAGGTCGCCCTGCGGGACGTCGCGACCCGTACCGAGCTCGTCGTCGCGACCCGGGCCACGCGCCTGGCCGAGACGGAGAACCTGCGGACGATCCTGGTCGAGGAAGCGGCCCGCAGCGTGCTCACGCCCGAGTTCCTGGCCCTGAAGCTGGGGCGTCAGGAGCGGCTGGCGACGGCGCAGGTGGCCGAGCTGGCGGCCCGCGCCGAGCACGCCCGCGCCCTGGCGGCCTGGCGTCGCGCGATCGGAGCCGAGCTTCCGTCGGCGCCCTGACGCTCGCGCCGACGCCCGAGCCAGCGCGGGTCGCGGACTACGGGTGGATGCCCGGAAGAATCGCGGCACAATGGCTCGACGGCGGGGACGGGAGTTGCGACTGCCCGGCCGCCATGACCCCAAGAAGCAGCAAACGCTGGAGACGACCATGACGATACGACTTGGAGACGAAGCCCCGAACTTCACCGCCCCGACGACGCAAGGGGACATCGAGTTTCACTCCTGGCTGGGGAACAGTTGGGGCGTGCTCTTTTCGCACCCCAAGGACTTCACGCCCGTTTGCACGACCGAGTTGGGGATGGCGGCCAAGCTCAAGTCGGAGTTCGACAAGCGCAACGTGAAGATGATCGGCGTCTCCGTCGATTCGGTCGAGAGCCACAACGCTTGGATCGGAGACATCGAGGAGACGCAGGGCGCCGCGCTGAATTACCCCCTGATCGGTGACCCCGACCACAAGGTCGCCGACAAGTACGGGATGATCCATCCGAACGCGAACGACACGCTGACTGTGCGCTCGCTCTTCGTCATCGGCCCCGACAAGAAGGTCAAGCTGATGATCACGTATCCGGCCAGCACCGGTCGCAACTTCGACGAGGTCCTGCGCGTCATCGATTCGCTCCAGCTGACGGCCAAGTATCAGGTCGCGACGCCGGTGAACTGGAAGGACGGCGAAGACGTGATCGTGGTGCCGAGCCTGTCCGACGACGAGGCCAAGAAGAAGTTCCCGAAGGGCTTCAAGACCTTGAAGCCCTACCTGCGCGTCACGCCCCAGCCCAACCGCTGAATGCTCGAACCGGTGAACCGTTCGCGGTTCACCGGCCCGCTGGCCTTCAAGGCGTGAAGGTCAGCGGCCCGTCCGGGCCGAGGGGCAAGCCGGCCTGGATCCACAGCACGAGCAAGACGGACCAGGCGATGCCGAAGACGACGGCGTAGGGCAGGAGTGCCGAGATCAGCGTGCCGAGGCCGGCGTTCTTGACGTACTGGCGCATGAACACGAGCAGCACGACGAAGTAAGGGTTCAGGGGCGTCACGCTGTTCGTGACGGAGTCGCCGATACGGTAGGTGACCTGGGTCAGCTCGGGGCTGATGCCGATCGTCATGAACATCGGCACGAAGACGGTCGCGAGCATGGCCCACTTGGCCGACATCGAACCGACGAACATGTTGATGAAGGCCACGACGACGATGAAGGCCAGCATGTGGGCCCAGCTCGACAGCTCGAACGAGCGCAGGAAGTTGCCCCCTTCGATCGCGACCATGATGCCGAGGTTCGAGTGTGCGAAGGCCTCGACGAAGATCGCGGCGAAGAACGCCAGCACGACGTAGTTGCCCATGAGCGCCATGTAGTCGCTCATCATCTTGACGACGTCGCGATCCGAACGGACCGTGCCCGTGACGAGGCCGTAGGTCAGGCCCGGCACGAGGAAGAGCACGATCAGGAGCGGCACGATGACGCTGATGTAGGTCGGGAAGGGCGTCTGACCCTCGCCGGTGCCGATGCTGCCGGGCGCGTCGTAGAGAAAGCCCCAGGGATAGTGCTGGCAGGCCCACAGGAAGGCGGCCGCGACGAGCGTCGACAGGAAGGCGAGCATGAGGCCGCGCCGTTCCCGCGGCGCGATCTCGAGCGCGGCGGGTCCGGTCGAGTCCTCGCCCGCGAGCTTGTCGGCCGGGTAGCGCGCTGCGAGCCGCGGCTCCACGTACCAGACGGTCAGCGCCCAGCCGAGCAGCGTGATCATGATCGTCGAGGCGATCATGAAATACAGGTTGCAGGCCGGATTGACCGCGTAGTCGGGTGACAGGATGCGTGCGGCGCTCTCGGTGAATCCGGCGAGCAGGGGATCGAGCCCGGTGACCAAGAGGTTTGCGTTGAAGCCCGAAGCGACGCCGGCGGACACGGCGGCGATGCCGACGACCGGTGAGCGGCCGACCGCCTTGTAGATCGCGCCGGCGAGCGGCGGCAGGACGATGTAGCCGGCGTCGATCGCCATCGAGCTCATGATCCCGGCGAAGAAGGTCGCGGGAGTCAGGAGCTGGCGCGGGACGTAAACGAGGATTCCCTTGAGGGCCGTGCTGATGAAGCCCGAACGCTCGGCGACGGCGATTCCGATCCCGGCTGCGAGCACCATCCCGAGCGGACGGAACTCGACGAAGATGCGGATCAGGTTCTGGAACAACCAGCGAAAGCCCTCGGCGGAGAGCAGGTTGCGTGCAGACTCCGAGCGCAACAGCTCGCCCTTTGCGTTCGAAAGCTCGCTGGTCCAGCCCTGCCCGGCCGCGAGTGCGGACACGAGGAAGACGAGCGCCGCACCGAGGACGAACAGGGTCATCGGGTCGGGCAAGGCGTTGCCGAAGCGCTCGACGCGCTCCAGGAACGTGATTTTCTTGGCGGTAGTGGTGCTCATCGCGCGCCGACTTTATCCGGGAGGGGCGCCGAACTGAATCCCGCGCCGTTGCTCCGAAACCGGGTCGCGACTTCGGCTCAGGAATCGGCGGGGGAGAGAACGAGATGCACGGCGTGGCCCTCGTCCGCATCCTGAGCCAGCACCAGGAAATCCGGGCGGCCGTCACCGTCGAGGTCGCGGACGAAGATCCGGGGCTCATCGAGAGGGGCGGGCAAGGGTTGGTCGAGCCCGAGCGGAGCGCCGTGCGCCGCCCTCCGCAGCAGCGCGCCTGGGAACACGTTCCACGTGTCGATCTCGCCGAGGTCGAGCGTCTTGCGGCCTCCGGGACCCAGGCGATCGAGGTCCGCGAGAATCAAGCGCTCGAGAATTTCGAGCTCGTCCATGTCGTCCGGACGCGTCTCGTTCAGGAGACTCTGTGCGACGTCGACAGCGCAATCGAGCGCTACGACCAGACGACCGTCGAGCACGTCGACGACGTCGTTGGCGACCGCATCCGCTCCGAAGGCGACGCGGACCGCGGGGATGTCGCTCTCCGCCTCCAGCGTCTCCGCCAGGCCTTCGAATTCGTTGGCGAACGAGAGCAAGCGCGGAATCCGGATCACGAGCTCGTTGCGGCGCACCGGTTTCGAGGAGAAGCGGCCACCCCGGTTCTCGTACGTGTACAACTCGAGGTCGAGCGACCCCGGCAAGACGAGCCAGCGCAGGATGCGTCCGAGCGAGAGGCCCTCGCCGCGGATGAGCTGCAGGTCCGGACGACCGTCACCGAGGACGTCTCGCAGGAGGAAGAACAACACGTTGCCGCTGGAGAGCAGGACCTGGGTCGGCTCGCTCCCGGCGCCGGTTCGAGCGCCGCCGGCGTAGATGCGCAGCTTCGATCCGATCTGCACGACGAGGTCCCGCGGTCCCTCTCCATCGAGTTCCGCGAGGCGCCAGGCGACGCGCTGGCCGCCGTGGATGAAGAGGTCGTTCAGTTGCAGCCCACCGAGCTCGGGCAGCTCGGCCCGCAGGCCCTCGAGATCCAGCGTCCACGTGGGCTCACTGGCGATCGAGGGCGACGGGCCCGGAGTCGCGAGGTGGAAGGCGACTTCCCGCTCCGTCGTTGCCACGAGGTCGACCGCGCCGTCGCCGTCGGCATCCTCGATCGAGAACCAGGGCACCGAGACGACCTGACCGAAGGTCGAATTCAGCGAGCGCGGGTCGCCCACATCGTGGTGGATGTGAGCGTCGAGCGCCACGCGCACGGGTACGTCGAAGTCTGCGCCGGCCCGGCGCAGGCGCACGTCGAAGTGCCCGAAGGCGGGTAGCACGAGGTCGCGCAGGCCGTCGCCGTTCACGTCCCGCAGGAGATTCATGCGGAAGATCCCGCGCGGCACGTCACCGGCGGCGACGGCGATCGTTCGCGCCGTCCAACCTGCCTCCGCATCCGGTCTCCAGGCCTGCACCAGGCCGTCGGAGAAGACGACGATCTCGCTCGCGCCGTTCTCATCCGCGTCGACGACGTCCCAGGCGACGTTCTCGCCGGGCCACGGGAGTAGGGGGCCGGCCTTCTCCCAGACCCCGTCCACGAAGCGTCGGGCGACGAAGCCGTCCGATCGCACGAGCACGAGATCGCGATCGCCGTCGCCGTCGAGGTCCCGCACCGCGAGCACGCCCTCCGCTCCCAGTCCGACCGTCGTGACGCTGCGCGCCGGCGGCGCATCGTTCGTCGTGGACTGCAGCGCGACGCAAGCAAGGAGGACCAGGATCACGGCGACCTCCGTGACAGGATCAGGGTGAATCCGGTGGACCCACGGCTCGCGATGTCGACGAGGCCGTCGCCGTTCCAGTCGTCCACTTCCAGCGACTCGATGCTGCCGACATTGCCGAAGCGCTTCCACGGTGACTCGTCCAGCGTCCACGTCGTGCCCGTGAAGAAGCCCTTGTCCTTGCGCAGCCTACGGATCGCGATGCGGCCCGCGAGGTCGACCTCGACCAGGTCGGCGAGCCCGTCCCCATCGGCGTCGAGTCGCATCGAGCGGTTCGCGATGGCCTCCTGGATCGTCGACTCGTCGAAGGTCCGCTTCTGCTCGAGCGCCGGCTTGCGTTCGAAGAAGCGCGCACCCTTCTCCCCGAAGAAGACGAGGTGGGTCAGCGTGAACTCGAGCCCCGTCACCGTTCCCAGCAGGCCGGGCAGCTCGAACTTGCGCAGGACCAGGTCGGGCCGCCCGTCGCCGTTCGCGTCGGCGACGTCGACGCGCAGCACGGCCGCCTCGAAGCGCAGCACCTGGGTCGGTTGCTCGGGGAAGAGGCGCTTGCCGTCGTTGCGCAGCAAGAGCAGGTTGATGTCCGCATTCTCGAGGCCGTCTCCGTCGCGGCGTCGGCGTGCGATCACGTCGGCATCGCCGTCGCCGTCGAGGTCGACGAGCTGGAGTTCCGTCGCGACGTTTTCGTCGTCCTCGTGCTTCAGGTAGTCCGGAAACGCCTCGCGCCGATCAGGCTCGAGCGCGAAGCGCCCCGCGCGCGCGAGGTGGACGTGGAGAGCCTCCTCGTGTTCGAAGACCAGGTCCTGCGCCCCGTCCCCATCGACGTCGAGCAAGGTGGGCGCGGCGTAGGAGCGACGGCTCGCGAGCAGGCGCGCGGGTTCGGGGTCGCCATCCAGGAGGAGCCGGCGGCCACCGGACAGGGAGGCGCTGGCGGAGAAGCCGGCCGCACTGAAGGAGACGGCCGCGGCCCGGTCGCGGGGAGGTTGCGCAGCCTCGGTGACGCTCTCTTCGATGCGCACCTCGGGCTTCCAGAGCCCGTCGCCGTTCTCGGGCCGCTCGTCCGGACCGTACAAGACCGGTCCCGTCAGCGTCGGGAGGAGCAGACGCTCGCCCGCGCCGGTCGCGAGGACGTAGGGCCAGTAGGGCAGCGCCTCGGGGTCGGCGATGTCGTAGAGCAGGGGCGCGTCGACGAAGCGGGCGACGTTGTCGCGGTAGCCGGGCTTGGTCGTCGAAAACGAGTAGGCGCCCGCGCGCGTGAGGAAGAAGAGCTCTCGCCCGGGTTCAGGGCGCAGCTCGGCCACTCCCCAGGCGATGACCTCGTCGAGGATCTCGACCGTCACGAGCGGAACCTGGACGAGGCCGGCTGGACCGATTTCGTGCAGGCGGAGCTCACGGCGACCCTGCGGTGTCCGGACGGCCAAAACGGCCTCGGGACGGCGGTCGCCGAAGACGTCGACCAGCTCGGCGCCGAGCAAGTCGCCGACGGGCTCGAGCGTCGTGGGCACGAAGCGGACGTCGAGCCCGCTCGGCAGAGCGACCCCCAGCGCGAGGAGTGGAGCCCAGGCGGTCATCGCCCGAGCTCCCCGAGCTCGCCGAGTCCTGTCGAGAAGCGCAGGAAGCGCAAGATCCGCCAGCGGCGCTCCTCGCCGTCGCGCTCGTAGCGCAAGAGCGAGATCAACCAAAGGTCACACAGGACGAACGACGTCGTGTCCTCGGTCGGATCGTGGGCGTAGCGCCCGAGGATCGGAACCGCGAGCTCGCTCACGTGCCGCCGCGGCCGATGGAGCGTGACGCGTGCCGTCCCCGGCTTGCCGTCGGGACTCTGGAAGGTGACGTCGACCCTTTCCCCTGGAGCCCGCGCGGCGAGGGCGCGGAGCAATCCACGGGCGCTGACGAGGGGCGCGCCGTCGATTGCGGAGACGACGCTTCCGACCGCGACTCCGCCCTTCGGGAAGGGGCCGTCCGCGACCGAGCTCACGAGTCGAACGCCGCCCTCGGACGTGCTCCAGGCGGCGCGAGAACGGGCCGAGTCCTTCAGCCAGAGGGCCTCCGCCGTTCGCTCGGAGGTCGCCGGGGCCGTCACGGGTTCGACTCGCACGGCGAAGACGGTGTCACCGCGCTGGACTCGCAGCGCGACGGTTTCACCTGGCGGCGCCTGGGCGACGAGGGTCTCGAGTGTGACCACGTCGTTCGTGTCGGTGGCATTCCAGCGCAGAAGCAGGTCGCCCGCACGCAGGCCCGCGCTCCAGGCGGGCGAGGCCAGGACGACGTCCGTCACCACGAGACCGGGACGGAAAGCGAGCGCGTCGAGCCCCCCGGCCAGATTCTCGCGCGTCCGCAGGCCGAGCCAAGCGGCCGGTTCGTCACGGCCGGGGCGCCCCTCTTCGAAGATCCCGGTCTCCGGCAGCGGATCGGGAACGGGCTCGTGTCCGACGCTGAGGCAGGCCGCGGCGCTCGAAGCGAGGACGGCGCAAGCGAAGCGAAGCGTATGGAAGCGGAGGGACGACATGCGTCGGATCGACTCGTGGGAAGGGTGGCGCCGCATCACAGCGCTCGGCGTGCGACGAGGTTGCAGGCGAGGGCGAGCCACAGGAGCGCCCACGGCCCGGGAACGAAGAGGTTCATCCGCCACAGCTCCTCCGACAGGCCGGCGTCCGAGTAGCCGCGCGCGACTCCCGCGAACTCGCTCCAGGCCGAGCGGTCGAGCAGCGTGGGCGCGAAGGTGGCGAAGATCCAAATGCGCGCGGGGCCCAGCGCGTCCTTGAACAGGTCGAAGGCCAACCATGTCGTGAGCGCCGTCGTCACGGCACCGGCGGGAGTTCGAGCCGCGCAGGAGACGAAGAGCCCGAAGGCAAAGGTCGCGAACAGCGGCAAGCCGGTGGCGAGGAGCGTGCGGCGTAGCTCGAACACGAGCTCGTGGGTCGCGATCAGTTCGTAGCCGTCCACGACGATCGGCCCGAACGTGAACAGGGTCCGAGCCGCCAGGAAGGCGCTGGCGCCGGTGACCGCGACCACCGCGACGATCGGAAGGGGTGCCAGGAGCGCGCGACCCAGCACCAGGGCCGCGCGGCTCGAGCTGCGCGTCACGGACAGGCGCACGACACCGTTGGTTCTGTCCGCTGCGAGCGAGCGCGCAGCATGGACGAGCAAGAGGAGGGTTCCGAGCTCGAGGCCCATGCTCCAGCCGTCGATGAAGGGCGCCCAAGCGTTCGTAGCGTGCGGCTCGGGTCCGGCTCCGGTCGCGAGTGCCCGCGCGTCGGGCAACCCGCCCGCCAACCGTGCGGCGACGACGCGTACGCCGGAGACCAGCGCGAGGACGACGAGCGCGACGAGGCCGGAACGCGAGCGCACGAGGCGGAAGAGCTCGGAGTGAGCGACGCGCAGCGTGCCCTTCACGCGCGCAACTCCTGGCGGCGGTCCGTCTCGCGGGCCCGGGCCACCCAGAGGTCGAAGGCGCTCGCGAGGTCGCGCCGCTCAGGAGCCAGCTCGTGCACGTCGCAGCCGGCTTCGACGAGGCGGCGATTCAGGCCGGCCCCGTCCAGTCCACCGTCGAGCTCGTTGCGGAGCTCGATCGTGAGCAGGTCCTGCTCTTCCGAAACGACGCGTAGCGTCTCGAGTGTCGACAGCACCTCCCGCGCCCGCTCGAGCGGGGTCGCACGGACGCGCAAACGGGGGCGGTCGGCTCCGGTGAGCTCCGCCAGCGTGCCCTCCGCGGCCAGCCGGCCCTGGCTGAGGATCGCGCCGCGCGTGAGCACCGTCTCCAGCTCGCGCAGCCTGTGGCTGGACAGGAAGAGCGTGCGGCCCTCGCCGGCGAGCGTGCGGAACAGGGCGAGCATGGTGCGGACGCCCGCGGGGTCGAGGCCGGACAGCGGCTCGTCGAGAACGAGCAGACGCGGGTCGCCGAGCAGGGCGCGTGCGACCGCCAGCCGGCGCCGCTCGCCCAGGGACAGCCGGGCCGCCCGGCGACGCGCGAGCGCGGTGAGTCCCACGAGCTCGAGCACTTCCTGTGTGCCACGCCCGTGCGGCCGTCCCAGGAGCCTGCGCGCAAACTCGAGGTTCTGGCGCGCCGAGAGCTCGTCGACCAGGTCCGAACCGTCGAAGACCACGCTGACGGCGCCGCGCGTCTCGGCGATGCGGTGCGCCGGTGTCCCGAGGACGAGGGCGTGCCCGTCGGTCGGACGCATGAGGCCCAGGGCGCAAGCCAGGGTCGTCGTCTTGCCCGAGCCGTTGGGGCCGAGCAACCCGTAGATCTCCCCGGACGGAACCCGCAGGGAAAGGTCGCGGACCGCGACGACGTCGCCAAAGCGCTTCGTGAGCGAGCGGGTCTCTAGGGCGATCGGCACGGGCGCAGTGTACGTACTGGGCGCCCGCCCGTTGCGAGGAACCCGCGGGGCTCCGACGCCAAAAAAAGAGCGCGGGGCGCCGTTCGGCACCCCGCGCTCCAGATCGCTGCGAGTCTGTTCGCCTAGCGCGTTTCGATCATCGCGGCGGCTTCCTCGCGGAGCCAGCGCTTGCCGATCCGGACCATCTCGGCGTTCATCGACTGCTTGATGCCCAGGAACTCGTAGGAGACCTTGACCGTGGCCTTGCTCCCACTGGTGCGGACGGTCTCCGCTTTGACGGAGTCGAGCCAACGGTCCATCGAGAAGCCGTAGATCTCGAAGATCTCCTTAAGCGCGCCGAGGGCGATGTCGCCCTTGCCGAGCAGTGCTTCGAAGGTGAGGTCGTGAACCTGCTGGAGGCTCTCGAGCTTCAGCTTGCGCGCGCTACGGCAGAGGATGCCGATGGCCTTCTCGGCCGAGCGCGGATCGCAGAGGTCGTGCGTCATCAGGTGGCGTGAGAGCGCATCCATCATCTGCGTGGCGTTGCGCTTCTCCTCGGTGCTCAGGTTCTCGTCTTCCTGGAGGGCGGCGCCGATGAGTCCGGAGAACATCCCGACCATCATCGTCATCTGCGGGCGCATCTCGTCGAGCTGCGGCCGGAACTCCTCCATGAGCGCCTGCTCCGCACCCGGAGCCGTCAGCTTGTTGATGAATTCGGTGAACTCGGCCGACTCGGTCGCACCGGCCTTCTTCTGGCGCTCCTTGTTCCAGCCCGTGCGCATCTCGGCGACAGCCGAGTCACCGAAGGTATGCAAGAGGAAGGTGTGCAGCTTGTTGTTCCGCATCGCGTGGATGCCGGCTTCGACGCTTTCGTGGGGAGTCAGCGCGGGCGTGTCCCCTCCGTTGGCGGGCACAGCGGCGAGCAGGAGCGGGGCAGCGAAGAGAAGTGATTTCATGATGTGATCCAGGCCTCCGGACGGGGTTCGAGGCTTGATCGCCCCGGGCCTTCGTCGAGCTGAAGCAAACCCGGGGGAAGACCGGGCGAAGGCGGTTCGTGCGCCGAATCTGGAAGCTCGTTCCCGTTCGCTCGAACGGAACCTTGACACAGGGACGTGCGGATCGCCGTGCGGGGAAGGCTGTGCTATCTTCCGCCCCTCCTCGACCCCAGCCCGGCCCGCCAGGACGCCAATGAAGACCTCCAGACGTCTCCTCCTCACCGTTCCGTTCACCTCACTTCTCGCCGTAGGAGTCGCCTTCGGCACCGCGGAAGTACGTTCGGACAAGTTCCGGCAGCTCGAGGAGATCCTGCCCACGCCCAACGTCTACAGGGCTGCGTCGGGAGCACCCGGCCATCGCTACTGGCAGCAGCGCGCGGACTATTCGATCGCCGTCGAGCTCGACGACAGCGAGCAGAAGATCCGAGGCTCGGAGTCGATCACCTACCACAACGCTTCGCCGGACACGCTGAGCTACCTCTGGGTGCAGCTCGATCCGAACATCTTCGCGCCGGACTCGCACGCCGTCCTCACCGGGGTCGCACCCGACCTCGCGAATCCGAGCTACGGCACGATCCAGTCGATCCTGGCCCGGGAGCGGTTCGACGGCAGCCTCGAGATCACCAAGGTCGCCGACGGGGACGATGGTCCGCTTCCCCATACGATCGTCGGCACCATGATGCGCGTGGACATCGCCGAGCCGCTGCGCCCCGGAGAGAGCACGCAGGTCGGGATCGACTGGAGCTACACGGTCAACGCTTCCGACGACGTGCGCGGCCGCACGGGGGCCGAGCACTTCGAGGACGACGGCAACTGGCTCTACGAGATCGCGCAGTGGTTCCCGCGCATGGCCGCCTATACCGACGTCAACGGTTGGCAGCACAAGCAGTTTTTGGGGCGCGGCGAGTTCACGCTCGACTTCGGCGACTACGACGTGGCGATCACGGTGCCCGACGATCATGTCGTCGCCTCGACCGGCGTCTTGCAGAACCCGGACGAGGTCCTCAAGCCCGAATGGCGCCAGCGCCTCGAGCAGGCCGAGACGGCCGACGAGCCCGTCTTCATCGTGACTCCGGAGGAGGCCAAGGCGAACGAGGCCGGGACGCCCAGCGGCACGAAGACCTGGGTCTTCGCGGCCAAGAACGTGCGCGACTTCGCCTTCGCCAGCTCGCGCAAGTTCATTTGGGACGCGGTGCTGCACCAGGTCGAAGGCGGTCGCCCGGTCTGGGCCATGTCGTACTACCCCAACGAAGGCGAGCCGCTCTGGAGCAAGTACTCGACGCACTCGATCGTGCACACGCTCGACGTCTACTCCAAGTTCACCTTTCCCTACCCCTATCCCGTCGCGATCTCCGTCAACGGCCCGGTCGGTGGGATGGAGTACCCGATGATCTGCTTCAACGGCCCGCGGCCCGAGGACGACGGGACCTACTCCGCGCGGACGAAGTACGGCCTGATCTCGGTCATCATCCACGAGGTGGGGCACAACTGGTTCCCGATGGTCGTCAACTCGGACGAGCGCCAGTGGACGTGGATGGACGAGGGACTGAACACCTTCCTCCAGTACCTGGCCGAGCAGGAGTGGGAAGAGGACTATCCTTCCTGGCGCGGCGAGCCGCAGAAGATCACGTCCTACATGGAGTCGAGCGCGCAGGTTCCGATCATGACGAACTCGGAATCGATCCTGCAGTTCGGCGCGAACGCGTACGCGAAGCCCGCGACGGCCCTCAACGTGCTCCGCGAAACGGTGATGGGGCGTGAGCTCTTCGACTTCGCCTTCAAGGAATACAGCCGGCGTTGGATGTTCAAGCGCCCGATGCCGGCCGACCTCTTCCGAACCCTCGAGGACGCGTCGGCCGTCGATCTGGACTGGTTCTGGCACGGTTGGTTCTTCACCACGGACAAGACGGACATCTCGATCGATGGCGTGCGGCTCTTCCGGATCGACACACGCGATCCCGATGTCGAGCGGCCGCTCGCGAAGGCCGAGCGCGACAGCGAGCCCGTCACCTTGTCCCAGGCCCGCAACGCCTCGATGCCCAAGCGTCTCGACGCGTACCCGAGCCTGCGAGACTTCTACAACGACTACGACGAGCTCGACATCACCGACGAGGATCGCGAGTCGTTCACCAAGCTGATCGAAGACCTGGACGACGACGAGAAAGAGGTCCTGGGGCTCGACCGCAAGCTCTACGTCGTGGACCTCGTGAACGAAGGCGGGCTGGTCATGCCTGTCATTCTGGAGCTGCACTACGACGACGGCTCGACGAGCGAGTTGCGGATCCCGGCCGAGATCTGGCGCCGCAACGATCGCAAGGTGTCGAAGTTGGTCATGAGCGACAAGGTGATCGAGCGCTTCGTGCTCGACCCGCACCGCGAGACGGCCGACGTCGACCTCTACGACAACGAGTTTCCGCGCCGGCCGGTCGAGGCCAAGATCGAGTTCAACAAGCGCCCCGAGCGCAAGAACCCGATGCAGAAGGCGCGCGCCGCCGAGCAGTCCGAATGACGACCCTGACGACGAATGCCGCCCGCGACCACGCGGACCTCGGCGCCGATCTGGACCGGGTCGAGGCCTGGTTGGCGCGTGACGTCGAGGTCTTGACCCGCGTCGTACCGGCGGTGTCGGGTTGGGAGATCGCCAGGCACCTGTTTCACCTGTCGCTCGCGAACGAACTCAGCCTGAAGAACGCCCTGGCGCTGGTGAACCGCAAGGGGCTCTTGATCCGCCCGCGCCAGCCGCTTGCTGCGGAGGCCTCCGCGGTGCTGGAGGCGGGGGCGATTCCGCGAGGTCTGGCGCAGGCGCCACGCTTCGTGACGCCGCCCGCGACTTTCGAGCCCGAAAGCGTGCAGACCTTCGCGCGCGATGCGCGGCAGCTTCACGAGCAGGTGGGACGTCGGCTGGACGAGCTGGCGGACGCGCCGGACGGCATTCCTCACCAGCTTCTGGGCGATCTCTCGGCGCCCCTGTGGCTACGCTTCGCGCGCACTCACACGGCCCACCATCTCGCGATTATCGACGAGATCGCTGCTGCACCGGACTGAAGCCTCAGCCGTCGACCGGTTGGGGCCGGACGCGCTGGCCTTCGCCGAGCAGGTCGCGGACGAGACCGTCACGCCAGTGGTCGAGCAAGAGGTCGGCGTCGAAGACCAGGGCGACGCCACGCATCCGCTCGGTCCCCTGGTCATAGGACACCGAGGCCGAGGCGCGCTCTTGGAGCGGTACGGACACGTCCACGCCCCAGCCGCGGCTCTCGTACCAGCCGTAGACGAGCATCGCGCCCTGGGCCCCGTCGACGGCGACTTCCTGCACATGCAAGGGAGCGCCGAGTCGCGCGAGGCAGGCGTCGAGTCCCGCGCCCGGACCGAGCTCGACCAGGGCCTCGGCAGGCACGGGTTTGTCGCGGGTTTCACGCGTCCAGCCGGCCTGGATGCAGGCGCTCGACCAAAACGCGAGCGCGAAGAGCACCGTGGCCTTCTTCACTCGTGCACGTCCTGCCAGGGCATCGCATAGCGTGCTTTCTCGCCCTCGAGCGTGACGCCGACGTGGGTGAGTACGTCGCTTTCGTCGAAGAAGAACCAGGCGCGATCGGAACGCGAATCCTGGTTGAAGAAGTCGATGAGGATCAGGACCAGCACGGCACGCTTGGTGGTCGTGAAGTCGTAGCGGTAGGCGCTGCGCTTGCCGAGCTGAACGACCTCGGTCGGGGCCCCGAGCGTCTCCACGACGTCCCGCGCCGTCGAGGTCCCCGGCTGCAGCTGGGCCATCGCCTGGGCTTCCAGGGGTGTGTTCTCGACGGTGCGCGCGAAGGCACAGGAGAACAGGGGCAGGGCGAGAAGGACGAAGAGGACAGGCCGGCTCATGGCGGCATCGTCGTTCCCCGCGGCCGGCTTGGCAAGCCCGCGGCGTCTTCGCTCGGGGGCGTCCGTTGGGTTTCGGTCAGGCACGTGAAGTCCGCTCGAGGGGTCTGGGAAAGGTATGAATTCGAGTGCCGTAGCTCTTGCGTAGGGGCCTTCCGCGCCCAGGTCGTACGACGGTAGGCTCGCCGACATGAAGCTCTCACGACTGGCCTTCCTGCTGCCTGCCTTCGTTCCCGCCGTCGCCTCGTCCCAAGTCCAAGTCGAAGTGCCCGCCGAGGTCCCGGCCTGGCGCGCCTGCTACGACACGATCCGATGGTTCGATCGGATCGAGGTGGTGAACACCGAGGCGCAGATGATGGAGCTGGTCATGCAGCAACGGCTCGAGGCGCATGCGGTCGAGTGGATCACGGCCGCGCTCGAAGTCGCTCCGTCGTTCGAGGAGTGCCTGGCCGAGGCGAAGGAGCGCGGCCGTCCGCTGTTGTGGTACGTGCCGACCGTGGCAGGGCAGCACATGATCTTGCCGCACCTGCTCGATCGCTACATGCAGGTCGGACCCTTCTCGGACCCCGAGCTGTCCGAGCTGATCAACCGGCGCTTCGTGGCCATCCAGCGCCCCGTGGCCGGAGAGCTGGGCGCTCGCTTCGGCCTTTCCATGCCGGCCTTCATGGAACCCGGTCTGCTGGTGTTCTCGCCCGCGGGTGAAGAGCTGCTGCGCATCGATCGCATCTTCACCTTCCAGGCCGACTGGTTCGCGGCCAAGCTGCGCGCCGTGCTCGAGGGTTTGGGCGACGACGCGCACCGGCACGCGCGCTTCGAGGAAGCCCATGCGGCCTGGGTGGCCGCACCGAAGGACGGCGCGCTGGCGCTGGCCTGCGCGACCGAAGCTCTGCGCGACGGTGCGTTCCCGAGCGCGCGCTCGGCCTTGACGGGGCTCGTCGGCTTCGAGGCGAGCCTCCTGCGCGCGCGCCTCGCTCGACTCGAACGCCGTCCGGCGGAGGCCGCGCAGGCCTTGGAGGCGGCTTGGAGCTTGGCCAGCGACGCGGAGCAGGAGGCACTGGTCCAGGTCGAGCGCGCACGCCTCGCGTTGCGTCGAGGCGCCGACCGTGCGGCCGAGGCCGACCTCGAGGCTGCGCTCGCGAAGGACGTTCCACACGCGCGCCGGGCCGAGGCGGCCTACTTCCTCGGCGCCGTCCGCTGGTTCGACCGGCGCGAGGACGAGGCCCTCGCGGCCTGGCGGCGCGCGCTCGAGCTCGAGCCCCGCTCCCCCTGGGCCGCCAAGTCGGCCGCCTATCTTGCGATCGGCGGCGACGGTCAGCGCGGCGAAGGCCCGCTGACGCGCGCCATGGAGGACCTGCGCTGGCTCGACGAGGCCGCCTACGCTTCGCCCGACACGCACTACGTCCGCACGCCGAAGGAGGCGCGCGCGATCTTGCAGGACGGCTTCCGCTTCCTGGTTCGCCAGCAACGGTCCGACGGGTCCTGGCGCGGCTCGCGCTGGGGAGGCGACGGCGTAAGCGTGCTGACGGAGGAGGTCCTCGGCGGAGCTCTCGGCAACATCCACACCGCGATCAGCGCGGTCGCTTGCTCGGCCGTACGCGCCTGGCGCGAGCTCGATCCCGAGCTAGCCGATGCCGTCGTGATGCGCGGCGAGGCCTTCCTCCTGGCCGACGAGCTCGTCGACCGGGAAGGCGTGATCTGGTCCTACGCCGACATCCTGCGGCTCCTGCACTTCGCGCGGGCCTACCCCGACGCCGACGCGCGACCGCAGGCGATCCAGGCCGCGATGGAGGAGTGGGTGGCGTACCTGGTCGACCAGCAGGCCGAAGCGGGCGGCCCCTTCAGCCATTACACGTACACGTCGACGTTCGTGACCGCGATGGGCGCCTTGGCCCTGCACGGTGCGCGCGAGGTCGGGCTCGCCGTCGACGAAGAGGTCTTCGCAAAGGCGGCGGATGTCCTCGAAGGGGCACGCGGCGGTGACCAAGGACTCTTCGGCTACCTCGTCGATGCTCCGCAGGTGAACCGAACGATGGCTGGCGCCGCCTGCCGCCAGCCGCTTTGCGAGTGGGTGCTCGCGCTCGAAGGACGGGTCGAGCGCAAGGCGGTCGAGCACGGCATCGAACTCTTTCTCGACAGCTACCCCGCGGCGATCGAACCGGGCCGCAAGTCGAACTTCCACATCCCGAGCCTCGATGGGACGGCGGGCTACTTCTTCTTCCACAACTTCCTCGCGACCTGCCTCGCGACGGTCGACGATCCCGACCGACCGCTCGCGAAGGAACGCGCGCGCCTGTTCGAGCTGCTCTGCGAGCTGCCCGAAGTCGACGGCGGCTTCGTGGACTCGGGCTTCAGCTATGGCAAGGCCTACGCCACGGCGATGGCGTTGCTCTCCTTCGATGCGCTCGAGGTGCAAGGCGGCTGAGCGTTGCCACGGCTGGCGCGACCGGGCAAGCTCCGCGCCATGACACGAGCGAACGACGAGGTCGGTGAGCCCCAGGCCGACGGCTGGATCGAGGTGCGCGTTCGCGTACCGCTCGGCTGGCACGAGCTGGTCGCCGAGGCGCTCGTCGTCGAACCCTGCACGCAGGCGGTGATCGAAGACGCCTTGCCGCCCGAAGGCAGCGGCGGCGAGGTCTTCACCGACGTCACCACGTTCTACGCCGCGCGCGAGGACTCTTCCGTCGTGCGCGAGGCGATCACGGCCGCGGTGCGAGCCCGGGCCGAGCGCGCCGCCGAGCCCGCGCTTCGCGACCTGGCCGTCGGCTTCACGCACCTTCCCGCGCGCGACTACGCGGAATCCTGGAAGGCGAGCTGGCGCGCCTTCCGCGTCGGACGTCTGTGCATCGTTCCACCCTGGTCCGAGCTCGAGTTGCGTCCTGCCGATCTCCCGCTGCGGCTCGCCCCGGGCGGTTCGTTCGGCACGGGCCGTCATCCGACGACGCGCACCTGTCTCGAACGCCTGCAGTCCCTGATCCGACCCGGCGACCGCCTGCTCGATGCGGGCAGCGGCTCCGGAGTCCTGGCCGTGGCGTCCGCGTTGCTCGGCGCGGGCGAGGTGCACGGATTCGATCTCGACCCGAACGCGGAGACGGCGGCAAACGACCTCGCGCGCGACAACGGCGTTCTCGAGCGCTGTCACTTCCGCACCGGTGGCTTCGACTCGCTCGTGGGATCCGAGCCATACGACGGCGTCGTCGCGAACATCTACGCCGATGTCCTGGCCGCGCAGGCCACGATCTTGCGGGCGTGCGCACGCCGCTTCGTCCTCCTGAGCGGCATCCACCGCCGCCACCTGGACGGCCTGCGCCCCGTCCTCGCCGCCGCGGGGCTCACCGTGGTCGCCGAACGACCGCGCGGCGCCTGGCGGACGCTCGAGTGCGTGCCGTCGTGAGCTCCTGGACGCGAGCGGGGACGCCCTTCGAAAGAAGGACGTCCCCGACCCTAGCTCCTAGCCCTGAAATAAGCGCTCAGCGAGCGCTTGTCCCTCGTAGCGGTGCCTCGGCGGTGGTGATCGACCGATTGGCTGGCTGGGGTTGGAGAATCGGCGTGCTGGATTCGGGTTGAAGCCCGTCTGAGCTCGTCGTCGCGTGACCCTTGCCTTTCGCCAGGGGGTCGTTTGCGTCCTACGGGCACAGCTCCGCCATCGGAATCGATGCGGTCGCGGCCCTATCGCAAGCGGTCAGGTTTGCAGCCGGATGATCCCTCGCTGGATGCTTTCTGCGAATCGATGAGAGCCGGCCAGTCGCAGCACGTGCATGCGCGCGGTCAGCACCACGCGCGCCGCGATGTAGACGAAGGCCTTGCGGAAGCGCTTCCATTCCCAGCGCATCACCTCGGCCGGCAGAGCCAGCATCGCCAGCCATGCCTTGAGGTTGTGTGCGAGGCGAGCGCACACCAGGAAGGCGTGGTTGGCGAGCAGCCCACCCGTCGGCATGCGCATCGCCGCGACGCCTCCCTGCAGCTGCTCGATCACGTTCTCCTGATCGCAGCGGCGGTAGGTTTCCCGCACGACCTCTTCGGCGGAGACAGACTTCGGCAGATTGGTGAGCACGTAGCGATAGCGCCAGAGCTCGAAGAGCTCGCCTTGCGCGGACTCCTCGATCCTTTGACGCCGCACGATCAGGCGATAGGTCCGCTCGCTGCGTACAGGCCGGTAGTCGAGCTCGGCGACCCACTGCTTCTCCAGCTTGAGGTTCCGTTTGCCGCGCTCGCGAGCACGGCGACGACGGCGGTTCCCGCCGCGCTTGCGGCGCCGCCCACCGCGCGACGGCTTCGCGTCGCTCGCGCGAAACGGCTTCCAGCACCGCTCCGGCAGCGAATCGGCCAGATCCGCGAAGTTGGGCTGGGTCGGTGAGACCATCGCGAAGTACAGCCCGTGTTCGTCGCACACGTCGAAGATGTCCTGGCGTGCGAAGGCGCTGTCGCCGCGCACCAGGATCCTATTGAAGCGAGACTTCAGCATCGACACCAGCTCCGCCAAGTGCTTCGCAGCGCCCTCCGCCGAGGCGACGTTGCCAGGGCGGTTGACCAGCCGAAGACACTCCTGCGTGCCAGCCAGCGAGATCACCAGCGGGTGATAGCCGAAGCCGCCCTTGTAGGTGAAGTCGGCACCTTCCTTCTGGTCGCCAAAAACGTGGCGCACGTGCGAGTCCAAGTCGACCACGCCCAGCTTGACCTTGCGTGATCCGTGGGTGAGTCGCCACGCCCGGCTCTGCACCTCGTCGATCGCTCGATCCAGCTCGACGATGTCCGCCTGCCCGAAGCGACGCAGGAAGTCGCCAGCCGTCGTGGGGTCGGGGATGCGAGAGGCGCCCAGGATCCGGCGCACAGGTTCGCTGTGCTGTAGGTCGGCGATGTCCTCGATCGCGCCCCCTCCCACGAACAGGTTGTAGACGTGCGTCAGCACGTGATCGGACTCGTGAAACGGACGGTGAGACCGAAGCAAAGAGAGGTGCTCGTCGATCGCCTGAGACACCCGCAGCTTCGCGACTAGACTGGACGCCAAAGCAAGGCCCCCGTAGGCCGTCGACTCCGTCGCCTCGATCTCGACTCGCAGCTTGGGGTGGCGGAGCTGGCGTTCACCCCGCCCTCCCTCGGTCAACTCCGCGCCGAAAACGGCCGTCCCCGTATTGACGTGACTCGCACGAACTCGATCCGTAGTTTGCTTCACTTGAGGCGCCTCGCTCCGACCCATGGAAGGTGTGGTTACCCCATGAATCGGCGCGTTTCGGCGCCTCTTTCCGTCTGAGCGCTTATTTCAGGGCTAGATGTCTAGGTTGCCGACAAAATCCTGGGCGCGCTTTCCTAGCTTCTTGATCACCATCTCTCGAAGGTCGTTGTTGTACACGTCTTCGTTCAGGTTGACGGTCTGGCCGCCCTTGTAGAATTCCGTCTTCGAGGACGAGAAGCTGAACCACAGGACACTCGTCACTGTCTTGTCCGTGTGGAAGTAGAAGGTGCCCAGCTTCATGACCAGGACGCCGTCCGACTCGCTGCATGCACTGATCTGAAAGTTGCCCCTGTCCAGACTCGTCGTGTTCTGGTCCCAAAGGACAAGTCTGCCATCGCCATTGTCGAGTGCTTTGACCGCGCTGATCGTCGAGTCGATGATCTGGCGATCGTCCTGAGTCGAGATGGCCTCCAGCACATCCGCGATTACCGCGTCCACGGTGAAGGTCGACCCGCTAGCTTTGAACTTCAGGAAATTGAAGCTCGGGACGACCCAACCAACGTTTTCAAGCACGTTTCGGTAGTACTTGTACCACTCGACGGTCTGAGTTTCCCGGTCATGCTTCTTGTTGGCGGCGAGTTGCGCCAGAAGTGTCGTGTTGAGAGCGTCGCTCTTGTGGAGAGCGCTTACGCCTGCGACGAAAGAGACCAGACTTCCTGCGTCCACGTAGCCTGCTTGCTCGTCGTCTTCAGTCACCGTTGGGGCGAGATGCAGATCCAGGACGGACTGGGGAGTCGGATCAAGTTCCAGGTTCTTGACGTACTCGACGCGATCCTTGGGGGTCATTGCTTTCATGCTTGTCTCCAATTCAAAAAAT